>NZ_QGKM01000006.1:0-69937 GCF_003172875.1 Leucothrix pacifica | reverse complement strand
GAAGAAGTTGTAGCAGCAGTCGAAGAAGAAAAGACTGAAGAAGTTGTTGCAGCAGTCGAAGAAGAGAATGCCGAAGAAGTTGTAGCAACAGTCGAAGATGAGAAGGCTGAAGAAGTTGTAGCAGCGGTTGAGGAAGAGAAAACCGAAGAGGTTGTAGCAGCGGTTGAGGAAGAGAAAACCGAAGAAGTTGTAGCAGCAGTCGAAGAAGAAAAGACTGAAGAAGTTGCAGCACCTGCACCTGCACCTGCAGTTCAGGCTGCAGCCACAACCACTGACTATACCCAAACGCTTGCGATGTATGAGCAGCAGATGCGTCAGATGGAAGTTCAGTATCGTCAGGCGATGATGCAACAGCAGCGCATGATGATGAATTACTTCAATCAGATGCTGGTTCAGCAGAATGCTCAGCCTCAAAACAGCAATGGAAAAGTAACCCGAGTGCAGCGTGTCATTATCGTACCTGTACCAGCTTACTCTTACGGAATGAGTATGGGTAGTCATTATCAAGGTGGTCATCCACATATGCCGATGATGAATATGCCTGGGATGATGAGTATGGGCGGAGAAATGCCTGCCGAAAAAACTGACGCCGAGAAAAGCGAGTAATTTAGGCAGATAATAAGGAGAATTTTGATGGAAATGATACGTTGGCTGCTAGGAAACCGAATTGTTCAGGCTGCTTGGGGTTTAGGTATTCTTGCGGTGTTATTGGCATGGATATTTGGTGGTAACAAGGCAGGGCATGACACTGCTGAAGCTGATAGTCAGGCAAAGGTTGAGCAAGTTGCTGAATCAACAACTGCTACGGCTGAGACTGCAGCATCTGACGCTGTTGCTGAAGTTAAGCAAGAAGCGGTTGAAGCGGTCGTAGATACAAAAGCTGCTGCAGCTGCAGGCACAGCAGCTGTTGCAGTTGCTGCTGTAGCAACGACTGAAGCGGTTGCCGATGCTACAGAAGCTACCACTGAGGTGGTTACCAGCACAGCTGAAGCTGTAGCGACTGAAGTTGAAACAGTGCAAGCGGCAGTGTCAACAGAGGTTGAAGAAGCGGCAACTGAAGTCGAAGCTGAAAGTACTGAAGTAGCTGCTGAGGCTTCTGAAGAGACAGCGGTTTCTGCACTGACCGGCGGTTTTGCTGATAAGTCGAGTGAAGACTTGTTGATGATGGCGCGTGAAGCTTACTGGAATAACGGTCTTGAAGAAGCTGCTGAAATCTATACAGCTTTGATTGAGCGTGAGCCTTCTGTGATCGAGCATAAAGGTGAGTTAGGTAATGTATTCTGGCGTCAGGGCTTTCCTAAGAAAGCTGCTGAGTTGTACGCTGACATTGCAGAGCCTATGATCGAAAAGGGTAATGGTGAGCGAGTCTCAAACATGGTTGGTTTCATCGGCCTGTTCTTCCCTGAGCGAGCGGCTAGTATCCGTGCTATGTTAGATAAGTAATAGACCAGTCTATTATCGGCCGGACCTGCTTCGTTGCAGCGTCCGGCCTTTTTGTTTGTGTAAATTAATTAGTATTACAATAAGGTTAGCTGACTTATAGCTGCACATTTATTACCGTATACTGCCCATCATTGATATGGCGCTAGTTTCTCTGGCTGCTTAGTCTTCATTTTAGGTCTATGTTCACTAATCTTCGTAAATTTTTATAAAGGTCGTTCAATGACACCAGCTCAACGTATGCAGCAACGTCTAGAGAATCTGCAAACTCACCTTAAGAAAGAAAACCCTGTCTTAGTTGCGATAGTGGAAAGGTACAAAAAACTTGATGTAATTGCTCATAAAATGGGTTTACTCGAGCCAGGCGAATCTTATGCAACTCGTATTTCCTGGTGGCCGTTGATATCTGTTTTGGGTACTTTTTCTGCGGGAAAGTCTAGCTTCATCAATTCATATCTGGGCATGAAGCTTCAAGATACAGGGAATCAAGCGGTAGATGATCGTTTCACGGTGATTTCCTATAGCTCTGATGAGGCCAGTCGTACATTGCCCGGTCTGGCTTTGGATGGTGATCCTCGTTTTCCTTTCTATCAAATTAGTGAAGAAATCGAGCAGGTTACCCAGGGCGAAGGTTCCAAAATCGATAATTATCTCCAGATGAAGGTAGTCCCCAGTGAAGCACTTCGTGGAAAAATTCTGATTGATTCTCCGGGGTTCGATGCTGATGAGCAGCGCAAGTCAACGCTGAAGCTGACTGATCATATTATTGATCTGTCAGACTTGGTGCTGGTGTTGTTCGATGCCCGCCATCCTGAGCCGGGTGCAATGCAAGATACACTTGAGCATTTGGTAAAAGGGGCACAGCGACGTAATGACAGCAGTAAGTTCCTTTTCATTTTGAATCAGATCGATACCTCAGCAAAAGAAGATAATCTGGAGTCTATTGTCGCTTCATGGCACAAAGCATTGGTTCAGTGCGGATTGAGCACAGGGCGCTTTTACGTCATGTTCAATACTGACCTTGCTGTCCCTGTCGAGAATCAAGGTGTCTGGGATCGATATTTAGCCAAGCGTGATGCGGACTACAAAGAAGTTACTCAGCGTATGGATGAAATCAATGTCGAGCGTGTCTATCGTATCATTGGCAATCTTGAGTCTTTGTCGAATCAAATAGAGCAACAAGCGGTTCCGCAAATTAAACAGGCAAGATCGCGTTGGCGCAAACGAGTGATGATCTTTGATGGTCTGGCGATGGGCTTAGTGACCGCAGGTTTTGGCGCCCTGGCTTGGAGTACGGGCTGGTTACAGCAATGGTTTACTAATCCGCTAGCCTTATTATCTGACTGGTTCAGTCTGGCTATTTTGATTGCATTTATCGTTCTGTTAATGTTTATCCATTTCGTGATTCGCAAATGGAGCGTGAAAGGCATTGCTAAGTCTCTGGAAAAAGAGACAGCCTATGGTAATGTTGCTGCTGCCTTCACTAAAGGGACGCGGTCTTGGGTCAGTATATTCCGAAGCAACCCAACAGGTTGGAGTGGTCGTGTGAGTGGTAAATTATCAGCTATCAGAAATGATGTGGATCAGTTTGTGCAGAAGTTAAATGATAACTTCAGTAGTCCGTCGGGCAAAAACGACTAAACGCAAATAAAGAATTTAAGGTGGTATTGTGAGTCAATCAGAGCAGTTATTTACACGCGCACAAAAAGTGATTCCGGGTGGTGTTAATTCTCCCGTTCGTGCATTTAAAGGAGTGGGCGGAACACCGCTGTTTATCGAGCATGCCGAAGCGGCTTACTTATTTGATGCTGATGGCAAGCGATATATAGACTACGTTGGCTCGTGGGGACCAATGATTGCGGGCCACGCTAATGCTGAAATCATTGAGGCTGTAAAAGAAGCCGCCGGACGTGGTCTTAGTTATGGTGCGCCTACGGGGATCGAAGTTGAAATGGCTGAAGCGATTCGCCGGATCATGCCATCAATCGAAATGGTGCGTATGGTGAACTCCGGAACAGAAGCAACCATGTCTGCGATTCGTCTGGCTCGTGGTTTTACTGGTAGAGATAATATCGTTAAGTTTGAAGGTGGCTATCATGGCCACGGAGACTCGCTATTGGTAAAGGCAGGGTCTGGTGCACTGACATTTGGTGAGCCTAACTCACCGGGTGTGCCGGCCGATTTAGCCAAACATACACTAACGCTGGATTACAACAACCCTGATCAGGTACGGGCTTTGTTTAAAGAGCAGGGCGATAGTATTGCTTGTATTATTGTTGAGCCTGTTTCGGGCAATATGAACTGCGTACCGCCAATATCTGGTTTTTTAGAGTCTCTGCGTGAAGTGTGTGATGAGTCAGGCGCTTTGTTGATTTTTGATGAAGTAATGACTGGTTTCCGGGTTGCTCAAGGTGGCGCCCAAGCTTACTACGGCGTTAAACCTGACTTGACTACATTGGGTAAAATTATTGGTGGTGGAATGCCGGTTGGGGCATTTGGCGGGCGTGCGGAGGTGATGAAGCAACTAGCACCTACAGGTCCGGTTTATCAGGCTGGTACGCTATCAGGTAACCCAATTGCAATGGCTGCGGGTTTGAAGACATTAGAAATAATTAGCCGGAATGGCTTTTATGAAGATCTGGATGTCAAAACCGAACGTATGGTTAAAGGTATGCTGAAAGCCGCCGAGGATAATGGTATTGCCATGTCAGCGAATCGGGTTGGTGCAATGTTTGGTTTGTTCTTTACAAATGAAGAGCAGGTAACAACTTACCAACAAGTAACAGCGTGTGATATTGAACGCTTTAACCGTTTCTTCCATGGCATGTTGGCTCAAGGGGTAAACCTGGCGCCTTCTGCGTATGAAGCGGGATTTGTATCATCAGCGCATACAGATCAGAATATTGAAGATACATTGAGTGCAGCAGAAAACGTGTTTGCTACGTTGTCATAAAATCAACCGTTTAGCTGCAATATTCGTCAATAACTTGACTTTATCCGGAACTAATTCGAGAATTAGCACTCTCAGTGTATGAGTGCTAAAAAGTACGAAATTTGGAGAAAATATATGGCTAAGTCACTGGCATTAAATAGTACCTTACTAACTGTATCCGCAGGTAGTTTGGATAGCTATGTGCAGTCGGTGCACGAAATACCGGTCCTGACTGTAAAAGAAGAGAAAGCTTATGCAGAGCGTTTGGTGGAGCATGAAGATTTAGATGCTGCACGCGCACTGGTTATGCATAACTTACGCTTCGTGATCAAGGTCGCTCGTGGATACAGTGGATATGGTCTGCCTCTGGCTGATCTTATTCAGGAAGGTAATATCGGTTTGATGAAAGCTGTTAAACGCTTTGATCCAACGGTCAATGTACGCTTAGTTTCATTCGCGGTTCACTGGATCCGTGCAGAGATACACGAATTTATTTTACGCAACTGGAAGGTTGTGAAAGTTGCAACGACTAAAGCACAACGTAAGCTTTTCTTCAACCTGAGAAGCAGCAAAAAGCGTCTTGGTTGGTTAAATGCCGCTGAAGTTGATGATATTGCGACAGATCTTGGCGTCACCAGTAAAGACGTCATGGAAATGGAAAAGCGAATGAGTGGGCAGGATATCTCATTCGATTTGTCGCCTAGTCAGGAAGATGACGACAAGGCTTATGCACCAAGTCAGTACTTGCTGCCACAGGAAAGTCAGGATCCGGCGGATATGCTGGAAGATCAGGACTGGCAGGATCATACGCAGTCACGCTTTAATAATGCGTTGGCTGAGTTAGATGACCGCAGCAAAGATATTCTGGCAAGCCGTTGGTTAGCTGATACGAAAGCAACGCTTCAGGATCTTGCTGACAAGTATGGTGTTTCAGCTGAGCGAATTCGCCAGCTTGAAAGTGCAGCGATTAAGAAGTTGAAAGTGGGTGTTGAGGTGTAAGTTAGCTTCACCCTCCATTTAACAGACAGCAAAAAGGCCGCATATTACTGCGGCCTTTTCTATGTGAAGCTAGGCGACTTAACGTCGTCTTCAATCAGCCAAAGAGTACGACTGAGAAAAAGCTCAACCATGCGATTGCTACTAAGATAACAACGAGGAGCATAGGTAAGCCAAAATCAAAACTGAACATGAGCGTTCTCCTTAAATTCTGAATCTGATGGTAGAGGAATGTTTTCTTGACTTCAAGATACATGATTAGCTTTTCTAATACAGTATCTGCTTGCAATTCAATGTATGAAAGATCAATATCATCGGCATGAGTAAATCAGCAAAGAAAATCAACTACGAAGACTCCGTTGCCCAGCTAGAAGCGACTATTAGTAAGCTTGAGCAGGGTGATTTGTCTCTCGAAGAAGCCTTGCAGTCATTTGAGCAAGGGGTTCGTCTCAGTCGTGACTGTCAGAGTTTATTAGCAGATGCTGAGCAGCGGGTTATCTTGCTGACGGCTGATGGTGAAGAAGAATTATCAGACGATGAGTGATGTTCGATTGTCAGAACCTCATCGCTTGCGTATTGAGCAGGTTCTTTCCGAAGCCCTGGCGATTGAGGATATTGCACCCTCTCGCCTGCATGAAGCTATGCGCTATTCTGCTTTAGCGGGAGGCAAGCGGATTCGTCCCGGTTTGGTTTATGCCAGTGGAGCTGCGCTGCAGATACCATTGTTACCCTTGGATCGTATAGCGGTCGCTATTGAATGTATCCATGCATATTCGCTGATTCATGATGACTTACCCGCAATGGATGATGACGACCTTCGTCGCGGACTTCCGACTGCACATAAAGCATTTGATGAGGCAACGGCTATTCTTTCCGGGGATGCGCTTCAGGCATTTGCTTTCGAATGGTTGAGTGAACCAATCGAGGGATTGCGCCCGGATCAACAGCTTAAATTGATTAAGGTTTTGTCGGTAGCGGCGGGATCTCGTGGTATGGTGGGAGGGCAGGCAATTGATCTTGCCTCCGTTGGTTTAGCGCTACAGGAGCAAGCCCTTGAAACCATGCATGCACACAAGACGGGTGCTTTAATTAATGCTTGTGTGATGATGCCATCATATTGCAGCGACAGCATAGATGAAAAACAGCGGGAATTATTGCGACGATATGCCGACGCTATCGGTCTGGCCTTTCAGGTGCAGGATGATATTCTTGATGTGGAAAGCGATACCGATACATTAGGTAAGCAGCAAGGGGCTGATATTGCTGCAAACAAACCGACCTATCCGTCAATATTAGGCATGGCCGGGGCTAAAGAAAAACTTCGATTATTGCACCAAGAATCACTAGCGGCGCTGGATGACTTCGGCCATGAGGCTGATCTATTACGGAATATCGCCCAATTTATAGTACAACGTATTAAGTAAATGCCTATGTTAGATCAGATTGTGACACCAAAAGAGCTTCGCGGCCTAGAAAAAGAGCAGCTTCCTGAGTTGTGTGATGAGTTGCGTGCGTTCCTATTAGAATCTGTGTCAGGTTCAGGTGGTCATTTTTCTGCAGGTCTGGGTACGGTTGAATTGACAGTCGCTCTTCATTACGTGTTTAACACGCCTGAAGATCGCTTAGTATGGGATGTCGGTCATCAGGCTTATCCCCACAAGGTATTGACCGGTAGGCGTGATAGTTTGAATACGATACGCCAGCAGGGTGGTTTATCAGGATTTCCCAAGCGTAGTGAAAGTGAATACGATACGTTCGGTGTTGGTCATTCCAGTACCTCAATCAGTGCGGCTTTAGGAATGGCAATTGCTGCGAAACAGCAGGGTATTGACCGTCAAAGTGTCGCCATTATTGGTGATGGTGCATTAACCGCCGGAATGGCATATGAAGCGTTGAATCATGCGGGTGATTTAGACGCACGGATGTTGGTGGTACTCAACGATAACGATATGTCGATTTCACCGAATGTGGGTGGTTTAAGTAAATACTTAGCAAGACTTTTATCGGGACCACTTTACTCCAGTATTCGCGAGCAAGGTAAAAAGATCTTGTCTGGAACGCCGGGCATGAAAAAGTTGGCTCGTCGGGCAGAAGAGCATACCAAAGGCATGTTGATGCCCGGAACAATGTTCGAGGAAATGGGTTTTGTTTATTATGGCCCGGTTGATGGGCATGATGTGCTTGAGTTAGTACGGATGTTTGAAAATATTAAAGACATTGACGAGCCTCGCTTCGTCCATGTAGTCACAAAAAAGGGAAAAGGCTACGAGCCTGCTGAGAATGACCCTTGTACCTATCATGGCGTTTCACCATTTAATCTCGAGCAGGGAATTGTTAAAAGTACCAAGACATCTACGCCTACTTACACACAAGTCTTTAGCCGTTGGTTGTGCGATATCGCAACCAGTGATGAGCGTGTGGTCGGGATTACTCCGGCTATGCGTGAAGGCTCCGGTTTAGTTGAGTTCTCTGACAAATTTCCGGAACGATACTTTGATGTTGCAATTGCAGAGCAGCATGCAGTGACCTTGGCGGCGGGTATGGCTTGTGATGGCGCTAAACCGATCGTTGCTATCTACTCAACCTTCTTACAGCGCGCTTATGACCAGCTAATTCATGATGTGGCGATTCAAAACTTGCCGGTTGTGTTTGCGATTGACCGTGCAGGACTGGTTGGTGCAGATGGCGCAACACACGCTGGAAATTACGACTTGTCATACCTTCGCTGCATTCCTAACATGATTGTCATGGCGCCTGCAGACGAGAACGAATGTCGGCAAATGCTTTACACTGCGTATTTGCAAGATGGTCCGACAGCAGTCAGATACCCGCGTGGTAAAGGTGTTGGCATTGAACCGGATGCGGTAATGACGGCTATGGAAATCGGTAAAGCTACGACGCTAAGAAGCGGAGCGCGTGTGGCTCTTTTGCTATTTGGCTCGCTACTCGCCCCTGCACAACAAGCAGCGGATACTTTGGATATGACGCTGGTGAATATGCGATTCGTAAAGCCACTGGATGAGGCTATAATTCTGGATGTTGCCAGTAATCATGATGTCATTGTGACACTTGAAGACAATGCGATTCAAGGTGGTGCAGGAAGTGCTGTATCAGAGAGCTTGGCACGACAAGGCGTTAGTATTCCAGTGCTTCATTTAGGCATTCCGGATAACTACATAGAACATGCTGAACGGGAAGCTCAATTAGCTGAAATAGGACTTTCTGCAGAGGGTATTATTCAACAAATTACGGCGTTCAGTAGTCGCCATGTGGTACCTCAGGCGATCTCAAAAGTAGCACATCTATAGACAAGCTGTTGATTTTATTGCATGATAGCGCACAAATCTGTGAGGCGTTAAGCGCAGGTTATAATTCATTAAATACACTTACCCACCATAATATATCAGCCAGAACAATAATAACGGCTCGATAAATGGGGATTTTATGCTAGCACAAAGAACATTACAGCGTACCGTCAGCACGGTAGGCATCGGTTTGCACTCAGGACAAAAAGTAGGGTTAACACTCAGGCCAGCAGCGCCAGATACGGGGATTGTGTATCGCAGAGTTGATCTTGATGTTCCTGTCGAAATTCATAGCACACCTGAGGCAGTTGGAGAAACGGTTCTCAGTACAACGCTGGTTCAGGATGGGGTTAAGGTTGCCACAATTGAACATTTGATGTCTGCTTTTGCGGGTCTCGGTATTGATAATGCTTATGTTGATTTAACCGCGTCTGAAATACCGGTAATGGATGGTAGCGCTGCTCCATTCATCTATCTGATTCAGTCTGCAGGTATTGAAACTCAGCGTTCTGCTAAAAAGTTTGTGAAGATTAAACGAACCGTCCGCTTTGAAAATAAAGCCGGATGGGCAGAGCTGCGTCCATATGACGGTTTTAAGGTCTCGTTTGAAATCGACTTTGATCACCCCGCGGTGAAATCTACTCGGCAAACACTGGCTCTGGATTTTTCTAAGCGTTCTTACAGTCGTGAAATCAGCCGTGCGCGCACCTTCGGATTCATGCGTGATGTTGAGTATATGCGCTCGAGAAACCTGGGGTTAGGTGGTAGTTTGGGCAATGCAGTCGTACTGGATGAATATCGGGTCTTAAATAAAGACGGTCTGCGCTACAGCGATGAGTTTGTAAAACACAAAATGCTAGATGCTATCGGTGATTTATATACTATTGGTCACAGCATTATTGGTGCCTATCACGGACATAAGTCCGGCCATGCGATTAATAATCTACTGCTTCATGAGTTAATTGCTCAGCCTGATGCATGGGAGCTCACGACAATGGAAGAAGAGCAAGAAGCTTCAGTGAGTTATGCTGGCGAACTAGGCTACGCGTAATCTCAATTATCTAATTCATCCCGGACGCCTGAAAGCATATCTTTAATGTTTTTGGGTAGTTCCTTGTGAACCGCCGGTTTAGGTTTAGCTTGCATAACCGGTGGCGATATCTTTACCTTTACCCGTTTGAATTCACTCAAGAACGTTGTGTTGATAAATCGAAGAATATCGTTTTGTTGATAACGTAATTGTGAAGCGAAAACCGGGCTATCAACCACTAGCACCACCTCTTGCTGCTTTGGCAGCACATAAAGACTTTGTTGCGATGCGTTGACACCCAAGTGTTCACGAACACGCTCAGACAGCCTATCAATATTTTTGATGCTTTCAGTAATGTACGAGTTTTGGAGGGTGCGTGTTTGCTTCATGCTTCAAGTGTAACTTATTTCCATGAGTATGCACTATGTGTAGCGGAGCAGCGTCCCGTGAATCTTTATTTTCATCGAACTAAAAATAACCTTTCGACAGAGCTTGAGTTATCGGTTTGGCGTCAAATTTTATTGCCCGTCCTGGGGCTGTCTTTGCTTATTCTTTTATTGTCATTTATTGCGAATCGTTCATTTGACGACCCCTTTGTCAGAAGTAGTGGTATTGAGTACTCGCAGTCCGATCTGAGTAATTTGAAGAAAAAAATTGCGTCACTTGAGGCTGAGAGCGTGCGGTTAAGGGCATTTGCTCAAAAAATGGTTGATTTAGCAAAGCTCGATAGTGACCTGTTTTCATTTGATAAGCCACCTGCACAAGGTGGTTTAAACGGTCGAAATTACAGTTATTCGAAACGAGGGCGTTCACTTCGCCAAGTGAATAAAGAAATCGAAGCGTTGCGAAAAAGTATGCTCAGACATAGTCATCAGCTGGAGCGAATGCAATTAGTGCTCAAGTCGCGTTCCTTTGGTGGAGGCCAAACGCTGGCGCAATGGCCTGTGGCTAAAGGTTATGTATCGTCTCGCTTTGGTATGCGAAAAGATCCGTTTAACGGTCGTTTTCGAAAACATCGTGGGATTGATATCGCAGGACCTACCGGCACAAAGGTCATGAGTATGGCAGATGGTATGGTGATTCATAGTGGCCGCAATGGGGGATATGGCCGCATGATTGAGATCGAACATGAGAATAAGTTGCGTAGCCGGTATGCCCACCTGAGTGCAACCTTAGTGAAAGAGGGGCAGCGTGTATCGCGTGGAGAGGTAATTGGTCGGGTAGGCAGCAGTGGTCGCTCCACCGGTCCGCATCTGCATCTTGAAGTATTAAAAAATAATAAGAATGTAAATCCCCTAGATTATCTGGGAAAAAGTCCCTATGGCGAGTGAATCAGAGTGATATCTATTCAGTGCTGCGTTAAGCGTGAATTTATCCCGCAATCTATACTATAATCCGCTGGGTAAGCGTGCATGTTGGTAAGCGGCAGCTATGTCGAAAGTCATATATAAGCCTTGTATTTCTTGGCTGAAACCCCAATATACGTTGTAATAGTTTTATTCATTGAAAGCGTTGAGCGCAGGGGCTCTTGACGCTTTTTATCCGTTACAAACGGGAACAGATAATAGACCGGGATCAAACCGGGGAGAAAATAAATATCATGATAGGATCGGTTGCTAGAAAACTCTTCGGTAGTCGCAATGACAGGGTTGTTAAGGGTTACTCCAAAGTCGTTCAGCAGGTAAATGCGCTGGAGGACCAGTTCAGCAAATTAAGCGATGAAGCGTTACAGGCTAAGACGGTTGAATTTAGAGCGCGTCTGGAAAAAGGCGAAACGCTGGATTCTTTGATTCCGGAAGCATTTGCGACTGTTAGAGAGGCTGGTAAGCGCGTCATGGGAATGCGCCATTACGATGTTCAGTTAATCGGTGGCATGGTGTTGAACGATGGCCGAATCGCCGAGATGCGTACCGGTGAAGGTAAAACTTTGGTTGCAACATTGACAGCCTATCTCAATGCATTACCTGCCAAGGGTGTTCACGTTATTACGGTGAATGACTATCTGGCAAGTCGTGATGCGGAGTGGATGTCTAAGCTGTATGGTTTCCTAGGCCTAACAACAGGCGTTATTGTGAGTGGCCTTGGGCAGGATGAGCGTCAGGCAGCCTATGCCGCTGATATTACTTACGGAACTAACAATGAGTTTGGCTTCGATTACTTACGCGACAATATGGCCTTCAGTAAAGAAGAGCGTGTTCAGCGTAAACTGAATTATGCCATTATCGATGAAGTGGATTCGATCCTGATCGATGAGGCGAGAACACCACTGATTATTTCTGGCCCATCCAGTGAATCAGCGCCGCTTTATACGGCTATTGATAAGATCGTTCCAAAGCTTGTACCACAAGCAAAAGATGATGAAGAAGGCCCTGGTGATTACTCTGTCGATGAGAAATCCAAGCAGGTCTTCCTGACTGATGTAGGTAATGAGCGAGCTGAAGAGTTACTGCGCGAAGCCGGTATTTTGAAAGAAGATGAAGGTCTGTTTGATAGCGGTAGCATTTCAGTGCTACACCATTTGAATGCAGGTTTGCGTGCTCACACCTTATTCCAATTGAATGTTGACTACATCATCTCGGATGGTGAGATTGTCATTGTTGATGAGTTTACAGGTCGTACCATGCCGGGGCGTCGTTGGTCAGAAGGTTTGCATCAGGCAATCGAGGCCAAAGAAGGCGTTGAGATCAAACCTGAAAACCAGACCATGGCATCAATCACTTTCCAGAATTACTTCCGTTTATACGACAAGTTGTCAGGAATGACCGGTACGGCCGATACTGAAGCCTTTGAATTACAGTCTATCTATGATCTTGAAGTAGTTGTTATTCCAACGAATAAACCCACGGCTCGCAAAGATGAGAATGACTTGGTCTACATGTCGCATGAAGAAAAATACAATGCGATTGTGGATGATATTCGTATGGCGCAGGAGCGCCAGCAGCCGGTATTGGTTGGTACTGCTTCAATCGACAGTTCCGAGTTGCTTTCTAGTCTGCTAACCAAAGCAAAAATCAAGCATGAAGTTCTGAATGCGAAGCAGCACGAGCGTGAAGCGCATATTATTGAAAATGCGGGTCGTCCAGGCGCGGTTACAATTGCGACTAACATGGCGGGCCGTGGTACCGATATCGTGCTGGGTGGTTCACTGGAAGCTGAGCTCAAAGAACTGGGCGATAACGAGCAAACCATCGCATTAGCTAAAGAAGGCTGGCAAAAGCGCCATGATGCAGTGGTTGCTGCGGGTGGACTGCATATTATCGGTACTGAGCGTCATGAATCACGCCGTGTAGATAACCAGTTACGTGGTCGTGCGGGACGCCAAGGTGACCCGGGTTCTTCTCGTTTCTTCCTGTCATTGGAAGACAGCCTGATGCGTATTTTTGCTTCTGAGCGAGTCAAAGGCATCATGCAGAAGCTTGGCATGGAAAAAGGTCAGGCTATTGAAGCTAAGATCGTGTCCAAGTCGATTGAAAATGCACAACGTAAAGTAGAGGGGCACAACTTCGATATTCGTAAGAATCTACTCGAATACGATGACGTGGCAAATGACCAGCGTAAAGTAGTTTACCAGCAGCGTACTGAGTTACTTGAAGGTGAGGATGTTCAGGAGTCTATTGATTCAATTCGTTTTGATGTGATTGATAGCTCAATCAGTCGTTTCGTACCGCCAGCAAGTCTGGATGAGCAATGGGATATTGAAGGTTTAACGGCTTATCTACTTGAAGAGTTTGACTTAGAGTTGGATATTCAGGGGTGGTTGGACAAGGATGATACCTTGTATGAAGAGCCACTACGTGAACGCATTCAGGAAGCGGTTGAGAAAAAACTGAAGGATAAAGAGAGCCTCATCGGCAGCGAAAACATGCGTAAGTTAGAGCGCGATGTCATGCTGCATGTACTGGATGAAGAGTGGAAAGAGCACTTGGCGTCAATGGATTACCTGCGTCAGAGTGTTGGTCTGCGTGGTTATGCGCAAAAGAACCCAAAGCAAGAGTACAAGCGTGAAGCATTTGAGATGTTTGAGGATCTGCTGGATCGAATCAAACTGCGCGTGATTGGCTTTATGATGAAAATCCAGATCTCTCAGGATACTCAGCAGGATTTAGCACCACCTGAGCCAGAAGCAACACCGATGGAGTATTCACACGCTGAAGCGTCAAGTGCGTTGGGTGATGATACGCCACAAGCACCACCTGAAACGACTCGAACATTCCAGAGAATAGGTGACAAAGTAGGACGTAACGACCCTTGTCCATGTGGGTCAGGAAAGAAGTTCAAACAGTGTCACGGTAAGCTGAACTAAACAGCGACAACAAGGGATTAAGCATGGCTGTAAACTATACACCGGCTAGTAACATACTAGCCGTTGAGGGTATTCGTTTATCTAGTGGAGCGGCAGGTGTTCGCTACAAAGACAGGGAAGATCTACTGGTTGTTGAAATTGCTGAAGGCAGTTCTGTTGCTGGTGTTTTTACGCAAAATCGCTTTTGTGCTGCGCCCGTTCTGTTATGCAGGGAGTTTATGGCAGACAACGCTCCGCGCTATTTAGTTATTAACTCTGGTAACGCCAATGCTGGTACCGGTCAGGCTGGCTTGGATAATGCTCGTGAAATTTGTGAAGAGTTAGCATCGCTTACCGGTGTTGCTCCGGAGCAGGTTCTGCCATTTTCGACCGGTGTGATCGGTGAGCTATTGCCTGTTGAACCTTTTAGGGCGGCGTTTCCAGAGGTTTTAAATGGCTTGGATGCTGGCAATTGGTCAAGTGCCGCTAATGCTATTATGACGACCGATACGTTGCCTAAGGCATTTAGCAAGCAGCTTGATATCGGTGGCAATACCGTCACGATAACGGGTATCGCTAAAGGCGCTGGAATGATCGAGCCGAATATGGCGACGATGTTGGCCTATGTGGCAACTGATGCTCAGATCGAGCCAGAGTTGTTGCAGTCTATGCTGAAGCAAGCGGCTGATTTATCCTTTAATTCCATCACGGTTGATGGTGACACATCGACTAATGACGCACTTATGTTGATGGCGACGGGTAAGTCACAGGCTGTGGTTGACACGACTAACGCCACGGTGTTTCAGGAAGCTTTAGACGAAGTCTGTCGGTATCTTGCTCAAGCGATTATTCGTGATGCTGAAGGTGCGACAAAGTTCGTGACCTTAACGGTTGATACCGCACCTGACTTAGAAACAGCCCGCGCAGTTGCTTATACCGTTGCCAGATCCCCTCTTGTTAAAACCGCCTTATTTGCCAGTGACCCAAACTGGGGACGCTTATTAGCTGCAATCGGCCGAAGCCCTGTCAAAGAATTAGATATCTCCAAACTATCATTAAGTTTAGGAGAGACGGCCCTGATCAAAGATGGCGAACCTGTTGCAACTTACACAGAAGCAAAGGGTCAACAAGAAATGGATAAAGCAGAGATAACCATTAGTATCGGTCTTCATGCGGGTGACGCATCGACCACGGTTTGGACATCTGATTTATCCCATGACTATGTGACGATAAATGCGGAGTACCGAAGTTAATGAATAAAAATAAAATGGGTTTAATGGGCTTGTGTCTTTTCTTAATCGGCTTATTGCCTGTCAATGTGGCGTTAGCAGCTCAGCCTGATTGTGCTGAGGTAAGAGCGAAGTACCAATGTCCGGTTGAAAAGAAAAAAATCACACTCAGTTTTGATGACGGGGTGGCAGATGTCACGCCTAAGGTTTTGGATGTTCTGAAGCGTGAAAAAATTGAGGGAACCTTCTTTATTCTGGGCAATAAAGTTGATTGCAGTTTATACACCAATGACTGTAAGACGAATCCTCAAAGTGAACAGTGTCAGTCTTTCCAGCTGTGTCAGCAGCGTAGACAGACACTGTCTCGTATTAAAAACGAAGGCCACATGATTGGTTCTCATAGTTATGAGCATGATCGTCACACGGCTATTCCGTTGGCAATGGCAGAAAGAAATATCCAAAAGTCCCGTCAGATTTTGGCACCTTTCTTTACCACAGAGCCTGCCATTTTCCGCTTGCCGCATGGTGATGGTTGGTTTAACCAGAAGACCAGTCCTCAGGTAATGGAAGCACTTAAGCGAAACAAGTTTGAGCATATTGGGTGGGAGATGACTGCCTTTGACTGGAATCCAAAATACCAGGATGGTGATAAGATTTTAGATAATGTCATGAATCAAATGTGCTCAGGAAAAGGCCGTGTTGGTGTTGTGTTATTTCATGATGGTGTGTTTGAGAATGAACACATCGGACGTACCTTTACGGCTGATAATTTAGCTCGATGGATTCCGAGCATGCGTTGTGCCGCAGACTTTGTTCCCTTGAACTATTTCAAGAAAAACTTACGAGTAAAATAAGTGGAAGATGAACTTGGCAGGAAGCCGATTGAAGTCGTTGCGGCAGTGATTCGCGACGACGATGGAAATATTCTGATTGCGAAACGTCCTCAAGACAAGCATCAGGGCGGGAAATGGGAATTCCCGGGAGGCAAGGTGGAGGCTGGGGAGTCGCGCCGCGCCGCACTCAGCAGAGAGTTATTCGAAGAGCTAGGCATTGATGTGGGTCACAGTGCCCGCCTCATTAGCGTTTATCATGAGTACGAGAATAAATCGATTTATCTGGATGTCTATGAAATCACTCAATGGAGCGGCACGGCGACAGGCAAAGAAGGGCAGCCTGTTCAGTGGATTCGTCCAGCTTCGCTGAATGACTTTGAGTTTCCTGAGGCCAACAAGCCAATCATTGAGGCGGCGATACTTCCGAAGTTCATAAAGATCTTAAAGCCTGTTGTAACGGCTGAGTCGTTTGAGGCGCAGGCATTGGCTTCGTTGGCATCCGGGCAGTCTTTTCTGATGCATAACTTCGAAGACACTGAACTTACGCATGAGCAACTAAGCTGGTTGCTTGATACGGCGGCCAGCCGAAATGTGGAAGTGATATTGCAATCACCACCGCCATTGGTTCGACACGACTTTAATTTACACTTAAGTGCTGACGAATTATTAAAAACACAAGTCAAGCCACAAGCTAAGCGAGTATCTGCGACGTGTTATTCGCCTGGTGAGTTGTTTAAAGCACAGAGGCTAGGGTTGGACTTTATCTTCATCGGTCCGGTACTTATGAATTCAGTAGTTAATGTGCAACAAGCTTTAGGGTGGCCCTCATTTCAAAGCTTGGTTGGACGAGTCAATATTCCGGTTTACGCTATTGGCGGTTTGAGCGATAAGGATCTGGAATTGTCCAGAGAGTATGGGGCGCAAGGAATTGCCAGTACCAGTATCGCAGATTAAGCCTTTGGTACAGAAGGCGCAGAGCTAATGTCATAGACTCTGCGCTGCAAATCTTATTCTGCGGTTCCGTATCCTGTCATACCGACAGTGTTGTAACCGCTATCAACATACGTGATCTCAGCACTAATGCCTGATGCAAGATCAGAGCATAAGAATGCTGCTGCATTGCCGACTTCATCAATGGTAACGTTACGACGCAGTGGTGCGTTCTCAGCAGCGTGATCCAGCATTTTACGGAAATCACCAATGCCTGCTGCTGCAAGGGTGCGAATCGGGCCGGCCGATATACCATTTACACGAATACCATCTTTACCCAAGTCAAAGGCCATATAGCGAATGGCTGCTTCCAGACTTGCCTTTGCCATACCCATAACGTTGTAATTTGGGATTGCTGAAACAGCACCAAGGTAGCTTAACGATAAGATTGCAGAGTCGCGACCGACCATCAGTGGTTTGGCGTATTTCGCCATGGCTAGTAAGCTGTAAGCACTCACATCATGTGCGATTGCAGAACCTTCACGAGTAGTATTTTCAACGATGCTACCAGCCAGTTGTTCTTTTGGTGCAAAAGCGATGGCGTGCACGAGCACATCTAAAGAGTCCCAATGCTCTTTAAGCGCGGTGAATGTGGATTCGATTTCTGAGTCAGCTGATACATCACATGGAATGACGATATTAGAACCGAATTCAGCAGCAAACTTCTCAACCCGTGGTTTGAGCTTTTCGTTTTGATACGTAAAAGCTAATAAAGCACCCTCACGATGCATGGCTTTTGCGATACCGTAGGCAATCGAACGGTTGCTGGCAATTCCGGTAATCAGGGCGCGTTTACCCGCTAAAAATCCCATCATTATTCCTCAGTTGAATGAACCGGGCAATAATAAGACTTAGGGGTAGCTATTACAATATAGGTGGTAGGGTAGAGCGCTGTCTCTTGAGAGCAGCGCTCGGGTAACTTAGTCTTCCAGTACGAAAGTAATTTTTAGTCGTACCTGGTATGAAGTGATTTTTCCACCGTCAACTGTTACCTTTTGATCAGCAACCCATGCGCTTGTGACGTTTTTAAGTGACTTGTTAGCGCGCTCGATTCCATCATGGATAGCATCATCAAAGCTTTTCTTAGAAGTCGAAGTGATCTCTGTAACCTTTGCGATAGACATAATTTTCTCCGTTTATATTAGTATTAAATTTTCTGGGAGCATGAATCATAGCATCGTTGTGTAAGAATGCAGCTTTAGCTGACTAACGACACATTGTCATTTTCCGCTCCTCTTTGTCATAGTGCTAAAAATGTCCATCATGGTTCATTGGTAAACTTAATTCAGAACCGTTTCAGTGATCCAGTGCTGATGTAATATACTTACAGAATAGTGGTGCCATCACCTCTGTCGAGTTGTACGCTGGAGATTTGTTTGGCTAGAAGAATGACACGACCTGATGACCTTTCCTGTCGGTCGAGGCTTAACTCAAAGTCGAAGCTTCTTTCCAGCTGAAGTCTGCCTTGCGTGTTTCTGGACAAGCGGATTCGTTTTAGAGCGACTGTCTGGTCCAGTAATTGTGCGTTAATACTTTGACAGGCGTTTGAGGCAGCGCGTGTTGCTGTCTCCTTGGCTCGAATGGAGTCAAACCAAAACCAAGCTATACCCGCTAATAACAGAATGAAAAGCAAACTACTCATAAGCTACCAACTTAATAAATATGGCGATAATGCCAACTAAAAAAGGAACAACTAGTATGCTGCCCGATATGAAAATTATTGAAACAATCATTCGCGATGTTGCTCAACAAGAGATACTGCCACGCTTTAATAAAATTGGCTATGAGCTTAAGCATGATGGCAGTCTGATTACGGAAGCCGATTTAGCAGCAGACGAACGGATACATTCGTTGTTGTCACAACACTACCCCGGTATCGCCTTCATGAGTGAGGAGATGACGGAGCAGCAACAGATCGATTTATTAACGAATGAATCGGAGGTTTGGTGTCTTGATCCTTTAGATGGGACCAGTAATTTTGCAGCGGGTGTACCATTGTTTGCTTCTTCACTATCACTGATAAAAGATGGCGAAGTCGTGATGGGGATTACTTATGATGTCAATCGAGATGAGATGTTTACTGCCATCAAGGGTGAGGGCGCTTACTTAAACGGAGAACGATTAAATTGCACGTCAAGTGTTGATGAGTTGGAACTTTGTGTCGCTTTGGTTGATTTTAAAAGGCTTCCCGCTGATATCACGCTGAGAATCATTCAGGACACACCCTATCGCTCACAAAGAAATTTGGGGTCAACCGTTCTGGAATGGGTGTGGATGGCGGCTAGTCGTGGGCAGTTGTATTTACACGGCGGTATGAAGTTGTGGGATTGCGCAGCGGGATCGTTAATTTTAGAAGAATCGGGTGGAATGGCATCAACGTTGGAGGGGAATCCTGTATTCAGTGCATCAGTCAGTAAACGTTCTACGGTTGCATCGCCCAGCAAAGCATTGTACGAAAAGTGGTTCAATTATATTCACGAGAGATAAGTTGTCTGAACAAATTCTGTTTCTAATTTGCACCGTCGATGAAATCTTTTTACGCTATTCACCGACTGTTAAGTAAAAAGCACTTAATCTTTATCGCGATTATGCCGCTTGGAGCTTAATGTAGAAGAGCCAGTTTGGTGTAAGTGTTTTTTTAGTGTGTCGTAAACGATTTCCTGCATGCACTAGTAATTTATAAAAATAAAATTGGGGATAGAAATGTTTAAGAAAATTGCATTAGCACTTTGTGTAGTAACTGTCACAGCAGGCGTTATGTTTAACGCGACTGCTAAGAGTAAACCTACATTAGTCAGTAACATGCAGGCATATTTGGTTAAGACCAATGCCCAAGGTAAAGAGTACCGTCAACCAGCTAAGCAAACTGAGCCTGGTCAAGTACTGGAATACAGCCTGACGTATACTAACGAAACGAAAAAGACATTGAGTGGTTTAGTCGTCAGTGGTCCGATTCCTGCTAACACGAAATACATCGGTCGCAGTGCTAAGACTGCCGTTCCATCTGACTTTTTAGTGAGTATTGATGGTGGTGCATCGTTTGAGCGTGAGCCAGTACGTCGTCAACAGAAGATGGCTGATGGTCAAATGAAGACAGTGATCATTCCAGCTGAGAAGTACACAAATGTTCGTTGGAAAGTTAAACAGCCGATCGCTGCTCTAGGTCGTCAGCTTTACACTTACAGAGTAGCTGTTAAGTAAATTACATGGTTTGAACATGTATTTGTGACTGTCACCTCTAAAACCAAAATTGAATAAAAATAATTGAATTTTAGAGTGTGAGATTCCTCCCTAGTCGGGCAGAACTCCGAGTAGTCGTGCCCAGCGACAATTTCTTTAAAAGAACGATAATTTATAAAGAGAAACATCAATAATGAAAACAAAAAATCAAATGAAACCGCTGGCACGCCTTATCGCCACGTCACTAGCTGTCGGTACAATGGCTGGTTTTGGTGCTCAGGTATATGCCCAGACTGCAGCGGGTACACTGATCAAAAACCTCGCGACAGTAACTTACGAGGACGAGAATGGTAACGAGTACTCTGCTCAGTCAAATGAAGCAGTTGTAACGGTTGCACCGGTTTTCTCTGCAACAATTGAAAACGATAACTCTTTGTCGGCAGCTCCTGGTCAAACGGTTTACTTCCCACACACATTAAGCAACACGGGTAATGTTGCGGATACATATACAGTAACTGCTGATGCAGGCGATGTGTATTATGATCAGAACAACAATGGTCAGCCTGATCCGGGTGAGCCACTAGTAACAGGGCCGATCGCTGTTCCTGCAGGTGAGCAAGCCAACTTTGTTGTAGCGCTGCCTATTCCTACTGATGCGGCAGACGGTTCCGTACACACCTCAGAGTTGACCGCTGTTTCCACTGGTGGAGCAACTGTTGTTGATGTGGGTGATAACTCTGATTCTACAGATGGTACTGTCGACAACGTTGCAACTGTTTCAACTGGCCCAGTATTGGTATTGAATAAGTCATCTGTACATGATGAAGTTAATAATCAAATCACATACACACTGACTGTTAAAAACAACGGTGGTACTGAAGCGACTAACGTCAATATTATTGATGCATTACCATCAGTTGATACTGATGATAATGGCACAGCAGACACACAAGTTACACTGGTTCCAAGTTCGATTGCTGTAAGTGGTTTGGTTAACGCTGGTGACATAGTACCTACAAGCACTGTAATCGGTGCTGAGTCAGATCTTGGTGATCTTAACTTTGACGGTGATGTAACCGACTCTCTAAATGTAATCGTCGCTAAAGACGTTACACTACCTGCGAATACAACGGTTACGGTTGTATATACTATTGAGTACCAGCCAACATGGGCTGCTGGTGTTGATATCGATAATACCTTTATTGCGTTTGATGATATCAATGATGATGGCACGCCAGATGATTCTACGACTGGTGTCGTACCATCGAATACTACCCACGACGAGATTCCACAGACTTATGGCGTAATTGCTGATAACACGGGTATTAACCCTGGTGCGGGCGTCAATGACGGTGGTGATGATGATAGTGATGGTGGAAATGACTCACAGTATGTAGATATTGCTGCCACAGGTGCAGAAGTTGAGTTTAATCACGTTATTACAAATGATAGTAATGGTGAAGACTCTTACAACATCAACGTACAGAACGATGTAGTGGATGGTTTCCCTGCAGGTACAGTATTCACTTACTGGGATGCGACAGGTTCTGTTCAACTAACGGACACTAACGATGATGGTATTCCTGACACAGGTCTGTTAGGTGCTGGTGCTGACACGACAATCAAGGTAAAAGCAAAATTACCTGCCGGTGTATCTGGTACACAACCAACGGGCTACAACGCAACATTGACTGCGACTTCAACCAGTGACCCATCTGCATCACCAGAAGATGATACGACAGCATTGAAGCTTGGTGAGATTACTCCACCAAACGTTGATATCGCTAACGTAATGACGGGTGGCCAGGGAGATGACTTAGCAAACGGCTTTAACGACAGTGATGGTCAAAATGCTCAGGACGAAGCTCCGGCCCTTCTTGTAGATGGTGCGACTAACTCGGTTGTGACGTTTAACCTGAAGCTAGCGAATGAGTCTGGTTCTGCTGACTCTTATACACTTGGCGCAAATAATATTCCTGATGGATGGGATGTTGTATTCAAAGACAGTGCTGGCAATGTGATTACTACTACATCACTAGTACCTGGTGGCGAAGTATTTGAATATCAGGCTGTGGTAACTATCTCTGCTGACCCTGCTGAATCAATGAGTGATGCAGACCAGGTTGGTGCGGTCGATGGTTATGATGCTGTAAATGATGGCTCAGTTGCCTTGGTTGACGGTGATGGTGATAAGGATTACCAGATTAACTTCACTGCGACTTCGACATCTACGCCTTCAATTAGCGACTCATTGACTAACGCAATTGATATCGCTCCTGATCGTGATGTAGTCATCACTCCAAACGGACAGAATCAGATCCAGCCAGGTGGTACGGTTGATTACAGCCATAAACTTGAGAATAACGGTAACCAAACGGAAGTTCTTGAGCTGGGTTCAGACAATACGCAATCTGGTTGGACAACAATCATCAATGTTGATACTGACAATGATGGTGTGCCAGACACGATCCTGACAAGTGCGCTTGCAGGAACGACGATCACTGGTGTTGATGAAGATGGTAACTACGTAGATATCGAAGTCACAGATACTGATGGCGATGGTATCCCTGAGTTGAATCTTGAACCAGGCGAAAACGTTGATATGACAACGACTGTCACGTCACCGTCTAATGCACCTTTGGGATCTGTTGATGCTTCTACAATCACAGTTGCTGATGCTGCTGACCCTCTGAATCCAGAAATAACTTCTGCTCAAGATCAGACAACCGTAATCTTAGGGCAGGTACGTCTGGATAAGACAGCTGCAATTGACGTGGACTGTGATGGTGACCCAGAGACTGGTTTCCTTGCGACTCAAACACAGCAAGTTGAGCCTGGTCAGTGTGTAACATGGCGCTTAACAGCTACCAACGAAGGTAGTGCAACCGTTCAGAATGTTGTGATTTCGGATGCTGCTCCTGAGTTTACTGATATTGTCAGTGGCAAGCTGAAGTTCTGTCATGGTAACGGGTGTGTACCATCGGCAGTAACGGATGCTAAAGATGCTGGTGACCAAGGTACTTATGATGCAGGTCTGGTTAAATTCTTTGCTGGTAATGCGGATGATGTTGTTCAGGCGAATCCTGTTGCAGGCACTGGTGGAGAATTGATTGCTGGTGAACAAGCAACGGGTGAGTTTACCGTTAAAGTTCAGTAATCAGTTGAACCTGACGTCCTCTCGCCCAATATGGTGAGAGGGCTTCTGAATGCTTCTGCCTGGCGGGAGCATTCAGAAGCAAACCGTCTTTTTGCTTGCTCCGCAGCCCGGAGTTATAAAAATAATAAAAATGGTAGTCAATAATGCGAATTCCTGATTGGTTAGGGGCTAAAACCTTAAGCTTCCTGATGTTTCTCTTTGTGCTCTTCTCCCCACCGTTGATGGCTAAAACTACCTCCGGTACGGTAATCACAAACCAAGCTGAAATATCTTGGTTTGATACAGAAGATGGCCAGTTAAAACATGCCTTTTCAAATGTGTCTAGTGTCGTAGTCAGCAAGCAGTGGTCACTACTGTTGACTAGCGATAACGTGCGTCACACGCGTGCCAGTAAAATTGTTGATCTTCCACATCGTCTTACCAATACCGGTAATACGCCTTCAGATTACATTTTAAGAGTGCGTCACGATGAGGGCGATTCAGGAAATCTGGAAAACCTTAATCTCTATGGTGACACAAACTCGAATGGTGTTGTTGATACTGGAGAGCCTCTATGGAACACAGTGACTTGTGAGCCGTTGGAATCGAATGTCACTTGCTACCATGTTCCTGAAATGGATCCGGGTGAAGTTACCGAATTCGTTATCTCGGGCAGCACGTTAGCTAATGCAGTCAGAGGAGATGAGTACAGAATGAATGTACGCGTCTATCCTGCAAGCTATGCTGAAATTCTAGCAGAAGAGGGTGGTCATGGTGGGCAAAATAGCGCTCTTAACGCAGGACAAATTTCGTCATCAGCTTTACCAGAAGATTGGGTAAACAATGACTTAATCGACATTATTGATGGTGCAGTGCTGACTCTCTCAAAGACTGCGACGCCAGTTTGTGGTGTGCCTGTGAAAGCGGGTGAGTCGATTAAGTACAAAATTGATTTCAGCAATATCGGTGATGCTCAACCAGCAGAAAAAGAAATAAGCATTGATGGCGAAATCGTGATGGGCGTGTTGCTGGAGGATGTTATTCCTGCAAACGTCACCTTTGATAAGTTGCCACTACCTATTGCAGCGCCAAATCAAGGTGTTATCTTGGTTCAGCTGAGAGCAGACGAAGATACATCACGTTGGATTAGTTTCACTAGCTGGAACGGTGTTGATGTCATATCAAAAATTGGTTTGTATATTCCTGCAAATCAAATGCAGCCCAATCAGAGTGGTATGCTTGAGTTTGATGTCACTATCAATCCAAACGTGACTTCAACGACTATTTTCAATCAGGCAAAATTCGATCTTGACGACGCAACGGATACTGAGTTTTACAGTAACAACGTCTGTACAACCATTGAGCCAGGGAATACACGTGGTGATGAAGGTGAGCAGCCAGATACGGTATTTGACGCTACTATTCGTTTCCTGACGCCTGTCTTAGATATCAAAAAATCACTGACTCAAGGTGGTAGCAGTACACCTGATTTCTACAATGATGATCACTTTGAAGATGCTTCTATCTATCAGCTAGATAGTGGGTTATCAAGTTATGATCCTGTGCGTGATGGTGTCTACATTGAGCTAGCATCAAGCGCGGTAAACAAAGACGAAGATAAAGCAGAAACGATCGTTGTTACGGTAACATCAGGCACCGGAGATACGCTGCTGGTGTCATTGCTGGAGACTGGTCCTAATACAGGAATCTTCCGTAGCTTATCATCTATCGTAATGAGTGAGTCTGAGCTGGGTGACGGTGCGAGTTGTCCTGCAGCTGGTGTGTCTGATCCTGATTACACTCAAGCCGCAGACAGCTGTGTGCTTAATGGCTCACCTGATGGGAATCTGACAGTAACAGCGACAGTATCTGATCCTGGTTCAGGACGCGCAGTAGAGGTGCTTGAAGATGCTGCACTAATCAATCCTTTGGGTGTTGTGTTCGACTCAGCCTACAATACTCCGGTTGCTGGCGCGACGGTTACTATACGAAACGCTGATGGCTCGCCAGCGATCAATCCAATGTCAGATCTTCCTTATGATCCACAGGTTACGGATGAAGATGGTCGTTATGAGTTTCCGGAATTAGATCCTGATGGCTCATATTACATCGGTGTCACTCCACCAGGTCAATACTCATTCCCTAGTGAAGTTGATGAATTTAGTCCGGAGAGAGAGGTTAATGATTACTCCTTCGGTGTTAATGGTCCTGACAATATTGCAGGTAGTGGTATCTTCACCCAAGCATCACTGCTAATCTTCGATATTCCACTTGATCCGGAGTTAGATACCGATTTATCTGTGCAAAAGACTGCATCAGTTAGTGAGGTAAGTGTTGGTAGTTCTATAAATTACTCGATTCGTATCGAAAACCACTCTGGCCAACGTTTGTATGCGGTAAAGATCAGGGATACTCTACCTCGCGGCTTTAACTACGTAAGTGGCACTGCGACCTTGGACGGTGTGCCGATTGCGGACCCTGAAGGTGCGCCACGACCAAATCTACTATTTACCAACTTGCCTTTTATTGAAGGTGCTGCCGACGGCGTTCTTGATACTGTTGAGCATACCTTGAGCTATCGTGTCAGAACGACAGCCGGAGCAGTTGGCAGTGACGGGATCAATAGTGCCCAAGCAACAGCACAAACTCCGACGGGGGTAGCGCTTGAGTCAAATGAAGATAAAGTACGCGTTAAGATTGAGCGAGATGGTGTGCTTCAGGATAAAGCGATCATTTTCGGTAAGGTCTATGTAGATGCTGACTGTAACAACATCCAAAACGGTGGCGAATGGCCAATCGGTGGAGTAAAGCTCTATCTGCAAGATGGTACTTGGGCGATCACAGATGCTAATGGTCAATATAGTATCTATGGTCTGGACCCAGGTGATCACGCCATCAAGATGGATCCTCTGACACTACCAGAAGGGATCGTCTTTAAACCGACTGATAATCGTCAGATGGCTGACCCACACTCTCGCTTAGTAGATTTGACTGGTGGTGAGTTCCATCGAGCTGATTTCGCGGCGGTTTGCCCGAAAGTCAACCGAGATGAAATTCAGGCTGAGATCAAAGCTCGCAATATCGGCAAGACAGACTGGATGTTGGAAAATGCTCAGAAATACGACCCGGATAAGGAAATCATAACAGATGATCTCCAGAAGACTGGTGAGATTGATGGTGATATTTCTAGTGGTAGGAACAGTAACCTGAGGTCATTTGCTAAATCAAAGTCTACTAAACTGAGTCTGACCACAGGCTACTCGATTGAGCTGTCGAAGTTTAGAGAGCAGCAATTAGCGGAAGAAGCGCTAGCAAAACTCGATGCAGAGCTTATAAAGGAAGCTTTCGTTCACGAAGCGGGTGACTTCTTTACTGTTCGTCACGGTTTTGATCTAGACAAGAAAACAAGTTACGCACGTCTGAAAGCATTAAAGTTGGCTGACAGTGCAAGTGTAGTCCCAACCGTGTATGAGCAAATCTCTGATGAGGTGGCTGACCGCCTTGAGACACCGCGTGGTTTGGAGACGATGACACCTGCTAAAGAAGTGATTAAATCGGTGACTAAGGCTCAGGCTAAAGAAGGTGTATGGCTGTGGCCAAAAGGCAATGTTAGCCTGGATGGTCGTTTCATGATTGTGACTCGTAAAGGCTTGACACCGACATTGATGCTTAATGGTAAAGCGGTTCCAAAGTCTCAGCTAGGTGAGCAAATTGAGAATCGTCGTGAAAGAGCCCAAGTAGCTGCTTGGTACGGTGTTCAGTTGCAACCAGGAAAGAATGAGTTAGAGGTTGTGGCTAAAGACATGTTTGGAAACAGACGCGTACTGGCCAAAGGTACCTTTAATCGTCCGGTGTCTGCAGAGAAGTTAGTTTTAGAAAAGCGAACTGATCAACTTCCGGCTGATGGTGGACGTTCCTATTTGCCAGTAACGATCAAACTACTGGATGCTAATGGATACTTGGCTCGAGGGGTTAACTTCGTCACTCTGGAAGCAAGTGACGGACAGTGGGTTGAGCGTGATGTTCAGGACCAGGTACAGGGACGACAAGTGCGTGTTGTAAATGGTTTACGCACGGTTCACCTACGAAGTTCTGAGCGAAGTGGAACGATCAAGGTTCGTGTTAGTGACGGATCTATGAGAGCTGAAACGAATGTAATTCAGGTTGCTCCGTTACGACCGCTGGTTGCAATCGGCTTAGTTGAAGTTGGCGGGCATCTGTTTGATCGCGGATCAAGCTCTCCATATGCTGGTCTTGAAGATGATGTTGACTCTCGTGCAGCATTCTTCTTAAAGGGTAAGGTTCGTGGTGATATGCATCTCACAATGTCTGTAGATACAGACAAGGAAGATGATGCTCAACTGTTCCGCGACATTAATCCAAATAAGTCGTATCCAATTCACGGAGACAGTTCACAGCGTGGCTATGAGGCGCAGAGCCGGAGTAAGGTTTACGCTAAGCTGGAGAAGAACAAAGATAGCGTCATGTGGGGTGACTTTGTCACGGATGGCAACTCTATGAATGAGGATGTCACGCGTGTTCAACGTACTCTCACTGGTGCGAACTTAGTCACGAAAAGTGGCCCGGTTGAAGCACAGTTATTTGTCTCTGAGCTTGATGAGCAGAATTACGTCGATCGTATTCGCGGAAAGGGCGTCGCTCTGAATTACAAGCTAGAGAAAGCGCCGCTGGTGATCAACAGTGAAACTATTGAGATCATCACTGTCTCTCGTGATAACCCAGGCGTTGTGTTAACGACAGAAACATTGAGTAGATTTGGTGATTACACTCTGGACTTTGTGACCGGCGAGTTGAGCTTTAGCGAGACAGTGCCAATTTCAGATGAAGACCTGAATCCTGTTTACATCCGTGCAACTTACGATGTAGAGGGTGATGGCAATGACTACACCATTGCGGGTGCCCGCTTGAGCAGTGAAGTAGCGCCAGGCTTTAAATTAGGTTTGAACTACACTGTTAACCAGCATGACTCCGAAGGTTTCGAGTTATACGGTGTGACGGCTGAATATAAAAATGATGACGGCTTTGAGGTTCGTGGAAGTGTTGGTCGTATGTCTCACCGGGATCTAAGTAATGATTCTGGTGTTGCTACACGTCTATACATGGCTAAAGAGTGGAAAGATAAGTCATTAACGACTGTCACTCTGGGGCGTGCCAGCGATGGCTTTATAAATTCTGCAGCAGGCATAGCTGAAAACAGGGAAGAGCTTCGTGTTAAACATGAGATGAAGATTTACGAAGATCTGAATGCTGAGATTGAGGCAATACACAGCAAGATGCTGGATACGGATGATCTTGAGCAGAGTATTGGTGTAACCGCTGATATGGATGTTAAAGACTGGAATATAAAAGGTGGTGTACGTCACATTAGGCAAGAGAAGACGACAGGAGATGAAGAGTTCCAAACCTTTATTGTCGGTATAAAGAAGAATCTGGATATCGCCGGTAGAAAGGGTTCTGTTGCGGCTGAGTATGAGCAGGACTTTGACAGTTCTGATCGTCGTCGCATCGCGTTGACGGGTGACCTTCAGGTTCATGAAAAAGTAAAGTTGTATGCACGGGGAGAGCGCATCAATAGCCTCTCAGGTGTGAGTGGACTTTCTTCAACAACCAATGAGCAAGACACCATTGCAATTGGTGTGAAGTCAAACTTCCTGAAATCAACTGAGCTTTTCTCAGAGTACCGCGTACGTGGTGGAATTGACTCGCGTGATCTTGAAACAGCTTCAGGGGTCAGAGGTACCTATGAGCTGGCCGAGGGCTTATCCATATCTCCGCACCTGGAGATTGTGAATAACCTGGATGGAGATGGTAGTGACTCTGTGGCTGCGTCTATTGCTATTACTGATAAGCGTTCAACGGATCAAATTGCATCTCTACGCCTTGAGACAAGACATGATGATGACCGTGAGTACTATGGTCTGCAGGCAGACTACGTAAAGCGTTTAGACTCAAAATGGAGTGTATTAATGAAAGATACGCTGCGCTATGAGTTACCAGAGTCGGGTGATGACTTGATGGATAACACGTTTACGCTGGGCCTTGCATATCGCCCACGTCGTGATAACAAGCAACACTCTTTGTTCTTCTATCAAAATAAAGAAGAGCGTGCTGGTGATAACGGCGACTGTAGTACACATATATTGTCTACGCATCAGAACTATGAGATCAACGAAGACGTACTGTTATCAGGTCGTTTAGGTGGAAAAACTGAAGACTGTGACGGTGTTAAGAGTGATGCAGTTGTACTGGATGGACGTCTTACTTATGACCTAACTAATCGTTTAGACCTTGATGTTCATGCAGGTGTGTTGGCTACCGATGGTATGGGTGAGCAACAATACTCATTTGGTGCTGGTATTAACTACCTCGTAAGAAAGAATCTTCGCGCGGGTATTGGTTATAACGTGACTGGATTTGAGGATGAAGATCTTGATCCCGAAAATTATAACGACGAAGGTCTGTACATCGGCCTGAAGTATAAATTCGATGAAAATAGCCTGAACTGGCTGACAGGAGAAAAATAATAATGAAA
This sequence comes from Leucothrix pacifica, assembly GCF_003172875.1. Lineage (GTDB taxonomy): Bacteria > Pseudomonadota > Gammaproteobacteria > Thiotrichales > Thiotrichaceae > Leucothrix > Leucothrix pacifica. The sequence goes on along the minus strand of NZ_QGKM01000006.1, from coordinate 40,031 downwards.
TGTCATAAATTAGCTCAGCGTATCTTGCCTGTAGCCGGTGTGATTACTTTAGCCAGTGGCTGTGCCAGCACGAATGATCTTTACGCAAAATATGAAGACGTGTGTGAACTGCCAAAGCCAGAAGTGGTTGAACGCGTAAAAATCGTCAAGGAGGTCGTTGAGAAAGAGAAAGTGGTTGAGAAGGTCAAAGTTGTTGAAAAGATCAAACCAGTGGAGAAGATCAAGATCGTCGAAAAGATTAAGCCGGTTGAAACGATCAAGTATGTTGACCGGGTTAAGCGCGTCATGGTCCCTGAGACCAAGATCAAAGTGGTTGAGAAAGTTAAGGTTGTAAACAAGGTAGAGTACGTCAAGCAGGCTGTTCATGGAGAAATTTGGGAGCCGGCCGTTTACTTCGGATTTGATCTATCCAGCTTGAATGCTTCTGAGCAAGCTAGATTGGACCGCGATATGTTGGTGTTGAAGAAAAACCCATCATTGAAGTTAAGTGTTCAGGCGTTCACTGATAGTAAAGGCTCACAAGCATACAATCGACAGCTGGCATTAAGACGTCAGCAGACCGTTGTTGATTACTTCATGGATAAGGGGCTGTCTCGTGATCGGATTTTGGTATCACCACTGGGTGAAGAGTTACCAATTCTGGGAGACACGAAGGCGGAACGCGTCATTAACCGAAGAGTTGAGTTGATGTTGTTGGATGCAAGTGGACGACCATTGAGTCTGGCAGTTCAACCTAAGGCAACCAGCTTTAATGCACCGTTCCCTGTGAAGTAAGCAAACTAAGATCATCGGCCTTGCATTCGTGCAAGGTTCGATGAACGGGTGTGGGGATACGCGTAAACGTTAAGAAACAGGCTTGTATAATGAATCAAAATAAAAAAAGTCATCAGTTTATCAACTACCTAATGGTGTTTTTACTATTAGTGTCAGGTGCAGTGAATGCTAAAGCACCAGTTGCCGGAACTATTATCAAGAATCAGGCAACGGCTACCTACAAGGATTCTGCCGGTATAGAACAAACCGCCACTTCAAATTTGGTAGAGACGGTTATTCAACAGGTCGGCGCATTTATCCTGGAGTCCGATCAATCACGGTATGGCATTGCCGGACAGCTTGTTTCATTCCCTCATGTATTAACCAATACAGGTAATGGTGATGATACCTTCACCTTGAATGCGAGCAATCTTACTGGGGATAATTACGATCTTACTAACATCACTATTTATCCGGATGTCAATCAGGATGGAGTGGCAGACAGTCTGACACCAATTACAGACACCGGAGTGTTGGCGAGTGAAGAGGCGTTTTACTTTGTCGTCGTCGCTACAGTGCCAGATAGCGCCACGGATGCTCAAACCGCTGACCTACTTGTCGAAGGTGTGAGCGACTTTAGTGGTGCAAGCCAGACCAATGCAGATGAGGTAATCGTCTCTGACAAAGCTGTGATTCAAGTCACAAAGAGTATCAGCTCTAACAGCGGCGAAGCTGGGAGCGGCCCCTACACTGTCACACTGACCTACAGTAATCAGAGTACATCAGATGCTTCAAATGTAATTTTGATAGATGCACTACCTGAAGGCATGAACTATGTCGCAAACAGTGGTGAGTGGAGCCTGACAGGTTCTGGTGTTGCTTTGACAGACAATAACAAAACCGACGCGCAAGGTATTGGTGCAGACACGGTTATTTATTGCGCCTACCATGCAGACTGTACAGGCCTTGCTGAGGCCTCAATGGACGCTGATAATCTAAGTACTAACCAAGTGACTGCAATCATTGCAACGGTAGTGTCAGGTGACAGCGGTACAATTAGTTTTGATGTCACACTTGACTCAACTTTAGAAGCCTCTACTTTGTTAAATACAGCAGAGTTCCAGTATTTCAACAGTGCTGTAGTGATTACGGATCAAAAAACGAATCAAGTCCCTCTGGAAGTGATTGCAGAGCCAGGGGTGGTTGCTAACGGTTCGACTACCAATGATGCTGAGGGTATCGATGAACCGGTCTCTCAAACCACCGCTACGTTAGGCAGTACCGTAGCATTTGATAACGTCATCTGGAACCGTGGTAACTCAGTCGATACGTTTGATATCAGCGTCGATACTGCTGGATCTACCTTCCCGACAGGCACAACATTTACTTTGTATCACAGTGATGGTTATACACCTTTGCTTGATACCGATAACTCAAGTGTCGTCGATACCGGACCACTGGATCCCGGTGAATCTTATACGGTCGTTCTGAAAGCGAAGTTACCAATGACTGGCAGCGCTGTCGGTGATAATGGTGGGGCGGGCTTTGATGTCACTAAGACCGCGATTTCGGCAAACGATCCAAGTGTTTCTAATCCGGTAACTGATCATTTAGATGAAATCACCGGTAGCGAGGTTGATCTTACTAATGTGGCAGCAATCGGTGGTGCCGGTGTTTTAGGTGTTGGCCCGGGGCCAGAGACTAATGCTCAGTCGCAACTGATTCTGGCGCCAGGAGAGTCGGGTGTATTCAAGCTTTATGTAAATAACACCAGTACTGTTGCAGATAGTTTTGATCTGACGTTCAGTAAAGATAACCCATTTGTCGCCGGTACAGCTCCTGCTGGCTGGAGAGTGGCATTTCATATCGATGCCGGTGCGACGAACTGTTCGACGCTTGGCCCGGTTGTTAACAATACAGCGCTGATTGCGCCGGGTGACAGCAAGTTAATTTGTGCCAAGATAACCTTGCCAAAAAATGCTGATTTTAGTGGCAACGCCGTCAGTATTTATTTCAGGGTGCAGTCTCCTCTGACTCAGGCGAGTGATATTAAACATGACGCTGTCTACATGACCGCTGCTCAAAATCTGATTCTTGAACCAGATAATCGCGCTCAGGTTGAGCCAGGATCCAGTGTTGTTTATACGCATGATATCCATAACTCAGGCAATACGGTATTTACCGGAATCAATATGACCAGCACCGATACATTGGCTGGTGATGGTTGGACATCGGTACTGTATGAAGATACTGACGGTAATGGTGTGTTGAGTGCTGGTGACTTGCCTGTTGGAAGTTTTGACTTGGGTATCGGTGAGAGAAAAACCATTTTTGCAAAGGTGTTTGCACCGGCCAATGCACCATTAGGAGCACATAACTTAACAGACATTACCGCAATTGGTACTACCGATGCCGGAACGCCAGTAAACATCACAGTCAAAGCTCAGGACATGACGTTTGTTGCGATGAGTAATATGAACATCACTAAACAGCAAGCACCGGATGTGAATTGTGACGGAGATGTTGATGGTGGTTCAGTGTTTAGCTTTGATGCATTTCAGGCTCAGCCGGGAACCTGTGTGCTGTATAACCTAACCGCAACCAACACTAGTTCAAGTATTGCTAAGAATGTACGAATTGATGATGCGATTCCTGAGTTTACCAGTCACTTCACGGATGGCGGTGCTTTACCAACCATCACACAAGGTAGCATAGTTCAGAGTCCGGCAGAGGGTGATACCGGATTAGTCGAAGGAAGTGCCGGAGATGTTAACCCCGGCGGATCAGTCTCATTGGTCTTTGGTGTGATGGTTGAGTAGCAGCCACAGCATCAATAACACATTGACAAGGGAGGGCTTTATAGTCCTCCCTTTTTGTTTGTCACATAAAATCTTTGATAAAAAATGTCAGAACAAGTCATTCAGCTATCGTAAGGTTAGTGTTCAGTACTCTGATATAAAACTGATAAGTGGCGCATCAGCTTCAGTGTTTAGCGTCATGCTCACTACAAAAATCCATAGAGCGATTATTGTAGATAATAAGAAAAATGGACATCGCATGTTAAACCATATTCCGACTTTATTTTCCCGTATCAGCAGATCTATCCAGTTCCTAAGCTTGGTGGGTTTAACACTTCTGTTGATGGCTTCATCGGCATTCGCCCAGTATGAAGTAACAGTGATCAATCAGGCTAGCTCCAGCGCCAGCGGAGTAGGTGCATCAGGTATTCCCTCATTAACTGTAAACGTGCCGGAAGGTAATAACCGGGCGGTATTCATCATCAGTCATTTCGAACGAGAGCATTGTTCTGTAGCTGATGATACTGCAGCGGGGTGTTATGTTGATTCGCCACTACTGTCCGATAACTTTGCTAACAACGTTATTGATGATAACCAAACTAATATGATCATTAGCGGTGCAGGTGGAAGTTTGAATAAAACCAATCCCTTTGTGTTTCCTGATGGTGATTTGCGATTTCTCAGAATGATAAGAAACTATATGGGTAGTACCGGGAGTAATGGTGCTTTTATATCAAGAGAAAGTTATCACTTCGCAATTTATGAGAGTGAGATTGAATTTTTGCTAGGCTCCGTTGACGTTTTACCTAAGCCATAAAAAGACAGATGCCAAATAAAGCATGCCCTTGTAATTTATGGCTTTTTTCTCATATCTGGTTGAGATTCGACGATAGTATTTCAACTTTCCAAACAGGCATTCAATGGTGTGCCGTTCTTTGTAGTGCCAAAAATCGCAGAGAATTTCATCTTTCCGGTTCGATTTGGGAGGAATGACTGCCTTTACTTCATGCTCTTTCAGCCAGTCCCTGAGTTCATTGGTATCATAGGCTTTATCGGCCAGAACTGCCTTTGCTCCTACATTTGTCAACAGTGAAATCGCTTGGGTACATTCTGCTGCTTGGCCTCCGGTCAAAATGAAGTTAATCGGCAAACCGTGAGCGTCACAAATAGCATGTACTTTGCAACTAAGTCCACCTTTCGAGCGTCCCAATGCTTCTCGGAAAGCCGAGTCTTTTTCGTAACCTGCGGCACAAGCATGAGCACGATTGATTGTTCCATCTATGGAAACATCCTGTAGATCAGCTTGTTGAGAGAAATGTTTCAATAACACACCCCATGAGCGCACCAGCGGGAGTATCGTTTGAATACGCTATTCCACTTGCCTTGCTCGGGAGGCAACATACGCCATTCAATTCCTCCTCGTAAAACCCATAAAGCAGCGCCAATAAATTGTCTGCACTTATCCAGGTTTCCGATTTTTACTTTGGGTAGTGTTGGCAATACTGGGGTAATCAACTCCCATTCTCTATCACTGATTGTGGCTCTTTCTATACTCATATAGCTGGTTAAATAGCAGTCATTTTATCATTCAAATAATCTGCTTGGAAAACGTCAACGGAGCCTAGGCGGGAGTGCCTCAGGAAACCTGAATTTAAGTTCTGGCGATATAAAGCTTCCGACATCAGCGGGTGATGAGGCTTCGTTAATTGCCATTGTTTTTGAAAATGTAAATGACACAAACACCGGAATCGTTCGTTCTGGGTGGGCTTTTCAGTCGCAACCACCTCAGCCGGGGAATTTTGTTTTATCAAGTGCTGCGTTAGATGCAGGCCAGGCGATAGATGACCCAAAGAGTGGATTACTCGTTTATGGCTTCTCGTATTCTGCTAGCCAAACATACGCAACAATGCCTGGATTTAGTTCAGTATTGGATTTAGTAGTCAATAATCCAAACGGTCATTTCCCATCGAATGTTCCCACTTATAACGAGACTGATGGGTACTCTTTGACCGCGCAATTCAGAAATGGCCCAGCTTTGGGCAGTATTAACTCATTTAGTTTGCAAGGTGCAAGTAGTCCCACTTATCAGCATGACGGGGGGGCGCTGGTGCATTCACTATCGATTTTGCGCGTGCTGATCTCAGCCTTGAAAAGATTGTGACATCTGGTGGCGCTCCAATGATCGGTGATGATGCAACATTCAGAGTGACGGTGACTAATCAGGGGCCTGATAATACCGATTTGGTTAAGGTCTTGGATTTGCTGCCATCGGGATATGATTACAAGTCGAATACGACGACCCAAGGTAGTTATGATCCATTATCCGGTGAGTGGGATATTGGCTACATGGCAGAGGGCGCAACTGTGACTATGGATGTGGTCGCAACTGTGCTTGAAACCGGTGATTATAACAACAGAGCCGAAGTCATCGAATCAAGCGTGTTCGATCCAGATTCAACTCCAGGGGATGGTGTTGGTGATGAGTCAGCTAGCTCATCAGTGACACCGCTGCCGGCTGTTACACAACCTACCGGTGGAATAACTATTGTACCTAATGCTCCTATCTTGTCCTGTCCGAATGTATTGGTTAATGGTGATTTTGAAGATACGGTGTCTGGTACTTTTTGGGGGGTAAACCGGGCTGGTGCCGGGACGATTAATGGATGGACTGCCGCTGGTGGAGGGACTGATACGTATGCTGCTGTTAACAGCGGTGGAGGCTCAGTTTCCGGAAACAGTGCTTACTTTGGCAATGGTGGCGTTAAACGAGTTTATCCGGCTTTGACCAGTGGTTTTACATTTACAGCCGATGGTGAAGCGACGAATGTCCCTGGCTTTATCCAAATTCGTGACGCCAGTGATGACCTTGCTGGTGTTAGCGGCTCTACACCCGGGTCTACCAGTAACTGCTGTGATTACGGTGGCTCAGCCCCTAGTTTATCGCAGGCAGTACCCACCGTGGTCGGTCAAACCTATAGAGCGCGTTTTACCGTGAAAGGTGAGGGTGGCAATGGACCTTCAGGGATTGTGAAACTAGATATAAATGGCGACTACATCCATGTCGAAGTGCCTGGTAATGAAGGAGTTAAAAGCTATACGGTAGAGTTTACGGCAGCCACGACTAACACGGTGATTAGTTTTACAAACTACGGACATTTTTATCAGGATAACGGGGGCTATTGTAATCCTGATACCTCGGGCTTTTGTACCGTAAATGGATTAGGAAGCAGTGGACAAACTGCTGAAGTGACCTTGGATAATGTTGAATTATCGAGTACTCAATGCGCGACAGATTATGGTGATGCGCCACTAACCGGAACAGCGCCGTCTGGTTCCGGAATGAATGCCTATGGTGAAGCATCACACAGTATTGTCTCTGGTATTTTTATGGGGGCAGGTTTGCCTGATTCTGATGCGAATAACCAGGCAACACCGACTGCAAATGGTGATGATAGTGATGGTAATAACGATGATGACGGCGTATCTGGATTTCCAACCCTGACGACTGGTGACACCAATTATGTCTTGCCAGCTAGTAATATAACAGCGGTTGGAAGTGGTACCTTGCATGCGTGGATCGATTTTAATGGCAATGGTCTGTTTGATACTAGTGAACACGCATTATCTTCAGTGAGCGCTGGTACGCTTGCAAATGATTTAATCTGGAGCGGACAAAATACAAATAGCATCGGGAAAACGTTTGCTCGTTTTAGATTGACTTCAGATTCGTTAACGAATGCTGATGCGGCTACCTCTGCAAGTGACGGTGAAGTGGAAGATTATCAGCTCGCGGTAGGTACGCCTGATTTTGTTGCAAGACCGGGTAGTTGTGGTCTCTATAATCATGCGGGTTGGTTAACGCCAGCGGGTCCTAATATCAATACCAATATTTTGTTTGGTAGTAACGATCCACTTAAAGACCCCTATGTTTACGCGGGTCTCGGCAGAGATGCTGAAGGTCGTATTCTGACTTCATTTGGGCTGCCGGACGAAACACTAAGTGGCGCGATTCCAGGCAAAGCAGGTACAGAACTGTCCGAGATTGCTGTCGGACAACCCGGTCAGGAATCAGAGTATCACCTCACTGTTTTCCGTTTAGATGGGGAGGCAGGCACTACCGATACTGTGAAATTCACTGCGGTGGGTGGTGCAGATAATATTTATGCCTGGATTGAGAACACTGCGGGAACAGTGTTAACCAATTCCAATGAATTTATTTATTCTGTTCCTACCACAGTGAACGGCGGTGATGGTGAAGAAGTATCACTGACCTTTACTTACCCTGCTGATGGCGTCGTATATCTTTACGGAAGTTTATTCGATCCGTCTTCTTACTACGGAAAGACAACCGTTGAAGACTATAGCTGCCCAAAGGTGCTCAGTGGTGTGGTCTTTGAAGACATTAACTATGGTGGTGGTGCTGGTCGTGATCAGTCATCGGCGTCAGGTGTTGGCGTCAACGGTGTAACCGTCGAGTTATATGATAATACTGGTGTATTCCTGAGTAGTACGACGACTGCCAATGACGGCAGCGCAGATGGTACGTACCGCTTCGATTATATAGACAGTGGCGATTATTACATTCGTGTCGTCAATGACACTGTAGGCTCAACACGTGGTGGAGCTGATGGCAGTGAGCTTGCCGTACAAACATTCCGTTCGGATGGATCAACTGATACAAGCAATGAAGTAGGTGGTCGGAATCCGGCTGTTGCTGATGAAGCGGCTTACAATGCTGCGAGTCCTTCCACACTCAATACCACAACGTTTAGCTTTACCGGAGGCAGTTTAGACGGGGGGCAAGCTCAGTCAATACAGGCTGTGACAGTGGCTAATTCTGATGTTTCTGAGATTGAATTTGGTTTTAACTTTGACACCGTCGTTAACACAAATGATGCTGGGCAAGGATCCTTACGTCAGTTCATCTTAAACAGTAATCTCCTCGATAACACCGGTTTAGATCAGGTTGATAACCCTGCTGATGGGGCAACGGATCCGGCACCAGGTGTCGAGACATCAATTTTCGAAATTCCGGGCACCGGTGTGCATGAAATCAGTCCGATTTCAGGCCTGCCAGCCGTAACGGATAGTTTCACCGCTTTGGATGCCACTACTCAGCAAGGCGCTAGTTGTGTATCGGGATCACGCAGTTTGCAGGTTCAACTCGATGGAACAAATGCCGGTGTGAATGAGCAAGGTCTGAGCATCGATGCTAGTGATGCCATTATTCGGGGTTTCGCGATTGGAGAGTTTAGTGAGCAAGGTATTTACGGAAGTGCAAATGCTGATAATCTTCTGATTGCCTGTAACAACGTAGGTATGGAGGCTGACGGTAATACTGTCAGTGGTAATGGCTTACATGGTATTTGGATAGAAGATGCGACGAATATCACTATCGGTGGTAGCAGTGACACGGAGCGAAATCTCGTGTCAGGAAATACGCGTCACGGGATTAGTTTGGACGGTGTTGATACAGCACTAGTCAGATATAACTATGTCGGTACAGATATCAGTGGAACAAGTGCACGCTCAAATAATACGGAAGGTGCGCAGTATGGTGGTGTAGCTGCGATAGCGAATGCCAGGAATATTAATATCTTTGATAATCTGATCTCAGGAAATGACAAGACCTTTGGTTCAGCTCCGGCAAATACCACTGACGGTATTTACTTGAACACGGCTGATACCATCGATATCAAGCGTAACTTTATAGGTACGGATGCAGATGGTTTAGCTGCACTGGGTAACTCAGGAGCAGGTATCTACAGCTTTAATACTGATGACATCACCGTGGGTGGATCGGTTGCTGATCGCAATGTGATTTCTGCCAATGGTGAAGATGGATTCAGTTCACGCTTTGGAACTGACACCGTCAGTATTCTAAGTAACTACATTGGTGTTGATATCAATGGTACGGGTGATCTGGGTAATCAGGATAATGGTATTTTCTTCCAGGACACCGCCAATGCAACTGTCGGTAACGGTACCGTAGCGGGTAGAAACGTTATTGCTGCCAATGATATCAGTGGTATTCGCATAACCAATTCTGGTGGTACAACAGTCAAAGGTAACTACATTGGTGTTGATACTAGCGGCATGTCAAGTTTAGGGAATTCATTACACGGAATTTATATACAAAATGCTGCTGATGTAGAAATCGGTGGTAGTGCAGTGAATGACCGCAATGTGATTTCTGCTAATGGTGTGATCGGTGTCTTTGTTGTGGGAGCTGTCTCTGATGCTTTAATTGAGAACAACGTAGTGGGCTTATTGTCAGATGCTGATAGTCCTGCGGGTAATGGTCAGTCAGGTGTTGAAACGGTGGCAACTGATGGCGCTGTGATCACGGACAACATCATCTCTGCAAATGGTACCCGTGGTATATATCTGGTGAATAGTCCGAATACTACGGTCACTGATAACCTGATCGGATTGAATGAGGCGGGAACCGCTGCACGCGGTAATACAACCTATGGTATTGATGTGGGAACGGCTGCTGCTAATTTAGATGTCAGTGTCAATACCATCAGTGCGAATGGGAATCGCGGTATCCGGATATTTGGTGGTACTGCCACTAATAACACAATACAAAACAATCGCATTGGTGTGGCACTGGATGGTACCACGGCGATGGGTAATACCAATGGTGGTGTGATTATCCAAAATACATCTGGTGCCATGGTTGGCGGTAGTGGTGCTAATGACGCAAACATTATTGCCAATAACACAGGTGATGCGGTCACAATTCTCGGAGCAGGTGCCAATAACAATACAGTTAGCCGAAATGTGATGTATGCCAATACAGGGTTGGGTATTGATCTTGACTTGGATAATGTCACGCTGAATGATGCCGGTGATGTTGATGCTGGTGCAGCGAATGACGGCCTAAATTTCCCTCAGTTCTCACAAGTCACACTTATCAGTGGCAATCTAACGGTTGCGGGTTGTGCGCCAGCGGGGTCTACTGTTGAGCTGTTTGAAGCGGATGTATCGCCAAGCTCAACGAGCGGTCAGGCTACCGGTAGCAATCAATTCGGGCGTACGCAGGATTATGGTGAAGGTGAAGTCTTCCTGAGGTCATGGACTATACCTGCCACAGGTACTGCGTGTGCATTAAATGTTGATGCGGATAACAACAACCCGACGGGTATGTTGGCGTTTAGTGAAACATTTGCACTGAGTAGTTTGCCTGCGGGTACTGATGTCGTACTGGATTACAAACTGACTGCAACAGCAACAGTAGCATCGGTGGGTACATCAGAGTTCTCAGCAATCGGATTGGTTTCAAGCTTCGACTATGGTGATGCGCCATTATCCGGTACAGCACCAAGCGGTTCCGGTACAAATAATTATGGTATTACGCAGCATGCGGTGGTTTCTGGCATGAGTTTGGGTAGCAGTGACCCTGATATTGATGCGAGCTATCAAGACAGCAACTTAGCAAATGGTGATGACTTAAACGGTAGTGACGATGAAGACGGCATACTGTTACCGACGCTTGTGGCAGGTGATACCGCTTATTCAATTGTAAGCGCTGATATTACAGCGGTCGGATCTGGTACCTTACATGCTTGGATAGACTTTGATGGTAATGGTGTTTTTGATCCGGATGAGCACAGCAGTACGTTGGTATCAAGTGGTTCAGCTGGAGCATTAAATTGGGCGTTGGATGGTTTGGCAGGTAATCCCGACTTTGGGCTAAGTGCTAACGATATAACGTTCGCGCGTTTCCGTTTCACCTCCGATCCCTCCATTAACGCTAACACGCCTGCTTCAATTGCAAGTAATGGTGAAGTTGAAGATTATGCCATCACTGTCCTTGATAATACGCCGGATATCATGACGCGTCCCGGCGTCTGTGGAGGTTTTGTGTCGCGTGGTTGGAAGTCAGCCGCAGCGGGTACCTTGCATGATAATGATATACGTTTTAATTCTGGCAGTGTGCAAAATGACCCATATGCCTTTACCGCTTTGAGACGTCAGTCAAATGGTAAAATTATCTCTTCCTTTGGTACTCCTCTGGAAACGATCACCGGAAGCATTCCAACTCGCGTGGGTAATAATCTAAGCGCCACAGCACGAACGGATAGTGGTCATTTAGCAGAGTACCATGCGACCATATTCCGTCTGGAAGGTGAGCCGGGAACCACTGAAACGGTCATTTACGATACCAATGGCGGAGCCGAGTATTCTGCTTACTGGATAGAAGATGAAGCGGGTAATGTTCTAAGTTCAGCTGATTTCGTTTATACCTATGCAAGCGGTGGAGGTATCGGTGAAAGTTTCGATATTCCAGTAACTTACCCATCTGATGGTGTGGTGTATGTCTACACAACATTATTTGATCCAACACAGGCTTATGGTCGTCCAACGCTATTGAATTACGTCTGCCCGACTGACTATTCAGATGGTTTGGCAGATGGTTTGGATACACCGAATGGGACAGTTGCAGCTTCAGCTTATGGCGAGGCGACTCATCAATTACTCAGCGGCATTCAATTAGGTGCAACAGTGACGCCAGATGTGGTCAGTACATTGGCTGCTGATGATGCATCCGATGATGCTATATCAAGTTTCCCATTGTTAACCGACGCGATGACGTCTTACCAGATAGCAGCTGCTGACATTGCTGCGACTGGTGACGGTACACTAACAGCCTGGATCGACTTTGATGGCGACGGTGCATACCAGCAAGATGAATTTGCAAGCGCAGATGTAATTGCAGGTGTTGTTCAGACTGATCTGGACTGGACATTCACTGATATCATGGCCGCTGGGACGACCTATGCACGTTTACGTTTAACCTCAAATGTACTGAGTGATGAGGCTGCGACCGAGACGATAGATGAGCGCTCCACATTGGCTGCACTCGATGGTGAAGTTGAAGATTATGCTGTGACAGTAACCGCGACTCATAAATTGACGGGTGTCATATTTGAAGATATCAATTACGGTGGTGGAGCAGGGCGAGATCAAACCTCGGCATCCGGTGCCGGAGTCAATGGCGCAACCGTAGAATTATATGATGCATCCGGTACATTCATTGCAAACACGACCACTGCTAATAATGGCAGTGTTGATGGTGCTTATGAGTTTACAGCATTGATCGACGGTGATTACCATGTGCGGGTTGTGAGCGATTCTGTGAACTCGACGAGGAGCGGATCAGACGGCAGTGAATTGGCTGTGCAGACATTCCGAAGTGACGGGACGACAGATGTCACTGCAGAGGTTGGTGGACGCCAACCATCACTGAGCGACACCACAGCACACGATGTGACTAGTCCTTCAACACTGGACACGTCTAGCTATGCTTTTACAGGTGGTGCTTTGGATGGTGGTCAATCACAGTCAGTTACATCTGTCACCCTAGCAGGGGCGGATATTGAGGGTATCGATTTTGGTTATAACTTCGATACTATCGTCAATGCAAATGACAATGGCCAAGGTTCGCTGCGTCAGTTTATTCTCAACAGTAATTTACTGACCGATGAGGCCTCATTGGCACAAGTCGGTCAAACAGCTACTTGGGAAACATCTATCTTTATGATTCCAGCTGCTGACTTGAGTTCAGGGGTCGCGACCATCGAATTGGACACAGCTCTACCGATCATTACAGGCTCAAGCACTGCGGTAGATGCAGGCACGCAGACCAGCAATATTGGTAATACTAATGCAGGCGTAATGGGCACCGGTGGTATCGTTGGTGTTGATGGTTTGACCTTGCCACAGTATCAAAAGCCCGAAGTTGAAATTGACGCTAATGACTTTAGTGGTCTGAGAGTTGATAGTGCAGGCGAAGTGCTGATTGCGCGTCTTGCGATCTATGACACAGACAGGGCGAGTGCGACTATTGATAAGGGTGGTGTTGGTTTAACCGCTGCGACTAAGTTGACGATTCAAAATGTTTACCTCGGGCCTCGTGCAACTGGAGCGGATCCCGGAGCGGGTGAACGTTTGGGTCGTAGTTATGACGATGTAGACTTCACATCCCCACCGAATATTGAGTTCCTTGATAACTTAATCGCTTACTCTGAAAACAGTGGTATTCATGCGGATGATACAGGTGGAACCTATCTGTTAACCGGTAATGAGTTACATCACTTGGTATTAAGCAACAGCGGACAGGATGCAGTGGATGCCGGTGGTACTTGGACCACGATTGGTAACCTGATGCATCACAATGGTTCTTCGAATAGTTCGGTCAGTAGTGGCGGTGCAGGTTTTGAACTCGGCGCTGCGAGCAATGCACAGGTGTCTGCGAATTCTGTTATCGAAAATAATACACTGCATAGCAACTTTGGACCGGGTATTCGTTTACGGAATACGGTGACTAACACCACGGTAAAAAAGAATGTGATTTATGACAACCTGAACGCCGGTGTCTCGGTGCAACTGCGTGCGGCTGGCCTCGGGGTAGAGTCCACGATTACTCAAAACAGCATTTACAACAATGGTGAGCTGGGCATCGATATCTCGCATAATACGACAAACGGTAGCCCGGATCAGGTCACATTAAATGACGCTAATGATTCTGATGGTGGCCCTAATACTGGACTCAACTTCCCGCAGTTTACGCGGGCAGTGCACTCCGGTTCTGACTTGATTATTCAGGGTTGTGCGCCAACGGGTTCAACGGTTGAGCTTTTTGAGGCTGATGTATCTTCTGGTTCTGGCAGTGGCGCGAGTGTTGGTGATAATACATTCGGTAAGACTCAGGACTATGGAGAAGGTGAAACTTACATCGCTACCTTTGAAGAAGGGGTGGGAGAAGATAGCACCTTGCCTGCAGTGAACTGTGGCGGTCTAACTGATTCTGATGGAAATGATGCGAGTGGGATGAGCCCATTCCAGTGGCGAATGTCTTTACCTGGCTCCTTACAAATCGGCGATAAAGTGACAGCCACTGCAACGATTGCTGGGACCGGAACGTCTGAGTTTTCGGCGGTAGCAACGATCGCAGGTCAGGATTATGGTGATGCGCCGGGCAGTTATCAAACAACACTAATCTCGGATGGGGCGCGTCATGATGTGATTAATGATGTCTACTTAGGCAGCGCAAAGCCCGATGTGGATAATGATGGTCAACCAAGCTCATCCGCCACTAATGATGGTGCTGATGAAGATGGTATTGCAACGTTTGGAGCGCTGACTACTAGTGACCGTACTTACAGTGTAACTGCCAGAACAACTAATCGCACAAGTGAGACAGCGACGTTAATTGCTTGGATTGATTTTGATCGTAACGGACAATTCGACGCTGACGAGGCCGCTATACGTTCGGTATCTGCAGGTAGTTCTGGTGCGAATATTACGCTGAACTGGTCTAATATACCTCTGGATATTCAGGAAGGTGATACTTATGTGCGTGTTCGTTTAACCACAGACTCATTGAACAACAGAGAACCGTATGGTCCTAAGCTGGATGGTGAGGTAGAGGATTATCCAATTACCATCACGACTGCCGGTGTCTCAGTGAGTGGACGAGTGTTCAGAGACATCAATGTGAATGCTGCGAATGATGCAGGTGAAGTGGGTGTAACAGGCTTACCCGTTGTGTTGTATGACACTGCGAATCAAGCCTGTGTCAGTACTCGCACTAATGGTAATGGCGACTATGTATTCGAAGATGTTGTTGCTGGTAACTATCAGGTGTATGAAGCGTCACGTGAGGCTGTACCATCGCCACGTAATTGTGGTGTGGCTTTCGCTAAAGACCCTGCGGGATATCGATCAACGACTGTGAATGTCACCCCTGCTTTTGATGTCACAACCAGTGACATAACAGATAAAGACTTTGGTGAAGTTAAGCCACCTGTGTTTGAGCCGGACAATAGTAGTCAAATTCTGCCGGGCAATGTGTTGTTCTATGCGCATCGCTTTAGCACGCCGACTCAAGGCACGGTAAGTTTCACCAGCGTGTCTGGAAACAACGCCACGACGGGTTGGGCAAGTCTGATTTATCAAGACACTAACTGTAATGGCAAGTTAGATGGCGCTGAAGGGTCGGCACCGATGCAAGGTGAAAAAGTCTCAACCATAATCCGAACTAGTGGCAGAGTATCTTCGCTAACACCTTCGATCACGAAGCCTAACAGCACGTGGAAAAGTGATCCTGTTGGTGTTACTGCCGGAGGACGTGTGTGTATTATTAATAAAGTGTACGCACCTTCAAACGTTGCGGCCAATGATAGCTACTTGCAAGAGATCACTGCATTATTTGATTACAATAATGCGATAGCAGGTACAGAGACTTTATTGGCTAAGGATCTGACGACAGCGCAGCAAGTTCAGACGCCTACACTACCGGCAACTCCGGTAGTTGCACCTGAGCCTGCTGTTCCTGCGCAACCTGAAGAGCCTGCGACACCTAATGTGCCGGCAACTGAAACAACTCCTGAAGTGCCTGACACGCCATATGTGCCTGAGACTGATCCGGAGCCAGAACAGCTTCCGGTAGCCGCGACACCAGTTGTTCCTGAGCTTGGACCTTCTCGTCTGGAATTACGCAAAACGGTACGCAACATTGATCAGGGAACACCAGAAACTGAAACAGTTAACTCAGCAGAGCCGGGTGATACACTGGAGTATCGTGTTTACTATGTTAATAGCGGAACAGGGCCACTGACTGAGCTTGTGATTAATGATGTAGTACCGCCATACACGGAGATGGTTGGCTCAGCAGATTGTGGCGCTGTCATATTAGGAATGACCTGTGTTGCCAGCCCGCTAGGTTTAGATGATAGCCTGAGCTGGACTTTCACTGGTACATTATCAGGTGGTGCTGGTGGCTCAGTGAGTTATCGCGTAAAAATCGACGAGTAAGCGTGGACAGTCACATGAAAAGGTTAAGTACTAAGCGATTCATTTTGTCGTAAAGTACTTAACCTTTTTTGCAGATGCCCTAAGCTCTAACAAAAAAACAATAATAAAACGGGTATGCCTTATGGATTTTAAAAACCTCCTACGGATCTTAGTTAAAAATGATGGATCTGATTTATATCTAACATTCAATGCCCCGCCTGCTGCAAAGTTTCAGGGCGCGCTTCGTGCTTTAGGTCCGGAAAAGCTGGATGCTGAAACACTTAATAATCTGGCGAATGAGTTGATGAATGAAGATCAACAGCAGCAGTTCGAAAAGAAACCGGAAATGAATCTTGCGCTGGATGAGCCTGGAATCGGGCGCTTTAGAATCAACATCTTCAAGCAGCGGACTCATTTGGCAATGGTGATTCGTAATATCAAAGTTGAGATCCCTAATGCGGATACACTCGGTCTGCCGAGTGTACTCAAAGAAGTGATCATGGAGAAACGAGGTCTGATATTGTTTGTGGGTGGAACAGGGTCTGGTAAATCGACGTCTTTGGCAGCACTCATCGATCATCGAAATTCAAATTCTACAGGTCATATAATTACGATTGAAGACCCTATCGAGTATGTTCATCCTCATAAACGATGCTTGGTGAGTCAGCGAGAAGTAGGAGTGGATACGGACTCTTATGAGGACGCTTTGGAAAACACCCTTAGACAAGCGCCTGACGTGATCTTAATTGGTGAGATTCGCACAGAAGAAACGATGGAGCATGCGCTGGCGTTTGCGGAAACCGGTCACCTTTGCCTTTCCACCTTGCACGCGAACAGTGCTAATCAGGCGCTGGATCGGATTATTAACTTTTTCCCGGAAGAGCGACGCAATCAACTATTGATGGATATTTCATTGAATATCCGTGCCTTCATTTCACAGCGTCTGATCCCGACGGTAGACGGTAAACGAGTTGCTGCAATTGAGATCCTGATTGGTACGCCTATGGTTCAGGACTTGATTATGAAAGGGGACATCCATGCATTGAAGGAGATTATGGAAAAGTCAGAAGAGCTTGGTATGCAAACCTTCGATAGTCATTTGTATCGCCTTTACAAAGAGGGTCGTATTTCACTGGAGGAAGCACTGAAAAATGCTGACTCACCTAATAATATGAAAGTGAAGATCAATTTGATGCAAAATGCTGATGGGCAAGACGATGAAGCCAAAGAAGCGCGGGACTCTGTACTCAATGACATGATGCTGGAGCCAATCCAAGATGAAGAGGACGAGGATGACGATATTATTGAAGGGGAAAGTGAGATTGAAGCACTGATGCGTAAAAAAGCTAAAGAGCAGGCTAAAGCAGCCTTGCTCTAATCATTGTTGTCGATTGTAGGAGGGTAGTTCAGGCTGGTTCGCATGCTAGCACTGGATTACCCGCTATTTGTGCCGCCATAGCAGAGAACAAAGACTTCTGTTTAAACGGCTTACTCACAAAGTCATTCATTCCCGCTGCAAAGCAAGCATCTTTATCAGCTTCCTGAGCGTTCGCAGTGAGTGCAATTATCGGTGTTTTTGCATCCGTTTCACGTATCTTTGTGGTCGCTGTTAAACCGTCCATTACAGGCATTTGGCAGTCCATCAATACTACATCAAAACGGTCGGTGCCCATGTGCTCAAGCGCCTCTAAACCATTATTTGCCAAGGTCACACTGCAACCGATTTTTTCTAAAACCTTCTGCGCAACCTTCTGGTTAATTAGGTTATCCTCAACCAATAACACCTTGGCGTCTAACGTTGTTGTGTTGGTTAATGATTCGACAGGCTTTGGTTGAGTTGACTCAAAGTCCTGAGCTGTCGCAGAAACCAGTTGTAGCTGAACAGAGAACTTAGAGCCGCGTCCAAACTCACTTTCAACATGTGTGGTTCCATTCATTAGCTGAGCAAGCTTTTTAACAATAACTAAGCCAAGCCCCGTGCCGCCAAAATGACGATCTGCTCCACTATCGATCTGTGAGAACTCCTGAAACAAGAGACTCATATCACTTTCCCGGATACCAACACCTTGGTCAATAACCATAAAGCTGACTTGCCCTTCAGGTGTTGATTCCGCATTCAATTGAATGACGCCAGACTGAGTAAATTTGATGGCGTTGTTTAGATAGTTACTCAGAACCTGCTTGAGACGGCTTTCGTCAACAAACACATAATGTTGTTTTAAGTTGGTCTTATCAATGACAAAGGCGAGTCCTTTGTTTTCAACCAAAGGCCGGTAGATGTCTTCAATGTTATCCACGAACTGATCTAATGAGACAGGCTTGTTGTGAATAGTTAGTTTACCAGCCTCCATTTTCGAGTAATCCAGTATGTCCGTGACAGTGGTCATTAACATTTCTGCAGAACTCAGCGCAGTACGTACCTGTGAAGCGTCTTTCTCTTTTAAATCAGGTAAATCAATCAGCTCCAAAGATCCCATGACACCATTGATAGGTGTTCGTATTTCGTGACTCATGGTTGCTAAGAAATCAGACTTCGCTTTGCTAGCCGCTCTGGCTTTTTTGCTTTCCTCAACCAGCTCACTGGTACGAAGCATAATATTATCCTGCATGGTTTTTACAGAACCATAGAGCTGGTCAATTTCATCACCACGTTTTTTGTAGCGAGGTATCTCAACAGGTCTGTTTTCGGCAATTTCTTTCGTCACAAAGCTCAGCTTGTCGATGGCTGTTGCGATACGAAAGCCCATGAAAAGCGCCACAATGGTACTGATGAAAATTTCAATGCCAGCCAGCAGATACGTCCAAAATGCATTGTTGTTGAGCACGACAATACTGCGCGTGATGTCATAGACAAAGTTTGCGGAGCCTATTTCTTCTTGCTCGACAGTAATCGGGTCAGTCACTGTCAGGAAGTGGTAATCCTCGAGTTGTTTAACGCCGTTGGAATCGATTTCGATGGTGCTTAGGTTATTGGTGAGTGCTGGTTTGATTGACTCAGACTGGTATTGCGCCTGGTCACTGAACGAGCTGGAAAGGAGTTGTCCTTCATCATTAAACAGCTCCACTTGCACAACACCTGGCATGGCGACAAAGCGCTGAGCCGCATCATCAATCGTCGCTAAGTCATTCACAATCAATGGCGTAGACACCACTTCGCTAAACATGGTGCTTGCCAGTTTAGTTTTGTCGGTCATTAGCTGTCTGGATTCACGCTCCAGAGAGTTAAAGTTGACCACCACAATGCAAACCATGAACAAGGTTTCTAATAATATAAACGAAAAAACAAAGCGAAATCGAAACGACATACTACCCCCCAAAACCTTATGATTTACTTACGCTCAATAACCGCAAGCTTTGATTCAAGGTCACGAATAGCGTCAAACTCTTCGTTATTACTTGGGATGATTTTCTTAATGCTCAGTCTTGCAATCAACTCATCCGGGATGTTTAGGAATGCCTCTTTAAGATTGCTTTGCAGTTCTGTGGACAAGCTTGGTTTGAATGCGACAGGGTGACTCGGATACGCATCAGTTGTGTAGATAATATTCAGCTGATTTTTATCTTTCTTCTTACCAAAATTTGCATACGTTCTTTGAATACCACCACCAATATCACCCGTACTCCGGGCGATGCCGGAGTAGACCGAATCATGCGAGTTAACGTATTGATAGCTATCTTGTTTGTTGATATCCACACCATACTTGGTGAGTAATTCAAACTTAGTCAACAGGGTGGCAGCGAAAGCATTTGGAGACGGAAATAAGTAGCGTGTTGTTTTGGATTTGATAATCTTATTGAAGCTGTCTTTTTCATTCTTAGATACCAGAATACCGCGAATCATTTTGTCAGCGCGTACCGCAGCCTGATAGTCCTGCTTACGATTAGCCACTACAAAGTGGTAAGGGTTCATATACGCAAGATCATAGCCGCCGGAATAAAGTGTTTTTTCAAATTCAGCGATTGATTTCTCAGTTTTGAAGATGATCTCGTGTCCGGTTTTTTCGCTCAGGTACTTTGTAATAGGCTTCCAGACTTTAAACATTTTAAGGGGACTTTGCTGAGGAACAACCCCTAAGGTCAGTTTTTCAGCGGCTACTGGTACTGAAAGAGCACAAAGTACTAAGCCGATGGCGATATTTTTCATGACGACACTCTGATTATTTTTATTGGGGTATTTTGGTCTACCAATCAAGACTAATCTGGTGGGGATCGATTGTCTATATTTTAGCGACGAAGGGCTTGGTGCCGATAAGGTGCTGAAAATCAGGTACTAATTGTGGGTGTTTGGGAGTAGGCGGTCACATTCAAGTATCAGTCGCGTCGTAACGCCAGCATGTTTTTTTAATACCTCCGTTGCATCCAGACGAAATGCTTCTAGCGCTTGAGGTGATGTGTCGAGTAATGTTTTTATACGTGCTTCTAATGAGGTCTTGTCATTTTCAACCCAAGCCAGTTTAGCTTCACACAGTACGTCAAATACATCGGTGAAATTGAAAACGTGTGGTCCCGCGACTACTGGTACACCATAAACTGTTGCTTCAAGTGGGTTGTGTCCTCCCGTCTCTACTAAACTCCCACCGATAAATACCACATCTGCCGTACAATACCACAGCGCCATTTCACCCAGGCTATCCCCGAGAATAATGTCGCAAGTCTGTGCCATATCCAGTGATTCGCTGCGACGTTGGGTGACGAAGCCTGTTTCTTGGCAGGATTGATAGACATTGTTAAAACGTTCAGGGTGTCTTGGTGCCAGGATTAACAGAAGATTGGGGTAACTCTTTTTCAGCTTCGTGAACAGAGATAAGATGATTTCGTCTTCACTTTGATGAGTACTGGCTGCAACTAACACTTTTCTGTCAGAGTCCTTCTGCAAGAGAGGGTGGTTTGTATCATTCTTAGCGCCCTGAATCACATCAAATTTAATATTACCACTCACCAGTAGTTGTTTATCCTTCGCGCCAAGTTGTTGAAAGTGATCGGCATCTTGTTGGCTGCGGCAAGCCACCGTTGAGACATCAAGCAAGGCATCGTTAATTAATGAGCGAATCTTAAGATAGCCTTTGGTGGAGCGAGCTGACAGGCGGGCATTTGCTATTAATACAGGAATATTTTTTTTGCCACAGTGATGCAGAAGGTTTGGCCAAATCTCAGTTTCCATGATGATGAGCATGTCCGGTGCGGCTCGGTTTAGAAACCGGGTAATGACATGGGGTAGGTCATAAGGGAAAAAGCAATGTTCAACAAGATCACCAAACAGTCGTTTTGCGGTTTGTGATCCTGTTGGAGTGGTGTTTGTAACCAGTAAGGTGTGATTGGGATATTGTTTGATGAGTGACTCTACCAAGGGCTTGGCTGCAACAGTCTCACCAACGGAAACTGCGTGCAGCCAAATACGAGGAGCTTGGGCACAGTGAATGTATCCTAAACGTTGTTGCCAGTTTAGTTTGTAGTCTGGGTTATTGCGGGAACGCAGATACAGCCGTAATAAAATAAACGGGCAAAGCAAATACCATAGTGCTGAATAAAGCAGTCGATACACGGACATTAACCTTTAAAGTAAGATTGAGCCTCGTGTAGGGACTGTTTAATAAGTAATTACACGAGGAAGTTCTTTGGCTTGTGCTACCCAATCCTTTACCTGGTTCAAACTCGCCATTTTAGAGACGATACGATGCTTGTTATTTTCTTCAAGAATAGTTGCGTGCAAGTTTTCAGGGTTACGTAGCGCCAATTCCGGAACGGTATCAACACCAGCGGCTTCCAGCAAGTCTGCATTTTGCGTAGCAATGCCTTTTACTCTGGATAAGTCAGCACGGTTAGTCCACGTTAGTATGTCTCTACTTTCCAGGCCAGTTTCTTTAGCAAGTTTTTCTCTGCCTTTTTTGGTAGCGCATGCCTCAAGCAATGCTTCAACGGTTTTTATCCCTTGAGCTTCTATGATGTAAGAAATACGAATCGTTATTCCTTTGATTTCGGATAGTTTAGCCATAATGTACCTTTTTATTATGTTATTGGCGTTTTAGTATTTGATTGATATTCTATCATTCTGATTGTTTCCCAGCGAAGTACCATACGACAAGCTGTATCTAAATATTACTCAATAACCCTTATTCCGTTGTGTCTACACGGATTTGCTCCGACGAGCTGTATATAAATATGCGCATTAACTATCTCTCTAGGGTCAAATATGTCAGAATTCTCAGATTTTCCACAGCTTGGACAGCAGCATGACTATCGTTAAAAATTCTATCGCTACACTTCATTACACGCTCAAAGATGACGCCGGTGAAATTCTGGATGTAGCCGATGAAAATAATCCATTTTTGTACATGCACGGTGTGGGCGGAATGATTCCTGGTTTAGAAAAAGCTCTTGAGAACAGCAAAGCGGGTGAGAAAGTGGTTGTTTCTGTTGCTCCGGCTGATGCTTATGGTGAGCGTAACCCTAACCTGACACAAGACGTACCGCGTGAAATGTTTGGTAGCATTCCGGATGAAGATATGGTTGTTGGTGCGCAGTTTCAGGCACAGACTGACCAAGGTGTAGAGATTATTACCGTGGCTGCTATCGAAGGCGACACGATTAAGATTGATGGTAACCACCCAATGGCTGGCGAGACATTGCATTTTGATGTTGATGTTATCGATGTCCGTGAAGCGACTGAAGAAGAAATCAGTCACGGTCACCCACACGGTCCGGGTGGCCACCAGCACTAAGTTATACCCCTGTAGGTTGTAAGAATATCCAATGAAATTTGTAGATGAAGCGCGCATTCAGGTAAAAGCCGGTGACGGTGGTAATGGGTGCGTGAGTTTCCGACGTGAAAAATATATCGAGTACGGTGGCCCTGACGGCGGCGACGGTGGCGATGGCGGTTGTGTGTATCTTGAGGCTTCTAAAGACTTAAATACGCTGGCTGACTTTCGTCATGCGCGTCACTTTGAGGCAGAGCGCGGAAAGAATGGTTTTGGTCGGAATATGACGGGACATCGTGGTGAGGATAAGGTGATTCAGGTGCCTATCGGAACCGCGGTGTATGACGACGAAACGGATGAACTGATTGGCGATATTACTGCCGATAAAGAGCGTCTGTTAGTGGCTCAGGGTGGTTATCACGGTCTGGGTAATCTTCGTTATAAGAGCTCGGTTAATCGCGCTCCACGTCAGTCTAAGCCGGGTACGCCAGGTGAGTTACGTCAATTGCGCCTTGAAATGCGTGTATTGGCGGATGTTGGATTATTGGGGCTGCCAAACGCAGGGAAGTCGACGCTGATTACAAGTATGTCGTCAGCGCGCCCTAAAATTGCAGACTATCCGTTTACCACACTCTATCCAAACTTGGGTGTGGTAAAAGTGCAGGACTATAAGAGTTTTGTTATTGCAGATATTCCAGGGCTGATTGAGGGCGCGGCTGAGGGCGCTGGTCTGGGCGTACAATTTTTGAAGCACCTTTCTCGGACTAGTCTTCTGTTGCACTTAGTTGATGTAGCACCAATCGATGAGAGTGATCCGGTTGAGTCAGTGCGTATTATCGAAAATGAACTTCAGAAATACAGTGATGAGTTAGGCACTCGCGAGAGATGGTTGGTTCTAAATAAGATCGACTTAATCGCTGAGGAAGAGCAGGACGCACGTTGCCAGCAAATAATTGATGGTTTGAACTGGAAAGGGCCTGTATTCCGGGTGTCTGCAGCCACTAACTTTGGCACGAAGGATCTGGGTTATAAAATCATGCAATACATGGATGAGCAAAGCATGCAGGCAGAGCCATCTAGTCACAGCTGAACGTTATGAGTAATAGAGAGAAGTATACTCAGAAGAGTCAACGCTGGATTGTCAAAATTGGCAGTGCTTTGTTGACTCAGGACGGCAAAGGCTTGGATTATCAGGCTATTGCTGACTGGGCCGGACAAATGGCCGAGTTGCGACAACAGGGCGTAGAGGTGGTTTTGGTGTCCTCCGGTTCAATTGCTGAGGGCATGAGTCGCATGGGCTGGGCGTCGCGCCCAAAAGCATTACCTGAGTTGCAGGCCGCTGCGGCAATTGGCCAGACGGGCCTTATTCAGGCTTATCAGACTGAATTTCAGAAATACGGTGTTCAGGCCGCTCAAATATTATTAACGCATGATGATGTGAGTCATCGTTTGCGTTATTTAAATGCCAGAAACACACTACGTACTTTAATTCGCTTAGGCACGCTGCCTATAGTCAATGAGAATGATACCGTTGCGTTTGAAGAGATTCGTCTTGGTGATAACGACACGCTGGGAGCTGTGGTAGCTAGTTTGATTGAGGCAGATTTGTTGGTGATACTGACGGATCAAAAGGGATTGTATGATCAGGATCCCCGTCATAACCCGGATGCTGAGTTTATTAGTGAAGGCGTAGCGATGAATCCGGACTACGTGAGTTTTGCCGGAGCGGCCGGAACGGCCATTGGTAGCGGCGGCATGGCGACGAAGGTGCAGGCAGCCAGACGTGCAGCAAAAGCAGGTTGTGCTACGATTATAGTGTCTGGTCGGGAAGATCAGGTGTTATCACGTCTGCGAAAGGGTGAGTCATTGGGCACGCTACTTGTACCGGAAGACTCTAAACTGGCTGCTCGTAAGCAGTGGATTGCCGGGCAAACACAGGCGAATGGTACTTTGTTTTTGGATGAAGGTGCCGTCGATGCTTTGTTGTCTGGCGGTAAAAGTCTGCTACCCGTGGGGGTGGAGCGTTGCACCGGGCAGTTTAAGCGTGGTGACAGAGTCAATTGTGCGGATACAACCGGTCGGGTGATTGCTCGTGGCTTATGCAATTATTCCGACGCTGATGTGGTTAAGATATGTAAAACGCCCAGTCACCGTATTGCAGACATCCTCGGTTATATGGGCGAAAAAGAGCTGATACATCGCGATAATCTGGTCTTAGAAGACTAGTACAGAGGAATGAAAGCTTTGGATAATGAGTCTACCGATCAAATGCTGGCGGCTGTTGACTTGGGGTCAAACAGTTTTCATCTGATTGTTTCGCGCGCAGATGCGAATGGCAATCTCACCTTGATTGATAAAGAAAAAGAAATGGTTCGTCTGCGTGGCGGACTGGATAAAAAAGGTAATTTAGATCCCGAATATGAAGAAAGGGCGTTAGCCTGCCTATCTCGTTTTGGCGATCGTTTACGTCATTTTAATTCCAAAAATGTCCGGATTGCGGGTACCAACACGCTGAGACGGATGCGTCATTCAGACGACTTTATCCGTAAAGGCAGTAAGCTGCTTGGACACCCGATTGAGATTATTTCAGGGCGTGAAGAAGCGCGTCTAGTTTACCTTGGTGTCTCGCATTCTCTGTCCAATGATCAGGGAAAACAACTGGTTATAGATATCGGTGGCGGTAGTACTGAGTTCATTATTGGTCATGATTTTGCCCCCAAAGAGCTTGAAAGTCTGGATGTGGGTGCTGCAAGTAGTACGCAACGATTCTTTGCCAAGGGTGACTTGAGTGCCAAGGCTTGGAAAAAAGCGAATATAACCATTCGCCTTGAAATATTACCCATACAAGAAGCCTATAAAAAAGGGAAATGGTCACGGGCGATTGGTTCTTCCGGTACCATCAAGACAACTTTAAATATTATTCTGGCACTTGGTCTGGAACCATTTTGTATCACGCTGGATGCACTTTACGAGGTTCGTAAGCGACTTATTGAGTGTGGGCATGTCGATAATATTAGTCTTCCGGGATTAAGTGAGGATCGCCGCCCGGTATATGCCGGTGGTCTGGCCGTGTTGATAGCGGGTTTTGAAGCGCTGGAAATTGATGAAATGATGGTGTCTGATGGCGCGCTTCGTGAAGGTTTGCTATTCGACATGTTGGGGCGTATTCGTCGTGTTGATGTGCGTGACCGTAGTATTGAGGAGCTATCCAGTCGCTTTCAGGTAGACGTTGCGCATGCTGAACGAGTCCAGCGAACAGCGATGATCTTATTTGATCAGGTTGCTGATGCATGGGCGTTGCCAAAAAAAGAGCGTGCCTTATTATCTTGGGCCGCTGGGCTCCACGAAGTAGGTTTGATCATTACTCACAGCAAGCACCACTACCAAGGTGCTTATATCCTGAAATATGCATTTATGCCGGGCTTTTCCAGACGCGAGCAAATCTGGATTGCCACCCTGGTCAAGACGCACCGCCGCAAGTTGAATCATTCGCAGTTTGAAGACATTCCTGAGCCTGATCGTGAGACGGTCACTCGTTTAAGTATTTTGATGCGCTTATCGATATTGCTTCACCGCCGACGAGACTTGAATGAACTGAATCCAAAGCTGAAGGTTGCAGGCCACAATATTGAGTTAAGCAATGAAAAAGGTCTGGCGGATCGTGAATTGCTGGAAGCTGATCTTAAGCGTGAGAAGGCCTGGCTGGAGCGTATAGATTACCACCTGACTTACCAGTAACTGATGGTCGTTAATCGCTGCTAAAGAGCACTTTATCGCTTGAATATTTACACAAAATTTACACTTAAGTATTCTCACTAAGAGTAGGTGCCGGTAAATGGGCGCACATTTATAATTAAAAACTCAAACTGGCGTGTTGCTTAATGAAAAAAATAGCCATAGTGATTGCCGATTTAGTGTTGGGCGGGGGACAGCGTTCGGCGCTTAATCTTGCTGCCGCTCTATCTGTGAATCACGATGTAACTGTACTGGTATTTCAGGACAGCTATCGCCAGTACAAGGTACCATGCAAGTTAATCAACCTTGATTGTCCTGATAAAAAGTCGACGATTGCTAAAGCCTATAACGTCTTTAAGCGAGCATTTCGTCTGAAGCGTCATTTTGATGCTGAAAAATATGATTACATCTTTGGCTTCATGGAGTCGGCTAATTTTCCGGTTGCTATGGCCTCACCAGACTCTATCCTTTCAGTTCATTGTAATCCCCACGAAATCGGAACCTACGAAACGTGGTTAATGAAGCTGACCTACCCTCTCGCCAAACATATCATTGCTGTTTCTGAGGATGTCGCTACGATACTCAGAGATGATTACAATATGAAGAAAGTGTCGCGAATCTATAACTTAGTGTCCTTCGATGAAATCAAGCAACAGGGAAGCGATGAATATCATCATGGCAGACCATATATCGTAGCACTCGGAAGGTTGGCGGATGTGAAACGTCTGGATTTATTGGTCGATGCTTATGCGAAATCAAAATTGCAGCAGGTGTGTGATTTATTACTGATCGGTGAAGGCGAAATGCGCTCTAATCTGGAGCAGCAGATAGAATCGCTTGAATTGACTGATAACGTCATCCTGACAGGTTCTCAGACTAACCCGTTTCGATATTTAAAAAATGCTGAGTTTTTGGTGTTGTCCAGTCGTACGGAGGCGTTTCCAATGGTACTGATTGAGTCACTGGTGCTTTCATGCCCGGTTGTTGCAACGGATTGTCCAACCGGGCCACGCGAAATCGTTATTGATGGTGAAAACGGTTTATTGGTTGAAAATGGAAGCGAAGTCGCGCTGACTGAGGCTATCGACAGGCTTTATTACGACAAAGCACTACTTGCACACTGCAAAGACAATGCATTCGACTCAGTACAGCATTTGTCAGCAGATAAGGTAGTCAACGAATGGTTGGCATTAGGAGAGAGTGCCTGATTGACCCGAGTCTGCTGATGCTCATTTTAAGCCATCTTCTAGGGTAGGGTAGCTTAGCTCGATATCTAATAGTTTCAATAACTTGTCATTACGAATACGTCGTGATTCCATTGCATATGAGAGCATTCCTTTACTTAGTTTTAGTTTGGCTTCTGCTAAACTAATTTGAGGGGGGCGCTCCAGACCTGCAAAATCAGCAACCTTGTTAAAGTATTCAACCATGGTACCGGGATGACCGTCCGTGGTATTGAATATCTCGCCATTGATGTCACTTTCCATTGCTGCAATACAAATTCGTGCTAAGTCATCTGCATGAATGCGATTAGTAAAAGCAGCTTCTGATTCTTGCACGACAGGTAGCCCTTTTTTTAGCCGTTCCAACGGAAGGCGGTCTTTAGCATAAATCCCCGGTACTCTGAGAATGATATATTCGCGCTGGTATGTTGTTGCCCATTGATAGACTTGGTTCTCAGCAGACAGGCGACGCTTCGCTCGATCCGTTTGAGGATTGGCAGGAGTTTCCTCATCCACCCATTGTCCATCACTATTGCCATAAACCCCTGTGGTGCTAATTAACACGATACGCTTAGGCGCACCTGCTGTTTGGTTCAGAAAGTATTGTAAGCGCGTATCAATGTCGCCTGTTTTCGGTGGTGGAGCAAAGTAATAGACGGACGCATTTTCAAATGATGTGACATCCAGAGGTGATGGATCATCCAAATCGTGAAGTAATATTTCTAATCCGGCTTGCTTGCATCGTTCCGCAGAGCTTTCCTGTCTAATAAGGGCACTAGTCCTGTGTGGGACATTCTGATATAACTCGCTGATTAGCTTGGCAACGCGAAGACCGATGTCTCCGCAGCCGATTATCCAATGTTGATGCAAGAGGGTGTTCCTATGATTAAAGCCGCTGAAATTGATGAGTTAAAACCCGGAACCATGAAGCGTATCACAACAGATGGTGAGGCTGTTTTACTCTGTAATGTTAATGGGGAATATTTTGCTGTCGCAGATTTGTGTACACATGAAGACTTTTCGCTGTCTTATGGTTGTCTGAAAGGCTTTAATGTAGAGTGTTCTTTGCATGGCGCGCGATTTGATGTCCGTACTGGTGAACCCACTGAAGAGCCGGGAGAAGTTCCGATTAAAACCTTCCCGGTTGTTATTCACGATAAGTCTATTCTAATTGACCGGTAATTCTGCACGAAGTGCATCACGGTCATACCACCATTGGCCGTTAACAATAGCGTCCAGAACCTGTCCCATTCTTGGTAAAAACACTGATGGGTCATTCAATTCCAACTTATCCATCCAGAAATTCATTTTCCCCTGATCATTAACATTACTGTGACGCTCCGCCACTTTACTGAGCATGCTTGCCGTCAAAAACATGACGCTGTCTCTTTTCTCTCCTTCAAGCCTTAAATCTGCTAAGTAATGAGCAACAGCGGCCGCGACAGCCGCGCCATCTGATTTATCAGGAGTATCCTGAATTAGATTGTTGAGCATGAGAATACTCAGCTCGGTATCAACGGGGTAGGTGATCGAAAGCCACAAACCGTTACCGAGCGCAACAACAGATGCCGGTAACTCGGTACGATACAGAGCATCGCTGGCACGGATAGCATCTTCCCATTGCTTATGTTCTATAAAAATCAGCATTGCTTCTTTGGCAAGTCCCCAAGCTGCTTCCGGCATTCCTGGTTTTGCTAACTCGATCATGATTTCAGCAGTATCGAATTGCAGAGATGCACGTGTCAGCGGGTCTGACTCCAGTGTGAGCGCAAGTAGTTGTTCCTGGCGTTTCTTTAACTCTGCTTCCAAAAACTCTCGTGAGTTGTCTGGCATGGTGACGTCAAAATCTGCGGGTGTTTGCATAGCTGAGAATGAGGCTGTTAATTGACTCGTTAGACTAGCAGAAATCTCACCGTAATCTAATATATCTATGGAGCAGGTGTTAACTGAAGCGACTAAGGCTGAGCGAGTAACAAAGGCTCTGAGGTGATTTCACTGTCTTCATATTCCAGCATAATCATAAATTTGTAAGGCTCTTTGATTACCTTGTTACTAGTGAACGGAATCAGTAGTTCGGTGGGGATATTCAGGTCTGGGGAAAAGGTCACGATTGAGATTGGTTTATCCGCAGGGCTGGCAAGATCATAGATGAGAAGATGGTATTGTTGCCCGTTTGGCAAGGCTGCCAGATTTGCGAAACGCATCATGCCTTGTTGCATCGAACTACTCCAGACAATGTCACCCTGGATGTTCTTCGCAAGGGGGTTGAGTGTGCGCATCCAGTTGATGTTCAAGGCATCAGTCTGAGCCAGCATCAATCTGCGAGACTCATACTGAGATACCTGATTTTGTTCAATAGTTTCCACTTGCTGCATCAGCTTCTGCGCATAAATCATCCCTGAGATCAATGTCACAGCGATTGCTAATATCAATACAGGCCAAAGCCAATTTGATTTGTCGTTGTTACTCATGGAAGTCAGTGATTGTTCGGAGGGCATATTGGTTTTATGTCTGGGTCAGACTATCGAGCATATACTACGTCATTTCTCATGAAAATGATTATTTTGGTAACCATTGGTTTTAATTATTACACCGTTGCTACCGGTAAGTTTTAATAATTGCCCCGACAAACGGAAGGTTCTGGCCGTTAGTCTGTGCTCCAAATTTTGCTGAGTCCGGTCTAATAGTTCATAGACTATCAGTTGGTAGTCTGAGACTAATATAAGGATTATAGCAATGAAGATATGGAAATCTATTGCATGCCTCACGGTCATGCTGAGTTCGGTGAGCGTTATCGCGACAGAAGAGGATACGCCATTTGCCTCACTGCAATGGACATTTGGTTCGGAGACAATGAAGCCGGATGTGGTAATAGGTTATCGTTCAGTGGACGTTGAAACAGACGGTGACGTCAGTGGCTGGCAAGGCAGTGTTTCATACAAGCCTCACCACGGTCTGGATAAGGTAAAGGTAGAAGCGGTGACTGGTGATGAAAATATGCAGGCAACGTATGGTGGCGGTTATAGTTTACAGCAAAAGCAAGCGTTGTTGACCGCTGGTGTGAATGGTAGTTATCTGGCGGCAGGAGCAGATTTTTTAATCTCTCATCACACAATAGAGCCTTATGTGGGTATTACTACTTTGCACAGTTATGATGTGCCAGAAAAAGTAGTGGATACGAGCTCAGTTGATACAAGTGCTGTGGATACCAGCGTGGCATCTGGCGAAACTTATGTCCCCAATAATCACTTGCAGGAAGAGTACTTTCCTGAATATACGGATTGTTCTTGCTAGTGAACTAATGTCCCACCTGCTTTAGGTGGGACTTCTATTACTTATTTAATCAGTCTGATTGCAAATGGGTAGACGTAATTAATGCCCTTTTTAGCCTGAAGGCCGCCGTAAATGGCAAAGCCAAGGCCAGCGATACCAACTGCCATGGCTAAAATTAAGAAGATTCCTGATATAGCCGATAGCATTGCCAGAATAAAAGTAGCCGCTAACACAGTCAGTTGAAAGTTAAGTGCTTCTTTGCCATTAGTGTCGATAAACTCGCTATCATTTCGCTTCAGGAGCCAGACTAGCAATGGACCTATGACGATTCCCGGAGCGAATAAAATGCCAAGCAATGCGGATAGATGCGCTGCCATTCCCCAGGTTACTTCTTGATCCTTTGTTAAACTCTTCGACATACTTTTACTCCTTGTTTAATGCCCTGTTATCGGGAATTTTCCCGAGCTTTTCAATGTGTTGCTATATTGTGAGTAGAAATAATAACAGATAGGTTTAAGTGGATGCGTAATTTATTACTGATCACTATCCTTGCGACTTCGCAGGTTGTCAGTGCAGCTGGCAGTATATATAGCTGGACTGATGAGTCCGGTAATCTAATCTATGGAGATACGCCACCCGAGAATGTTACGGCTAAAGCGATTGAGCCACCAAAGCTAACGGTGCTGGAAGGTTTTTCCAGTCGTTATAAAACCAACCCTGTTGTGACTCAAGCATCAAATCAGGTTCCTGAAGGGGCAGTGGCACAGGTTGAGTCCTCGGATAAAAAACCAATCTACACAAGCCTGAACGTGATTGCACCTAAGCAAGGGCAGGCGATTCGTGCGAACGACGGTGATGTATCCGTTGCACTGAGTGTGTCGCCCAAGCTACGTCCCGGAGACAGAATTGTGGTGACTTTGGATGGACAGGAGGTTAGCCGAAGTACTTCAAGAGTTGCGAACTTAACTAATCTCGATCGTGGGGAACATACTTTACAGGTCAATATTGTTAACAAAGCTGCCAGGTCATTAATTAGTGCTGAGTCAGTTACATTTAATGTACTAAGAAACTCAGCCTTGATAAATAAGCCTTACAGTCCTTACCCTGATGGCCCTAATGTCGATAACCCATTCGGATATCCATCTCAGGGAATCACCGAAACAAATAAGTTATTGCAATTCCCGGTTAATTAAGCTGCTAGAAATATTGCTCGGTGGTTATATGGCCGGGTTTTCTGCGCAGGTGTTTTTTCATACCCAGTTCGGCAAGCACCACTTTGGTATCCGCGATCATATTCTGATTGCCACATAACATCACATGCGATGTTTCAGCATTCAGATGAAGGCCGGCTGCTTGTTCTAGTTGTCCATCACTTATTAATGCCGGGATGCGCCCCTGTAGAGCTCCGGAAGTGGTCTCTCGACTGACGATTGGTACGTAACTTAGTATGTTGGAGTGTTGAGTTTTTAAAGAGTGAATCAGCGCTTGGTATGCCAGATTGTTGGCATAAGATACCGCATGCACCAGCACTAATTTATCAAATCGATTCCAAATCTCATCTTCCTGCATCATGGACAGGTAAGGCCCGAGGCCAGTACCGGTCGCAAACATCCATAAAATTTTTGTATCAGGAACTTCTGCTAATACAAAAAAGCCTGCAGCAGGTTGGGAAATTTCAATTGTGTCCCCAGCGGTCAGTGCAGCGAGCGCATTAGACATGACGCCGCTTTCAACAGTGTTATAGAAGACTTCCGCATTTTTCTGCCGTGGTGAATTAACCAGTGAGTAGGGTTTTGCGACTTTCTCACCCTCAATCTCAAGCTGAAGTCGTACAAACTGTCCTGCACTAAAAGGGAGCAGCTCAGATTCCAGCTTGATAGAGAAGAGATTATCTGCCCATTGGTAGTTCTCAAGCACGGTGGCAGGTATAAACGCAGAAGCCATTTAGAATTAACCTTGTGGCACGAGGTTGTCGACTTCAGATGGACCATCACCGAAGAAGAATTTCTCCATCTCTTCCTCAAGGAACTTACGGTCCTTAGGGTTGATAGGAGACAAACGATACTCATTCATCAGAATAGTTTGGTGACCCACCCATTGCGTCCAGGCTTCCTGAGAAACATTTTCAAAAATACGTTTACCAAGGTCTCCCGGGTAAGTCATTCGCTCTAAACCTGGAGCTTCTTTTTTTAGCAAAACGCAGTTAACCATTCGGCTCATGATGTTAATTCCTTAAATGTTGTCAATAAATCTCTTACCGGAGTGGCAAGCCCTCCGTCAAATTCGTCGTTTATGTTATACCAAAGCGCTTCTCTGGTCTCCATGACACCTAAACTCTCAAGGTCATCATCAGGAATCAGCAGTGGCGTAATGGTTAGTCTGAAATGACTAAACGTGTGCTTATAGTGGGGGAGTGCTGTGGCAGAATCAATCGCTTGTCTGGATTTACCCTGCTGCGCTAACCATTCGGTGGCTGAGTCAATATCGTCAAACTGAGGGAAGCACCACAGGCCACCCCATATCCCCGTTGGTGGTCTGCGAATCAGGTAAATATTCTCACCTTGATGCATTAACAGCATGATGGCTTGGCGATCAGGTATGACCTTTTTAGGTTTAGAGGCGGGATATAGGTGTATCGTTTGATGATTAAAGCTTGCGCAATGGTTTTTCAGAGGGCAGGCAGAGCAAGCAGGTTTGGAGCGTGTACAGAGTGTCGCCCCGAGATCCATCATGGCCTGCGTGTAATCTGCGAAGCGTTGAGGGGTTACCTTATCTGGCAGATGACTTTCTGCGAGTTGCCATAGTTTTTTTTGCACATGACTAATGCCGTACCAGCCCTCGACTTCGTGAAATCGGGCAAGTACACGTTTTACATTACCATCCAGAATGGCTTGTTTTTGTTTGAAGGCAATCGACAAAATAGCCCCGGCTGTTGAGCGGCCGATGCCGCTGAGTTCGCAAACTGATTCGAGAGTATCCGGAAACTCTCCGTTATGTTGATCACGAATTTGTTGGGCGGCTTTATGAAGGTTGCGTGCTCTTGCATAGTAGCCCAAACCTGACCAATGCTTGAGCACATCATCAATTGGTGCATCTGCTAAAGAACTCAGATCAGGAAATCGTTGCATAAAAGCCTGATAGTAAGGAATGACAGTAGTGACTTGGGTTTGCTGCAGCATGATCTCAGAGATCCAAACCCGATAGGGAGTGATGGGATGCTGCCATGGCAGATCCTTGCGACCGTGTTGATCAAACCAGTCTAGAACGGCATTCGAAAAAGAAAATTCTGAGCTAGCAGTCATATCGCAGCGATGTTTGTGAAAAAGGGCAGTGTAGCCTATCGTTGTTAATTGCTGAAAGCTACCCTAATTCAGTCATGGCTGTTAGGTCTCAGTAGACCAATGGGCCAAATAGTTAATATGCTATTCAGAAAGGTAGGCATAAAAAACCGGAGCACAAAGGCTCCGGTCATTATCAAGCAGTGTTGCGTAGTGGCTTATCGAGCTGAAGTAAATTCAGGATAAGCTTCCATTCCACACTCACCGATGTCAGCACCTTCGTACTCTTCTTCTTCAGAGATACGAATACCCATGATCGCTTTGATCAGAATCCATACGATGAATGAAGTAACGAATACCCATGCGAAGATCACACCTGCACCGACTAACTGACCTACGAAGTTTGCACCATCGTTAGTTAGAGGTACTGCTAACAGGCCCCAAAGACCTACAACACCGTGTACAGAGATCGCACCGACTGGGTCATCGATACGGATCTTATCGAAGAACAGGATGGAGAATACAACGATCACACCACCAACGGCACCGATGATAGTAGCCATCATTGGAGAAGGAGTAGATGGTTCAGCAGTGATGGCAACCAGACCAGCCAATGCACCGTTTAGTACCATCGTTAAGTCAGCCTTGCCGAACAGGATCTTAGCTACGAACAACGCAGCAATAACACCACCAGCTGCAGCAGCATTAGTATTCAGGAATACCATTGCAACAGAGTTAGCGTTTCCGATATCACCAAGTTTCAGAACAGAACCACCGTTAAAGCCAAACCACCCCATCCATAGAATGAATGTACCAAGTGTTGCTAACGGTAGGTTGGCACCAGGGATCGGATTGATTTTACCGTCTTTAGTGTACTTACCTTTACGAGCACCCAGTAAGATAACACCCGCAAGAGCAGCAGCTGCACCAGCCATGTGAACAATACCAGAACCAGCAAAGTCAGAGAAACCGAAGTCATCACCCAGTGAGAACATACCGAATACAGACTTACCACCCCAAGTCCAAGAACCTTCCATTGGGTAGATAAATGCAGTCATTACTACTGCGAAAATAAGGAATGCAAACAACTTCATGCGCTCAGCAACTGCTCCAGATACGATAGACATTGCTGTTGCAACGAATACTACCTGAAAGAAGAAGTCGGAAGCGTTAGAGTAAACAGAGTCACCATCGAAACCAGCTTCAGCAGAGTCCGCTAGTACTTTAGCGACCATTGCATCAGCGTTTTCAGCACCATCTAGCGCGATGTCTTTCAGCAGAATTCCACCGTCATACATAATGTCGTAACCAACAACTAAGTACGCAGTACAAGCGATAGCGAATAGAGCAACGTTTTTTGTCAGAATTTCAGTCGTACTCTTACTACGAACAAGGCCTGCTTCAAGCATTGAGAAGCCAGCGGCCATCCACATCACTAACGCACCACAAACCAAAAAGTAGAAAGTGTCGATAGCATACTGCAAGTGAAATATTTGGTTTTCCATTGTTATCTCCTGTCTTTAAAGCGCTGAAGGGCCAGTTTCATTAGTACGGATACGAATTGCTTGTTCTAGGTTAGTAACGAAAATCTTACCGTCACCAATTTTTCCTGTGTTAGCAGCTTTCGTGATGGCCTCAATCGCTTTATCAACAAGGTCAGAGTCAACAGCAGCTTCAATTTTAACTTTTGGTAGGAAGTCAACGACGTACTCAGCACCACGATAAAGCTCGGTGTGACCTTGTTGACGACCAAAACCTTTCACTTCTGTAACAGTAATACCTGCTACGCCGATTTCGGAAAGTGCTTCCCGAACATCGTCTAGTTTGAAAGGTTTAATAATTGCAGTGATTAATTTCATTGCAGATACTCTCCTGATGATTAAATGAAATAACAAAACCTCACTGTTCCCCAAACAAAGCCCGGTGACAGTCGTAGCTATTACGCTACGTTTTGTTGTTGTTAAGCTACTAGCATTTCCCGTGCCAACTTTTATTCAGCCTGTTAAATCCAGCATTACGATTACTTGGGAGATGGTTTTCATGTTTCGTATTGGTGCACCGGAGTTTTTTAGGTGCATCATTTTGGTGTGTAGCACTGTTTTGGTGCAAAATAGACTTGAAGGCGGCGGAGTAGGTAGCGAATCTGGTTGGCCTGATAATTGCTTTGACACTCTGTAACAAATAAGGAGGTTTAAACGTCCTCCGTATTCATGACGAAAAGGAATCAATGAAAACAAAGCTAGTAGATATACCTGACGTTTTATCGACAGGGGTCTTAATGTTAGATGAGAAGCTCAATATTCAGTATATGAATGCTTCAGCAGAAGTTCTGTTCGGGCATAGCCGCCGTCGCATGACCGGGCGTTCCTACACTCATCTACTCAATCAGGATGTGATCTACCTTATATTAGAGAAAGTCATACAGACGCATGAAACACAATCGCTACGTGAGATTCATCTGCAAGCATCTCAGGGGGAGATGGCAATTGCAGATATTGTCGTCAGTGCGCATCTGGTAGAGGGTGAGCTGGATTGTATTTTGGTTGAGTTAAACCGAATCGACCAACAACTTCGCCTTTCTCAGGAAGAAACACTAGTGAGTCAGTTAAGAACGACTCAGAGTTTAGTGAAGGGAATGGCGCATGAAATAAAGAATCCATTGGGCGGCTTACGCGGTGCGGCACAGTTATTAGAAGCTGAGTTACCCAGTCCTGATCTACGTGAATATACCAGTATTATAATTTCTGAAGCGGATCGCCTACAGGTGTTAGTCGATAGAATGAGTGGATCACATACACCACCTGTCCAGGAGAAGGTGAATATTCACGAGGTGCTGGAGCGTGTTAGAAAACTAGTCAGTGTTGATCTGTCACCCGATGTCAGTATTCATTTTGATTACGACCCGAGTATTCCTGAGATGCAGGCGGATAAAGATAAACTCATTCAAATCGTGCTGAATATGGTCGTGAATGCGTTGAAGGCCGTCGGTAATAAGGGAGTGGTTACCTTCAAAACACGGGTTCTGCGACGTTTTATGCTGAATCATAAAACGCATCGCTTGGTCCTCAAGTTACAAATTGTCGATGATGGTGTTGGTATTCCCGAGTCGATTAAAGACAAAATATTTTTTCCAATGGTTAGCGGCTCTCCGGACGGAACTGGTCTAGGCCTATCCATTGCACAATCACTGGCCAATGCGCATGACGGCCTTATCGAATTTCAATCTACACCAGGCGATACGCGTTTTACGTTGTTATTGCCCATTCAAGTACTTTAGGAGAATCCTGTATGTCTCAATCCGAAGCTGTGTGGGTGGTCGATGATGATCAGTCAATTCGTTGGGTGTTAGAGCGTGCGTTGAGTCGTGCGGAGATCCCGGTACGAACTTTTGAAAATGCGACTGACTTACTAAAGGCCATTAAACGTGAGCGTCCTGCGGCGATTATTAGTGATATTCGTATGCCGGATATGGATGGGTTTGAGTTACTCGCCAGCGTTCAAAGTGATTATCCTGAATTACCTGTCATCATTATGACAGCGCATTCTGATATGGATAGCGCGGTTTCAGCGTTTGAAAGTGGTGCGTTCGAATACTTACCAAAACCATTCGATATTAATGAGGCGACTGATCTTACCAGACGGGCGCTGGAACATACCAAGAGTCAACGCAAAACATCACAGACTGAGACTGAGCCACAAGTGATGAACCAATCCGGTATTATTGGTAAGTCGTTGGCGATGCAAGGTGTGTTTCGTGCAATTGGTCGCTTGAGTAAATCTAGTATCTCTGTGCTGATTACAGGTGAATCCGGTACGGGTAAAGAGTTAGTTGCCGCGGCCTTGCATGAGCATAGCCCACGCTCAGACAAACCGTTCATAGCGATCAATACTGCTGCTATTCCCAAAGAGTTGCTCGAGTCTGAGTTATTCGGTCATGAGAAGGGGGCGTTCACAGGTGCCCACGCGCTTCGTAAAGGAAGGTTTGAGCAAGCTAACCATGGGACATTATTTCTTGATGAGATAGGGGATATGTCTGCAGATCTGCAAACAAGACTGTTGCGAGTCTTGGCAGATGGAAAATTTTACAGAGTAGGCGGTCATGTACCAGTCGATGTAGATGTTCGTGTTGTTGCAGCGACCCATCAAAATCTTGAAGACAGGGTGCGCGAAGGGTTATTTCGGGAAGATTTGTTCCACCGTCTAAACGTGATACGTGTTCAGATACCGCCACTACGCGAGCGCAGTTCTGATATTCCACTGTTACTCAATCATTTTTTACAGCGCGCATCAGAAGACCTTCAGGTTGAATGCAAAGTGCTGCTGCCAGAAGTTAGCGACTACCTGCAAACCTTGCCTTGGCGAGGGAATGTTCGCCAGCTTGAAAATATTAGCCGTTGGATGACAGTGATGGCATCTGGCCGTGACATCACGATGGATGATTTGCCACCAGAACTAATGGATGTTGAGGAGGTTGTTTCCTCTGGCGACTGGAGAACCTTGTTGAGTCACGAAATTCAGCGCCGTTTAAATGCGGGTGAAACACGAGTGTTAGACGATTTGACGCCGGAGTTTGAAAAACTCGCCTTAGAGGTCGCGCTGCAAAAGACCGCCGGGCGTAAAAAGGATGCAGCTGACCTGCTTGGCTGGGGGCGCAATACGCTGACTCGCAAGTTAAAAGATATTTATCCTGATTCTGATTAATCCTTTGGTAACTACTTGCTTGTTACAGCTCAATCATTGATGAGCGGGATGATGACTCAAGTTAGTATCTAATATGGTTAAGGGTGTGCATCAACTAAATACCGGAAGCTAAGGTTTAGGGTTGCATTGGTTAATTGTAAGTTAATTTAACAAAACTGAAATAAAGGCATTGACAGCTTTTTCTTTATGTCTATAATGCGCCGCTCAGTCAGGCACAACAACCCAGCAGAAACGGTGTTGTTAGTTGCTAAGCTGAATAAAAAGTGAATAAAATCACTTGACAGAATTTGAGGGTTGTATAGAATACGCCTCCTCGCTGAGATAGAGATCTTGGTAGCTAATTAACAAACTAGACCAAATAACTTGTGTGGGGATTTGTAGCTTGCAATAGACTGCAAGAAGCAATGAACCTAACGAACGTTAATTTTTGATTATACGTATTAAGTTAGGATTTAGAGCTTCAGCTTAAAGATTTAACGGCATTTATGTCGTGACACTATTTAACTGAAGAGTTTGATCCTGGCTCAGATTGAACGCTGGCGGCATGCTTAACACATGCAAGTCGAACGGAAACGATGGTAGCTTGCTACCAGGCGTCGAGTGGCGGACGGGTGAGTAACGCGTAGGAATCTACCCAGTTGTGGGGGATAGCCCGGAGAAATCCGGATTAATACCGCATACGCCCTACGGGGGAAAACAGGGGATCTTCGGACCTTGTGCAATTGGATGAGCCTGCGTTAGATTAGCTAGTTGGTGAGGTAAGAGCTC
>NZ_QGKM01000059.1 GCF_003172875.1 Leucothrix pacifica | reverse complement strand
ATCGGCGAAACAGCATTGAGCATATGAAACAAGATGGGAAGCTGGGTCGTTGCTACCTGAAAGGCCAAACAGGTGATGCGATCAATGTCATTCTATGTGGTGCCGGACAGAACATCCGCAAGCTACTCAGGTGGCTTTGTTTTGCCTGGTATTTGCTAACTAGTCGAAAACTACATTGGTTTTTCTTAGCACAAGCAAAGCCACAATCAGTTGTTGATGACAGTCACTCAGCGAGTCTGGCTACCTAAAGTGTATTAATCAGGGTCGACGAGTTACCCTATAAGGCTAGACCCAGTAGATTCTCAAAAAGAAGTGTTGTTTTTCTTGAATTCTCGCCTGCTTGGTATAAAAAAGACCGTAGTGTAACACTACAGTCTTTAAATATCTTTGGTGCCGCAACCAAGAGTCGAACTCGGGACCTACTGATTACAAGTCAGTTGCTCTACCAACTGAGCTATTGCGGCTAAGAATCTGCGCATAATATAGAAAATATATTTCTGTGCAAGCATTTTTAAAACATTTTTGTAAAAAGTCAGATGTTATGTTCTATCCAACTTTCAAATTAAACCAACATCGACGATTCTTGTTGTTTTTGTTCTTTATTATTATTGTTCGTGGCGCCGTGTTGTAGCCCCTGAAAGCTGTGTCACATTCTACGGGACGCCCCTGAATAGTTGCTGAATTATTTACCATTAATAAAAATAGCTTATGAAGGTTTTTCAGGACGATAAAATTGCACGGGTTGTTCAGTACTGGACTGTTCATAGCTTCGGTCAAACACTAACTCAATATTCAACACATCATCGATATTGCCTACCGCTTTGACTTGTTGTAATTCGGGTATGCGTTTTGCCAAGTATGTGCTCATCGCCATTGCTTGTGAATAGTTCTCTGCAAATAGGGCGTTGATGAGTGTGTTGGCGACAAACTGAGCTCGCTGCATCGGATTAGGGGATTCAACATGCTCCTGACCTAGGTTAATGCCTCGATCCATATTTTCATCCATGATGTCGAGCGCACGTCGTTGCTGCCCCGGTAGGGGTTTAGCTCGGTCGAATTCCAGAATAGAAGCCCCATTGACGACCACAGCTAGTTTTGATTCATCCATATTCACATTCTCAGCTTAGCTCATCGAATCCTGCTTGCTTATAAAGTGCTTGTGCTTTCTCCAGATCTTGCTCAACCCCGTCGCCTTGCTCGTACATCATTCCCAAGGTAGTTAGGGAGCCTTGCAGGCCTT
The DNA here is from genome assembly GCF_003172875.1 of Leucothrix pacifica. GTDB lineage: Bacteria > Pseudomonadota > Gammaproteobacteria > Thiotrichales > Thiotrichaceae > Leucothrix > Leucothrix pacifica. The sequence goes on along the minus strand of NZ_QGKM01000059.1, from coordinate 46,637 downwards.
GCTCAGCTGCTTTTTCAAACCATTTCACGGCTTGTGCGCCATCTTTAGCCGCGCACTCTCCTTGCATGTACATAAAGCCTAGACCGTGCTGCGCCATAGCATATCCCGCTTCGGCGGAGGCGGTCATCAGTTCTAGTGCTTTTTCAGGATTGGCCACGCAACCCAGACCGTTTTGGTGCATGATGGCCATTAGGTGTTGTGCCTGTGGGTCATTATTTTTAGCAAAGGGTGTAAAAAGCTGCATAGCTTGTGCAAATTGCTTGCTTTCAAACGCCGCCATAGCGCTGGCAAAATCAACAGATTCCTGATCGGTGATGCTTGTGTTTGTCATAATCTCTCCCCACAATAGCTTACGAATTAATAGTCTTAGAGCACTGTATATTATAGCTCTCTAAATATCCCCCCTCTATGGAGGTATTCAGAAATGGAATTGCCTCCGTATACTTTGGTTAATCTATGAATGATCTGAATTTACAACTCCACATGCGCCAGTGTATCCAGAAAGTGGCTACCGGGCCCGATTACAGTAAAGACCTTTCATTTGAGGAAGCGCGTGATGCTATGCGGGCTATCCTGACGGATGATATAGATCCTGTGCAAACGGCGATTTTATTCATTGCACTGCGAATGAAGCGCGAAACTGATGAAGAGAACCGAGGCATTTTACAGGCTTTGATTGATACATCAGAGCATGCGACTGCGTCGGTTGATGAATTGGTGGATATTTCAGATCCTTATGATGGCTATGCCCGCGGAGTGCCTGCATCACCTTTTTTACCAGCTGTATTAGCAGCGTTAGGGGTTAATGCGGTATCACACGGTTTGGAAGTCGTTGGTCCTAAGTTTGGTGCCACTCATCACCGTGTCTTGAAAGCAGCAGGCCTTAATGTCGGTTTGAGCGTGACAGAAGCCGCTGCTCAGATTGAACGGATCGGCTGGGCTTATGTGGATCAACAGCAGTTTGCACCAGCCTTGAATAACCTGATGTCATTGCGACAGCGCATGGTGAAGCGTCAGGTACTCAATACGGTGGAGTCATTACTAGGTCCGGTCCGTGCGAAACACAAGACGCATTTTATGTGTGGCTATGTGCACAAGGCTTATCCGCCAATCTACGCCTCATTAGCAAGGCAGGCAGGTTTTGATACAGCCATGTTTGTGCGTGGTGTTGAAGGTGGCACGATTCCATCACTTCAGCAGCAAGGAAAATTGTTTTACTACCATGATTTAGGGGAGTTAGCGCAGCGTGATGTGTCTCCGGGTGATGTGAATATTGAGGCAACGTCGCGTGCCATTCCATTGCCGGATGACCTTCCTGAAGTGCAGATTTCTGACACTATTTCATTGCCGGTTGATGGTGATGCGCTCGCAGCAGTGTCCGCCCAACTTGGTGTAGCGGCATTGTCAGGCGAGAGGGGTATGATGTACGACTCAATGGTTTATGCGGGATCAATTGTTTTGACGCATCTTGAGTGTTTTGAGTCGATGAATGAGGCAGCAAACGCTGTCCGTCAGGTATTGGATAACGGTGCAGCATTGGATGTCTTTCAGGCTGCACAACAGGCTTAAGAGATTTGTTCTCTTAAATCGATGAATTAATTTGAGAGAGGAATGATTATGAATCAACAATATTACAATGCGGTCGTAGCAATGGAAAAAGCAGATGTTGACCCTGAGTACATTCAGGGATGGCAGTGCGGCTATTTATTGAACCCAATGCGTGAAGAGCAACGTCTTACTGAAGCCTACGAGGCAGGTTATGAGGCTGGGAAAGAAAAAGATGTTGAGGCTTATAAAAGTTATAATGCTTAACGTCTGACAGGGGGTCTTTAATCATCAAGTAGATACAAAAAAACCGGCAGATGCCGGTTTTTTTATTACTGATATATCGACCAGAATTACTGATCCATTGGTATCCGGATCTTCTGACCTGGAAAAATCAAATCAGGGTCTTTAATCACTTCGCGGTTTTCTTCGAAAATGCCGGTGTACTTGCTGCCATTTCCGTAGAACTTCTCAGCGATCTTCCATAAGCTATCGCCTTTAGCAACCTCGTAATAAGTCACCTCAATCGTTTGTGCTGGTGCTACTAAATCGTCAGCCCTTACTTCTTCGACGCCGAGGGCATTACCGGCCATGAGCACCGCTTTTTCGTAAGCGGAGGCTGACTTCGCTTCTCCTTTGATGGTTGCAACACCGTCTTCTACGACAACCTTCAGGCCTTCGATGCCCGGGTTATCATCTTCGATATGCGCTTGTAACTTTTCTGACGCATCATCGTCATCACTACCAAAGATTTTTTTACCGATATTGCGAGCAAAATCAAAAAGTCCCATTTTCCACTCCTGAAATTAATTTATTAGTTTATTGCACGGTTAATAATAGGGGTTTTACCAAAGTATTCAAGCAATAAGCAAATCGGATTAAGAATTTAGATAACTACCAAATTTAACAAAGCGTTTTTTCCAGTAAGGTAACTCCATTGAAGCGACAACGGCTCTTCGGTTACTGGATGACGCATGAATGAACTTTCCATAGCCTATGTAGATACCTACATGATTAGTGCGAGAGTTAATTTTAAAAAACAGCAGGTCTCCGGGTTGAAGGTCCTGAAACTGAATGGTTTTACTCTTGTCACGCTGGGCTGCCGCTGTTCTGGGCAGACTCATGCCAATGGCCTGTTTATGAATAAATTGCATCAAGCTACTGCAGTCCAGACCTCTGGCTGGATTATTGCCACCGTAGATATACGGTATTCCGATTGCAGCATGCGCCGCATCCATGATTCGGTGTCGTGCCTGACTGATCAGATAAGGGCCTCGTATTGGGTCAGTCTTCGGGTGGATGGCTTGTCTGCTTATTGTTTGGCGTTGTGGTGGGCTAGGTATGTTCACAATAGGTGGTAGCGGGTTCTGCATGACCACGGGGTTATTATTCGGAAATTGCTGTCTGGTCGGTACCATTGCAGGCTCAATAACAGGCTGCGGTTCAGTAAAAAAAATTGGCAACACACGGTTTTGATCATCAACAACCATTTGTGTGTATTGTGCGTTGGCCGGCAATGTAAGCGTCCCAATAAATAGTAATGTGAGGTAATTGACTGGCTTCATCATGGCGATTGTATTTCTTATTATTTGCGTGGAGGTTTGGCTTTGTTAGTTCAGGCTGCCAGTAAATGGCTTAGGGTAGGCTGAATAGCCGATTGGAGGCATTCTGATTGATACTCTTTTTGTGAGAAATCGTTTAGAATCTGCGTTATTCTTAAAAGTCTTGTTATGCAACGCATGTCAGACATCAATAAAAACACGGTAGACGGAAATTACTTTGTCATATTTCTTTAATTCCCAAACGTTACGCGGTCGTAGAGGATAGTAGTGTGAGTTTTCTTTGGTCGTTCGTAAAAATAGTGTGGCGGGTGTTCCGCATTGCGTTGCTGGTATCCATTGTTATGGGTGCTTTGGTTGCCGCAGCTTACGTCTTAAAACTTGATGATCAGGTTAAAACACAATTCGCTGGTAAACTTTGGGCATTGCCGGCTCGTGTGTTTGCCAGACCGTTAGAACTGTATGAAGGACAGACCTTATTCGCGTCTAACCTTGAGAAAGAGCTACAGCTGCTAAATTATACGAGTGTTGCAGGAGACCCGTCGGGTACAGGGCAGTACTCTCGCAACGGTAATACCTTCAAGATTTATTCTCGTGGATTCCGCTTCGCTGAAGATACCGAGTCAGAACGCGCATTTGAACTCAGTATCAATAAAGGGCGCATCAGCTCACTAAAGCATCTTAATGATACCGGACCATTGAACCTGATGCGCATGGAGCCGTTGCTGATCGGTAACTTTTATCCGAGTCACAATGAAGACCGGGTATTGGTGCAGCTTGAAGAAGTCTCCCCAATGCTCATTAAGGGCCTGATCGCTGTTGAAGATAAAAACTACTATGATCACGTCGGCATTAATCCAAAGTCAATCATGCGTGCATTATTGGCTAATGCGAAAGCGGGACAGACAGTGCAGGGTGGTAGTACCTTAACCCAGCAGCTGGTTAAAAACTTCTATTTGACCAATGAAAGAAGTCTCAAGCGAAAGGTCAATGAGGCGACGATGTCGCTATTATTGGAGTTGCATTATTCCAAAGAGAAAATTCTTGAGACTTACCTAAATGAGATTTACTTAGGTCAAAACAAAAAGCGAGCAATACATGGGTTTGGTTTGGCGTCTCAGTTTTATTTTAGCCGCCCGATCCGTGAACTAGAGACTGATCAAATCGCGCTGCTGATTGGAATGGCTAAGGGTGCATCCTACTATGACCCGAGACGCTTCCCTGACAGAGCGCTGGAGCGCAGAAACTTAGTGCTGGATGTGATGGCGCGTGAGTCCGTGATCACCAAAGAGGATGCTGCACTCAACAAGGCAAAACCGTTGCATATAACAGCCAATGCACCGCCAAGTGTCAGTCCTTTCCCTGCGTATCTGGAACTGGTTAAGTCGCAGCTACAACGTGATTATCAGGAAGAGGATCTGCGTAGTGAAGGCTTGTTGATTTTCACTGCGATGGATCCGATCGTTCAGTTGACCTCTGAAAAAGTCCTGAGTAAGCGGGTTGCATCACTTGAGCGTCAGCAACGCATTGAACGTGGCAAACTGAATGGTGCCATGGTAGTCAGTAGTGTTCAGGATGGTGAGGTATTGTCCGTTGTCGGTGGGCGAGATGTGCGTTATGCCGGTTATAACCGGGCCATGGATGCACGTCGTCAGATCGGTTCTTTGGTGAAACCAGGTGTTTTCTTGGCGGCACTGGAAAAGCCTAAAGAATATACTTTATCAACGTTAATCAATGACGGTCCGGTTAAGGTTAAACTGTCTAATGGTGAGGTATGGGAGCCTGGCAACTATGATTTGGGTGACTTAGGTCAGGTCACACTGGAAGACGCTCTGGTAAAGTCCAGAAATACGCCTACAGTTCGTATCGGCATTACCATGGGTATGAACAATATTGTTGATAAATTACATCAGATGGGTATCAACTCAGAGATCCCACCGTATCCGTCGGTACTTTTGGGAGCCTTGGAGTTATCGCCACTGGAAGTGCAGCAGATGTATCAGACTATTGCATCTGGTGGTATGTATACCCCGCTGAAATCGATCCGTAGTGTAATGGATTCATTTGGTCGGACCTTGAGACGTTATCCACTCAACATCAAGCAGGTGACAACACCGGAAGCAAATTATCTGCTGACTTATGCGATGAATCGTGTCACTAAAGTTGGAACAGCGAATTATCTATCAAAGGTTTTGCCTGCGTGGAAAAACTCAGCCGGTAAAACCGGAACAACGAATAATAAACGTGATAGCTGGTATGCAGGCTTCACCGGTCAGCATGTAGCGTCTGTCTGGGTAGGTCGGGATGACAACAAGGAAACAGGCTTAACGGGTGGTACCGGAGCTATTAAGGTATGGGCCGACTTGTTTAAGGTTTTGCCTACCAGACCATTAAAGCCGTTAAGACCCGGTAAGGTTCGGTTTGTTAAGGTCGATAGGGAAACGGGGCTCTTATACAATCCGAATTGTGGAAAGTCAGTCACCATGCCATTTATTCGAGGTACACAGCCTCGTAAATATCGGGTGTGTGTGGTACAAGCAGTACCTCAACCTGAAGTTGCTGTTGATCAATAGGGCAAATAAAAACTGAACATCGTGGAGTGTCAGAACAGATCATGTTTGAGAAAGTAATGCTAAGAGTTAGTGCGCTGGTCATTGTGGGAATGGGTAGCGTGGCATGTTCGAATGTTGAACAAAGAAGGGCGCCGGTAGCTTCATTGCCACCAATGCCTGTTATTCAACCTCAGCTACAACCACAACCTCAGGCGAGAGTGCAGGCTCCACAAAACACATATGTTCCACCTGCATTTGAAGAATACAAGCCTCAAAGGCTACCTCAGTACAATCCGCCACTGGAAAGCTTTGAGAGCTATGTGCCTGAGAAAGATTATGAAGCGGCATATACGACGCCTTTCACAGAAGATGCGCCCATAGTTGAGGAGATTAGACGTCCCGAACCAGAAGTCGCCAGTGTCGAACCACCTCAACCCGTCATTGCAGAACCAGCTCCGCCAGTGGAAGATACAAGTAAAAATGAGTTAGATATTGACCCATTTGCCAGTGTCCCTGATCGTGAGGTAATTGCTGTCAGACCAAGCGGTAATAACGAGCCGACAAGACCTGCGCCACCCGCAGCTAAAAAATCATTGTCAGCGGCTGCGAATGCATTATTGCTGGCGGCTAAAGCGGAGTCGGCTGTTGGCAGGCATGATGCCGCCATTACCAAAGTGGAGCGTGCTTTGAGAATTGAGCCGCAAAGTCCATTGCTGTGGTATCAGCTTGCTGACTTTAACTACAAGAACAAACGCTACGATCAAGCAATTACGCTAGCCAGAAAGTCATTGCAACTGTCTTCAGGAAACCGTGATTTGGTCTCAAAAAATCTGGACTTAATGAGCAAAGCTGCAACTAAAGAAGGTAATACCAGAGTCTTTAGAGAAGTGCTGGACTATAAGAAAATGAATCCTTGATGGCAACGAATGACTGGCAAGCTTTGCTTGCAGAAGACGGGCCCATAGCGAGTGTCATTTCAGGCTTTCAGGTGCGGCCTCAGCAGCAAGAGATGATGCAGGCTGTTTCTGAAGCGATTGAAACCAACGGCTCTGTGGTCATCGAAGCGGGTACAGGGGTTGGTAAGACATTCGCGTATTTGCTACCTGCTTTCCTCAGTGGCGGTAAAATTATTGTTTCTACGGGCAGTAAAACCCTGCAAGATCAGTTATTCCTTAAAGACTTGCCGCTGGTAAAAAAAGCACTCAAATCTAATACACAGGTCGCCTTGCTCAAGGGGCGGGCTAACTACTTGTGCAAGCATCGCATGAGGCTAGTGCAAATGGAGGCACGCTTTAAAGACAAAGCATCAGTCTCTCATTTGCGAAAAATTGATGATTGGGCATTTGTTACCGAGTCTGGTGATGTTGGCGAACTCACGACTGTTCCGCGAGACTCTGAGGTTTGGCCAAGTGTCACCTCAACAACAGATAACTGCTTGGGGGCCGAGTGTGCAGATTATCAGGAATGCCATGTGGTACAAGCACGTCGCAATGCTCAGGAAGCAGATATTGTCGTCGTAAATCATCACCTGTTTTTTGCAGACTTAGCGCTTAAAGAGGAAGGCTTTGGCGAGCTTTTACCAAGTGCTAATGCAGTAATTTTGGATGAGGCGCATCAACTGCCCGAGATTGCATCAACGTTCTTTAGCGATGTTCTGAGTAGCCGCCAACTTCAGGAATTCAGCCGGGACACGAAGGCTGAATGCCTCGAGAGTGCCTCAGACATGAGTGACTTACGTGACTTATTATCCAAGCTGGAAAAAGTAGTACTTGATCTACGATTAGCAATGGACAAACCCGGTCTGCGTGAGCCTTGGTATAAAATCCGTGATAAGGCTCCGATTCAGCGCGAGTTGCAAAACCTGATCGACGTTATGGATGAGTTGCTTGGTCAACTTCAGGTTGCCAGTGAACGGAGTAAAGGCTTACAAGCCTGTTATGAGCGTTTGTTTATTCAACGACAGCGACTACAGAACTTTCAGGAGCCAAAGCCTGAGACTGTGCAGTGGTATGAAACCTATACACGTTCATTCTCTTTGATTTCAACGCCACTTGAAATAGCGGAACCATTCCGCAAGCAGCTGACCGCTTACCCTTGTGCGTGGGTATTAACGTCTGCGACCTTGGCGGTCGGACAGTCCTTTGATCATTTCACGCAGCGAATTGGCTTGGAAGAACCTAAAACATTACTGTTAGATAGTCCGTTCGATTATTGGAATAATGCGCTTTTATACGCACCACCCGATATGCCAGAACCTCAGCAGCATGATTTCATCCCACGACTGGTAGAAGAAGCGATTCCGGTGATTGAAGCTGCGAAGGGGCGTACATTCATACTGTTTACCAGTTACCGTGCGTTAAATCAGGCTGCTGAATTGTTAAAATCTGAGATTGAATATCCAATTTTAGTTCAGGGTGATACCTCACAAGCTGAAATGATCAAGCAGTTTAAAGAATTAGGCAATGCGGTATTGCTCGGTACGAGTACTTTTTGGGAAGGGGTTGATGTCCGCGGTGATGCTTTGAGTTGTGTGATTATCGACAAGTTTCCGTTTGCATCGCCAGGCGATCCGGTTCTGGAGGCACGCATTAAATCGATTCGTGAACAAGGTGGTAATCCATTTGGTGAATACCAGTTGCCACAGGCTGTGATTGCAATGAAGCAGGGTGTCGGGCGATTGATTCGCGATGAGCAGGATACAGGGGTGCTTATGATATGCGATCCACGACTACGAACTAAGTCTTATGGACGTACCTTTTTAGAGAGTCTGCCAAGAGTGCCAAGAACGAGTAAGCAAGAGGTGGTAGGGCGTTTCTTTACCAAGTTAGAAGCATGAATATTTTAGCGATTGAAACAGCAACAGAGGCTTGTTCGGTGGCGATATATTGTGACGGTGATATTACTCATCGTTATGAATTGGCACCGCGCAAGCACACACAATTAATTTTGCCTATGATGGACGATGTCCTGAATGAGGCCGGTGTGGCGCGTAATGCCTTAGATGCTATTGCTTTTGGCCGTGGCCCGGGAGCTTTCACAGGTCTAAGGATTGCTGTAGGCATCGCACAAGGGCTGGCACTGGCTCTCGACAAGCCGCTGATTGGTATATCGACACTTGCAGCGATGGCTCAGCAGGTAGTGGATATGCAGGGTGTGAATGACCTGACGTTGCTGCCCGCCATTGATGCCCGAATGAATGAGGTTTATTGGGGGTGTTATCAGTGCATTGATGGCGAGGCGAGTATACAGGGAGAAGAAAGCGTGTCATCACCGGAGATTTTACTGCAGCAAGACAAGTCAGAGACTATCGTGTTAGGAAGCGGCTGGGAGGCTTATCACGCGCCTGTGCTAGATAATCCGCCTGAATGGATTAAACAGTCTGTAGCAGATGTCTATCCAAATGCCTACTACATCGCTAAGTTAGCCGCTACGGCCTATCAACGCGGGGAGCTTCTGGATGCTGCTGACGCAGAGCCAGTTTATCTACGCAATAATGTCGCTAAGAAAAAGGGCGAACAGGGTAAGTCTGCCTAAATGAAGTTTTCCAAAACGCCACATGCGGCAGATATCACTGGTGACATCAGAACGCATCATGCCGACTTTCAAGTGGATGAAATTCCTGACTTTACCCCCAGCGGTGATGGTGAGCATGTTTGTCTAAAGGTTCAGAAGGCGGGACAAAACACAGAATGGGTTAGTAAGCAGTTTGCTGATATAGCCGGCATTGCAAGACGCGATGTTTCCTATGCTGGTTTGAAAGATCGTCACGCTATTACCACACAATGGTTCAGTGTCTGGTTACCCGGAAAAGTCTCACCGAATTGGTCAGAGCATCTGCCGGAGTCGATCAAGGTGCTCGAAGAAGTCAGGCATAACCGTAAGGTGCGAATAGGCACTCTGAGAGGCAACCGCTTCAAAATCATTATGCGTAATTGTACAGGCGACAAAGCACGTCTTGAACAGGCTATCGCTGCAATTAAGGCGCAAGGTGTACCAAATTACTTTGGCCAACAACGTTTTGGATACCAATTTCATAACATTGAGCGTGCAACATTGTGGTTTGAGGGTCAGATAAAACCAAAGGCCAGACATCAAAAAAGTATGTATCTGTCAGCAGCCCGCTCATTAATATTTAATCAAAACCTGTCACAACGAGTCTCAGCCGACACTTGGTGTCAGGCGTTGGATGGCGATGTTTATCAGTTGAATGGTACAAAAAGCTGCTTTTACGAACCATTAGATGCAACGATTTTGCAACGCGTTGAACAGTTTGATTTACATCCCACCGCCCCACTATGGGGTAACGGGGAATTAATGTCACAGTCAACGGTACGCGAACAGGAAGCAGCAGTGGCAGAGGAGTTCGCTTTGCTGTGTCAGGGTCTTGAAAAACATGGATTAAAGCAGGAGCGTCGTTCCTTGCGACTTTTGGTCGATCAATTGAGTCATCAGTGGTTAGATGATGATTGTCTGGAGCTGGTTTTTAAGTTACCACCGGGAAGTTATGCGACCAGTGTATTGCAGGAGCTTGGTCAGTTTACCGACATTGCTGAACTAAACAGAATCAAGACAGACTAAATCAGAAGCAATAATAATATCGGGCTTAAAATTTCCATGATGACTTCTCATTCTATCAAAAGACTTGCAGCGGCTTGTGTCGTGTTCACAGGGATAAGCCTGTCTCAGTCAGCACTTGCAGCGGGTTGCCTGAGTGCAAGTCCGCTTAGTATTGAACGAAAAGCTGCGGCTCATGCAGGGGTGATTTCTCAAGCTGCGCGTCAGTACAGTATCGACCGCGAATTAATTCAGGCAGTGATTGCTGTGGAGTCATGTTTCAATCAACGAGCCGTTTCACCTGCAGGTGCTCAAGGTCTAATGCAGCTGATGCCCGCGACGGCAGAACGTTTTGGTGTGTCTGATAGCTTCAATGCGAAACAAAATATTCTGGCTGGTGCGCGGTATTTACAGTGGTTATTGAAGCGATTTAACGGAAACTTACGCTACGCTGTTGCCGGGTATAATGCAGGTGAGGGGCGTATTGATCAGTACGGTGGGATTCCACCATTCAAAGAAACACAGAACTACGTTAAGCACGTGATTGCGATCTATTCCCGTTTAGCGCCAGAGAAAGCGGTGACGCCTAAAAATACCATTGCCAATGGTACGGTGTATTTCCCGTATGCACCACTGAAGAAGCCAGCAAACACTAGCAGGCAGGTAAGTGCAGGGCAATCCACAGCGACGCAAGTATATCAACCGGCTCCCCTGAAGCCGCTGACCGCAAAGCCGGGGCGACAGGGAATAGACTACATGCGTAAACATGCCCCCCACTTATTCCGTCAATAATTTAAGGCTTTAGTAACGTTACCTGAAAAGTAGCTTTACCTGTCTTGCCTGACTGAAGTGGGCCTTTATGCTTCCAGCGGATGTGCGTGTAATCAGCTGCTTTAGCGATAACCATTTTACCGTCTTTACCTTTCTTCTTTAGCTTGTCAGGGGTGGACCATGACTTTCCACCATCAATTGAAAAACTGATGTCTGTATTTTCGCCATAAGCAGACTTAGAGACATATTGGGTCAGTTTAGGAATTGGGTTGATAATATTGATACCATCAACTGACTTTTTACTGATGTTTTTAAATTCAGTCGTGTAGTAGACGATTTTCCCTGGCAGCACTTTCACGGCGGGGATCTTCTTCTCAGTTTTCTTGCCATCTTTTTCAACAGTGACTTTCGTTTCTGCTTTTGACCATACCTTGATTTGTTCCTCTGCTGCGAATACAACAGAACTAATAATAGCAAGCGTGAAAATGATTAATGTGCAAATAATGAAATATGTGCGGTTATTTTTATAATGAGAGTGCATTTTTTATACCTTATTTTTATGATGATACCAGCATCTCTCCAATACTATTCCTAAGTGATTAATCGCCACTTAATATTTGTGACTGAGCCATTGCTGCTGGCTTAATAGTTTGATTTTTACTCAGATAAGTGTCAGAAAGTGCTTATCACCACAAAGTACCTAAAAGACTGCTTGTCCTCGCAATATCACGTATAATCTCCCGCGCTGTGGATCAGCTTATTCTTTACGTCAGTCTCTTTATGACTGATACCGATAAGCAATGAATCCTGTGTTAGGACTAGTTTTCCAAACTAATCATATAACTAGCTGTCTATTGTCATAAGTTAAATTAAGGAACATTGAATGCACAACAACTACGATATTGCGATTGTCGGTGCAACCGGTATGGTTGGAGAGGCTATGTTGTCCATTTTAGCGGAGCGGGAATTTCCTGTCGGTAAGCTGTTTTTGTTGGCCGGAGAAAACTCTGCCGGTAGTCGTGTTGAGTTTGATGGTACCTATTATAAAGTAGAAAAAATAAACGACTTCGATTTTAGTCAGGTACAAATAGCCTTGTTTTCTGCAGGTGCGAAGGTTTCTGAGGAATACGCCCCGATCGCTGCTCAGAATGGTTGTGTCGTGATTGATAATACCTCACAGTTCAGAAATGACTATGAGGTGCCGTTGGTAGTGCCTGAAGTCAATGCCCATGCTATTGCTGAGTATCATAGTCGCGGAATCATCGCGAACCCTAACTGCTCAACCATTCAGATGTTGGTCGCATTAAAGCCAATTCATGATCTGGCGAAGATTACCCGTATTAACGTTGCGACCTATCAAGCAGTGTCAGGGGCTGGTAAGAAGGGCGTAGAGGAGTTGGCGTCACAGACGGCAAAGCTACTGAATGGTCTGGAAGCAAAAACCAAAACATTTGGAAAACAGATTGCATTCAATGTGTTACCACACATTGATGAGTTTCAGGATAATGGTTACACCCGTGAAGAGATGAAAATGGTGTGGGAAACCCAGAAAATTCTGGAAGATGATGAGATCCTGGTAAACCCGACAACCGTCAGAGTACCTGTGTTTTTTGGTCACTCTGAAGCGATTCACATAGAAACACGTGAAAAGATTTCAGCTACTGTGGCACGGGAATTGCTTCAGTCAGCGCCTGGTGTGTCAGTTATGGACGAAATGGTTGATGGCGGATATCCAACACCGGTGACAGAAGCGGCTAATAAAGACGCCGTATTTGTTGGGAGAATTAGGGAAGACTTGTCACATTCGAACGGTTTGAATCTATGGGTTGTTGCTGATAATGTACGTAAAGGAGCGGCGCTAAATAGTATTCAGATAGCAGAAATTTTGATCAGAGATTACCTTTAGTCCCATTACTACTTGAAAGCTGACACTGAATTGTCACATTATGACAATCACTCGTCAGATAATGACAGTGAATATCGATTATTAAGGTTCGATTCAGAGGATTGTTGCTATTAATTACACACGGTCGGAGATGGCGACGTTTCTGACTAGTTCAAATCATAGAAAATGATTTAACTTAATTGCATAATTTACTCTTGAATATAAATAAAAAAACAATAGAGCACGGTTCATGATTCAATTCACCGCCATTAAGATTATTAGATTTTGTCGGATGCACGGAATGGATAGAGCATTATTGCTACTAAAGGGGATTAACAAGTGAATAAAAAAGCCTTAAGTTTAGCTGTAGTTATAGCTATTTCCTACCCAGGCGCATCGTTTGGATTAGGGCTTGGCGAGATAGAATCTGCCTCGCATCTAAATCAGCCTTTTAAAGCGAAAATAAATCTACTCTCAACTAATGGTAGTGATATCTCTGCCCTTAGAGTTAAGGTTGCCTCACCATCAGTATTTAGTCGGGTCGGTATTGATCGTCCGGATTATTTGAATAGTCTGAGCTTCCGTTCGACGGTGCAGAATGGTAAGCCTGTTATCTTGGTCAGTTCGAGTCAGCCAATTCAGGAGCCTTTCATCAACTTCCTGTTGGAAGTGAGTTGGCCAAAGGGGCAACTTCTCAAAGAATACACAGTGTTGCTTGATCCACCGGTGCTCATGCAGCCGGGTACATCCATTGCCAGCAATACAGTAGGTGTACGACCTGATCCTGTTCGCACGACGACTCAGCAGCCTGCAGCTGTTAATAACCAACAAACTACCGCTCAGCAACAACAACGTCAGCGCGTTATTCTGCAGCAACAACGCCAGCAGCAGGCTCAGCGTCAACAACAAGCACAGCGCCAACAACAGGCTCTGCGTCAGCAGCAAGCACAACAAAATGCTAATGATGGTTTACGTCGTCCGGGCGCTCCACTGTCTCAGGCTGCAGCGTCACGTGCAAATAGCAGCAATACTTATCGCGTGCGCAGCGGTGATACACTATTCAAGATCGCTAAGAAAGTAGGCTATCAAGGTGTGCGCACTGAGCAAATGATGATGGCCTTGTTTGAGGCGAATCCAACGGCATTCCGTAAGCGCAATATCAATAACCTGAAAGCGGGTGTGACGATGAGACGTCCATCGGTGAATGAGGCGAAGCGTATTAGCCTGACTCAGGCACGCCAGGAAGTGCGCGGTCAAACTGCTGAGTGGAAAGCTGAGCGCAGAGCTGCGGTCGCGGCGAAACCAAAAGCGAACAACAATACAAATACGGCGTCGACCACAAGTCGTACACCATCCTCTGGCGCTGACTCAACAAGTCAGGCAAGAATTGAGGTCTTGGGGTCGACTGGAGATGATCGTTCCGTCGATAGTGGTAACTTAGTGGGTAAGGCCAAAGTTGATGCGTTGAACCGTCAGCTAACACTTGCGAGTGAGTCACTCACCGCCAGAACGCATGAGAACAACGAATTAAAATCACGTGTTTCAGAACTGGAATCATTACTTCGTAAGAAGAATCGCCTGATTACGTTGAAGAATGAGCAGCTTGCTGAGCTACAGGTTAGTCTAGGCAGAAAGCCTACTGCAATGACTGGCGGTGACAGTACCACGGATATTGTGGATCCAATTGCCGAGCAGGGTGATGGGATTGAGCAAACGATTGTGGGACAAGAGGGGAATGAAGGAACGATTCTTCGTACTCAAGATCCTGCTGAAGCCATTATCAATGATCCGACTACGCCTGAGATCTTCCAGTCTCCGGTTGATGAGCCGACGATTGATACTGCAATGACAGCACCTGTTCAGCCTGAAGATGATAACGGTATACTTGATATGCTGAGCTCTCCTCTGGTAATGGGACTTGGTGGTGGTTCACTGCTGGCATTGATCGGTGGTTTATTATTCTTACGTCGCCGCAATGCAAAAGACGAGTACGATGAATATAGCCCGATTGACTTTGATGATCCGTCATTAGCACCAGGTAGTAGTGGTTTTGATGATGATGTTCGTCCTGATCCAGGTCAGAGAATTGAGCCGACGGCAGATCCGTTTGCCAGCCCTGAAGATGATAAGTTTGTTGACGACTTCCAGGCTGATCCAATGGCTGACCTCACTGCGGACGACCCGATTGCACCGGCAGCCGTCGCACCAGCAGCGATTGATTCGTCTGATGCAGATGCTAAAGATGATGATATTTTGCAAGAGGCTGATGTCTATATTGTTTATGGGCTTCATGAGCAAGCTGAAGTTGAGCTAAAGAAAGCTATCGAGAAACAACCTGATAATCTTGAGTATCGCGCTAAGCTGCTGGAGAACTATCACGCGTCTGATAATAAAGAAGCTTTTGAGCAGGCAGCCACTGAGTTCTCGGCACTACAGGGGCCTAACAAAGCAATGCTTTGGGATAAGGTGTCTGGCTGGGGACGTAAGATGCTTCCTGCAAGTCCTTTGTTCGCAGGTCCGGGCGTCGCAGCTGCGATTCAAAATACTGCTCCGGCAGCCGCACCAGCACCAGTCATAGAGGAGGCTAAGTCTGACTCAGGTATGGGTGGATTAGGTGTAGCCGCAGGTGCAGCAGCACTGGGTGGTGTTGCAATCACCGCAGGTAAAGCGATTGCCGATAATACCAAAGATGGTGTAGGTGCATTGGGTGATAGTGCTAAGGATGCAATGTCAGGCTTGACAGATGAGGTGCCGTCTCTGGATGACTTTACTCCTGATGCTGCTGACACACAGGCAGAAACCTTAGACTTCGATGATATGGATCTTGATAGCCTGTTATCAGCAGATGATACTGCCGATGCAGCTGCATCTTTAGATGTGCCAGAAGCCGATATTGCAGATAGTCTTGAGTTGCCAGAGGAGTTTGATATCTCTGAAAGTGTTGAGCTTCCGGATGCTCCTTCTCTGGACTTAGGGGCGACAGCTGACTCAGAAATTGGCGAGATGGAATTCGACTTTACTGAGTTTGAAGTAGATGACACTTCACTTGAAGAAGCTAAAGCAGTCATTCCTGATGCGCCTGAAGCTGACAGTGTTGATGAGTTGCTGGAAATGGATGATTTCTCGGATCTGGACTTAGATCTTGGTGAAAGCTCTGATGACCTTCTGAAAGACTTAGATAAACAAGACTTTGATTCAACTAGCTTAAATCTGGCTCTGGATGGCAGTGACAGCGGTGTTGGTAAAATTTTACCTGATAATAGTGTTTACAAGATGTCAGGCGATGTTGCTGAGAAGTCAAGAGATGACGTGCTTGATGAGTTGGGCGATGATGATTTGTCATTCCTTGATGTTGATAATGATGTCAGTGATGATCTGATTGAAAGTCAGGTCAGTACAAAGCTTGATTTAGCACGTGCTTACATCGACATGGGTGATGTCGACGGTGCCAGAACCACACTTGAAGAAGTGATGGTGGAAGGTAACGATGCACAACGTGATGAGGCAGCTGAGTTACTACAGCAAGCAGGCTAAGATTATTTGGTTTGACGTATCACAAAGGCCGGGCAATTGCTCGGCCTTTTGTGTTGAGGCCTGTTAGAATAGCTCTCTTTTTTTATCAATGATTTCTTATGAAATACGCAGCCTGCATAGAATACGATGGATCCGCCTACTTTGGGTGGCAGTATCAGGATCACGCGCCGTCTGTGCAAGGTGATGTTGAGGCTGCTATCTCCCGAGTGGCTAACCATCCCGTAAAAATAGTTTGTGCGGGCCGAACCGATACTGGCGTGCATGGCATTGGCCAAATCATACACTTTGAAAGTGAGTCTGATCGCAGTATTGACGCTTGGCAGTTTGGAACTAATAGTAATCTCCCGGACACCGCTGTAATGCGTTGGGTTAAACCTGTTGATGATCGTTTTCATGCGCGATTTTCAGCAGGCGCAAGGCGCTATCGCTACATTGTGTTAAACCGTGACACGCGCCCTGCAATTCTTAGTAAACGAGTTGCTTGGACCAGAAAAAAACTCAATCATGAATTAATGCATCAAGCATCACAGCATCTGTTGGGGGAGCATGACTTCACGAGCTTAAGAGCAGCGGGTTGTCAGGCTAAGCATGCGGTTAGAACGATTCATGATATTGGCGTCAGTAGAGAGGGCGATTTCATTTATCTGGATGTCAAGGCAAATGCTTTTTTATACCACATGGTGCGTAATATTGCAGGAACCTTATTCACCGTTGGTGAGGGAAAAAACTCAGTTGACTGGGTGGCAGAGCTAATAGCTAAGCAAGATCGTCGTGAGGCAGGCGCTACCGCCCCTGCCGGGGGACTTTATTTCGTGCATGTTGATTATCCTAAGCAGTATGAACTGCCTGAGGAATATCACTTGCCATGGTTTAATGTCTGACTGAAATGGCTGTTTACGCTAACAGCTTTTTCATAATGCGATAGTAGATTTCTTCCAGAGGCTCGAGGTCATCCACTTCAACACATTCATTGATCTGATGAATCGTAGCATTGCGTGGGCCTAGCTCAAGCACCTGGGCGCCAGTAGGCGCAATAAAACGACCGTCTGAGGTTCCACCAGATGTTGATAACTCCGTATCTGTACCGGTGACTTCCTTTATTGATTCAACTGCAGCAGCAACCAGTTCGCCTTCAGCTGTTAAAAAGGGAACGCCAGAAAGTATCCATTTTAATTCAACGTCTAAGCCGTGCTTTTCCAATAGGTCTTGTACACGTTGCTTTAATTGATCCGCAGTGACTTCAGTTGAAAAACGGAAGTTAAAGATAATATCCACCTGTCCCGGAATAACGTTTGTTGCGCCCGTGCCAGAGTTAATATTAGAGACCTGAAATGTGGTAGGTGGGAAGAACTCATTACCCTTGTCCCACTCCATAGCCACTAACTCTGCCAGCATTGGCGCAGCGAGGTGCATTGGATTATCTGCAAGATGAGGGTAGGCGACATGGCCTTGCTGGCCGTAGATCGTCAGATAACCATTGAGTGAGCCACGGCGACCATTCTTTATAACATCACCCAGTGTATCTTTGCTTGAAGGCTCACCGACTAAACACCAATCGATCTTCTCATTGCGCGCCTCAAGAGCTTCGATGACTTTAACCGTGCCATTTACGGACGGACCTTCTTCATCACTGGTGATCAGGTAAGCAATAGACCCTTCGTGTTCAGGAAAGTCTTTTACGAAACGTTCGCTAGCGACGGTAAATGCGGCAATACTAGACTTCATATCGGCAGCACCACGGCCGTACAATAAACCCTCTCTGATTTCAGCATTGAAAGGGTCACTATCCCAGTCAGTAATAGGGCCAGTCGGAACAACGTCCGTATGACCTGCAAAGCATAGCAGTGGCCTTTCAGTACCACGGCGCAGCCAGATATTATCCACCTCTTCGAAACGCATGTTTTCAACAGTAAAGCCGTACGGCTCGAGTCTGTCACAGAGCAGTTTTTGACAACCTGCATCTTCTGGAGTGACGGAGTTGCGGTTAATCAGGGCTTTACTGAGTGCCAGCGTTTCATTCATAGATAATCCGGTTTGGTCTTGGTTTAATCAAAGATTTCAGCGTAGGTTTTATCACTAAAGCCTACGAGTACACGGTCTGATAGCTCTAATACGGGGCGCTTAATCAGAGTAGGCTGATCTTCCATGACCATCAGTGCCAGAACTTCATTAATATTTTCTTTGGTTTCATCGGGTAGATTTCGCCAGGTAGTACTACGCTTATTCAGTAGAGCTTCCCAACCTAGCTCTGAGGCCCAAGCTGAGAGTTGTATCGTGTTTAAACCATCTTCACGAAAGTCATGAAAGGTATAATCAACATTTCGCGCATCTAAGAACTTACGTGCTTTTTTGACCGTATCGCAGTTCTTAATTCCATACATTATTGCTGTCATAGTGTTCTCTTAAAAGAATCGCTTAAGTGCCCGGTATTTCGGTGCTTTGCTGTCTGGTTGATTGAGGTGTTCCTTGATACCCCAGCTACCAAACCATTGCGGTGGACGGGGTGCCGAGAAGGCAACAAATAACTGATCACCCGTGATTTGCTTCCAATTGTTCAGGAACTCAACGTAAAAAGTTTCCATTGGATTTGCCCGATTGGCACCAATCAGGAATGGATTAGCTCCTTTCTTGGTGGATTTTGCACCCATATCAGCCAAGTGCTGACCACCTTCATAAGCGATTAACTTGACTTTGTATTTATCCGTCTCGGCTTTTTGTCGCTTGAGCATGTTGTAGACATTATCCATAGAGTACGGGTTTTTTGGATCTTTAAGGACTTTAAATACGTCTGGTACTGAGCGAACCTGATGAAGGTTGCGGGCATGCACAAAGAAGTACGGTGCGATCGCAAACGCATCGACATGCTGATGTGCATTCATGTAGCTCAGTAATATTGGCGTGAGACGAGGGTTGGCAGCCCAGCCACCCAGTACACGGGTAAACGGTTGGTGAGAGCCATAAACCTGCTGCCAGATCCGAAAGATTTCAAGCGAGCGTTTCACGTAAAATTTATGGCCTGCCTGAGCACGGTCAACATCCAAACGCTGCTTCAGGCCCATTGCCTTTGTGTAGTGAGCGCTTGAGAAGGCTCTGTTCCAAGCTTCATTGGTATATTCAACATACGGCTTAATGCCCGGACGTAGATGCTTTTTCACATACTGCGCATAGTTACGAATCAGATTGTCATCTGCTTCTTGTGGAATATTAAACCAAGGTGTCGCATTGAGTTTATTAGCAAGTTTTACCATGACTTCTAATGGCACACCACGGCGTCCTTCTTCACCAGCCCAAGTTGCTTGCTCCATACGCGGAAGCGCATTCCAGCTGGCCACTTCGTTACGAGTAATGCCTGAGATATTCATCATACGAATTACTTTGAAGCGACGCATGAAGTTCAGGTAATCAGGGTTAAAAAGCAGATGCTGGTGGTATTTTTCAAAAGACTGAAAGTTACCGGGACACTGCGCTGCTGAGTTGACGCGCTGGAAAGGGTTGTTTGCACAGATACCGCCAGGCAATAAAAAGCGGATATTGCGAATGTAGTTTTGTGGATTACTCTTTCGAATGACCAAGGTGATCTTGATCCACTTGTCTGCACCTGCACGAACCTGAACCACATCACGCCCCTGCGCGCTGTGCACGGCCCGTGCGTCATCTCCGTAGGTAATCTGGCCTTCACCATCATACAGCACTGTGTAATTACCATCAGGGATGGTGCCGGCAGGTATCCAGTGAACAACATTTGAGCCTGCCACTCCTCCTTTGAGATTGCTAGGCCAGCCATTCTCATCGTATTCGATATAACCTTTAGTCAGGCGCTTAGATTCGTCAAATGGTAATGACATCTTAAACAAGTCAATGAAGGGC
Organism: Leucothrix pacifica; assembly: GCF_003172875.1. Taxonomy (GTDB): domain Bacteria; phylum Pseudomonadota; class Gammaproteobacteria; order Thiotrichales; family Thiotrichaceae; genus Leucothrix; species Leucothrix pacifica. Next base: position 26,370 of record NZ_QGKM01000059.1, on the reverse strand, counting down.
GCACTGGCGTCCTGTGGCGTGACCTCATTAGTGTTCATTCCCAGAGGCATCTTTGCCTGAAGTTGCGCGCTTAGCACGAGTGCCAGGCCTGCCATAAAGAATGTCGAAATAGTGCGATAGTTAGCCATAGCTTTCATCCTTGTAGTTTCCGGATAACAAATATTTTTTATAGTAATTTGTGCTGATTATTTACCCTTTTTCTTTTTGTAGACAGGGCCTTTTTTATCTAAACGATACTGCTGACTTGGTGACAACGCATTACGTTTCTTAGTGTTGCCTTCAAAGGGGTTGTCAGAAGTCTTAAATATGAGACGAACCTGGGTTCCTTTGAGTTTTAGTGTGATTCTGAAGTAATTCATCAGGTAGCGTTTATAACTGCCCGGAATTTTACTGGTTTGGTTACCATGAATAATGACAATAAACGGATTATTCCCACCTTGGTGAGCGTAACGAAGCTTGATTCTGAAGCCATTAACTAACGGTGGTTGATGTTCTGCGAGTGCGGTTTCTAACATGCGGGTCAGGCGAGGAGTAGATACCTTGATCATTGACGAGGCATGAGCGTCGAGCACTGACTGATACAGATGTCCAACACCTGTTCCATGCAGCGCAGAGATGAAGTGCTTGTCCGCAAAATCAATAAACGGCAGTTTCAGATCCAGTTTTGTTTCAATCTGCTCACGCTGGTATGCGTCTAAACCATCCCACTTATTAATGGCGACCACGAGTGCCCGACCCGTGTCCAGTATCATACCCAGCAGATGGGCGTCCTGATCAGTAATCGTTTCCTGAGCGTCTAAAAGCATGATGACCACATGCGCAGATTCAATCGCCTGTAGTGTTTTAACGATGCTGAACTTTTCGACAGCCTCGTTGATTTTACCGCGCCTGCGAATACCGGCAGTGTCGATGAGCGTGTATTTTTGTTCATCACGTTCGAAAGGGATGAAGATACTGTCACGGGTAGTACCGGGCTTATCATAAGCCACAACACGCTCTTCACCCATAATACGATTGATGAGGGTTGATTTGCCCACATTGGGTCGGCCAATGAAGGCAATACGGATACTGTCATCATCTTCATCAGGCAGTTCTTCTGCTTCACCTTCCGGAGCTTCATCGAGAATCAGATTCATCATCTGAGTCACACCACGGCCTTGAGTGGCAGCGATGGCAAACATCCCGGCAAAACCTAAACCGTAAAATTCCGAAAGTGCCTGATCAGGGTCAACCGCATCAGTTTTGTTGACGGCAAGATAAACCACTTTGCCTTCACGACGCAGACGATTGGCAACCATTTCATCGGCTGCTGTCAGGCCTTGCTTACCATCGACTAAAAACAACACAATACTGGCTTCATCAACGGCCAGCCATGTCTGTTTCGCCATGTATTCATCGATGCCGGCATCATCACCGCTCAGGCCACCGGTATCAATGATGAGATAATCACGCTCACCAATAACGCCGGTACCGTACTTTCTGTCACGGGTTAGGCCGGGGAAATCTGCAACCAATGCATCACGCGATTTGGTGACACGATTGAAAAGAGTGGATTTGCCGACATTTGGACGGCCAACGAGTGCTATTACGGGTCTCATAGTGCAGATTTTGCGATGTTTCTGAATTAAAGGCGGATAATAGCAAATATGGGGCGGCAGTGTGTTTATTTCTTAAAAGACGATAAAAAAGGCAGCCACTAATCACTAGTGCTGCCTTCGTTGCGTCGTTGCTGTTTGTGGTAAAGACTATTTGCTAGCCACGACTTGCTGCTTGCGCTTAAGAAGAGGGCCAAGTGCCTTGTAAGCCAATGACTCCAGAATGATTCCGTTAGTATTGGCTGTCAGTGCTTTGTTAGGTTTTCCCGTTTTCTCATAAAGTCCTGAGTACCAACCTTTTTCAACATCGTGAAGTTTACTGGCAGCGTCTATGAGCTTCTGAGTGTAATCAGTCTCATACAGAGCGTGCCAGCCAAAAGCAGCCTTAGTACTCAGGCTTTTGAATTCACTGGCGTCTTCGCCACTTTCTGTGATTGCATTCCACGCCTTTCCACTGGTAAACACCGTGTTGTAAACGAAGTAGGGGGCTTGGTCGATATTATCTTCACTCACTGCGGTGAGTATACCCGTATCTTCATATCGTGCTTTTTGCACTGCATACACACGGTTGGAGAATTGCTTTGATACCTGGTCCCAACCAAACTCAATACCGTCAAGAATGTATGGCTCACTCACCACGTAGTTATGCGCAGTAAATTCCTCAGGTCGCCGGCTATCTGTGGCTATGTTGATGCCGTAGATTTTGATGAATTTCAACCATGACTGGTAGTCCAGTGCTTCAGCAACATCAAACCCCATCAATTGTAATGACTTTGCAGCATACTCTTCATAACCGAGCCGGCCTTCCTGAAGATACTGTGTTTTGTTATTTTCACGCAATGCACCATACATGCTGCCTTTCTTGACCATTGCATCAAGGTCCCAGCTGTTGACGACTTGCTGAACCTGGTCGGTAAATTCAGGATAGTGCCATACCAACACGTTAACAGGCACCATGAAGCGACCGATATCGATCGCAGACCAACCAATCCCTTCTGCAGTAGGGCGGTTTTTGTAGTCAACCATTTTCAGGCTGATCGTATTGTATGATTTGTTAGGAAGTTTACCCTCAAATAATGGCATTTTCGCTAAGCTATCGAGTAGCTTGACTACCCGGGCGTTGAATTCATCTTTGGTGATGATTTCCAGGCGTTCTGCCGAAATCAAGCCCATAAGATAGGATGAGGTATCCCACAAGGTTGAAGCATTATATTTGTGGGCAGAATTAACCATGCCGGTTTCATCAATGGTGTTATTTTCAAAATAGCGCCAGGCAATTTTAGCCCATTCTCTTTCTTCGCTAGTCAGTGGGCGCGATTCGGGAATTTCAATGATGGTGTCATTTTTGATATTCACGCGGGCAGACACCCGATTTTCAAAGTCCATATTTTCCATGGTGATGACGATACCAAATGCCGTCAATAAGGCCAGCATAAAGACGATATGGCTGCGCGCCCGTATCAGATTTTTTTTGAAGCTCATGCTTGCCCCTTAGTCATTACGTGTTCTGAGAAATTAGTCATTGTTGATTCTTGTTGTATTGGTTCAGGGCTTTCTTCCGGTACCGCTGAGTCTGGTTTCCAGACTGCTGCATACACGATGCCACTTAAGGCCAGAATATTGTTGATCCCCCAAAACGTGTTAAGCAATACGCCGTCGATGGAAAAGCCGACATGGCCCATTGAGATCTGCCACCACGCATAGATAATGCCGATGGTGGTTAATACTATGATGCTCAGTTGTGGAATGACCAAATGCAGGAATGTACCTTCTTGTCTGTCTTTCGGTGTGACCGGGAAACTTATCTTTTCGCCTTTTAATACTGTCCAGATTGCTCTGAGATTATTAGGAAAAAATGCCAGATACGATGCCTTGGATTGATAACCTGCCAGCCCCCAGCAACCCACCATAAAGGCAAGCTCAGTCATTAGCAGAAATGGCAAAATATGCGCATAAAAATCCATAGAATAAGCTTGTACCGGAGCAATCGCGGTAAACAAATAAATCAATGGCGCACACAAGAAAATAGTGTTCCAGATGCCGCCAATATAAGACCAAATCGTTGTGGCATACATCATGCGTTGCGGCATGCTCATACCTTTACGAAATACCGGATTATCATTTTTAGCGATATCTAATGTGCCGCCCGCGTATTTAAAGCGCTGAATTGTCCAGCTCAGTAAATCCTGAGGTGACAGCATTTTTGATTCAACTTCAGGGTGCATGACGGACTTCCAGTTACGACCCTCATCCGCATGCAGCACAATAGATGTGTATATGTCTTCAGAGACATGAAATCGATAGGGTGTGAACTCGTTATCTTGTAGTACCTGATGCTTTAAACCTGCAGCAGTGATTGGGTCAAGTGTTGTTTCACCGGTTAGCTTTGTGATTTCGGCCGAATTGCTTTGTACTTCTTTATCGATAGACTCAGCATAGGTTTTAAGCGCTGCTTCCATGACGGCTTCGCGGCGGTGAATAGAGCCTGCACCGCAACAAAAAGAGGCATTACACCAGTTACGTCGACGTTGAATCACGTCATAAAACATCTTCGGTTCATTCACAAACGGGTCTTCACCAATTTGCATCGGACCGATAACCTTCTCAATACCAGCACCGATCATTCGGCCCGGTGTTGATAAGTACTTACCCATCGTTTCTGAGAGTGAGCGACCTTCCGGTAAGTCAAAAAACCATTGTGGTGTCTGCACCCACGCAACATCAGGATCACGAAAGTAGCCTAAAGTATGTTCAAGAATCGTTGGAAAAGGGCGGGTATCTGCATCACAGATAACAATGAAATCACCGGATGTCTGCTCCATGGCATTTCGCAGATTACCGGCTTTAAAGCCAATATTATTGTCACGGGTAATGTAGTTGGCGCCTTCCTCTTCGGCAACCTTTTTCATACTCTCACGCTTACCGTCATCCAACACATGAATCTTGATATCAATACTTGATGGATAGGTAACGCGTTGTGCATCTTGTAAGCTCAGGCGAACCAGCTCCGGATCTTCATCATAGCTGGGAAAATATACATCGACTTTGATGGGTCTGTCTTGCTGAGGCTCATACGTCACCACATCACTCAGCATGGCGGGTGGTTCTTGTCTGGGTGTGTCCTCAACTTTCCAGAGATTGTATGTAAAGAAACAAAGACCAATGAATGCTCCGGTCTCAGCGACAACGAGTGGGATGGCGTACCACAGAGCCTCGTAGTTGAGTGAGGAGGTCCAGCGCCAGTAAATATACCAACCCCCTAATGTTAAATTGATAACGGCCAGATATTGCCAAAGCAGTTCGCGACTTGGCGAATGCGGTAAAGGCGGTTCTGGTTTTCTGTTTTCAAATTTATCGAAATAAAACCCCATGATGTTACCCGTTTGTTTTTATTTTTTTAGGCTTGCCGGGCCTGATTTTTGCGACTAGGTTGTTCTTTTTGTTAGCGTCAAAACGTTACGTTCTGGAAAACGATGATATTCAATGTTATCAGCAAGTGCCTGAATCAGGCATAAACCCCAACCGCCTTCTGGCAAATCAGCTACGTTCGGAAGCTCTGACCCCTCAATCATAACACTTCCGGGTGCAGCAATGCCTTGGTCAGTAATCCTCATCAAGGCATGCTGATCAACCATATCCAGCTCAATATTTATCGGGTTGCCTGCTTTTTCAAGATAAGCATGCTCGACAACATTGTTCACAGCCTCGACCAGCATCAATTCAAGTTGGCCTTGTAAATCTACAGCTATATTGTGTGTTTCACAGTATTTGTATAGCAGTTCCGAGGCTAGCCTAACCTCGGAAAAGCTGCTATCTATTGATAATTTGCACATGTCAATAAGGGTGCTTTCATGCTAATGGTCACACCACTACTCCCTGTATTTTAGTCTTATCAGTAAATCGTGATCGTCACGCTTAGAAATGTTGCTTTGCTTGCTCCATGTCATCAGTCAGCGTGAAAATTCGATCCATACGGGTCAGCTTGAATAACTCAAGGACAGCTCCGGAAGCGCCTAGAATGACCATTTTTCCAGTCCCACCAACAGATTTCAGAACGGCAACCATCGCACCGAGGCTGCTGCTATCCATAAAGCTTAGCTTGCTGATATCCAAAATCAGTTGATCGTTGCCAGACTTGATGATGTCTTCCATTGCTGCTTTAAAATCTGGCGCAACCGAGGCATCCAGGCGTGTTTCATCCAGTGTGGCACGTGTCAGACCGTTTTCTTGTTGTAGGTTAATGTTCATTGCTTATCCCTCTTTCTTATTAATGTTGTCGAATTCAAAAACTAAAAAGCTGACGTCATCGGGTAATGCGTTCAGCTGTTCGGTTGATAACCACTTATTTTCTATTGTTTCGGTTATTTCTTTCGCACTTTGGTGTTTGATGTCGTCAAAGTGGTGAGTCAGGTTGTCACCTTCAAGGACTTCCTGATTGATAACTGAGTTATTTTCACTGATACCATCTGAGTAAATAATGAATTTATCGCCTGGCTCCATCTGTAGCATCTGTGTTTCATATTCTGCACCATCGAACAGGCCAACAGGGAAGCCGTTTACTTCCACTGCCGAGACGGTATTTTGCTTTTTTCGTATCCAGTAAGGATGTGGGTGTCCTGCCTGAACGTAATAAAGCTTGTTGGTATGCATATCAACGATGCCAAAGATCATGGTCAGGTAGTGGTCATGCTTCTGTTCAAGTAAGCGTTTATTGAGATTGCTCGCAAATAACGCAGGAATCTCTTCCAGTCTTTCTCTGGTCACAGGGCCTCCGTAGAGACCACGCTTTAAACCCAGTGATACTTGCAACGACATTGAAAGCATGGCCGCCGAGATACCGTGACCTGAGATATCAACACTATAGAAAACTAAACAGCCATTCTGTGTGAGATAGTAGTCAAAGGTATCACCACCAATAAAAATAGCCGGCTTGTAGAACCACTCTGTTCTTATTGACTCAGTGCGGAGCGGGGCAGGTAGCGAACTTAGCTGAGTGGCAGCAGCGGCTTCGAGGTCTTTCTTGATATGATCATGAGCTTCCTGAAGAGCGGCATTCTTTTCGGCGATATCGTTTTCAAGTGTTACGACACGTTGTGCACCTAACAAGCGTATGCGTATTTCTTCGAGATTTACCGGCTTTGAAGCAAAGCCATCAGCACCTGCATTAATCGCATCGAGAATATTCTTTTTACCACTGAGGCCAGTCAACAGAATAATATAGGTATAGTGTGAAAAGTCTGCTTCACGAATGCGCTGGCACAGACCAAGACCGTCGAGGCGTGGCATTTGCCAGTCACTAATGACGGCTTCGAATTTACCATTCTGAAGTTTTTCCCAGGCATCCTCACCATCGACAGCTTCGACCACGTCATGGCCGAGCTTTCTGACGATACTGCCCATGATCAGGCGCATGTCTTTGGCGTCATCTACTATTAGGATATTCATGATATGTTCAGGTAAGTTATTGTTTTAATAATTTTTATTATTCACTTGTAACCAGAAAAATAAGTGTGACATAATGTATTTGGGCTGTAAAACATTAATAATAAAAATTAGACAAACTGTGGTTTAGGAATAAAACAGTCACTCAGATTTCCTCTGACTACGCAATACATATAAAAAATAACAAAGCTTGCGAGTACCCAATTATGCTCTATCGATCCTTAAGCGTTGCAATCATCGTGTTGCTGTCGTGGTTTACTTATGCATCTATGCAATCCAACCAACAAATCAAACAACAGCTGAGTTTGCTTCAGTCGCAGTTCGGTCAAAATGTTGAGCCTTTGGTTGAAAAGCAACTATTAATGAATGAGCAGATGGAACAGATCCGCGCCTACATGACTAAGCAAGATCAGATCGCTAAAGAAAAGAAAAAAGTAGAAGCATCTCTCTCCAGGCAAAAACAGATCACTGCTTTGTATGCAACGTATTCCAAAGTACTCAAGGCGGATGCGCTTAGAGGTGCTAAGAAATACCCGGAAGCATCAGCCTTGCTAAAGGGTACCAAGAAAGAAATCTGGAAAGCTGGTGACCTATACAAAGAGCACCAAAAATCATTACGTGGCTTAATGCAAACCATTGATGCTTTAGTGAATGCATGGAATGCCAAAGATGGCAGTAAAAATGCCGCAAAAGTTTACAACACACTAGACAAAGTTCTGCAGGATAAGAGTAAGTAATAATGACTGAGCAAAATAAAAATAATAATAGTCGCCTAAAATACAAACGTTACCTGCCATTATTGATAGGTATAGTGCTAGGTGTCGGTGTAATCGCATGGACTAGCTCAAAGCTGGACTCGGATGAGGGTAAACGCAGTCCTTCAGAGATGTTCGCATCCAAAAGCGATAAGAGTGCACCGGGAATGTGTGCTGATCCGGAGCCTTCGACACATGCGTGCTTTACGGCTAAGGCAGGGTTATGCAAAGAAGATTTAGATAAGGCTAAAATCGCCTGGGCCTATTACGAAAATAACTACCAGCCTAAGACGGGCTTAGTTAATTCGGTAAACAACTATACTTCAACCACAATGTGGGATACCGGTTCCGCCATTGCAGCGACGATTGCAGCGCATGATTTTGGTTTGATTGATCAAAAAGACTTCGATGACCGCATTGTTGCACTCATCAAGACTTTAAGCTCCATGAAGTTGTTTAACGATGAAGCGCCTAACAAGGTGTATAGCACCACAACAGGTAAGATGGTGGACTATCGAAATCAGCCTAGTGAAGAGGGGATTGGAGTATCGACACTGGACCTGGCACGACTGGTCTCATGGATGAATACGCTGATTTGTAAATATCCAAAATTTACCACTCATGCCAATCGTGTATTGTCGCGTTGGGATTATGACCGATTAATTAAGAACGGTCAGATGTATGGTTTGGCCAGAGATGCGGTGACGAAGAAAGTCCGGGTTCTTCAGGAGGGACGTCTGGGGTACGAACAGTATGCCGGTAAAGTGTTCGAGCAGATCGGATTTGATCAATCAATCGCGGCGGACTATGAGAATAAATTCAGAAGTGGCATGGATATCTATGATGTTCCTGTCGCATTTGATAGTCGTGATCCTCGGGTTCTTGGGGCCTACAATTACGTTGTAACAGAGTCCTATGGTCTTGATGCCATGGAGCATGGTTATGATGAGGTGAATACGCCGCTAGTCCGCAATATATTCGATGTTCAGAAAGAACGCTGGAAGCGAACTGGCATTGTGAGTGCGATTTCTGAGGATAACGTCGATCGTAAACCTTACTTTATCTACAACACTATCTTTACTGCAGGGCTTCCCTGGAACACCACCACAGACCGTGGTGTTCAGTATAACGAGCTGAAAAGTGTGTCGACTAAAGCAGCATTTACCATGGCAATGTTATACCCGGATGATGACTACAGTCAGGTTCTGATTGAACAGGTCGAAAGTGCTTATGACCCTAAGAAAGGGTGGTACTCTGGTGTCTATGAAAATGGCGGTGGCTACAACAAGGCAACGACTGCAAACACCAACGGTATCGTGCTAAGTACTTTGCTGTATAAAAAATACGGCTCTATGTTTGAAATTTGTAATGCTTGTGGTCGCCAAATCAAACTAGATCCAAGTATTTTCAAGTCCCAACAGAAGTAATCATTCACCATGGTGCTACGTAGTCGCATTGTTAAAGCAGCAGCAAGCAAGGGGCGTTTCTTACTGATCCCTGCTTGCTTTGCGGTTGCTTTTAGTGCGACAGCTAACGAAATTGAGCTACCTTTGCTAAAAGATGCAAAGGCGCTGCAATGTGCCACGTCTGAGCCTGCAGCCAAAGCCGCTCTTTCACGCTTCTGGGATGTTCAGGGCGATGACTTGCCAACACCGGTTGAAGAGGGAAGAGCGCTTCAGTCAGGTACCTTGCACGCTGCGACAATGGATATCATCTTAAATACCTTGGTTGATACCGCAGAACGCTTCCCATCACTCAGAAATCAAGTTGAGCGCACCATGCTGCAATGGGATTACTGTGAAGTGTTTAAGGATGGTGTGTTTTATGATGTGAGCCATAGCGATGGCCATACAGATCGTACGAAGGTTTTATATGACTCGCCTGAGGCATGGAAAGGCTTTAAACGATTGGGCTTTTTAGGTGAAACTGAGCAACGGTTCATTCCCGACATTATCAGCTCAGACCAACTCAGTCTTCGGGCTGACTTTGAACAACTGTTCCACAGGATTTATCGTGAGCAGTGTTTCCCGCACCCTGACACGTCAGAATTGTTTGATATCACTGAGTTTGGCTTGGACGACAAGCTCTCAGCCACTGTGACTGATGAAAACGATGTTTATCCACATAACTGGGAATCTGAGTGTCTATATCCAATGGATGTGCCGCTTCTGAAGACACAGTTGCGACTTGAGGATGTACCTGTTGAAGTGCCTGAGCTAATAAGCTCAGTAAAGTTGCAAGATCTACCACAATTAGTTCCGCGTCTGGCGACTTCCGTTGAATTGATGCCAGTAGCGCAGTTAGTTTCGGGCTTGGCAACTAAAGTCGATATACAGCCTGTGCAGCTTGCCGTCCCATCTCTGGAGAGTCGTCTGGAGATCGTGCCTGTACCTCAGGCGGTACCTCAGCTAGTCACCTCGGTCGATATCGTTCCGGTTGCCTTAGATGTACCAGAGTTACTGTCAACGGTGGAGATTCTTCCCGTTCCTTTGGAAGTACCGTTGCTGAAGACAACTTTAGACATTGTTCCTGTTGAAGTGGATATTCCAGTTCTGCAGACTTCAGTAGAAATCATTGAGCAAGCACTTAATGTGCCGGTGTTGATATCTAGTGTTGAATTTGATCAGGCAAAACCAAAAGTCTTTACAAAACCGGCTGCTAAACCATTGCCTAAACCCGTTGTGGTAGCAAGTGCTCGCGGCGGGATTGGTGGTGTGGGCGGCTATGGTGGTGGTTATGCCGGTGGAGCAGTAACCACAGTTGCACCACAGCCAGTCGTAGTACAGCCTACTGTCGTGGCTCCAAAGCCGGTTGCAGTCCAGCCAGTGGTACAGCAGGTTGTCGCTCCCAGACAAGTGATACAGAAACCAACTACCGTTGTGATTGACAAAGATGCCTCCTTATTGGAGAGGCTATTGTCAGGTTTAAATAGCGGAAGCAATGTACTGGTCATTGATAAAATACAGCTCACTGTCAATGAATATAACGGTAACGTAGAAACAGCAATATCAAGCTCAGATGTAGGTACTTCATCGGTAGCACCGGCTCTGGATAGTGCTGCGTTGATTAAGGAGTTGGTTAAATTTAATTCGCAAAAAACACAGCCAGCTGTTCAGCCAATCGTTGAGAAAAAAGTACCGTACGTTGAAAAGAAAGCGGTGAAGAAAAAGACTTATGCTCAACCGTCAAAGTCAACAAAGCCTAAGTTAAGTAAGCCACAGCATGTCAGCGTACCAAGGCTGGAGAGTATTTTATTAGTGAGTCCGGTGATTGTAAGAACGCCACCTAAAAAAGTAGTCATTAGCAAACCAAAGACATCTAGCGTCAATGTGCCTAAATTGAAGACGCAGTTGTCGGTTAAACCTAAGCCTAAATCGAAGCCTAAAACTTATAAGGCACCCAAGAAAACTTATAAAGCGCCTAAGAAGAAAGCATCCAGGGATACCAGTGGTTCTAGTGTCTTCGTCTATCAGCCTTATAAAAGTGGTGACAAGCCTTCGGCAAACGAAAAGAGCGTCGAGCAATTATTGCAGGAGTATGCTGATTATGAAGCTCGTCGTAAGTCAGGACGTTCTTCAAAAAAAAAACTAAATGAGAAAAAAGCTCGGCCATCAGAGCCTATATCCAAAAATAGCGCTAAGCCAGTGTCAAAGTCTAGTTCAGTCAACATAATGCCTAAAAAAGTGGTTAAAGTGGATGCGTCAGATTCAACTAAGCAACAGTCTAAGCTAAGTAGCCAAAAAACTGCGAAAAAGAAGTCACCGGCAGTAAAAGAGCCAGAGGTGATACTTGCCAAAAAAGCGCCAACTCCCAAAGAAGAAGTAGCCTTTACTTTCGCGGATGAAGCCCCTGATTATGCAGACGTTAAACAGGTGAGCGTGGCAACGACCAATACACCGAGTGGCTTATCTTTGGATGCGCCGCTCCCGTATGTGATTGAAGAAAACTTCATTAATGACCAGCTTAGTGATGATGAGATCAAGGCAAAAAAAGCGAAAACCAAGAAACCGGTTAAAAAGCCCATTGGTTTAGCCGGTAATGTCTATCTAAAGAACTCATTAGGCAGTGACAAATGGGGTATCGGCGGGTCGATCAATCGCAAGCTGATAAAAGATGATTACTATTTTGCGCGTGTTGGCTGGAGCTATTCTCTGGAAGATGAAGAGGAGCCATTTAGCTACTCTTGGGGTATTGGCTATAGTGATTGGCACGCCGGTACATTCTCAGCACAATTAAATAATTGGGGACCAATTAAACCCGGAGAGGGCTTAGCATTAGATAAAGCCATTGCCAGCTTTGGTTATTCAGTCAAATCAGATCTGTTAAAGAAGTACCGATTGAGTTTGTCAGGCGCAATTAATGTGCCGATTGACGGGAATACGTCCGCCGCAGTCAATATGCGCTGGTCGCCGATCGAAAACTGGTACATCAATGCATCGGTGAGTCAGCCATTAGAAGGTGATGGAGACCCTAAATGGAGTTATGGGTTCGGCTACAGTGATTGGCGTCCAAATAAGTTTAATTTGCAGTATTCAAACTATGGTCCTAATGATTTGTTCTATCATAACTATCGAACCAATGGTACTTGGTCTCTTAGCTATAACTACAAATTCTGAATTAACATACGATTAAGCAGTAATGTGGCAAATTGTTACATGAACTAATAACTATAATAAAAACAGGTATAACTATGAGTGCGTCCGGAACCTTTATAGAAGAAGAACTGGCTGAAAAGCCAAAGACGCACAGCTGGTCATACGTTGACACGGGTTCAACGCGTGACCTACGCTTGGACTTTATGCGCGGTATCGTCATACCGTTACTATTTGCCAGTCACTTTGAGTATTTCTCCGCACTCATGTACATCGGTTGGGAGCGGGTTGGCGTAGTTTCAACTGCTGAAATCTTCGTGATACTCGCCGGAATCGTAGTCGGAATGGTGTTTGGTAAACGCCTCAGAAACGACGGACTCGCCGCATCTATGCCAGCTTTAATGGATCGGTCGGTAAAGCTGTATCGTACCAATGTGGTGTTGATTCTTATTATCGCAGCGATCCGATTTATTCCTGAAATTGACAGTACTATTATTACGACTTTTCATAGTCCCTTTACCGGGAAAACATATCCCTTGTTCCCTGCAATGGAGTCAGGTTTATTTAACTTATTAAGTCAGGCCCTACTACTGAGAATCGGGCCACACCAGTTCCAGATTATCGGTATGTACGTGGCGATGTTTATTCTGGTAACGCCTTTCGTCTTTTTCATGATCAGTCGCAAGCGAGTCGGATTACTGCTCGGCTTAAGTTGGGTTGTTTATCTGATCAACTTTGGTGCTCATGAACCCAATCCCGGAAGTCCGGCTTTTCGTCCTACCGGAGCACAGTTCGAGTATGCATTTCCAATCTTAGCGTGGCAGTTGATTTATGTGCATGGTGTTGTGGTTGGCTACTTCAAGAAAGAGGTGGTCGCGTTTTTTGGCACCAGCAGGGGTAAAGCATTAATGTATCTGTCCTTCCTGCTGACCGCAATATTTTGGTTTATCACATGGAACAATCCACTCAAAGAGTTCTCCTCAGTCAGTTTTTCTATGATTTCTCCGGATACATTCCACTCGATCTACGGCCAGTACTTCCAGAAATACAAGTTAGGTCCGGGTCGAATTCTTAATGTTGCGGTACTGTTAATTACCATGTACGCAATTCTGACACGCTTTTGGGTGCCCATTAGTAAAGCACTGGGGTGGTTCTTCATTCCATTGGGGCAGGCCTCACTCTATGTGTTCTATGTACATATATTCTTCTTATTGATACTAGCGAATACACCGTTGCCTGCGATGCAGGACTTTTGGATTAATACAATGATTCATGCCGGTTTGTTATTGCTGACATGGGCAATGGTGAGGTCTAAATTTATGTTTAAAATTATTCCTAACTGATTATCATCCTGATATCAAAGATACAAGAAAGGCCGCTAAATTTAGCGGCCTTTTGCGTGTACGTGTACTAGCTAAGAAAATCTGAAGCGATTAAGCGATCTTCTGAAGCTCTGCTTTCACAGCATTAGTGATCTCATCGATATCACCTACACCCTGAACGCTTAGCAATAAGCCCTTGTCCTGGAAGTAACCGATTAATGGAGATGTTTCGTCCTCATAAGTTTTGAGGCGCTTACCGATCGTTTCTTCATTGTCATCTGCACGGTGATACAGTTCATTGCCGCACTTGTCACAAGTATTTTCAACTTTCGGTGGTGACGTGTAGCGGTTAAATACCGCGCCACAGTTCTTACAAGACAGTCGACCGGTCAGACGCTTCATCAGCACGTCATAATCGACATCGATCAACAGTGCACCTTGTAAAGGCTGTTCTGTTTTAGCCAATAGTTCATCAAGTGATGCTGCCTGACTTAGGTTGCGAGGGAAGCCATCAAGGATGAAACCTTTTTGCGCGTCATCTTCTTGCAGGCGTTCTTCAATCATGCCCAGCACGATTTCGTCAGACACTAACTGACCGGCATCCATTGCCGCTTTAGCTTTTTGGCCCAACTCGCTTCCGGAGCTAACCGCAGCACGCAATAAATCTCCTGTCGAGATTTGTGGGATGCCGTACTCAGAAATAAGCTTTTGAGCCTGTGTGCCTTTGCCGGAACCAGGCGCGCCTAATAGAACAATACGCATAAAGATGAACTCCACTCAAGATTACAAATAAAACTCTTCTACCGTATTTTAGAAAACGGCGCAAGGAGGTTCATTTTTGAGGATTTAAAATAATGCTAAAATAAATTGATTAAACGTTATTAATCAGTAGTTTAGTCTGTGAGTTTATACTGATCATTGAGTATCTCAATGAACTTCTGAGCGGGTGCAGAAAGTGTCTTTCCGGCTCTTGAAACGATGCCGTATTTACGGGCAGGGAAGTACTCATCAAGGTTGACGATATCAAATTTCTCTTTATCTTCGTCTGTGATACAGATGTTAGTTACAATCGAAATCCCCAGGCCAATATCAACATAGCGTTTCACGACTTCCCAGCCACCAGCTTCCAGTACGACCCGGTAACTCGAACCGTTGAGTGCGAATACCATCTTGACCAAACGCCAACTACTGAAATGTGATGGAGGTAAGATCATTCCATATTGACCGATGTCGGCCAGTGTTACTTTGTCCAGCTTAGAAAGAGGGTGTCCCTTTGGCATGATCAATACTGGTGGGTACGACACAAAAGGCTGGTAATCAAGATTTTCAGGCACATCCAGCATTGAGCTAACCGCAAAGTCCACTTCATCAGCCAGAAGCATGTCACGACCGTCACGGCCCGTCACATTAGCCAGTTTAAGGCGAATCCCCGGATGTAACTCAACAAATTTACGGATCGGTTTTGGTAGCGTGTAAAGGATGGTAGACTCCTCAGCCGCTATAGTTAATTCACCTGTGCTTAGGTCACCATAGTGAGCCGCAAAGCTCTCTTTGATATGATCTATCCCCTGAACTAAAGGACTGACTAAATCGTAGAGGATCTCGCCTTCAGTGGTTAGTTTGAGTCGAGGCCCACGACGCTCAAACAGCTTGACGTCCAGCTCTTGTTCAAGTGTTTTGATCTGCAGGGATATAGTAGGTTGACTGGCGTATAGCACTTCTGAGGCTTTACTCATGCTACCTTCCTGGCGAGTAATGCAGAAGGCGCGGAGTTCTTTGAGGAGGTTGCAAGTCGTTAAGTGCTTCATAAGCTCCCTAAATAGTTAGATTCTATATTTGCGATAGTAACAAATAAAACGAAAAGAGTATCCATTTTATTGGCGCGGAGTATCGTTCTTAGTATTAGTCGGATCAATACTTAAATACCTATTTGGGGTGATATTAATGTAAAGTATTGGTAGAATTAAGTGTTTATGTCGCTTTTATTACAGTATTATTTGCGTCCAATTGTGCAGTCGCAGCAATACTGTGTGACAAAGGCTCTAAATTCGTCCATGAGGTACTCTGGTTGGTACAGCAAGCCCAAGTTAAACAAGCATATACAGCAGAATCTTCTATGCTCCAAAATTTGTATCAGAGCGCTATTGATAATGGCGAGATGCTCGCAGACCCGCATCAGGCAATTTTAATTGATGCGCTGGCGCCAGTTTTTGATGAGCTTTCAGCTGCGAAATCTACTATAGAAAAGCCCAATAAGAAAAAGTCGGCATTTAGCCGCTTTTTGTCAATCGTTGGTCAGAAGGAAGAAGTTGAGAAACCTAAACTTGTTAAGGGTGTTTACATCTGGGGCGGTGTAGGGCGCGGAAAGACATTTATCGTTGATTTCTTCTTCAGGCACCTTCCAATCGAGAAGAAGCAGCGAACTCACTTCCATTCGTTCATGAAGTCAGTTCATGACCAAATCCGCCAGCTTGGGCACATTGAAGACCCTCTTGAGCAGGTTGCTAAGCAAATCGCTGAAAATACCCGTGTTCTGTGTCTGGATGAGATGCATGTTAATGACATCACAGATGCCATGTTATTAGGCGGGTTATTTAAGTACTTATTCGAGGATGGCGTTACACTAATCACTACGTCAAATATTGTACCGTCAGGCCTTTACAAAGATGGCCTACAACGTAAGCGTTTTCTGCCGGCGATAGAACTGTTAGAAACACACACCACCGTGATTAATGCTGATGGTGAGATGGACTATCGCATGCGTGCGCTTGAGCAAGCTGATGTTTATCAAATCGGTGTGGGTGATCTGGTTGAAAAGCGTCTGGAACAATATTTTGTGGCGATGGTAGGTACTGACGCAGAAATTCAGACTGATCCGATCAAAGTTAACGGACGTGATATTCCGGTCAAGCAAACCTGCAAAGGCGTCGCTTGGTTTTCCTTTGAAGTGCTGTGTATGAGTGCACGCTCAACATTGGATTATATCGAGTTGGCTACACGCTTTGACACGATTCTGATCTCTGATATTCCTGTAATGTCGACTTTGCAGGACGATGCGGCGCGCCGTTTCGTTAACTTAATCGACGAGCTATACGATTGCAGCGTTAATGTGGTGATATCCGCTGAAGCGGCACCCCATGAATTGTATGTCGGTAAGCGTATGGCGTTTGAATTTGACCGAACCATAAGTCGTCTTATGGAGATGCGATCAAAGGAGTACCTCTTCAGCAAGCACAACGAACGCTAGGGAGAATCAAATGACAGATAAGAAGAGTGGTCAGGATGATGCGGTAGTAAAGCGCACGGTAATCAACATTCAACCAGTCAGTGATACCGGTGAGACTAAGCCCGGTAAAGATAATACCGATTCCGGAACAGCCGAAATTGGTGGTAGAAAAGGCCCTGAACCGACTCGCTACGGCGATTGGGAAAAGAACGGCCGTTGTATTGATTTTTAACACAGGTGAAACACATGTCCAAGAATGATAGTCGACCATTGTCGCCCCATTTGCAGATTTATGATCTGCCAATGACGGCCAAGCTTTCCGTATTACACCGTGGTACTGGTGCTGCTTTAAGTGCTGGCATGATTTTGCTGGTGATTGCACTCGTTGCCGCAGCCAATGGTGAAAGTAGCTGGAACAGTATGCAGGGCTTTTTATCGAGCTGGTTTGGTTACCTGGTTTTGTTTGGTTTCACCGCCACCTTGTACTACCACTTCTGTAATGGTATCCGTCACCTGATGTGGGATATGGGTAAGGGCCTTGAGCTAAGTGAAGTTGAGAAGTCCGGCAAAGTTGTGATGGTAGCAACTGCAGTGCTGACGTGTGTGACTTGGGTGATAGCACTGCTATAAAGGGTAAAAATCATGAGTAAATTTAGAAGTCCGTTATCCGTCGCCAAGGGCATGGGTTCAGCGAAAGAAGGTACGCACCATTTCTGGATGCAGCGAGTGACTGCAGTTGCTTTGGTTCCTTTGATTCTTTGGTTCTGTCTGAGTCTGGCGATGATGCCGGAAGCGACTTACGCAACGGTTGTTGCGTGGATGAAATCTCCATTTAATTCAGTCATGTTGATCTTATGCATTTTTGCCTCTTTCTGGCATCTTGCGATGGGTCTGCAAGTGATTCAGGAAGACTACATTTCTGATAACAATATCCGTATGGTCAGTATTTTGGTAATGAAGTTGCTGTGCTTCTTCTTTGCTGCGCTGGGTGTATTTTCAGTTATAAAAATTGCAGTCGGGGGTTAAGTCGATGCAAGTAGGCAATTACAAGATTATTGATCATCATTATGACGTGGTGATTGTTGGTGCCGGTGGTGCAGGTTTACGTGCAACACTCGGTATGGCAGCAGCGGGTTTAAGCACTGCTTGTATCACTAAAGTTTTCCCAACACGTAGTCACACCGTTGCAGCACAGGGTGGTATGTCTGCGGCACTGGGTAATATGGGGCCAGACAGCTGGCAGTGGCACATGTATGACACGGTTAAGGGTTCTGACTGGTTAGGCGATCAGGATGCTATCGAGTACATGTGTCGTGAAGCGATACCAGCGGTTATCGAACTTGAGCACTACGGTGTTCCATTCTCGCGTACAGAAGAAGGTAAGATCTACCAGCGTCCTTTCGGTGGTATGACGACTAACTTTGGTGAAGGTATTGCACAGCGCACTTGTGCGGCAGCTGACCGTACTGGTCACGCGATTTTGCACGCACTTTACCAGCAGTCGCTAAAGCACAAAGCAGAGTTCTTCATTGAGTACTTTGCAACAGACCTGATCATGGACGAAGAAGGTGTATGTCGTGGTGTGATCGCCTGGGACTTGGCAACCGGTGAAATTCATCGTTTCCGTGCCCACGAAGTAGTACTGGCAACCGGTGGTGTTGGCCGTGCATACCAGTCAGCAACATCTGCTCACACTTGTACAGGTGACGGTAGCGCGATGGTACTGCGTGCTGGTTTGCCATTACAAGATATGGAATTCATTCAGTTCCACCCAACCGGTATCTACGGTGCAGGTGTACTGATCACTGAAGGGGTACGTGGTGAAGGTGGTTACCTGACCAACTCTGAAGGTGAGCGCTTCATGGAGCGTTATGCGCCGAATGCTAAAGATTTAGCATCTCGTGACGTGGTATCTCGCTCTATGACCATTGAGATTAACGAAGGTCGTGGTGTAGGTCCTGATAAGGATCATATCTACCTGAACCTGCAGCATTTGGGTGCGGATGTTATCAACGAGCGTCTGCCGGGTATCGCAGAAAGTGCGCGCGTATTCGCGGGTGTTGATGTTGCAAAAGATCCGATCCCTGTATTGCCAACGGTTCACTACAACATGGGTGGTATTCCAACGAACTACCGTGGTGAAGTGGTGACATTGAAAGACGGCGATCCTGATTCAGTTGTGCCTGGTTTGATGGCAATCGGTGAAGCAGCTTGTGTATCGGTACACGGTGCCAACCGTCTGGGTTCTAACTCACTACTGGATATCGTGGTATTTGGTCGTGCAGCAGCGATTCGTGCAGCTGAGCTGGTTAAGAAAGGTACGCCTCACAAGCAGCTGGATGAAGCAATTACTGAAAAAATCATGGCACGCTTCGACAAGATGCGTAACGCGAAGGGTAGCAACACTACGGCGTCTATCCGTGACAAAATGCAGCGTACTATGCAGAAGCGCGCAGCGGTATTCCGTACCGGTGAAAGCATGGACGAAGGTGTTACTGAGATGCAGGAAATCTTCGACAGCTTTGGCGATGTGAACGTAACTGACCGTGGTCTGCAGTGGAATACTGACTTAGTTGAGACACTGGAGCTAGAGAATCTGTTACTTCAGGCTCAATCCATCATGTGTGGTGCAGCGAACCGTGACGAGAGTCGTGGCGGTCATGCACGTGACGATATGCCAGATCGTGATGATGAGAACTGGATGAAGCACACCTTGACATGGGTTGACCCTGAAACAGGTAAAGTCTCTATCGACTACCGTCCTGTTCACATGTACACACTGTCTGACGACTGTGAAGTTATTCCACCTAAGAAACGCGTTTACTAGGAGCGAATCATGGCTGAATTTAAGTTACCGGCTAACTCGATTGTAAAAACGGGTAAGACGTATAAAGCGGCAGACGGTGCAACGAATATCAAGGTATTCAAAGTTTACCGTTATGATCTGGCAAGTGGTGAAAACCCATCTTTGGACACCTACGAAGTCGATTTGGATACTTGTGGTCCGATGATTCTGGATGCACTTCTTAAGATTAAAAACGAAATGGATGCGACCCTGTCATTGCGTCGTTCATGCCGTGAAGGTATCTGTGGTTCTTGTTCTATGAACATCGACGGCAGAAACACCCTGGCATGTACTAAGGCAATTGCTGAAGTTGATGGTGAAGTGAATGTCTATCCACTGCCTCACCAACCAATCGTTAAGGACTTAGTGTCTGACCTGACTAACTTCTATGCGCAGTATGCATCAGTAGAGCCTTGGTTGAAGTCTGACACGCCAGCGCCACCAGATCAGGAGCGTGTGCAGTCTGTTGAAGATCGTAAAGAGCTTGATGGTTTGTACGAGTGCATCTTGTGTGCATGTTGTTCAACATCTTGCCCAAGCTACTGGTGGAACAGTGACCGTTACTTAGGTCCTGCTGCGCTATTGAATGCACATCGCTGGATCAAAGATTCACGTGACGATGCGACGGGTGAGCGTTTGGATGCCTTGGAAGATCCGTTCAAGCTTTACCGTTGTCATACTATTATGAACTGTACTGATGTTTGCCCTAAGGAATTGAATCCTGCAAAGGCAATCGCAGAGATCAAGCAGATGATGGTTGAACGTAAGGTTTAATTTCGTCGCTTTGCCGTAGCACGGGATTTTTACTGCATAAATGCCATCTTCGCTGGGAACATTTATTTCGTAAATATCCCGTGCTACTACTATAGAGCTAGACTAAATTAAGTGTGGTGGGGAGTTGGTACTCCGACTTGGTTTCATTGTTAAGTAAACCTGTCACAACGAAATTTAAAGCGAATAGAATTACAGACTCCGGTACGGCCAGTGAAATATTTTGCTGATCTGCCGGAGTTTTTTATTGCAGCATCGACTGTAATTGCAGGGAGTTAGACTATGAGTGAGATGAGTCATTTGCGCTGGCGTTGTCGTCGTGGCGCAAAAGAGTTAGATATTGTGATGAATCGGTATCTCGATCAGAAGTATGAAGATGCTGAGCCAAGTCAGCAGCAGGCTTTCAAAGAGTTACTGATGGTTGAGGACCCAACAGTTTTTGACTTACTGCTTGAGCGCATCGAGGCACAAAATGATGACCAGAAGATTTTGCTGGATACACTTCGGGGTATAATGGCTTTATAAGTCATACACGGAGCATTTATGAGTAAGTTAAAAAATCTTACCCCGCAAAAAGCGGCGGAGTTTTTGGCGAGTGAACCAAAAGCGATTCTGTTGGATATACGCACAACGATAGAACACTCCTTTGTGGGACATCCGATTGGTTGTATTCATATTCCCTGGAAAGATGCTCCGGATTGGGAGTTAAACCCGAATTTTGTGAAAGAGGTGCTGACTGCCGCTTCTAATAAAGACACGATTTCGCCACGTGATGTGCCGATAATTGTGATGTGTCGTAGTGGCCAGCGCAGTGTACCCGCCTCTAAATTATTAATGGAAAATGGCTTTACTAATATTTCGCATATTGGTGAAGGTTTTGAAGGGGATATTGATGAGTTTGATCATCGTGGTGAACTCGGCGGCTGGCGCTTCCGTGGTTTACCGTGGGCTCAAACCTAACCCCGCATAGAATTAACCGACCAGGAGAGATAATGACCATTATCAAGCAAGCCGACCTGATTGACAGTGTCGCGGATGCTCTACAATACATTTCCTACTACCACCCTAAAGACTTCGTTGACGCCATGTACGATGCATGGAAGCGTGAAGAGTCTGAAGCGGCTAAAGATGCCATTGCGCAGATTTTGGTGAATTCACGTATGTGTGCGGAAGGCCATCGACCGATTTGTCAGGATACGGGTATTGTTACCGTATTTGTGAAGATTGGTATGCAGGTACAGTGGGAAGCGGGTGATCTTAGCGTTGAAGACATGATCAACGAAGGGGTTCGTCGCGCTTATACGCATCCTGATAATGTGTTGCGTGCATCGATTTTGGCTGACCCTGCAGGTAAGCGTGCTAACACCAAAGACAACACACCGGCTGTGATTCACATGTCTGTAGTGCCGGGCGATAAGGTTGAAATCGAGCTGGCAGCGAAAGGTGGTGGTTCAGAGAATAAATCCAAAATGGCCATGTTGAATCCTAGTGATAGCATTGTTGACTGGGTATTGAAAACGGTACCGACAATGGGTGCGGGTTGGTGCCCACCGGGTATGTTGGGAATCGGCATCGGTGGTACGGCTGAGAAAGCGGCACTGATGGCGAAAGAATCATTGATGGAGTCAATCGATATTCAGGAGCTACGCGAGCGCGGCCCACAGAATCGCATCGAAGAACTACGTCTTGAGATCATGGATAAGGTGAATGATCTGGGTATTGGTGCGCAAGGTCTGGGTGGTTTAACCACAGTTCTTGATATCAAGATTAAGGATTACCCAACACATGCGGCGTCATTGCCGGTGTGTATGATTCCGAACTGTGCAGCAACACGTCACGCACACTTTACTTTGGACGGCAGTGGTCCATCGTTACAAACACCCCCTGATTTATCTGATTGGCCAGAGCTGACCTATGAAGCTGGGGAGAACTCTCGTCGTGTTGATTTAAACACCGTAACGCCAGAAGACGTTGAAAGCTGGAAGCCGGGCGAAGTGCTGTTGCTTTCAGGTAAGATGCTGACGGGTCGTGATGCGGCGCATAAGAAGATTGTTGGTATTTTGGATGCGGGTGAAGAGCTGCCAGTATCTCTAAAAGGCCGCTTTATTTACTACGTTGGCCCAGTTGATCCAGTACGTGAAGAAGCGGTTGGTCCTGCAGGGCCTACCACTGCGACGCGTATGGATAAGTTTACGGATCAGGTACTTGAGCAGACTGGTTTGCTGGGTATGATCGGAAAAGCTGAGCGTGGCCCTGTGGCGATTGAAAGCATTAAGAAGCACAAGTCTGTGTACTTGATGGCAGTCGGTGGTGCTGCTTACTTGGTGTCTAAAGCGATTGTAAACTCTGAAGTGCTGGCGTTCCCTGAGTTAGGGATGGAGGCGATTTATGAGTTTGATGTTAAGGATATGCCTGTAACGGTTGCGGTTGATTCTCAGGGTACTTCTGTTCATACGACAGGGCCTGAGCATTGGAAGCAGGTTATATTTGATAAGAAGGCGTAAAGCTTTTTAAGTGCAGAGAGATCGCGACTTAATGAGGTTGAGCGGGGTTAGGTCTTATGGGTCTAGCCCCGTTTTTGTTTTTCATATTAGATCAGCAGGGCTTTGAACATTAAGTCCAGGTGTGTTGAGTACATGAGTATAAATCATAGTAGTAGACACATCTGAGTGGCCTAATAATTCTTGTACTGTTCGGATGTCATAGCCCGCTTCAAGCAGGTGGGTGGCGAAAGAATGTCGAAAGGTATGGCTGGTTGCCCGCTTTATGATACCGGCTTTTTTGACAGCCCGGCGTATGCTTTTTTGCAGGCTGGTTTCATGAAGATGATGCCTTCGAAGTACTCCGGTTCTAGGGTCGGCGCCTATTCGTGTTGACGGAAACAGGTATTGCCAGCGTAACTCAAAAGGTGCATTTGGGTACTTTCTGGCCAGCGCATCCGGCAGATAAACCTCCCCGTAGCCGTTCTCAATATCTCGTGCGTGTTGGTCTTTCACGAATTGAATTTGCTGACGTATTCTGTCTTGATAGCGCTTTGGCAGCGGAACGATACGGTCTTTGAAGCCCTTTCCATTTCGGATCACTAGTTGATTGTATTCGAAGTCTACATCCTGAATCCTAAGGGTGACACACTCCATGAGACGAAGTCCCCCACCGTACATGATTCCTGCCATGAGTTGATGTTTTTCACCAAGCTGATCAAGGACGCGCTTTACTTCATTTTTTGATAATACGACAGGTAACTTTCTGGGTCGCTTTGCGCCAATAAATGCTCCGATATTACCAAGTGGTTTTTCCCACACTTTATTGAATAAAAAGGCGAGTGCGTTCAGTGCTTGTTTTTGTGTTGAGACAGAAACGTTTCGTTTAATGGCAAGGTATTCAAGATAAATCCGAACTTCATCTGCACCAAGCGCCATTGCATCGTCGGGTTTGTGAAACACCAGAAAGCGGAAGACCCAGTGGACGTAGGTCTTCTCGGTTCTTATGGAATAATTCTTTGTGCGTATCGTTTTGATGACATCAGCGATGATAGGTTGGTATTTTTGCTTGGCTTCCGGGTCGTAAGGTTGTGGTTCATATTCAGGTAATGATACTAATGCGTCTGAGTAGTCTCTTGCAATTGTGGGGTGATCAGGTTCCAAGGTTTTTGCAGAACCCTTCAGGTAATCCCAGTCATAGTCTTGTGCCCAAGGTAGTTTTAGAGCAAGGCAAAATAGAGTCTGTATAGCATCGACGACTTGTATAAATTGCCAGCGTTTTAATGAGTGTTTAGCTGAGAAATTGTCCAGATAAGCTTCAACCTGTTTATGGGTGTGATCACGTACCGAAGTGTCGGGGTAATTAGCGACGTATTGTTTAGTTCGAAGTACGTACCAACTCAAATACTTCTTTTCAACACCCTGTTTCGCAAGGAAAAGTGCATAGTTGTCCCAGAAGTTTTGATCATATGGGGTTTGCGGATTGCTGTAGGAAGATTGGTAGTGTGAACTCATGAAATAGTGCGGTATTATTGTTAATTTTGCGCTATCATACCCCGAACTATACGGAAGGCTATGTTGTTTTGGATAAACGGATTCCGTATAGCTCAATCAACATGGCCTTCCGTATAGCATACTGTTATGTGCCAAGGGATAATGGTCAACTATGAGTTTAAATAAGAAACTTGTTGAGTTTCGAAAGAAGATAAAAGCTAATCATACGAAAGTGATCACTTCTATCATTGGTGACCACTCAGTAAATATCTGCATTTTTTGTGGCGAAAACGAAAACCTGACCCGGGAGCATGTTATTCCTCAGTGGGTTTATGATCGTTGCACAAAACGAACTTTTATAACTACTACTAATAAAAACGCACAAACTTATAATAAGACTGCGGTGCCAGCATGCCAGAACTGCAACAACAGCATTCTTGGTGAATTAGAAAGGTTTCTTACGCATAAATTTAATGAAGTCGACCTCCAGAGTCAGTATTTTACTGATGATGAAATAAATAAAATAATTCTTTGGCTTGAGATTATTGAATACAAATTTCACGTACTAGATCTCCGTAGAAATTTAAATAAAGTGCAAGGTTCTGAATACATTCCTTACATAGGAAAAATGCCAATTGCAATGTTTCAAGGTCCTATGGATCAGAGTCCATCAAAAGTATTTTCAAACCTACGAAACGCATTAAAAACACTTTCTGTTAAGTCAAAAGCAGTAAAACATAACTCGCTATGTATTCTGCGTACAACTAACCCAGATTTTCATTTTTTTCATTCAACTAATAACTTTATTTTTATTGAGTTAGCGCAATATAATGTGGCGTTTTTCTATTTCTACAAACAAGTGTTTTCTAGTTCAGATGAAGCTGCAACGCTTGCAAAAGAAATTGTACAAAAGGAATATTCTGGAACAGGCACATAACAAACGCCTCAACAAAGGACGCAAAAAGCTTGGCTTGCGTCACTTCGTTCCTAATTTTAGCCAAGCCTTTTGCGCCTGTTAGGCGGGCGTTATGTGAAATAAAACATGATTGACATCGTTGGAAAACTTGAAAGCAAGATTAAGCGCAGTTGAACGTTTATACAATCAATAAAGAAATTAACAAATTATGGAAACACTCTTAATTGTTTTAGGCTTAGGATTGGCAGGTATTGACCCGCTAGGGCTGGCGGTTTTGCTTGCAGCATTGGCGGGCGGAGCGAGGAAAGCCCATGTGATTGTGTTTGCTGCAATGACCTTCCTGGGTACAGTGGTAATGGGTGTTGTGTTCTCGTTATTTGGTGAGCAGCTTTCCAGTCTTGCTACGAGCGCGTTGCCACATATCAATGACCCAGTTTGGGCAATCATTGAGCTTATCGTTGCGGGTTTTATCATCTATTGGTTGCTGTCACAGCTCCAACTATCAACAGTTGATGGTGCGACAGCCGCAGAAATACCAAAAACGCACAGTAGCTCGCTGGCTGGTATCGCTGTGTCTGGGTTGTTGTTTAGCCTTTCCGCTGTGCCTGATCCGACCTTTTTGGCGACCGCTGCTGTGGCTAGTCAGGCTTCGAGTATGGGATTGATGGTAGGCATTCACGCACTTTGGGTGCTCATTAGTCAGTCACTATTGTTCGGCTTTTCTATGGCTTATCTGTTTGATTTACATGAGCCATTAATTGCGTTCGTAAAACCCCCGTGGGAACGTGTGAAGCAACCGCTGAAAGTCTTATTGTTTGTGTTATTGGCGTTGCTGGCGTTGCTGATGGTCGCTGATGCCTTAATGCTGTTTATTGCGGGTGAGTATCTCATCCAGTATTAGATTTTAGTGCTCGGTGTTTTTCAAGGTAGTT
>NZ_QGKM01000058.1 GCF_003172875.1 Leucothrix pacifica | reverse complement strand
TACACTGTTTCATAATGTTTTTCCGAAGTTGTTTCGTTGAAGTAGGTTCATTATGTCATTAACAACTGACAGCAATATTGCTGCAACATGACAAGATTATCATAAAGTCTTTGTTTATCTCTGTACACGACAATTTAGAAATCCACGATTGAAAAACCATAGCCATTCGTTGATTTAGTAGGTTCCAACCAGTCAGGTGGGCACAGAAACAACAATAATAAGCGACTAGTCTCCAGTGCATCCAACGCACCTGATATCAACTGATCGGTCAGGTGATCCAGGCCATAGCGGAACAGGTTTTTCTCAAGGCGGCCATGATTTTTAACACGTAACGGCTTAATCATTTTGTGCTTCCATTCACCTGTTTTATGCGCCCAACAAAACCCAATCACCAGTAAAGCCACCATCTTCTTAATTCGAAAGTAATGCGTCAGACGGGTAACTTCCATGTTGAACCCACGGCCTTTCAGGCACTGGAACAACGTTTCGATTTGCCATCGCCTGCCATAAATATCAAAGGGCTTTGACTCAAACTGATTGCTGGCGATGATCAATAACTCTCCACCCTCAAGCCTAAGCCCGCTCAGGTAAATAGCCTGACCACTCACGCGTCTCGGCTTGCGCAAAATGCGGGCATTGCCCGGCTTTAGATCACTAAATAAGTGGCGAACCGCTCGTGATCGGCCTTGCTTGTCCAGATAATGCTGGCTGGCTTTCATCCGCATGAAAAAAGGAATGTTATGAGTGTGTAACCACTCCCACCAGTGCTGGCCAATAAACTCGCGATCTCCCAGAATACCCTGAATCGAGTGGCTTCCGAACTGGCTAATGAACCGATTCATCTGGGCAATACGTTCACGCTGATTCGAGTTGCCTTGCTTGTTTAACACTAACCAGTAAATGGGAATCGCTGTTCCTTTATAAACGACCGCTAGAAAAAGGATGTTGAGGTTTTTCTGTCCCCATTTCCAATTGGTTCGATCCAGTGTCAAATAAAACGGCTGTTCGTTAAATCCGAACATCTGCATAATCATTCGTGCAATCGCATCGTAGTCAAAGCGAGTGAACTGGAAAAAGCGTTGCAACCGCCGGTAGCGTGATTCCAGCTGGGTTGTGTCATTAATCGCCAGGACAAGCAGTGTCAGATTCATCTGCTTCACTTGCAGCAACGCCAGCAATAAACTGACAAAGCAGCCTAAACGCGGCTTGCTCCACTTCAAATGTTCCTTTAGGCTACTTTGTAGCCCATCACTTAGCGTCATTTCAGTCTCCGTTTGGTCAC
>NZ_QGKM01000057.1 GCF_003172875.1 Leucothrix pacifica | reverse complement strand
ACTACTCTTGACCATAGCTCACTGTTTGATACCCCCACTTAGGATGATAAGTTAGATATTCATAGCGAATAGCATTCCCACAACCTTTCTTTTCGCAATGGCCATCCAAACCACCAAGATCATTTATAGATAGCAAAGACCAGCCTTTAGTAGGTTCTATCAGACCGTGTTCTCTCGCATGGCACCCACTGCAAAGTGTTATGCAATCTGAACTATTATATTCCCATGGCTTTCGACCCTCTTTATAAACCTCATGATGTACTTGCAATACTACATCTGGTGATCCTCGGTTGCATTTTAGGCATATTCCTTTGTCTCTTTTTTTAATGTTTTCAGAAAATCTATGCCATTCTTTTGCAGAATACAGAAGGTTAACTTTAGTCATTATTTGTGGCCCCTTAGTGGATTCGGGGGTGTAGGGGTCTCCCCTACGGATAACGCTGCGCAGCATTCCCCAATGACAGTGAAAGCATTTAAGAACAGTCTCAATACTTTGCATGAAAGAAAATCGATCACCATTATGATAAACCGCTTTTAATCTAAACGGGTACTGTGAGCTCACAGAATCGCCGCTAAGGTTATTTAAGGGGGGGGGGGCTAATTGTTATGTGCAAAACAGAATTAACGTCTTAGCGATTAATTAAGCGCACTGTAGTCAGTGTGGTAAATCAATCAGTACTTATGAGAGGACTTACGCAAAAATACTCTATTTATGATTCTTCTTTTGGTGTGAAAGCTACAAATTTCTGTAAGAAAAGAAAAAAATTTAATTTTTTTCTTAAAATGCTGAGAAAGTAGCCATATGGAAAATAACTGGAAAAACACCGATTTTATATAGAATATAGTGGTGTAAGTAGCTCTGAATAATGGAGTTATCCACAGCTTGTGGATATCAAGATTGGCTTTTTTAAATGCTCTGTATGTTTTTTGAACACTAGTTTTTCTGTTGCTTATGATATACTCAGGCAGAGATTTTGGGGAGGTGCTCCCCCTTTCGGTTTTTCCACAACGAAAGGTCGATATGGCCAATAAGCACCATGCTGGACGCTGGGGGAAACGGCTCGATGTTTTGTCATCAATTTTGAAATTGGCAACGCATCTTTTTCGAGCCGTGTTTTACTTCCAGTTATCATTCCGAGAATTTGAAATCCTGGCAGATTTAAGTGAATTCTTGGCTTTTCTAACTAGCTTTGTATAGAGCTACCGACAAAATAAAGCCTCCTTTATGGGGGCTTTTTTTGTTTTTATCGATAAGTGAAGTATAACTTTTTTATCCATTTTTATCCACAAACGTTCGTATACGTTCGCGCGCGTTTTTTGTTTTTATATGTTTTTAACCTTTTTAGACAGCCCGAAAGGCTTATTTTATCTACCTGCTGGAGGTGTTAGAGCTACATTTTTGGGGTGTTAGAGCTACATTTTTGGGGTGTTAGAGCTACATTTTTGGGGTGTTAGAGCTACATTTTTGGGGTGTTAGAGCTACATTTTTGGGGTGTAAAAAGGCTACATCAAATATAATGTAGAAATAAATCCTTTCCTGTGTTTAAATCTACTTCAAATTTGAGGTAGATTTAAATGCAGCAGACACACGATGTCACACCGGTACAAGTCAGTATGTCTAATGCTTTGACAAGGGCAGCTCATGGCCTTTCTCTACAGGAAAAGCGATTGCTTATGCTTGCGATATCAAAACTAGATAGCAAGCTTCCCGCCACACCTCAAAATATGGTGGTGGAAGTCAATGTGACCGAGTTTGCCAGTGCATATGGGATCACTTCAAAAACACTTTATGGCGAAGCTAAGATTGCTACTGAGCAACTGATGAATCGTTATATAAGATTTAGGCACGGTAAAAGTGAAACACGTATGCAATGGGTTGGAAGAGCCACATACAAGGAAGGCGAGGGTGTGATTGAACTTGTCTTCTGGCATGAGTTAAGTCCTATGCTGTTTGAACTAGAAAGGCAATTCACAAGTTACAAACTAGGTCGCGCTGGAGGTTTACGGTCAAAGTACGCATGGCGTCTTTTTGAATTACTTATGCAATTCAAAAAGACAGGGTATTTAAAAATCACTTTGGATGACTTCCACCATTCAATGGATACCCCAAAATCAATGAGATCTAAGTTTACAAACCTAACGGCAAGAGTATTAGAGCCGGCAATTAAAGAAATCCGCCTGAAAGATGGCCTTAAAGTGACATGGACAGCACTTAAGAAAGGCAGAAAAGTGACATCACTAGAGTTCAAATTCCCAGTGGAACCACAACACGAATTATTCAAAATTGATAAAGACTTTATTGATAAAAACGCCAGACCTGGCGAAAGCTACGAGCAAGCAGGCAAACGACTAAAGGAGGAAGCCAAAAAACAGACTAAATAAGCAATAACCGCCCTGCTCCAGTGCTCTAACACTGAAACAGGACTTCACCTAACGACTAATTGGAGTCGAAAAATGCAAAACAATATTAGCACTACTTTCAGTAGTGAATCACTGATTGTCTCTTTGGGTATCATCGCCCTACTCTTCGCGCTTATTGCTTATCAGCAACGTGGCCACGTAAACCAGTCCCGTTCATGGCTAGGGTATTCAGCGCTCACTCTGGAACTCTTAGCCGGATCTATGGCGATTTACTGGAGTGTCAATAATGGCACCGGTCCACTAACCTGGATATTTGTATTGGGCTTTGTCGGTCTGGCTGTTGCCAAAGCCAGTATTGTGCCGGCAGTGTCCAAAGCCTTCACCGACCGTAATCACCCTGCGCTCTTATTCGGCGTTATCTCGCTACTAGGAGCATACAGTGTGGTCTATTTCGCAGGCTCCTTTTATGGCGGCATTGAGGGTGCAGGAAAAGCCGCTCAGGAAGCCACGGCTAGTGCACCAATAAGAGCCATTGATTCACAGCTTGAGGCCGCTAGAGACAAGCTAAACGGCCTTTCAAGCTATGCTGATAGCACCAGAGCTTCTAAAGAGCGTACAAAGGCTTCAGCGTTAAACACTCAGCTATCCAATGCTAAAGTCGCCTTGAGTCGATGCCCTGCTAACTACCTGACCAAATGCATTAACCCTAATCAACGCAAGATCGATCAGTTACAAAGCCAGTTGAATGCCCTCACCTACTATCAAGGTAATCAATCCTACTCTGGCACCAAGCAACTGATTGCTGACTTGGAAACACAACGAGCTGGCCTGCTCACCGGTGGCGGTATCGCGAGTGAGTCCGGACACGGGGCTGATGATCGAATGATTGCTTGGTTGCTGAATGTCTCTGAGGAACGTGCCCGGGATCTGAAGTGGTTAATCTTCGTTTTGGCGTTTGATATTCTGTCTTTACTATTCCGACTCACCGGTGAATTTATCGCTCAGGGTGTCCCTGAAACGCGATTACTCACCCGTCAGTTAGCAGTACTGCTAGAGTCTGGTTATACCCTCCCCAATGCCGCACTAATGCTAGCCGGTCAAACTGGTTTGAATAGTAGTTCACTTACCCCTGAAAAAGTGGATTCACAACCTGACGCGTCAGGTACACAACCGGTTGATGAACTTCTCACGGCTGAGGCTGAAGAAGAGGTACGGTTACCCAGTGATGACCAGTTGTATCTGCAGTGGTTAGCACTGGTAAAAGCGAAAACTATCAAATGCACCAGGAACGATGCAAAGCGTTTTATCAGTGATCATCTAGCCAAGGGTAGTCAAACAGAGACCATCACGCCTATGGCTATGCAGGCGATTCATAAGCGGTGGTTAGATCAAGCGACAAACGAAGGAATCCTTAAACCACTCGGAGGAGTAGGAAAAGCCTCTCACGTATTAGCCTAAAACAGGTTGGGCGATCCGGATAGGATCGCCCGACTGAACGTCTGCTTTTCAAAAAAATCGGTGAGAAGATTTTTTATCGTATCCAGCAATGAGTTCTGCTGGATGGATAATAAAAGCTATTTCAGCTTGCCCATTCATAATGCCTACCATGTAAACCCACACACTTACACGCTATCTCGGTGCCAATTTCTTTATAAACCAGTAATTACTATATGAATGGAAAAAAATCGTGTTGGTGTGAACCACAAGCATTTATTCAAAAATAGATGTTTCAGGAAACACCAGCAGAATTAGTAGTTATCCAGCGGATACACTAATTTCTTAGGCTAAGAAGGAAGTAAACTATGATTGACATCATCAAGTCGGTAAACGACCTCATAACAACACTACTTACAGCACCAAGTGAGCGGTTTTGGGGTATTGTCGGATTATTAGCATTAGCCCTCTTTGTGTATGCGTACACAAGATCAAAGAGTGAATAGTACTACTAGGGCACTACTGAGAATTAATGAAAAGACTTTTAGTTTTGAGATACAATGTATCTCAAAACTAAAAGGATAGTTCCAATGGCTACGACTACTATGATTCATGTTCGCGTGAATGAAGATTTAAAAAAGGATGCTGCCCAAGCACTAGAATCAATGGGGCTATCAGTGTCAGACGCTGTGCGTGTTTTTCTAACGCGTATTGCAGCAGATCAGGCGTTCCCCTTTGCGATACAAGTGCCTAACGCAGACACTCAAGCAGCCATGCTAGAAGCGCGAACCATGACTAGAGCCCGTTTTAATCGCTCGGAAGATCTGTTTGATGCCATCGAAAGCAAGTGAGAAAAGGGCATCTTTGCCCCGGATAAGTGACTACACCAAAGCATTTCAAAAGGACTGGGTACGTCTATCTAAGTCTGGCCGTTATGACATGAAGCAGCTCAAAGAAGTCATGTTGCTACTCATTGCCAATGATGAACCACTAGCGGAAGAATGGCTCGATCATGCTTTAACAGGGAACTGGGCAGACCATAGGGAATGCCATATTGGTGGTGACTTCTTGCTAATTTACTACCTGGAAAAGAAAGGCAAACAAGAAATGATCGTTTTTGTTCGAACAGGAACACATTCTGAGCTGTTCTAAACCTCATCCTGACCATAGTTTTGGGAAATTCATTCTCTGTTACTATTGTTTTTGAAACTGTTCGCGAACAGTTTCAAAAACAACAAACGAGACAAGAGTGAACACATGGCTCAAGTAACAATATCAGAAGCTATTAGGCAATCTGGAATAGGGCGAACAAGGTTCTATAAACTCATCAATAATGGCACTATCAGTACCTCAGTGACCTCAGAAGGAAAAAAATGTATAGATACATCTGAACTCGTTCGGGTGTTTCCAGACTTGGGAAAGAGAACAACTGAAAACAGTTTCGCGAACAACTTTCCAGACAACTGCGAACAACTTGAAACACAGGTAGAAAACAGGTTATTGCGGGAACAGCTTCGAGCAATTAAGGAACAGTTGGATAAATCAGAGCAGCGTGAAAAATGGCTACAAGAACAGAATGCAAACTTATTGATGCGGATTGAACCACCTAAGCCAGTCAAGCGTGAAAACTGGTTTACCCGGTTCTGGAATGTTAAGGACGAATAAAGTCATCGGTTAGGACACCTGAATCAGGTTGTGAAGATATTTTGTAATACAAAATGCGTATCCCGCCCCGCCTTTAAATCTTAAATTTTGAGCCCGTTTTCAGCATTTCATGAGAATTCGCATAGACGTCGCATCGTTGTCTCTCTTCTGTCGCATAAATATCGCGTTTTTTGAATGAATTTGGCCACATATACGGCTATTTTTCGCATATTTAGCATATTTGTCGCACTTTCAGGGAAATACAGAGCTGGGCAGGCCTGAGTTCGAAAATAGCTATGTTTCTTGGTTATGTATCTAATTTCAAGTACAAACTGATACAATAACAACCTCTCAACTAAGACAATATTAAGCCATCAGTCAATGAATCAATATAGAACAGAGTACCCAAATCAGTTACATCAGTTGAGCGTAAGTGTGTCAAAAAATCTCTATGTAACCAGGGCAGGGATCTTGAAATACCAAAAAAAGAAAATGGAAGTAAACCTCAATAGGTTAAAAGATTCGAATAGAACCCACCTGATTCATTATCTAATTAGAGACCATACTAGTGGCTTATTTTATGCGGAAATATCAACGTCGGAAGATGTTAGGAACATAGATGATTTCTTGTACAGGGCATGGTGTCATAAAGATGACTACAGCTTTCAAGGGATACCTGAATTTTTGTCTATTCCTAAAACGGTTCAGGCATATTGTCCAGACATATTAAAAGATCTAGATTCGTATGAAATTGACATCATCGAGCCGAAAAATGGTTTTCATGGAGGTATTGGCGACACGAAAAACATTGAAGATATTTTGAAATTGCTCCATGTTGAAAAGCATATCTCAGAAGCTTATAGCGTACCCCAGCAAGCTTGTGAAACGAATGATAAGCGACAACTTCGCGGTACTAGTTTTACTAAATTAGAACAATGGAAAAAGCACGTGGGTCAAATACGGCTACCAAATTAGTCAATTTGAATTTATATCGTTGATGACGCTTTGATACAGGCGTCGGAAGGTCTCCTTGTCTTTTTTTAGATTAGTGGCCAAACCAAACAAGGTAATGCTTGATAGCTCTTTTACTTGCTCCAGGTTCACTCCATCTTTTTCAACAGGATCATGCAAATTACTTCCGTAGTTTGAACGAACCAAAAAACGGTATCCTTGATGACTCTTGTAAATAAATATATGTTTTCCTAAATGTGAAGTTTTCAAGCACCGATTACCCTGAATATCAATGCTGTCACACCATATGGTTTTCCTTAAAAAACTGCGAATTTTCTTATAAGCTGATAGCGTATTTTTACCTAATTCAATGTCCTCTTTTGTAAGATGCTCAACACATGTACTACCTACTGTTTGAGAGTTATGATTGAAAGTAGTGTCTAAAGAATTTGCTAAAAAGCGGCGTATCTGGTTTGTTATTAGTTACCACAACTGACAATAAACCGAAGAGGATACACCGCTATGGCAGACAATAACGTGATCGACCTAAGTAGTCTAGGGACACCCACAGACTCACTGACAGAGTTTTTAAAGCAAGGCGCACAGAAGCTCC
>NZ_QGKM01000056.1 GCF_003172875.1 Leucothrix pacifica | reverse complement strand
CTTTCAAGCGATTGCCCTGGCAACTAACATAGTATCACTATGGTAAACGATACTTTTTCTCTCTCTACTGTAAACGTCATAGCTGCCAACCGAAATATGATGAGTAGATTCGTTACAGAATTACAGACTCCAAAATAACGCTACAATGTCGCCAGCTACCATAACAAAAAGGCAAGCATGCTATTTCCAATCAGAGACCACAACCCATCGCGCAATCGCCCTTATGTGACATGGGCACTCATCGCCATCAACGTCGCTGTGTTTCTCAGCTACATCCCGCTCTTAAACAATGACTTCGCGCTCGCAGCTTTCTTCGATACCTGGGCTATGGTTCCCGGTGAAATCACTACTGGCACAGAATACTACACCGCCATAACCTCCATGTTTTTACACGGCGGTTATATGCATCTGATCAGCAATATGCTGTTCTTATGGATATTTGGTGACAATATTGAAGACGCCATGGGACACCTCATGTTCCTGCTGTTTTACCTTGCTTCGGGCTTGGGTGCTGATGCGATTCATATCCTGTCAGATGCTGACTCGATGATTCCAACAGTGGGAGCATCCGGTGCGATTGCGGGAGTGTTGGGCGCGTATTTACTGCTTTATCCTAAGGCTAAGGTTGACGTGTTTTTTACCATTGTCATTATCTTCCGCTTAATTACATTGCCGGCTTTTATCGTGTTGGGCATGTGGATGGCACTGCAGTTATTCGGCAGTTTTACCGAGTCTACGGAAGGTGGTGGCGTGGCGTATTGGGCGCATACTGGTGGCTTTATCGTTGGAATGATTCTGGCCGCACCGTTGTGGTTAAAGCTGGGCGGGCCGCTATTTTGGCGCAGGAATAACGGGCATCCTCCTCATGAGCCGTTTCGCATCGAAAAGGAATTCTAGTCTTTCAGGTAAGGGAAAAAGCCGCTTCCGGCTTCTTCCCTTGTCTCACAGATATGGTAATTAACTCAGGTGTTTCTTAAAGAACTCAATGGTTCTGTTCCAGGCAAGCTCAGCATTTTTCTCATCATAACGAGCCGTCGAGTCATTATGGAAGCCGTGGTTGGCGCCTTCATACATAAACATTTGATAGTCGACATTATTTTCTTTCAGTGCAGCCTCATAGTCAGGCCACGTCGCATTGACACGCTTATCCAACTCACCTAACTGAATCATCAATGGCGCTTTAATGTTTGGAATCAGTGCAGAAGCCGGTGGCGTACCATAGAACGGAACTGCTGCATCGATCACATCCGGTAACGAAGCGGCCAGCATATTACTAACATAGCCACCGAAGCAGAAACCCACCACACCTAACTTTCCAGAGCTTAGCTCATGCTTTTTCAGGAAGTTTGCAGCTGCTTTAAAATCTTCTTCTACCTTTGCCTTGTCTAATGTCTTTTGCATAGCACGGCCTTCATCATCATTACCGGGATAGCCACCCAGTGAATGCAGAATGTCCGGCGCAAAGGCGACAAAGCTCTGTTTTGCTAAACGACGGGCCACATCTTTAATATAGGGATTAAGACCACGGTTTTCATGAACAACCAACACCACCGGTGCTGTACCTTCAAGGTTTTTCGGCTTAACCATGTAACCACGGCCAGTGCCTAACCCCTTCGGTGAATCAAATGTTTCATAGCTTGCGGTGATATCAGCATCATTAAATGACACTTGCTCTGCGAGCGCGTAATTAGGCATTAAGGCGCTGGACACAACACTCATAGTCAGTCCGGCAACAGCTAGTTTGCCCAGTCGATCCAGAAATGTGCGGCGATCAATACCGCCATGCGCATATTCGTCGTACCAATCAAACGCTTCTTGTGGAATTTGAATTTCAGCAGGTTTGTTCATAGTGAATTTTCTCTTTCAGGTTATTGAAAATTAAAATCTCCCCTTCTATCGACCCTAGCACATGATTTTTAAAAAAATCGATATTACTTATCTTTAATAAGCTATTGCCTTATCACACGATTAATCGTGCCACCGCCAGATTACACATTGATTCACTAAAATATTTTTTTGATAAAAATCAATGACCTCATTTCTGCAACAACTCACACTTGCGCCGATTCATTAGCGGGATAAATGCCTGCTCAAATGCAACACTTCAGCAGGAGTAAAAAAGCATGATCAATAGACGTCAGTTTCTTGGTTTATCGGCGGGTGCAACAGCACTCTCCTTATCTGGCCTTAGTCTCACCGCTAATGCCACACGTGTCAAAACATCTGCCCGGATAGTTATTCTTGGCGCCGGGGCTGCAGGGACAGCCATGGCGAACCGTTTGAGTGACAACTTAGAGGGTGCAAAAATCATCCTGATTGATGGGCGTAAACAGCATTATTATCAGCCGGGATTTACCCTCATTGCTGCAGGTCTGAAGCCTGCTGATTACTCTGTTAGTGACACTAAGTATTGGTTACCCGACGGTGCAGAGTTGATACAAGAAGCAGCCGCTGAAATTGATCCGGATGGAAAGTCAGTCACAACCGCCTCAGGCACAAAAGTGCCTTACGACTACTTAGTCGTAGCCACCGGTTTGAAACTGGACTGGGACAGTATCGAAGGTTTCGATCTAGATATGGTGGGTAACAATGGTCTGGGCGCAGTCTATGCAAGCCCTGAACATGCCGCCAAAACCTGGCAGGCGATGGATAAATTCACCGATACTGGTGGTGTTGGTCTGTTTACGCGCCCTGCGACAGAAATGAAATGTGCCGGGCAAAGGCATCGCCACATTCGCCACGCCTCAGGGTGATCAGGAAATGGAGTATGACTTTATCAATGTGATTCCCCCGATGCGCGCACCGGATGTGATTCGCAATTCTCCCCTGCCTTGGGCGGATAAATGGACAGATCAGGGCTGGGTCGAGGCTGATAAACACAGCTTACGCCATCCGCGTTATCCGGATGTATTCTCAGTGGGTGATATCGCAGGTGTACCCAAAGGCAAAACTGCCGCATCGGTCAAATGGCAAGTGCCGGTAGCGATGGCACACCTGATTGCAGATATCGAAGGCAAACAAAGTAATGAGAGTTACAACGGCTACACCTCCTGCCCGCTGATTACCCGTGTCGGTCGCGCCATGTTGGTGGAGTTTGATTATAAGAATAATCTGACCCCGTCATTCCCCGGTGTGATTGCACCGCTTGAAGAATTGTGGATTTCCTGGCTAATGAAAGAAGTCGCCCTGAAAGCAACTTACAACGCCATGCTACGCGGCAAGGCATAAGGAGCACTGAATAATGAATGAATTAACCTTATCGACGCTGCTAGCGGTATTTGAAGAAATGTTCGGGCGTCATCTGTTCTGGGGACTAGTTATCGCCTGCACCATTATCGCTTTCTTGTTTATTTATGTGATTATTCGGGATAATAAAATCGAAGCCAAACGCCTAGTCAGGGCCGAGCTATGGGCACCGGTTGGCGCGGCAATTGGTATTGCGTTCGTGTTCTTTATTACAAGCTCAAACTTTGCGGATATTGGCGGCCCCATTGACGTCATTGTTTTGATTTTAATTGCTGTGGCCGGAGCGGTTGGCATGACAATATTAGCTTATATTGTTCAGTCGTTATCCTCATCACAAAAGTCATAGACCACAACTATACAGTCTCTGGTATCTATCGACGGTGGGAGTAATCGCTACTCCCACCTTGAATCAAATTTCCCTTCCCAAAACCAATCGCGCCTATCACTTGTCTAACACTCTGTTATGAGTAAAGCTCAGGTGAAAAAATAACTTTGACCCATGCCTGTTTCCTTGCGTAGTATTCATACATGAACAGGGGCAGGTAATCGCGTGATAACAATTAAAATTACCCGCGCATCCGAAACGGGCACTTCATCGTATTGCATAGCAGTTCTCAACTGGCGACTATTCCGCCCTGAATAAAAAGATTTTTACTAAAATACCAGCAGGATCAATTATGAAGAAACGCTTACTCGCAGCCGCAGTTTTAGCTATTGCCGGCACAGCTTTGACACACACAGCGATTGCCGATGAAAAATGGGATGCCATTGAGGCA
Source organism: Leucothrix pacifica (assembly GCF_003172875.1). Lineage (GTDB taxonomy): Bacteria > Pseudomonadota > Gammaproteobacteria > Thiotrichales > Thiotrichaceae > Leucothrix > Leucothrix pacifica. The sequence continues at coordinate 77,760 of NZ_QGKM01000056.1, read as the reverse complement.
GAGGCTAAAGGCCAAACGGTTTACTTTAACGCTTGGGGCGGTAGTGAAAATATTAATGGCTACATCGAATGGGCCAGTGCTGAAGTAAAAAAACGCTACGATGTAAACGTTGAACTGGTAAAAATCACCGATGCCGGCGAAGTCGTCAAGCGTATCAAAACTGAAAAAGAAGCAGGTCGTAACACCGGTGGCTCGGTCGATATGATGTGGGTAAACGGAGAGAACTTTCGTGCTCTCAAAACCAATGGTTTATTGTTTGGTCCCTGGGCGGAGTCATTGCCAAGCTGGCAATACGTCGATACTAAAAAGCCGGTGCGCAAAGATTTCTCTGAAACAACCGATGGCCTGGAAGCTCCGTGGGGTACCGCACAGTTAACCTTTATCGCTGATAAAAATACCGTTGCTGAACCACCCCGCTCTGCTATGGAGTTATTAGAATTTGCAACTGACAATCCGGGTCGCGTTAGTTACCCAAAACCGCCTAATTTTCACGGCACGACATTTCTCAAGCAGTTATTGAGTGAGTTGATCGAGACGCCAGCGCTACTGGCAGAGCCTGTTGATGCAGACAGTTTCGCTGAAGTGAGCAAGCCATTGTGGGAGTATTTAGACAAGTTACACCCCGTGGCATGGCGCGAGGGTAAAGCCTTCCCGGCGAACAATGCTGAAATGCATCAAAAACTTGCCGATGGCGAATTAAAACTATCATTAACATTTAATCCAAATGAAGGGGCTAACTTGGTTGCCAAAGAGCAGTTGCCACCGAGTGCGTACAGTTTTGGTTTCACTAAAGGCACCATTGGTAATGTTCACTTTGTCGCCATTCCCTTTAATGCTAAAGCAAAGCAAGGCGCACAGGTATTTGCTAATTTCTTGTTATCACCAGAAGCACAGGTGCGCAAAGCGGATATCACCATCTGGGGTGACCCTTCCGTACTGGATGCTGAAAAGCTGACGAAAGAACAACAAGCGGTATTTAACAAGCGTGCTCCTGGTGGATTAAGTGAAGCCGTTTTAACCTTATCAGAACCTCACGCGACGTGGGTTGAAGCACTGGAAGCAGAATGGCTGAAACGTTACGGCAGCCAGTAAGCAGCATCGCCCTGACACCCGCTAATAAGCCCAAGACTGAAACTTCAAAAATTTCTGTTGCACGGCTGTTAGCAATCGCTGGGGTATGCCTGACCTTACTCCCCATCGTACCCGGACTACTCTGGGTACTGTGGCCAGCATTCAATATGGATGTCTGGCATGCATTGGTGACTGACGGCCAATTTGCCAGAGCGCTGATCAGCACGCTGAGTTCGGCGATTGGCTCAACCTTACTGAGCTTAATGGCCGCTAGTCTGATCGCGATCTGGCTGTATCCCGGCAAAGGCTGGGCACTTGCACAACGCCAGTTACCCATTTTTCTGGCATTTCCACACATTGCGTTTGCCATCGGCATTGCCTTCTTAATTGCACCATCCGGTTGGTTGGCGCGTGGTTTGGCCAACCTACTGGAGTGGTCCAGTCCACCTCAGTGGGTGAGTATTCGCGACCCGTATGCCATCAGTCTAACCATTACCATGGCGATTAAAGAGACGTGGTTCTTGTTGTGGATTATGGCGACGCTACTGGGTGAACAGGCGATCTCCCGACAGATCACACTGGCCAATAGCCTGGGTTATTCGCGCAGGCAAGTGTGGATTAGCGCGCTATTGCCTCAGCTACTGCCACGCATGGGTTGGCCACTGGTTGCCGTTCTCGCCTATAGTTTGTCCGTTGTTGACATGGCTGTCATTCTGGGACCGTCAACACCACCAACATTAGCAGTCATAAGTTGGCAATGGCTTACTGATCCTGATGCGATGACGCAAGCCAAAGGCAGCGCAGCGGCACTGTGTCTGATGATTTTATTAGGGCTATTAATCGTACTTGCACGGGCTTTGTGGTGGTGGATAAAACGTCTTTACCGCGATCCAACCGGTATCCGTAAGCCCGGCAGAATCTTTAAAACCCGCGCAGTTTCTGGCATTCCGGTATTTATTCCCGGCTGGTTAGCCTTAGCCATACTTGTATTGTGGTCGGTGGCAGGTGGATGGTTTTTCCCAAATCTGTGGCCCAACTCGCTGAGTCTGAAAAGCTGGAACAGTGCTGATTTTGGTCCGATGCTCACCGCGCTATGGATTGGTATGGCGACGGTGATGATCTCTTTGCCGCTCACGTTAGCATGGTTAGAGTGGGGATCACGCAAGCACCACGGTTGGCTATATGCGCCCCTGATTTTGCCCTCTCTACCCATTGCCGCTGCTCAATATCATGTACTACTGCACCTGAATTTAGACAGCACTGCGATTGGTGTGATCTGGAGCCACCTGACCTGGACATTCCCCTATATGGTATTAGTACTGGTCGGCCCATATTATAACTTTGATAATCGCTACCTGTGCACAGCACAAGCACTTGGGCATAGTCATCTGAATGCTTGCCTACGAATCAAATGGCCTATGCTGATGAAGCCAATTTTAGCAGCCATGTCGGTTGGATTTGCCGTGAGCGTTGCTCAGTATTTGCCAACCTTATTCTCCGGTGGCGGGCGCTTTGCCACAGTGACGACCGAAGCTGTAGCACTCAGTGCCGGTAGCAACCGTCGCGTGTTAGCGGTTCAGAGCATCTTACAAACCGCCTTGCCACTTTGTGCCTTTATGTTGGCCATTTTATTAACTGCCTGGTACAGCCGAAACCGTCAAGGACTGAAATAACAGTAATGAACACACTTAGCGTTAAACACCTCAGTATCGCCCGCAAAGACGGCAGTCCATTACTTGGTCCACTAACCTTTAATATCGAACCTGGTGAGATCATGACATTAATGGGTGTGTCAGGTGCCGGAAAATCTACTGTGCTGAACTGGTTGATTGGGGCATCACAACCGATGTTTGAGGTGAATGGCGAAGGCTGGCTGGGTAACACCCGAATCGACACCTTGGCAACGGAGGAGCGTCGCATCGGTATTTTGTTTCAGGAAGATTTGTTATTTCCTCACTTTAGTGTTGGTGACAACTTAGCTTATGCTCTACCCGCTGCCACCAAAGGCAAAGCGGCCAGGCGCGATGCGATTGAGACCGTCCTAAACAGTGCCGGACTAAAGGACTTTTATCATCGTGATCCTGCCACCTTATCCGGGGGGCAGCGTGCTCGGGTGAGCTTATTACGGGCACTGATTGCAGAGCCTCAGGCATTACTGATGGACGAGCCATTTTCGAAACTCGATACCACCCTGCGTCAGCAATTTCGCCAGTTTGTGTATGACCGGGTGCAAGCGCGCAAGATTCCAACGCTACTCGTCACGCACGACGCTGAGGATATTCCAGCCGGTGGCAAGGTATTAGAACTGCACGCAGCTGAGCCGAGTCATGCTTGATCGCAAGGTATTAGATAAAACGCGCACGCTACTACATACATTAACTTCCGCGTTGTTAGCCCGCAAGATCAGTGCTAATCATGTCACTATAGCCGGGTTTGTGGTGGGTATGTGCGCGCTTCCCGCACTCCTGTTAGATCTACCCTTGTTGGCGCTAGTGTTTATTATACTGAATCGATTACTGGATGGATTAGATGGCACCTTAGCGCGTATGACTACCCCCACTGACAGTGGTGGTTTTTTGGATATTGTGCTGGATTTTTTGTTTTATTCCTCTGTGCCTTTGGGCTTTGCGCTGGCTAACCCAGAACAAAATGCGCTGGCAGCTGCCGTACTGATTTACGCCTTTATTGGCACGGGCTGCAGCTTTCTGGCCTTTGCGGTCATTGCTGCCAAACGTGAAATGAGTAGTACCGACTATCCCAATAAAAGCTTTTATTATCTCGGTGGCCTGACGGAGGCCACTGAAACGATTATTGTGTTTGCACTGATGTGCATCTGGCCGGAATGGTTTAGTGTGTTTGCTTATGGCTTTGCTGCACTTTGTGCTATCACTACGGTGCTCCGTATTCGATTTGGTATGGAGTCGTTTACAGAGTAAACAGTCGCATTGTTATAGCGGTATTGCGGCAGCATCGGTTTTTTAAACCAACTGCCGCCAGAGATCATTTACCACCTAACACACTGCAACTCAGCGCCTCTTTGGCAGCATCAACCCGCCTTGGCACTAGCCTGATGTTGCCTAAATCAAACGCTGCTTTACCCTTGGTAAAAAATAGTAAGGGCGTGTTCATCGCTGCGAAATTCATCCCATTAGCGGCAAAGCATTTCAATGGCAGTTTGATGGTTTTCCAGCTCTGCGATACTTTTGGCAGATGTTTATTAATCTCAAAACCTGCACGGCAAGGATAAACACAATGCTGAGCCAGCTGCAGAGGTTGATCTGGCTGCTCAATCATCCGAATGTCAAATTGCAGCGTGGCATCCGCTTTTAGATAAGCGAGGTTGTCCTGCCCTTTTTCATTTTCGTATTGCACATAAACCTGAGCACCTTTGCCACCTGCAAACTTAACACTGGCCGCGTCATACTGACCTTTGTAATTAATCGGTGTGACTGAGACCTCACCCTGATCAACCGGGTTGGCTTCTGCAGGCACTGGAATTGCCTGCCAGTTATTTTTAGCGCCTGAAATACGCAATTGGAACTCACCGCCCGACGCTTTACCAAACACTTCCAACGGCAGTTCGGCAGCTGCTGTACTTTTTTGACGGCAACCATAATTGCGATCATCAAGGATTAGACTATTCAAGTCCTGATTCTGATTAATTGCGCCATAAGAAAGACCATAACCATAGGGAAAAAGTGGTTTGTGCTCGCCGTCAATACTCTGCTCGAAGCGAGGTGTCACATAGTTAGGAATGTTATTAGGCTGTCGGTTAATAGCCGTTGAGCACTTGGTATTAGGCCAGCTGTAAGCTAAACGGCCAGTGAAATCATGATTATTCACTCTGTAAAGTACGTCTGTGATACCGCCTGCTTCGGTGCCCGGTAACCACGCTGCAATCACCGCATCCGACAAATTGATTTCTTCATTGATGTACATCGGGCGGCCTGAGAAAAACACCGTGACCACTTTCATGCCCAACGCTTTAGCATCACGAATCGCCTTGAGATCTTTTGCATAAGCGGTTTTCAGATCAGCAAAGCCCAACGTTTGGTGGTCTTTAATGTCGCCCGTGAACTCTGCATAAGGCTCTTCACCTATGGCGATGAGAGCCACCGTGTCACTATCTGCTTTTGAGATATCTGTAATAATATGCTCTGCACCAATCTGCTTAGTCAGAGCTGACTTCATGGTTGAAGCACCGGGAAAATCATCAATGGAGTTATCTTTACCCTGCCAAGTTAATGTCCAGCCGCCTGTTTGTTTTTCCAGACTATCAGCCGCACTACCTGCCAGATAAATCTTTTGAGTCGCTTTTAGTGGCAGTACATTATCCTGATGCTTGAGTAAGACCAACGATTTACGAACTGCTTCTCTGGCCAGTTTGCGATGTTCCGGCGCACCCAGCACATTCTGTTTAGCTGCAAGGGAACGCAATGAGGGCTTTGGCTTTTCCCAAAGACCAGCGCGTTTTTTCACTCTGAGAATACGCGTCACCGCATCATCGATTCGATCCATAGGAATGACACCTGTGTTGACCTGATCGATGACATTTTTATAAAACGCTTTCCAGTCTTTATTGGCAGTGACCATAATAACATCGTTACCTGCATTAACAGCGGCAGGACAGTTCGCAGCGCTACAACCGCTGATTTCTGATTGACCGTTCCAGTCAGTCACGACAATACCGTCAAAACCCATTTTTTCTTTTAGCACATCCGTGATTAAGTATTTGCTGCCATGGATTTTCTTATTGTATTTTTTACCATCCACCGGTGCGTAGTTCAGGTCATTATGCCAGGAGTTGAATGAACTCATCACTACCTGGGCACCCGCTTTCAAACCTGAGAAGTAACCCGTTGCGTGTAGATTGATTAATTGCTCTTCAGTCGCATACGTAGCGCCACGGTCTTTACCGTATTTTGTGCCACCATCGCCGACCCAATGTTTCACTGTTGATATGACTTGCTTGTCTGTTTTAAGGCCTGCGCTGTCGCCTTGTAAGCCTTCAACCATTTTTCCGGCATAGTTGAAGATGATTTCAGGGTCTTCCGAATAGCCTTCATAGACACGTCCCCAACGATAACTTCTGGGTGCTGCAACCGTTGGGGCAAAGGTCCAGTCCAAGCCGGTTGCCGCCACCTCTTTTGCAGTTGCCTGACCAATACGATAGATAAGCTTGGGGTCGTTCGCAGCGCCTAAGCCGATATTATGAGGAAATACTGTCGCCCCGAACACATTGTTATGTCCGTGAACTGCATCGGTCGCCCACATAAACGGGATTCTGAATGACTGACCTTTATACGCATCATCCAATGCCAGCCAATACTTATCGGCTTCTGCCACCCAATCTTTTGCGCTGGAGCGTTTGTTTTTATTTGGCCACGCGCCACCACCATTTAACAAGGAACCCAGTTTGTATTGTTTCGCCTCAGCAGGAGTGACTTGGGTTAGGTTAGGCTGAATCATTTGCCCGACTTTTTCTTCCAGTGTCATGAGATTAACTATGTCACGGATTGCTTGTTCTGTTTTGTCATCCTGAGGAATTTTGCTCTTGATTGAAGGCCAATCAGCAAAGTATTCGAGCTTGTCACCAACAGCATTTTTGGTGTCAGCGGCATTGTTGGTATCACTCCTCTTTGGAATACTACAGGCTGCTAACGTCATTATCAGCAGCATTAACAATCCACGCTTCAAAGTTTTTCCAGCAACATATTCACCACCGAAGGCCGACAGCATTAACTCGTTTGCCGTTTGTTTCACAGGCTTTTCCCCAAACTATCTATATTATTTTTAGTCAATTTATTAAACACTTATACCGCAATAAACCGCGAGTGTACACAATTAGCTGGACACGAGGTATCTCTGTTTGTCTCTTGCAAAATGGGATTGAGTTTTATCGGCACTAATACTACTCGCTGATTCAATCATCCTATATCATATAAAGTCTTAACCGTATTCCCCGGAGCACAATGTATGACTTTATTAATTATCGGTGTGTTACTTTGGAGTTGTGTACATTTATACCCAAGTGTATTTCCTCAACGCCGTGAAGTGATGGTAGAAAGACTGGGTAGTAAATATCAGGGTATTTACGCGCTACTCATCGTATTCAGCATTCTTCTTATGGTGATAGGTTGGAAAACTACTATCCCTGAGCCAGTTTACAACTCACCTGCCTGGGGTCGCCACCTGCATATGCTGACGATGCTGATCGCTATTTTGCTATTGGGCGCGGGTAGCTCAAAAGGAATTTCACGCATCAAGCAGTATATCCGTCACCCGATGCTAACTGGCGTCATGGTCTGGGGAATCGGTCACTTACTGGCAAACGGTGATATCCGCTCGTTGATCCTGTTTGGTGGCCTGACCATCTGGGCGATTCTGAACCAAATCACAATTAATCGCCGTGACGGCACGTGGGTTAAGCCAGCAGAAGTCGCAGGATTTAAACGTGAAGGTATTCTGGTGGTGATTACTGTTGTGGTTTACTTAGTCTTATTTATGACGCATCGCTTTTATTCGGGAATGCCAATCGTTTAAAGCGACTAAGATATCTGGCGCACTTATGTTAGCAATAACCTTTGGTGGCAGATACAACTATGCCCTCATTAAGATCACTTAAGAGGGCATTTTTTATGCTGAGAATAGCGAGTCAGACTCGGCTTAACTTGCCAGACTGAAGTAGCCTATTCTGTTTTCGGTGGGTGCAACCCAAGCTTGTCGGATAGCAAAGTCACCGAATGATTCGCTAGCCTCACGATTCGCCGCATAATCTTCAAACAATCCATCAAGTAGCTCCAGAATCGTTGCCTCATCGATATTCTCACGATACAGCGTATTCAAACGTAGACCTTGGTGGTCACCACCCAAATACATATTGTAACGACCCAATGATTTACCAATCAGACCAATCTCAGCCATCACAGAGCGACCACAACCATTCGGGCAGCCCGTCATCCTGATTTTAATCTCATCCTGCAATAAACCATGCTTCTCCAGAATCGGCTCAAGTTTGGTGATTAGTGTCGGCAAGTAGCGTTCTGCCTCAGCCATACCCAATGGACACGTATTCATCGACACACAAGCGATCGAGTTGCGGCGCATACCGGATAACTCACGTCCGTCTGCATACTGGCCGTTTTGCTCCAGAATCTTCTCAATCTTTTTCTTATCTGCCGTTTTGATGCCGTGCAGCAGCATGTTCTGATTCGCCGTTAAGCGGAATCCACACAGATTCTTTTCCGCAATCTGCAATAGAGCAGTCTTTTGCTGAAGCTGCTTAGTGTCACGAATACGGCCATGCTCAACGTGAAGCAATAAATGCCATTTACCATGACGATCTTTGTGCCAGCCATATTGATCAGCTGTTGTGGTAAATACCGCGGGGCGTACAGCGTCTAAGCTATAACCCAGGCGATTGTGTAGCTCTTCACTAAACCACTCCAGACCATACTTATCAATCGTGTATTTGAAGCGAGAAAGCTTGCGGTCCTGCCGGTTACCGTAGTCACGCTGTATCATCATGATTTCAGCACACACATCCAAGACCTGATCAGGTGTACAAAAGCCGATTTCACTCGCCAGTCTTGGCATCGTGTCATCCCGGCCGAAGGTCATGCCTAAGCCACCACCAACAGCCACATTGAAGCCTAGTAGCTTATCATTCTCAACAATGGCGATCAGGCCGATGTCATTAATGTAAACGTCACTGTCATTGTACGGAGGGATCGCAATACCGATTTTGAATTTGCGTGGCAGGTAGTGTTTACCATACAGCGGCTCAATTTCTTCTTCGCCACCTATTACTAACTCACGCCCTTCACCCTTGCCCTCATCCAGCCAAATCTCATGATAGGCGCGACTTGATGGCATCAGATGTTCACTGATTGTCTTAGCGTATGCATAGACTTCTTCGTTCGCCTTTGACAATGAAGGGTCCGGTGTACACATCACATTTCGGTTAACATCACCGCAACCTGCGATACTATCCAGTAATGCTTCATCCATCATCTGAATACTTTTCTTCAGGTCAAACTTGATGATCCCGTGAAACTGCACTGCCTGACGACTACTCAGCTTGATGGTTTCATTCCCGTAGGTATTGCTGATCTCATCAATCTTCTTCCACTGATCAGCCGTTAACTCACCACCGGGCATACGCATGCGAATCATGAATGAGTAGGCTGGCTCTAGTTTCTTTTCCTGACGACGCAGACGTTGGTCACGGTCATCTTGCTGATAGGCACCGTGAAATTTAATCAGTTGGGTATCCGCTTCGGTGATTGCCCCTGTTAACGGATTCGCAAAACTCTCGACTAATGAACCGCGAAGATAATCACTATCGTCTTTAAACGTTTCAACATCAGAGCTTCCCGGAGCGACGACGCCCGGCGTTTTTTTTGTAGGAGTTGCAAAAGTCATGCAGCAAATTCTCTATAAATTATGCAAGTCCCTCATCAACTTATTGATAAGTGATGAAGGACACTAAGGAGTCAATGGGGATTTGGCTTAGTAAACATCACGCTGGTAGCGCTTTTCAGCAATCAACTGATCTAACCAGTCACTCGCCTCTTCAGCATTTCGCCCGGACTGTTGCACAATCACGTCGATTAATGCCTGATGTACGTCTTTAGCCATGTGATGCATATCACCACAGATGTAGAGGTGTGCACCTGATTCTAACCACTGATAAACCGCTTCAGCTTCTTCCAGAATGCGATGTTGCACATACACCTTCTCAGCTTGATCACGTGAGAATGCAACACTCATTTTCTCTAATACGCCAGACTTAATAAACTGCTGCCATTCCGTCTGATACAAGAAGTCCGTCTGGAATTTTTGCTCACCAAAGAACAACCATGTATTTCCTTCGAGACCCTTTGCTTCACGGTCAAACAAGAAACTTCTGAACGGTGCAACGCCTGTTCCGGCACCGATCATGATCACCTGAGTATCTTCATTTTCAGGTAACTTGAAACTCGAGTTAGGTTTAATGCTAACGCCTAATGTTTCACCACTGTCTGATGCCGCAAGCTGTGATGAACACACACCACCGTGCTTTCTGCCGCGATAGTCATATTCAACATGTTTTACGAGTACATGAACCTCTTCCGGACTCGCCGCTTCGCTTGATGCAATTGAGTACTGTCGTGCACTCAGTGGACGTAACCAATCAGTCAGTGCCTGAGCGTTTAGTTTGGCTGGCCAAAGTTGCAGGACATCTAAGACATCGGCCGCTTCAATTTCTTCAGTTAGCTGCGACTTGTCCTGTGCCAATGCTAATAATTCGGCATTGTCAGATTGCTCAGCGTATACCTGAAGTTGTTTACGGGTGATGTGCGTCAGTTCACGCTTGTTCAATAAGGCTTCGCGCAGTGTTAACGTGTTTTTCTTAATTGTTACCTGCTCATTGGCATCTAATGATAATTCAGCAATGATGGCATCTACCAACTCGACCTGATTGGCTGATTGAATCGCAACAATGTCGCCAGGCTCATAAGTCAGCCCACTGTCTTCCAGTGAAAGCTCCAGATGAAGCACTGATTTATCAGACCCTTCATCTGTCAACACAAGCTTATCCAATACTTCTGCCTGAAATGGATTTTGTTCATCGTATTGTGTTTCAGTCGCACTAGCAGCTGCTGGTTGACCACCAAAATCGATTGATGGTACGGCAGCTGAAGATGGCTCCAGCAATTTTAGAATCGTGTCATTCCACTCAGCAGCATCATCGGCGTAGTCGACATCACACGCCACAACATCACTCAAGCGACTTGCGCCAAGCTCACTCAATCGAGCATCTAACTCATAGCCAGTTTGACAGAACTCATCGTAGCTGGAATCACCCAGTGCTAAGACAGAGAATTTCATGTGGTCAAGTTTTGGCGCTTTCGCACCATTCACAAACTTGAAGAAACCGAGTGCCTCATCAGGTGGCTCGCCATTACCGTGCGTGCTCACTACAGCAATCAGATTCTCTTCTTTCTTCAACTGACTACCACGGTAATTCAGCATGTTTTGAAGAGTCGCCTGCTGACCTCTTGATTCAAGTGCAGCATGCAGTTTTTCGGCTATTTTACGGCTGTTGCCGGTCTGGCTACCGTATAACACAGTCACTTTTTCGCTAACAGCGGGGGCTGGTGCCGCTGCGGTTGCAGGACTCAAAGTGAGCCCGCCGATATCTGGCGCTGCATTTGACGACAAGCCCTGTAGGTAACCACTCACCCATACCATTTGCGCAGGTGTCAGGCTGTTAACGGCAGCTGATGCTTGCTGTATTTGTTCCGGAGTTAAAAGTTGCATAAATCTTTCCTTTATCCGCAGACGCCTGGCTCAGACCAGAAGTACAATTCTTCTTCCTGCTCTTCAACTGACTCAGCATTGTCTGGCTGAGTCCGCTCTACAACCTCTTGCTCATCAGATTGCGAAGTTGTTGCTAATTCTTGTGAGTTTTCGTTGTATTCAGTCGTCATAACGGTCACCTGCTATTTACTAATGTGGCCATTATAGGTAATATTTAATTCTAATAAAGCGATACTATTTGATATTTAAATCACAAAAAAAGATATATGAAATTATTTCAACTGCAGCTTCTGAAGACTGTACTAAACAACGGATTGAATATTTCTCGTGCAGCTACACAACACTTTGTTGTGCAGAGTGCGGTTAGCCGACAACTCAGTCTGTTAGAAGAAGAACTCGGGCTTCCCTTGTTTGAGCGAAAGGGAAAACGGTTGATTAAAGCGACCCCATTAAGTCAGGCGATCGTTAAAGAAGTTGATGACATTGAACAAGCACTCGAAAACATCAGAGCGGTGGCTGACGACTTCAGAGATGGCCGGCAAGGTGAAATACGTATCGCAACTACGCACATGCAGGCAAAGTACTTCCTGCCACCGGTTTTAAATGAATTCAGGCAACGCTACCCCAAGGTCAAAGTGAATTTTCTGCAGGGTAATCCTAGCCAACTCGTGCAAATGCTACATGATAAGGAAGCGGACATTGCTATTTGTACTGAGGAAGTCGCAGAGGACGAAGCGCTAACGACCCACCACTGTTATGACTGGAACCATGCTCTGATTGTGCCAGAAGGGCATGATCTTGCGAGTGGTGAACTCAGTTTAGAGCGTATTGCCGCACACCCTATTCTGACTTATGTCTTTGGATTTACGGGTCGTTCCAAAATCGAAAAGGCGTTTGCTGAGCGTGAATTGACCATTGATACTAGCTTTTCTGCAACAGATAGTGATGTCATCAAAAGCTACGTCAGACTGGGCTTTGGGGTGGGTATTATCGCCCGTGTTGCTTATACCCCAGAAGAGGCAGATGGCTTGGTAATGCGTGACTTGTCTGGTTTTTTCCCAGAGTCTGTCACTCGTATTGCTTATATGAAAAACAAACACTTAAAAACATATATCACTGATATCGTTGATATTTTAGAGCAAGAAGGCAAAAAGATAAGTGCTTGATTTTAAAACATCAAGCAATTTATCAACTCAAATAAATATGCCCATAAAAGGATACAATAAACTATCGGCATTTCTAAATCTCAGTATCAGGAAAAGGCCTAATTACTTGCCTATCACACTTTATATAACGTAGTATCTCTACCACTGTGTTACGGGGTACTGCTGGATTTCGATCTGATTTCTCGTAACACGGGCAGTAATTCATCATGCAATGTGATGCTTTTAATTTCCTACGGAGGAATTCAATGAGTTCTGAAAATAATAGCTTGTACTGGCAAGCGAACGTGCGGCTGATGATTATGTGTCTGGTCGTGTGGTTCGTTGTGTCATTCGGTTGTGGACTGCTTCTGGTCGATGTACTGAATAATTTCCAACTTGGCGGTTACAAACTCGGTTTCTGGTTTGCCCAACAAGGTTCTATCTACGTATTCCTGTTTCTGGTTTTCTTCTATGCTTTCCGCATGAATCAGTTAGACAAGAAATTTAACGTTCAGGAGTAAGGGACTAAATCATGGAATTAAAGACTTTAACGTATATCGTCGTATTTGCCAGTTTCGCGCTGTACTTCGGTATCGCTTGGTGGGCGCGTGCTGCTAGCACAAAAGAATTCTACGTGGCCGGTGGTGGTGTACATCCTGTACTGAATGGTATGGCGACTGCTGCTGACTGGATGAGTGCTGCGTCATTCATCTCGATGGCTGGTTTGATTGCATTCTTGGGATACGGTGGTTCTGTATTCCTAATGGGTTGGACGGGTGGTTACGTTCTTCTCGCGATGCTTCTGGCTCCTTACCTACGTAAGCACGGTAAGTTCACGGTACCTGAGTTTATCGGTGATCGTTACTACTCAAAGACGGCTCGTATCGTAGCTGTTATCTGTTTGATTATCGCGTCTTTGACGTATGTAATCGGTCAGATGAAAGGTGTTGGTGTTGCATTCTCTCGCTTCCTTGAAGTTGACTACGGTCTGGGTCTTGGAATCGGTATGGTTGTAGTATGGGTTTACGCTGTACTAGGTGGTATGAAGGGTATTACATATACTCAGATCGCCCAGTACTGTGTATTGATCTTCGCTTACACTGTTCCTGCGGTATTTATCTCTCTACAGCTTACTGGTAACCCGATCCCACAGATTGGTCTAGGTAGTAAGATGGTTGGTGAAGAAGACATCTACTTGCTAGACAAGTTGGATCAGGTTCTGACTGACACTGGCTTTAAAGAGTACACCACTGCAAAGCTAGGCAGCAGCCTGAACATGTTTGCTTACACTGCATCTCTTATGATCGGTACTGCTGGTCTGCCACACGTAATTATGCGTTTCTTCACTGTACCTACAGTTAAAGATGCTCGTTCTTCTGCTGGTTGGGCACTAGTATTCATCGCATGTCTATACACTGTTGCTCCTGCTGTTGGCGCAATGGCTCGTATGAACCTGATGTCTACTCTTCAGCCTGCAGCTGGTCCTCTGGAGTATGAAGCACGTCCACAGTGGTTCAAGAACTGGGAACAGACTGGTCTTCTGAAGTTCGAAGATAAGAATGGCGATGGTAAGATCCAATACACTGCTGACAAAGAAACCAATGAAATGGTTAAAGTTGACCGTGACATCATGGTACTTGCTAACCCTGAGATCGCGCAGCTACCTAACTGGGTAATCGCATTGATCGCAGCCGGTGGTCTGGCAGCAGCACTCTCAACAGCGGCAGGTTTGTTGTTGGCAATATCCTCATCCATATCTCATGACTTGATGAAAGGTGTACTCTCACCGAACATGTCAGAGAAAGGCGAATTAATGGCGAGTCGAGTCGTAATGACACTCTCGGTATTACTAGCTGGTTGGTTAGGATTAAATCCTCCTGGTTTCGCGGCAGGTACGGTAGCACTGGCCTTTGGTCTGGCAGCTTCCTCTATCTTCCCGGCTCTGATGATGGGTATCTTCTCTAAGAACATCAGCAGCACAGCAGGTATTGCAGGTATGTTGGCTGGTATCGGTATCACTCTGTTCTACGTATTCCAGCACAAGGGTATTATGTTTATTCCTGGAACTGCGTTCCTGGGTGACATGGAGCCTAACTGGTTCATGGGTATCTCACCAAACGCGTTTGGTGTGGTAGGTGCGATCGTTAACTTCGTAGTTGCTTGGGTAGTTACTAAGATGACTGGTCCTGCTCCACAAGAGATCCGTGACATGGTTGACAACTTCCGTATCCCAGCTGGTGCTGGTGCGGCAGACACTAGCCACTAAGATCTACTCTTAGAAACTAGTAACAGAAAGGCTCCTTCGGGAGCCTTTCTTGTATCTGAGATACGGATTTTTTACGCTCTTTCCTATAAGCTTGATCAATGTCATATGTATTCATAAGTCTTTGAATGATAATGAACTAATCTTACTAATCAGGTGCTACGATGGATATTGAACTGAAAGAAATATGTGATTTTATAAGCAAGGTTACTCCACTTGACCGCTTGCCTCAGTCCACATTGGAACAACTCACTCAGGAAATTCGCATCCGATATTTGCGTCGTGGAACGACTGTGTCTGCGGAAACTGAATCAAGTCGCCTGATGATCATCCGCAAAGGTGCCATCTCACTATCCTCAAAAAGTGGTCGACTTATTGGTAAAGCAGCAGAAGGAGACCTCCTGACCCTCTTAATGACTGAGCCAGACACTAAAGAGCATTCAGGCGAGGTTACTGAAGACATGCTGGTGTATAGTCTGGACACCAATGCTCTTAAAGACATAGCCACAGAGCCTGATAGCAATCAGACCGTGCTTGATATGGTTATCAAACACATCCGGGGCGGACTTAGTCAAAATCTGATTAAAGCCAATACAAATAGCAGCACGGGATCCGCCTTAATCTATAATGAAATTGAGACCATCTATAGCTCACCAGCAATCACTATCGCATCAGGTAGCAGCATTCTTGAAGCGTCTATAAAAATGTCGGAGCATGATGTCTCAAGCATCATGGTGACAGATACTAACGGTGCTGCCATTGGTATTTTGACGGATACCGATATCCGGCGGGATTGTGTTGCAACAGGCATGTCAACCGACGCCATTGCAGATTCGATCATGACGCATTCGGTGCGCTCCATCAAACCGAGTAGCAATGCCTTCGACGCCTTGATGTTAATGACGCGTAAAGGTATCCATCACTTGCCAGTCGTAGATAACAATCAGCTACTTGGGATGATCACCTCTACTGACCTGATTAAATTCGAAAGTAAGAATACGGTCTACTTAAGTACGTCGATCGCACGTGCAAAAGACATCGCAACACTGGCACAAGAAAGCAAAGTAATTCCACAGCTACAAGTACAATTAACGGATATGGATGCCAGTGCTGACCACATCGGTAAAGCGGTTAGCGCGGTGAATGGTGCAATCACCCGTCGATTAATTGAATTGGCGGAGGAAAAGCTCGGCCCACCTCCCGTACCCTATTCCTGGGTTGCGGCAGGTTCTCAGGCACGTCGTGAGCAAACCTCACATACCGACCAAGACAATGCATTAATCATTTCTAATGACTTAGACCCTAAAGACATAGATTGGTATACCCAGCTCGGAACCTTCGTGTGTGATGGATTAGCGGAGTGCGGGTTTATTCATTGCCCCGGTAACATTATGGCGATGAATCCGGAGTACCGCCAAACACAGGCAACCTGGGACAAATACTTCGAAAACTGGATTGATACTCCGGACCCTCAAGCTTTGCTCAACGCCAGTACGTTCTTTGACTTCAGAACCATCCACGGAGAAGATTATCTACTGGATGAAATACGAGATCGCATGTTAGAGCGCTCACAAAAGAACACACTATTCCTTGGACTGCTGGCTAAAAACGCATTGGGACTACGTCCACCTCTAGGTTTCTTCCGTGGGTTTGTATTAATTGAAGACGGTGAACATAAAGACACTCTGGATCTTAAACTAAATGGCACGGCGCCCATCGTCGATTTAGCACGCATATATGCTCTGGCAGAAGGTATCAAAACAGTGAATACCCGGGAGCGCATCCTGCAGGCTGCCGGTACTAACAGTCTAAGTGAAGATGGCGCAGCCGATTTATTGGCCGCTTTTGAGTTTATTGGTGAGCAAAAAATACAACACCAAACCCGGCAAATTAAGCGCAATGAGAAAGCCGATAACTTCCTGCCACCAAAGGACATTCCTCAGTTAGAACGTGAATATCTAAAGGATGCCTTTAAGGTGATTCAGACCATGCAAAACAGTATCAAAATGAAATACTAAAAGGGAGTCTGACGTGAACATACTGACACGCCTGCTAGGTTATGAAAAACAACGTGAGCGCCTGTTAAAAAAAGCACCGGAAGGGCCACTCAAAGACTACCTTTCGCATCCCTTCCCTGCAATGGATTGTCCCATCGCACAAGTACCATTGTTGGCGTTGGATTTTGAAACTACCGGACTTAACCCTAAAGTTGATCATATTCTCAGTGCCGGTTACCTAACAGTCGATCAGGATGAGATCATTTTGGGCTCCTCACATCACGCGATTATTGATACGGATTGCGCCCTGAGAGAAGAAAACGTGATCATCCACCAAATCACTGATGACCATAAAGCCCAAGGCCAGAGTTTGGAGCAAACCATCAGTGATTTGCTAGCAGCACTCAGTGGCAAGGTCATGCTGGTGCACTTTGCACATATTGAACGCAGTTTTCTTAATCATGCCTGCGAACGGCTTTATGGCATGGCACCGATCTACCCCATCATCGACACATTTATGCTGGCGCAAAGGCGTATGGATATGAAGTCAGCCGGTTATGACCCTTCAGAATTACGGTTATCCAACCTAAGAGAAACTGCAAATCTACCACGTTATAGTGCCCACAATGCGTTGACAGACGCTTTGGCCACTGCGGAGCTTTTATTTGCCGAAGTATCTATGATGAACCATAAAACCTCTCCTCCGTTAAAAAACTTAATACTATAATTCTCAGCAAGCGGTATACTAATGTCTCAAGTATTGAACACATATAGAATCAAGGTGTAAAAAATGTCCGTTTTTTTGTTAGCGTTTATTATCTTCAGCTTAGTGGCACTCGGTATGTCACTCGGGGTTATTCTGAATAACCGCGAGCTCAAAGGAAGCTGTGGTGGGCTGGGTAATATTCCAGGTATGAGCAGTGATTGCTCTTGCTCAAACCCCTGCGAAAAGAAAAAAGCACGTATGGCAAAAGAACAAGAATCTAATGAACCAAAGGAGTCACCGATAGAGTTTCGCAAATTCTAAAATTTTAATTATTCGGAGCGTCATTTATGCAAAAATCACTTCACGTCAAAAACTACCTGAATCCAAAATTCGTTACTTTAAAGCCTGATCAATATATCAAAGATGTTATTTTTGTTTTTAATAAACAAAATATCTTTGGGGCACCAGTGATGGACAATCTGGGCAATCTGGTTGGTGTATTATCCGGCTCGGACTGCATTCAAGCAGCCATCGAAGGCAACTTTGACCAGAATTCACATTTGACTGTAAGTGACCTAATGACGCGCGATGTTAAAACGGTTGATTCCAACTACAGCATATTGTTTATCGCTAAAGAGTTCATGAATTCACCTTACCGCTTTTTTCCGGTAATGGATGATAATCGGGTAATTGGTATTATCAACCGAAGCGATATTCTCCGCGCTATTTCAGACGCCGGCTCCCCGCTCAAATAACGATGACTGTTCGTCGATTTGAAGATAAAACACCCGAGATTGCAGAGTCAGCCTATATCGATGACTCTGCGGTCATTACTGGTGATGTCGTCATTGCAGAGGACGTCTCAATCTGGCCATGCACCGTGATTCGCGGTGATGTTAACCATATACGCATTGGTGCACGTACCAATATTCAGGACGGCTCAGTTCTGCATGTGACCCACGCAAACCCAGAGTATACGACCAGCACTGGCTACCCATTGATTATTGGTGATGATGTGACTGTGGGCCACAAGGCACTGCTTCACGCTTGTACCATTGGGAATCGTTGCCTGATTGGCATGGGAGCTATCGTGATGGATAATACCGTCGTTGAAGATGAGGTGATGATTGCTGCCGGAAGTGTTGTGCCACCCAACAAGCGGCTTGAAAGTGGCTACCTGTATATCGGTAATCCGGCGATAAAAAAGAGGCCGTTAAGTGATAAGGAGCGCGAGTTTCTGGGCTACTCTGCTGCAAACTACGTAAAACTTGCTCACCGAACAAAAGCAGATCAAGGCTGACGAATAAAGTCAGCTATTGCTTGGGGGACTTGCTTCAGTGATTTACGACTGACAAACATCCCAATGTGACCCGTCCTCACTTCAAGCGACTGGTAATACGCTTCAGGAACCAACTCGGCCAATGCTTTTGAAGAATCCGGCGGTACTAAGTGATCATTAGAAGCATAAATATTGAGTACCGGGATTTCCATCTGTCTCAAATCTATCTTTTCGCCAAGGATCAACAATTCACCCTTATAAAGTGCATTTTGTTGATAGACACTCTCTACGAACTCTTTAAAAAACAGAGCGGGCTGATCTGGCGTTTCCTCTATCCATTGTTCCATTGCCATAAACTTTCTACTGAGCTCAGTATTATCCTTCGCAGCATTTAAGCGTTCAGATATCTCTATATATTTCATGATACTGAGCGTCATCGGCTTTAATGACAAGAACACCTGCGCCAGCAACTGACCCGGAATATTAATACCCGGCATCAATAAGGACTCAAAATCCATATGCCGGGCTAAAGTGCTGAGTGTGTCGTATTGGGTATGACAATTAATCGGAGTGACCAATGGAATGACCGACCGGATATATTCGGGGTATAGCTTGGCATAACACAGTGCAAATACCCCCCCCTGACAGACCCCCATCAGATTGATTTTATCAAGCTTGCAGTCCTGTCTTATTTGCATAACACAATGGTGTAAAGAACGCTGCAGGTACTCACTCATACCAATGGAACTCTGCTGAACCTGAGGCTCTTCCCACTCCATGAGGTAAACGGTCAGCCCCTGCGCTTTCAGGGCTTGTATCATCGACATATCACGATCCAGATCCAGCACTGACGCTGTATTGACCATGGCATAGACGATTAGCACGACTTCGTCAGTCTCAACGCTGCGAGCTCCCGACTCAGCCTGATGCTCAGACAGCGGATAGCGGTACAACTGATAAAGCGTGGAAGCAGCCACTTGTTCGCGCTGCGTCACAGGAGTCCATTTTTGCGTAGCAGACGTCAAACAGGCAGCACCTCGTTCAAAAAGACAGACCGGAGTCGAGACTGGCGCTTCGAGACTAACAGTGCTCACGTCAGCCAGCCTTATCAGAGGACTGTAATTGTTGGGCGAGTTGTGTTGTCGCTAACAATATGTCTGCATATTCGCGACAGACACTGTCCTGTCTTATATAGGCTAAATACTCAGTATCAAACATTTGGAGCCAACATTTGAAAGCCATCTTAGAATCCTTATCAATTAGCCCTGAATGTTGCGCTTTAAACTGTTCAAAGACGTCAACATAAAAGCATTCAAACTGCTTCGTGAAATTCACTATTTTGGTTTGAAGTAATACGCTATCTTCCAGAAATTCAGGATTCGGAATAGACAGTGAATCCAGTATTTTTCTATGTTGTGATACCAAAATATAAAAATGTTGCTCAAATACAGAGCGAGCCTGATTCAGGCAATCCTGATCCGTATTGATTGCGATCAGAAACTGCTGATATGCAACGCCCACATATCGCATTTTATCCTGTATCGTCGACGCCAAAATGCATACTCCGCATTGATTTTATTTAGACTGGATGCGCTTATTCTACGTTATACCGCATCGCAATTTTGTAGTAGTATACAAGACAACAACTCATGAACCTATTTGGTTTCATAGGGAATAAACAGAAGAGTTCTATGGATCAGAAAACACGCCTAATTAAAAAGTACCCAAACAGACGACTATACGACACTGAGGGTAGCCGTTATATTAAATTGGTCGACATTAAAACAATGATCGAAGACGGACTAGAAATCAGAGTGATTGATAGCCAGTCTGAGCAAGACATCACACGCAGCATTTTATTACAGATCATCCTTGAACAAGAGTCCAATAACGAACCCCTGTTTACCACTGACAGCCTGGAAAACTTCATCCGGTATTACGGTGAAAATTCCCGTGAAGGCTTCAATGATTATATGCAAAAAAGCCTGCAATTTTTCCATCAGCAACAGCAAACCATGCAACAGCAGATGAAAGAAATGATGACCAGCAACCCTATGGATTTCTGGAAGCAATCAACGGCCAAAAATCTAGCGATGTGGAAACAAGTTCAGGATAGCTTTTTCAAGTCCAATAAAAGCGACGACAAATAAGGTTAAGCCATGAGCATTGCCATTTACACCCATGCAGATTGCCTGAAGCATGACATGGGTCATGGGCATCCTGAACGCCCTCAACGCCTGCGTGCGATCGATGACCAACTAATCACTTCAGGAATCGGTGATTTTATTCGTTACTACGATGCACCACTAGCCACTGCAGAACAACTGGCATTGGCCCACAGTCAAAAGCACATCGACTATATCTTTGAACAATCCCCGGCTGATGACAGCAAGATGGCTCATATTGATCCTGATACGTATATGAATGAGTTCACCTTGCAGGCAGCCCTTCGCTCTGCGGGTGCAGCGATAGCAGCGACAGACAAAGTACTCAGTGATGACACAGAGCAACGTGTATTTTGCAGCGTCAGACCACCGGGGCATCATGCTGAGCGTGACGAGGCCATGGGATTCTGCTTTTTTAACAATATCGCGATTGCGGCACGTCATGCGATTAAAAAGCACGGCTTGGAACGGGTTGCGATAGTTGATTTTGACGTGCACCACGGCAATGGTACAGAAGACATTGTCGCGGACGATCCGCAGATATTATTCTGCTCAACCTATCAACACCCGCTGTACCCAGAGCGCGCTAAGCCAAGCAAAAAAGGCTACCTGATTAACGCTCCTTTAGCACAAGGTGCTGGCGCTGCTGAATTCAGAGAAGCTGTCGAAGGCTACTGGTTACCAGCTCTGCACGACTTCAAACCACAGATGATTTTTATCTCAGCAGGCTTTGATGCGCATTTAGAAGATGAAATGGCTGGCTTGCGCCTGGTCGAAAGCGATTATAAGTGGGTCACCGAGCAACTGTGTGAGATAGCGGACAAGTACGCCAATGGACGCATTGTCTCAATGCTGGAAGGCGGTTATGACACTTCCGCGCTAGCCAGAAGTGTGGTTGCTCATCTCAAGGTACTCATGAAGCTCTAAAACAAACAGCAAGCGTATTAGTATTAAGCAATACGCTTGCTGACGATCTTCACATTCATATCTTCAGGGTCATTAACAATGGTAAATTCCATTGACTTCATCAGCCCCAACATCTTGTGATTATTCGCCAGTACCTCACCTTCAATCACTGATAAACCTTTATCATAAGCCACTTCAATTAATTTACTCATCAATCGGTGACCTAAGCCCTGATTCTGACGAGCATCAGAAACCACCAGTGCAAACTCACAGCTAATATTATCCGGGTTCGACAAGAAGCGAGCTACACCTAATACGCGCCCTTCTTCTTGCTCAACTGCAACGACCGCCATCTCGAGGTCGTAGTCGATCTGAGTAAAGCGAACCAGCATCTCAGGTGACAAGTGATGCAGTGCATGCATAAACCGGAAATACTTAGCTTCCGACGATAAACTATCCATAAATGTCGTCAACAAACCTGTATCATCCGGACGAATCGGTCTAAGAACGATATCCGTGCCATCGGCCAACTGCTGATTTTCCACAACGCGTGCCGGATACGGATGAATCGCCATATGCGCATATTGACGATTACTGGACTTAGGATAAGCAACACGAATATGGGCATCTACCGCCACGATACCATGCTCATCGACGATCAATGGATTGATGTCCATCTCCTGTATCCATGGCAATTCACAAGCCATCGCCGAAACCCGTAGCAAAATATTAATCACTGCTTCTTTATTCGCTGCAGGCATGTGGCCAAACTCTTCAAGCAGGCGCTTTACTTTGGTTCGGTTAATTAGCTTTTCGGCAAGTAAGCGATTGAGTGGGGGCAATGCCACCGCATGATCCCGCAGTACTTCAACCTGCGTGCCACCACTTCCAAAGCTAATGACGGGACCAAATATTGAATCATTTTTTAGACCAATCATCAGCTCACGGCCATTAGGCGCGATATGCATTTTTTCGATAAGAACACCGTCAATGCGAGCTTCCGGGCGCTTAATTTTGACGTTGTCCATGATTTCGCGGTATACATTACGCACTTTTTGCGCACCACGTATGTTAAGTACGACACCCATCACATCAGACTTGTGTGCAATGTCCGGTGACAGTACCTTCATCGCGACGGGAAAACCAATCGACGTCGCAATCACTAAGGCCTGCTCAGGCGAATAGGCAACGGCATTACGCACCGTGTTGATTGAGAACGCCTGTAATATCGCCATAGACTCTTGAGCTGTTAGCGATTTACGCTTTTCTGACAGCGCCGACTCGATAATCAGGTGTGGCGCTTCCACATCCGCCCGTTCGTGCCCGGTACTGTATTTACTAGGCGACTGTAACAACAACTTTTGGCTTAGCTGATAGGCTGCTAAAAACGAATAAGCATCGATTGTGGATTCAGGGGTTTGATAACTTGGAATTTTTGCTTTAGCAAACAACTCTCTGGAAGACTGTACCTGAGTCCCGCCCATCCACGATGTCAGGATTGGTTTCTTATACTTATCCGCTAAAGCAATCACGGACTTAGCGATTTCTTCTGAGTTTTGAGTCGCTATCGGCGTAAAAAAGGCGACAACACCATCTATATTCTCATCCTGCAGGCACAGCTCAATGGCTTTAGGATAACTGTTTGGATCAGCGCCAAATTTCAGGTCCAGGGGGTTTCGCCGCCCTTGATGTGGTCCAAGAAACTTTGCTAATTTCTTTATCGTTTCCTCTGAAGGTTCAACCAGCTTAAGTCCTTTATCCACTGCATAGTCAGCCGCCAATACACCGGGACCGGCACCATTTGAAATAATCATCAGATTCTTGCCCGCACTGCGGTAGCGTGACGATAGAATCCGGGCAGCAGCAAATAACTGAGTAAACTGACTAATACGAACCACACCTGAGCGAGATAGCGCCTCATCAAACACCTCATCGCTACCAACCATCGCACCGGTGTGTGACATGGGCGTTTCGACTTCTCCGTAAAAACGCCCTACTTTTATCGCAATCACCGGCTTAATACGTGCCGCAGCTCTCAAACCACTCATAAAACGACGTGAGTTATGTAAACCCTCTATGTACAGCAAGATACTGCGTGTATCGGGATCGCTAACCAGATAGTCAAGCACTTCACCGAAATCAAGATCAGCGGAGGCACCCGTCGATACAACTGTTGAGAAACCAATGTCATTAGAATCTGCCCAGTCCAACATGGCACTACAAATGGCACCGGACTGAGACACTATGGCCACATTTCCCGGTTTACTCAGGCTAAAGCCACAACTAATGTTCAAACCAACCTTAGGACGTATAAAACCACTCGAATTAGGCCCTAAAATACGAATACCGTAGGACTGCGCTACCTCCATCACCTTTTGCTCAAGGGCAATCCCCGCATCCCCGGCCTCGCGAAAGCCAGACGCAAATAACACAACATGCTTAACGCCATGCTCTCCACACTGCCGCATAATTGGCAATACTGTTTTTGCAGGCGTTGTGACTACGGCCATTTCAACCGGTTTGTCTAGTGCTGCAAGGTCGGCATAACACTTAATATCGTTGATTTTCTTATGCTTAGGATTTATCGGATAAATTTCACCCTTAAATCCTCCATTCATCAAATTTTCGAAAACAGCCTGTCCAACGGAGTTAGCTCGGTCACTTGCACCAAACATAGCAATGGACTTCGGTAGAAACAGAGAACTTAGGTAATGCGATCGCATAATAGTACCCAGATATCGGTAAAGTTAATTATCATTATTAAATCATTGTTTTATAAAGATTTAGTAATCCTTATATCACTAGAGAGTATTGTATCACACTTGACACTTTTGCATTGATAGCATAATTTGTGCATTGCAGCAAATGTGACTCTTCCCGTCCTGCCTAAAGTGATGGACGGACTTAATTTTATAACAGGATACACATTATGAACGAAAAAAGAATTGCACTGGTAACCGGTGGCAACGGCGGTATCGGTGAGTCAATCTGTATGGCGCTAGTAAACAAAGGCTGTACGGTTATCGCTGGCTATTATCCGGCTGATAAAGAGAATGCTGAAAAATGGCAAGCTGAAATGAAACGCGACGGATACGAGATTATTCTGGCTGCGGCTGACGTTGCTGATTTTGAGCAAACTCAACAGATGGTTGCTAATGTCGAAGAGTCTGTTGGTCCAATCGATATTCTTGTCAACTGTGCCGGTATTACACGTGACGCCAGCCTTAAGAAAATGGAATACTCAGCTTGGGAAGCTGTGATTGATACCAACCTAACCAGTGCCTTCAACGTTACAAAACCAGTCATGATTGGTATGATGGAGCGCGGATTTGGTCGTGTCGTGAACATTTCCTCAGTCAATGGACAGCGTGGACAGTTCGGTCAACCTAATTATTCTGCAGCAAAAGCAGGATTACACGGTTTTACCATGGCTACGGCTCGCGAAGGTGCCCGCAAAGGTGTTACAGTAAATACCGTGTCACCCGGGTACGTTGCGACTGCCATGACAGAAGCAATGCCTGAGAAAGTGTTGGAAGCTATCATTGGCGAAGTACCAATGGGTCGTATGGCTAAGCCAGCAGAAATTGCACAAGCTGTTGCCTGGTTAACGGATGATAATTCCGCTTATGTTACAGGTGCTAACATTCCTGTAAATGGTGGATTATTCATGAGTTTCTAAGCTCTGTATTTTAACCTCGAGAAGGAGTGAATCAATGAGTGATGTAGTAATTGTGGCAGCAAGCCGGACCGCCGTAGGTAACTTCGGTGGTTCACTTGCGAGTGTGCCTGCGCAGCAATTAGGCGCAAAAGTATTAGCTGACTTACTGGAAAAGACGGGCGTGTCTGGTGAATCAGTCGATGAAGTTATTTTGGGCCAGGTACTGACAGCGGGTTCTGGTCAGAATCCGGCACGTCAAAGCGTTATCGCGGCAGGCTTGCCTGAGTCTGTTCCGGCTATGACAATCAATAAAGTCTGCGGTAGTGGACTCAAGTCTGTTCAACTTGCCTTTCAAGCCATCAAATGTGGTGACGCGGATATCGTGATCGCTGGTGGTCAGGAAAATATGAGTGCCTCCCCTCACGTTCTGCCTAACTCACGAAATGGCCAGAAGATGATGGACTGGAAAATGAAGGACACTATGATTCAGGATGGATTATGGGATGCTTTCAATGACTACCACATGGGGACGACTGCTGAGAATATTGCTGATAAGTATGAAATCAGCCGTGAGACTCAGGATGCATTCGCTGCAGCCTCTCAGCAAAAAGCCGAAGCGGCTCAAAAAGCAGGCAAATTTGAAGACGAGATTGTTCCGGTCGAGATCCCTCAGCGACGTGGTGATCCGGTTGTTTTCGCTCAGGATGAATTTCCGCGTCACGGTACCACTGCAGAAAGTCTGGGCAAGCTACGTGCTGCGTTCTCACGTGATGGTACAGTAACTGCTGGTAATGCATCTGGCATCAATGATGGTGCAGCAGCGGTGATGGTAATGAGTGCCAGCAAAGCTGAAGAGCTTGGCCTGACACCACTTGCAAAGATTGTTTCTTATGCCTCTACGGGTGTTGACCCAAAGATTATGGGAACCGGACCCATTTCTGCCAGCCAAAAGTGCCTGGCTAAAGCAGGCTGGGAAGTATCTGATCTTGACTTGGTTGAGGCGAATGAAGCATTCGCAGCACAGGCGCTATCTGTAAATATGGATATGGGCTGGGATGCTGAGAAGGTGAATGTAAACGGTGGTGCGATTGCTATCGGTCACCCGATTGGTGCTTCAGGTGCAAGAATTTTGGTCAGCTTATTACATGAAATGCAACGAAGTGACGCCAAAAAAGGACTGGCTACTCTGTGTATCGGTGGTGGTATGGGTATTGCTATGACAGTAGAACGCGCCTAAATAAGCCATACTTCAAGCCAGATAAAACCTATCTGAAACAGAGGCCTTGTGTGTGAAAACATACAGGGCCTTATTGTTATAGATTTTCACACTCTCAATAAAAATAAATTATTAATTGAATTATTTATAATAATAGGACAAACGGTATCATTGCATCTACTATAATTCCTGTGTCTACTTCGAATAAGTGTATATACCCCCTAAAATCATAACGATACCCCCTCCGTTTGTCTTTTAGTGTGTGTACATACTTCAAAATCTAATGAGTATTTAACCGATCAATGGTTAACCACTCGGCTGATTTCTGTGCTATTTCTGCACAGGAAAAACTACAATTCGACCTATGTATTGTAAAAACTGGGAGACTGCTGTGCATCTAACCAATGTTTCACCACACCAAGATTTACCTTTACCCATGGGTTTAATTGGTCAACTAACAACGCCAGGAACACCCTCAATGAGTGATGATAAAAGCAACTATTCACGTTCGGGCTCTATTAAAAATATTCTTATAGCAGATGATTCAAATACTGAAAGAACACACCTTAAAAAAATTCTGGAGTCTGCGGGGTATGTTGTAACGGAGGCTCCATCCGGTTCAAAGGCATTTGAACTAGCCAAATCCAATATGCCGGACTTGATACTACTCGACATCATTATGGATGATGGTGACGGTTATCAAACTTGCCGCAAACTCAAACGTGCCCCTGAAACCAGTGACATACCGGTGATCATGGTTTCAAGCAAGCAAAACGATGTGGATCGTAAATGGGCACTAAAGCTTGGTGCACTGGACTACATCGTTAAACCATACAATGATGAAGATTTGATTCAGCGATTGAGTGAAGTGTAATAATGACGGATGAGATTCAACCAGTAACGCCTGAATCAACCGGAACGCCTCAGTTTTATTACTCAATCGAAGACTTTGATATCCTGCTGGAGCCAACGGTAAGAACGGAAATTGTGGAGCAACGCAATATTTATCCTATTCCACATGCACCTGAGTGGTGCCGTGGCATGATAAGTTTGCGGGGAAAACTACTACCCGTCCTAAACGTACATCGTTTACTTGGCAGGCAATCACAAACCCAGTCGCACTGGCTGCTAGTGGTTGAATCTGACCCTCTTCCTGCGGTGGTTATCCGCATCGACCGGCTCCCGATGCAACATATTGTTCAAGCCGATGACTTTCAAAGTATTGAAGATCTGAACCTACCCTTCTGGCTGACATCCGCCATCGATGTGGAAGGAAGAAATATTTATAAGGCGGATCATCATAAGCTGTTTGAGCTTCTCATTCTGCAGAATCAGCAAGCTGCTAAGCCGGGCAGTGAAACACTTCTTACACCAGACTCATCAGGAAATCAGGCATGAGTAAAAACTCCACATCACCACAATCTCAGAGAGCAGTTCAAGGCGGCATTATGTCGATCCGTTCGCGGGTTGCGCTGTCAATTACCGCTCCCTTAGTCATTCTGCTTGTAGTGAGTGTAATGAGCCTGCTCACGCTAATGAAAAGCTCCTCAACACTGATCGAGCTTAATGAAGTGAATGCTAAGGTTCTTGAAACCACTGAAATTAAATCACTGATTCAAGAGGACTTTCTGGGACAGCTCAATTATATTAAGTCCGCTACGCTGAAACCGGACAGAGGACTCACCAAACTCATTATCAAACGTCAGGAGCTTGAAAAAGTGTGGCCTGGCTATATTGCAAGTGTGGAAAGTGATGATAAAGCAGTCGCTGAAGAATTAATTTCAGGTAAAGCGCATTTTGATACTCGTCTGGACGAACTCATGGCGATTCTCACCGAAGAATCTCCAGATACCTATCAAAAGTTTTTTGAGGCAACCCGATACCATATATTTGCAGACCGCTCTGCGACAGGCTTTCCCTTGGACGTTATTTCTCACCTTGGAAATCCACTGATTACCGCTTTAGAAAAGCGCATTGAATCTAATAAAATCAACAACCAAACAGCCTTTGAAGAAGCCAAAAACAGTATTGATCTGGCTACAGCAACCATTGCAACCGTTATACTATTGGGTTTGATTTTCATTATGATGTCGGGTGTATTGCTGTATAGCTCCATCGCACGACCCGTAAATCACCTGACGCAAGTGGTTAACTCTATGTCTGCAGGAGATACCACTGCCCGCTCCAGACTTCGTGGTAATGATGAATTGACTCACCTGGGTAATGCCTTTAACCGAATGGTTGATGATAGTACACAGCTTCAGGAACAGGTAAACCGGGACAACGATGCAATTAACCATTCGGTATTCTCACTGCTTGAGGCAGTATCTGACCTAAGTGAACGTGACCTGACAGTTCGGGCACAAGTTACTGAGGATGCGACCGGGCCGCTGGCTGACGCAATCAACCAACTGGCTGAAGATACTACTGAAGTATTGGATCAGGTTAAAACCATCGCCTCTTCGGTAGAAGAAACTTCAACCATCGTAAACGAGCGCTCTCAATCGGTTAACGTGCTAGCCAAAGAAGAACAAGCGGAGGCACAAGAAACAGCGAATCAAATTGAACGCATTCGCCGCCGCCTTGAAATTATTGCCCAGTCAGCACTACAAACCAATGATATGGCGGGCAAGACATCCGGCACCACTCAGGATGCTTATCAGTCAGTATCTCGCTCTATGGGCAGCATGAATGAGATTAGAAATACCGTACAAGACACGGGTAAGCGTATTAAACGCTTAGGTGAGCGTTCCCAGGAGATCAGTTACATTACCGATATCATTAATGGTATCGCGGAGCGCACCACAGTATTGGCACTGAACGCGAATATGCAGGCCATGGCTGCCGGTGAGGCTGGTAAAGGCTTCTCGGTAATCGCCGATGAAATCCAACGCCTTGCAGAAAGCTCACGTGAATCTACGGAGCAAATCTCTACGCTGGTTAAAAACATTCAGAAAGAAACCAAGTCAACCATCGCCACCATGGATCATACCATCGAGCAGGTTGTTGAAGGTTCCGCTTTGGCAGATGAAGCGACGCGTCAAATGCAAGAGACTCTTGATGCAACCAACCAACTGACCTCGTCGGTTAACGACATTGCAAATGCCTCCAAAGAACAAATGGAAATGAGTGAAACACTGCAATCCAGTGCGACCCGCATTATGGAGTCCACGACGGCTACCGGTAAGGAAATGAATTTACTGGCTCAACTCACCAACGACATGACTGATTACGCCAAGCAATTGGTAGAGTCGGTTAATGTTTTCAAGCTTAAGCCTTGAGGTGATGATGAGATTGGATAATAGCCATGACTGAGATGATTCAAGAAGTTGCCGCAGAGCTTGAAGATGTTGCCATGCTGTTGGCGGGCCGAGAACCTGTAGCTGCAAACCTGTCAGACAAGGAAAGCGTAATCCAGGCAGATGCTGTGGGTGCTGAATTTCAGCGTCTGGAGCTGGCAGGTGAAATGTTGGACTTCACGCCGTTACAATCGCTGTGTCGCTGGCTAACAAAAAATACTCAACACGCAGCGAAGTCCCCGGAGACCTTTGTTCGATTACACAATGAAGGCCATTTTTACCAATGGGCTGAGTTAGTAGCTGCAAGCATCCGTCAGCAAGATACGTTGTTATTGCCAGAGTTAACCAGTGCCTTGAATGATCCGGTCTGGCCGGTTCCGATTGAAACGGACGTATTGCAAGCGCTGTTATTGTCTCTGGCAGAGCCAAGTCTCGCCAAAAAAGGTGCGCAAGGTGACGCAGAAACAGAAACAGAAACAGAAACAGAAACAGAAACAGAAACAGAAACAGAAACAGAATTATCACCGGCTTCGGTAAGTACCAGTCAATACTCTATTGCATGGGATCCTGATGTACACCCGGAAATCCTCAGCGCCTTCTTATCAGACACACCGGATCAGATAGTAGAGTCCACTGCGCTCATTCACAAAATAGCCAAGGGTCTGGCTACTAAAGACGAACACAAACTAGCCGCCAGACTCACCCACACCATCAAAGGTGCTAGTGGTGTCGTTGGTGTATCGTCAATGACCGCATTCACTCATCAATTAGAAGAGATTCTCGAACACTCCGTCGACCACAAACTCGACAGTGAAACACAAGAGTTACTTTCTGCCTCTGCTGATTGTTTGGATGGAATGGGCGAGGCGATGTTAAACAATCAACCGCTGCCCTCCTCTTTTGAGAAAGTCCTAACGCAACTTGAATCGACGGCCAAACAATTAGAGACTTCAGGCCGTGTTTTTGATGAGGACGATGAGGAAGAAGTCGTTTTCGCACCACCTCCCAAAAAACCAACATCACCAGCTAAACCCACAAAAACAGCTGAAACAGATCCGTTGATACTCTCGACGGAGTTGCTGGCATCACAAGCTTTATTCAGTAATTCAACGCCGAATCTCAGCAGTAGACGTACCTCTTCAAATGAAGCAAGCATGAGAGTACCAATCAGTCTGATTGATGACCTTCTCAACTTAGCCGAAGAGCTGGTTACATCCACCAGTCAGGTGAATGACAGAGTTAAAAATATTCTTCGGGAGAGTCAGCAGCTAAGGCAGCTCGAAGAGCGTATGAGCACGAATATGGATGAGCTGGAACATTCTATTGACCAGCAATTCCGGCAAGTAAAGCGTCAGAGCGACGAAACCGAAGCGTTTGATCAACTTGAGTTAGAAGTCTACAACGAGCTGCACAGCGTTCACTCATTGCTGAGTGAAACAATCGCGGATAACCGTGATATTGAACGCAGTATGCAACAAAATCTGCGTGAGCTCAGCGATCAACTCCACTCTCAACAGCGCATAAATCGCGAACTTAACACTACGATTCTGGATACCAGAATGGAGTCTCTGGAGACATTGACGCCGCGTCTGGAACGTATTGTACGTGAGACTTGCAGAAGTACCGGTAAAAAAGCTGAACTCGTCATTAGCGGCAGTGATCTTGCAGTGGATACCGATATCCTTAAGGGCCTGACTGACCCACTGCTTCACTTACTGCGGAATGCCGTTGACCACGGTATTGAACCCGCAGAACAACGCACCGCTGCCGGTAAACCAGAGAGTGGGCTGATCGAACTAAGTTTTAAACAAGAAGGTCGATACGTCACCATGACACTGACTGATGACGGCAAAGGCATAGACCCTGAAGCCATCTATCAACGTGCTCTAAGTCAGGACCTGATCTCTGCTGATAATGAATTAAGCGATGATGAGAAACTCAGACTTATTTTACAAGCTGGTCTCTCTACACGGGATGCTGTCAGTAATATCTCTGGCCGTGGCGTGGGTATGGATGTCGTTCAGGACGCAGTATCAAGACTGCGCGGAAATTTGGATATACAGTCAACCGTAGGGGTAAACAGTACCGTTCATATTCGTTTACCCCTGACGTTAGTGGCTGCAAATGCATTGATGGCAAGTGTTGCTGACAAGACAGTGGCTATTCCGGTTGATAGCATTGACCGCCTTGAGACCATCCAACCCGATAATATTTCAGTGGAAGATGGCAGTATTACCGCGCAAATAAATGATAAGACATATCAAATTCGTCAGTTATCTCAGTTGCTAGGCTGGGGCAATCCTAAGCCAGACAGTGATTCAGCGCTTAATGTCATTTTGTTCGATCATCAACAACAGTCCTTCGCATTAATTGTAGATACCGTGCTGCAACCACGTGAAGTCGTTGTGAAGTCGCTTGCGCCATGGCTCAGTAATGTGCCGGGGATAAATGGTGCCTGCCTGTTAAGTGATGGTGCGGTTGCGCCTGTATTGGATATTCCCCGCCTGATCCCGTTCGCTAAAGACACATCGACTGACCTGTTTGAAGCCGCTCCTGAGCAGAAGCTAACGGCATTAGTACTGATTGTGGATGACTCTCTCAGTAACCGTAAGGCACTGAGTATTACAGCTGAGCAATTGGGTTATCGGACTGTCACGGCTATTGATGGTGAGGACGCACTGCAGGTACTGAATGATCAGCAACCTGACATCATTCTAAGTGATCTTGAAATGCCACGCATGAACGGCCTAGAGTTTGCTCAGGCCGTACGTGCCAGAAATACTGACAGCCTTCTACCATTTATTATGATTACCTCACGTGCGACCAATAAACATCGTCAGCAAGCAAAGTTGGCGGGTGTGAATGATTATTTGGTTAAACCTGTTGATCGAGAAACACTTCAGAACTATCTCGAAAAGTGGTTAAATTAGACGCATGGATACTTTGAAAGAATCGCAATCCGACACCACGACACAGGCTGACACACCCAGTGCTATCAGCATTTGCTTTATTGATTTACCAACGGCTGACAAGGCGACGTTTGAGCGAGTCATCACCTTTTGTGCAGCACGTGGTCAGCACTTTGAGATAAGTGATTCAGTTGATGCTGATGTGCTGATTACGAATGACGAGACAGCGAGTATTGAATCGGCTATTGCACAACAAGATGGCAATATGCTGCTGGTCGTGTCGAATGATCAGAACTGTGAAGCTGGAGATATACAACTTCAACGCCCCCTGCTTGTAACGCGTGTAATGCGTACGATGGAAACGCTGTCCAAACGCATTGGCTCAAAAAAGAAATCAACCATAAGTACTAAACCAACACCAACAACCGTTGCGCCCGCAACAGAAACGAAACCTGCCCCTTCTACTGCGACCGTTACACCTGAATCTTCAGCGAATGTTCAAAAGTCTTATTTGGCATTAGTTATCGATGACAGTGCCGCGATTCGCAAACAATTAGAAATCGAATTACGAACGTCAGGTATGCAAAGCGATTTTGCAGAATCCGGTGAAGAAGCCTTAGAGAAAATAGCCGATAAAGAATACGACCTGATATTTCTGGACATTATGATGCCGGGGATCGATGGTTATGAGACTTGTGGGCAGATACGTAAAGACCCTCGCTACAAAAAAACGCCGGTCATTATGCTTAGTGGAAAAACTTCACCACTTGATGAAGTAAAAGGGGTCTTAGCTGGCGCATCAACCTATTTAACCAAACCTGTTAAGCATCAGCATTTTCAGGAAGTTACCGAGCGAATTACCCGCTGGCTGAATGAGTTTGGAAAAAACAGTTAACGACACAAATTGATGGCAATAAAAAAGCTCCCACAGGAGCTTTTTTATTGCCTGAAACTAATCAATTACTTCTGATCAGAATCTTTTTTTGCGTCAGCCTCTGTTTGCTGTTTAGCTGGCTCTTCAGCTTTAGCAACTGGCTTTTTAGCAGCTGACTTAGCTTTTGCGGGCGATTTTGCTGCTTCAGTCTTCTTCACAGTAGCAGATTGCTTAGCACCCGCTGTGTCCGTTGACTTTTTTGTCGCTGGTTTCGCTTTGGCAACTGGCTTTGTCTCAGCTTTTTTACTCGCTGGCTTCTTTGCAGTC
Organism: Leucothrix pacifica; assembly: GCF_003172875.1. GTDB lineage: Bacteria > Pseudomonadota > Gammaproteobacteria > Thiotrichales > Thiotrichaceae > Leucothrix > Leucothrix pacifica. The sequence goes on along the minus strand of NZ_QGKM01000056.1, from coordinate 43,640 downwards.
GCTTTTTTAGCCGCTGGCTTTTTGGTAGCACTTGCTTTTGCTTTAGTCGCTGTTTTTTTTGCAACAGGCTTAATGACAGTTGTTTCGAGCTTTGGTACCGGCTCACCTAAACGACACTTCACATACGTACCTGGTGCGTCCTCAATGACTTTCAGAGCGCCGCTTCCCGGCTTACGGGCAGCTACTTGCTTGTTGTCTAATGCACGTACCCACTTATCCCACTCAGGCCACCACGAACCTTCAAACTGTTCAGCGCTATCTGCCCATGTTTGTGGATCGTCTGGTAAGTCATCAGTAAAGCGGTAACCATATTTCACTTGTGTAGGAGGGTTAACGATTCCGGCAATATGACCAGAACCACCCAAGATAAAGCGAGTTTTGCCACCCAGTAATTTCGCACCCTTATAGGTAGAAAGCCACGGAGCGATGTGATCATCAACGGCAGAAATAAAGCAGCTCGGAATATCAATCTTTGATAAGTCAATATCAACACCCTCAACTGTCACCGCCTGAGGCTTACATAATTGGTTTTCCAGATACATATTGCGTAGATACCAAGAGTGCATCTTAGCCGGCATACGCGTTGAATCTGAATTCCAGAACAACAAGTCAAACGGGCGGGCGTCGTTGCCGAGCAAGTAATTATTGATGTAGAAAGACCAAATCAAATCATTAGCACGCATCAAATTAAACGCACCTGACATACCGGCACCATCGAGGTAACCCTGTGTATCCATTCGCTCTTCAATATTCTGGATTTGCTCTTCATCAATGAATACTCCCAACTCACCCGGCTCGGAGAAGTCGATCATCGTGGTGAAGAACGTCGCACTCTTAATGCGCTCATCCCCTATTTGCTTCATATACGACAACGTCAGGCTCAGCAGTGTTCCACCGATACAATAACCAATGGCATTGATATCGCTTTCGCCCGTTGCTGCCTCTACTGCATCTACTGCAGTCAGAACACCCTCTTTCATATAAGTCTCGAAACCAACATCTCGGTAGGTTTCATCAGGGTTAACCCATGACACGACGAAGACAGTGTGACCCTGATCCGTTAGCCACTTCAACATTGAGTTTTTAGGCTGTAAATCAAGGATGTAGAATTTATTAATCCATGGTGGGACGATCATCAAAGGACGCTTGAGTACTTTTTCAGTGGTTGGTGTGTACTGAATGAGCTGGAACATGCGGTTTTGGAAAACCACTTTACCCGGCGTCGCTGCAACGTTCTCACCCAAAGTAAATGCTTCAGTATCCGTCATACGAATATTGAGCTGACCACTACCGTTGTCCATATCAGCCATCATATTCTTCAGGCCGCTAATCAGGTTTTCACCTTTGGTTTCGAGTACTTTCTCAATCACCGCAGGATTGGTTGCCGCAAAGTTCGTTGGTGACAACGCATCTAAATAGCGCTCGGTGAAGAATTCAACTTTTTCAGCTGTCTTCTCATCCAAGCCCTCAACATCCTGCACTACATCACGCATCCATTTAGAGGTCAGAAGGTACGACTGTTTGATGGTGCCGAAGACCGGGTTGTTTGACCAATCCTCATGTTTGAAACGACGATCACCCGCTTCTTCAGTGATCACTGGCTTAGATGACTGCCCTAACATGGCGTTAAACATTTGCTGTGAAAGAGCCATCGAGTTTTGGAAAAAACGCATATTAGCGTCCACTAACTTCTTAGGATCACTAGTTGCAGCTTTTAACCACTCTGAATAAGCTGCAGACAGATTAAACGGATCCATATTGAGGTTTTCGTGTGACTTTGCAAATTCATCCATCATCGATTGAATGTGCTGAAAATTCTGTTTCATTGCCTCTGTTGCTGCTTCCAGATGATTTGCAGCTTCGTCTAGTTTGTCATGCTCAGACATATTGTATCCCTTACCAATTGACTCGTATGTTACTCATTATTAAGAGCAGTAAATTTGACCTACATCATAACATCGTTATCAGAGTGGCCCAAACTATCTGCAGTGCTCAGGCTAATATAGCAGCTTATTGTGCACCGCACAATAATATAAGATTTTGCAGTAAAACCACTATGATATACCTTAGGCGTATGATTGTGCGTCACTATAAAATTTTTTACTATTGTGATTATCAATAGTAAAGCCTAAAAGTCGTTCACTATATTTAAGTCTAATATAGAGAATTAGGCCAGCCACTTAGAGTGACTCATGCAAAATGTTATTATGTACGCCTTAGTTGAGCGACGAGTCCACTAGTGGCCTTAGTTTGAGAAGAGTGATTACCCATGGAGAAATGTACTTATGTCTGAAAAAACGTTCCCGGTTTCGGCTGAATTTGCTGCACAGGCAAACATCAATAAAGCCCAGTTTGAAGAAATGTATGCACGTTCAATCGACGACCCTGAAGGTTTCTGGGATGAGCAAGCTAACAAGTATGTCAGCTGGTTTAAGCCATGGAAGAAAACGATGGACTGGAGCTTTGATCAGGAAGATCTGCACATCAACTGGTTCACAGAAGCAAAACTAAACGTATCTTATAACTGTATTGACCGTCACCTTGAAAAGCGTGCGGATCAGGTTGCGATTATCTGGGAAGGCGACAGTCCTGAAGATACACGTAAGATCACTTACCGTGAACTACACGAGGAAGTATCTAAGTTCGCTAACGTATTAAAAGCACGTGGCGTTGAGAAAGGCGATCGCGTTTCTTTGTACCTGCCAATGATTCCTGAAGCTGCTATCGCGATGCTGGCTTGTACCCGTATCGGTGCGATCCACTCGATCGTATTCGGTGGCTTCTCACCTGAAGCACTAGCAAGTCGTATCAATGACTCTGACTGCCGTGTTGTAATCACGGCTGACCAATCTATGCGTGGTGGCCGCCGTGTTCCTCTGAAGAGCAATGCTGATATCGCTCTGGAGCACTGCCCTAACGTTCATTCTTGCATCGTGGTAAAGCGCGGTGGTGATCCAATCGAGTGGACTGAAGACCGTGACGTTTGGTATCACGAAGCAGTTGATGCAGCGAGTGCAGACTGTGAACCTGAGCAAATGGATTCTGAAGATCCGTTATTCATCCTTTACACGTCTGGTTCTACTGGTACGCCAAAGGGTGTTCAGCACACAACGGGTGGTTACTTAGTTCAGGCTGCAATGACTCACGAAGCAGTGTTTGACTACAAAGAAGGTGATGTTTACTGGTGTACAGCGGACGTCGGCTGGGTTACAGGTCACACTTACATCGTGTATGGCCCGCTGGCTAACGGTGCAACTACAGTCATGTTTGAAGGTATTCCGACTTACCCTGACATTTCACGTTTCTGGGAAGTGGTTGATAAACACAACGTCAGCATTTTCTACACAGCACCTACGGCAATCCGCTCTTTAATGGGTGCGGGTAACGAGCCTGTTGAAAAGACTTCACGTAAGAGCTTACGTGTATTGGGTACGGTTGGTGAGCCAATCAATCCTGAAGCATGGGAGTGGTATTACAACATCGTCGGTAATGGTAAGTGCCCAATCGTTGATACATGGTGGCAGACTGAGACTGGTGGTCACATGATGACGCCTCTTCCGGGTGTTAATGACCTGAAGCCAGGTTCTGCTATGCAGCCATTCTTCGGTGTGAACCCTGTACTGCTTGATGATGAAGGTAACGAGATCGAAGGTAGCCCTGCTGCGGGTAACTTAGCGATTGATCGTCCTTGGCCTGCAATGATTCGCACCGTATTTGGCGACCACAAGCGTTTCTATGAGACGTATTTCTCAATGTTTAAGGGTTACTACTTCACGGGTGACGGCGCACGTCGTGACGAAGATGGTCACTACTGGATCACGGGTCGTGTTGATGACGTATTAAACGTCTCTGGTCACCGTCTAGGTACTGCTGAAATCGAAGCGGCTCTTGGTCTTCATGAGAAGGTAGCAGAAGCGGCGGTTGTCGGTTATCCACATGACCTGACTGGTCAGGGTATTTATGCATACGTCACACTAATGGACGGCGAAGTGGGTACTGATGAGCTGAAGACTGAACTGGTTAAACTGGTACGTGCTGAAATCGGCCCAATCGCTAAGATTAATCTGATTCAGTGGTCTCCTGGCCTGCCAAAAACTCGTTCTGGTAAGATCATGCGTCGTATCCTTCGCAAGATCGCAACTAACGAGATCGATAGCTTGGGCGATACTTCAACACTTGCTGATCCTTCAGTAGTTGATGACCTGATCGAGCATCGCGAAAACAGCTAATTTCTGGCTTAATCCGCGACACAGAGGCCCGACTGAGTTCGGGCCTTTTTATTGCCCATCTTATTGCGGATTAAGACGACTTAACCCTTAATCATTTATCACCTACTATTTTGAACGATCTGGAAAACACATACATACTTTTGCATCAACACAATTACAAAATATTGGACTGATTAGTCTGCTAACACTTACCCTCATTCATATGACCACTTGGAGTGTTAACACAACAGATTAAACTATTATTAACTCGCTAATGTGTTGAATGAGCGATAATAATCCCCACACTTTTCATAATAGTCTTTGATAAAAACGCCCCTGCCATGCTTAAAAAACTCCTTAACCTGACAATTTGGACAATCGTTGCGCTAGTCATATTATTTGTCTGCAAACCCTATATTCAAAACTGGTTATTGGATGGTCAAAGCCAACCCAGAGTGGTTACCGAGCGTGGCGACTTTAATTCTGATGAACAAAACACCATAAACATCTTTCAACGTGTCAGCCCTTCTGTTGTCTTTATTAATACGCTAGATACACAGTTGAACCCGTGGACACGTACCTTTAAAGAAACACCGCTAGGTTCCGGCTCTGGGTTTATTTGGGATAATCAGGGGCATGTCGTCACCAACTTCCATGTGATCAAAGACTCCTCCTCTGCCACTGTGAAGTTATCAGACCAACGCGTCTATGATGCAATTTTAGTCGGTGCCAGCCCTCGGCATGACTTAGCCGTATTGAAGATTAATGTGCCGTTGGACAGCCCTGATCCTGTGCCCATTGGTCGCAGTAAGAACTTACAAGTAGGACAAAAGGTTTATGCCATTGGCAATCCTTTTGGACTGGATCACACGCTGACTACCGGCATTATTTCTGCGTTAGGGCGTTCCATAGACAGCGAGGCAGGTGGACGTATAGAAAGCCTGATTCAAACCGATGCAGCAATTAACCCGGGCAACTCAGGCGGTCCCTTGATTGATAGCGCGGGGCGACTCATTGGTATCAACACCGCTATCTACAGTCCTTCAGGTTCATCCTCCGGCATTGGTTTTTCTATTCCGGTTGATAATGTTAATCGCGTAGTACCGCAGCTTATCTCTAAGGGTCGCTATATCCGTCCGGTGTTAGGTGTGACAATGGATGAACGCTATAACGCACTGATCAACCAACGATTTGGCATCCGAGGGGTGGCAGTACTCAACACTGCTAAAAACAGTGGTGCTGAGAAAGTGGGATTAATTGGCATTACCGAACACAATAACCAAAGTGTGCTCGGTGACATGATTCAGCAAATCGACGGGCGCGATGTCGATACTGTTGCTGATTTGCTGGACATTCTCGATGAATATGAGTCTGGCGACACTGTCGAGCTGACCATCCTCAGAAACAAACAACAACTGAAAGTCATGGTGCCACTCACCTCACCTCAGGGTGGTTGATAACTGCCCTGTTTCAAGCGTTGGTGTGACGACTAATATGTGAGCGCGAACCTGCTTTCCTCTAAGGGAGGCAGGAATCACTAACTGAAATTCACCGTTTTCATTCAGGAAACCTCTTTGTACTATTGATAACGGTTTATGCTGACCGGAAGCAACCACCGATGTTGACGCACTAATGGTCTTTAATGTTTGATTATTAGACGACAAGCCAATCTGCCCCAAAGCACTCTCATTATTTACCAGCATCATTGGCAGCATACTAAAGGTACTTTGCTTACCAAGGTATGCATCGTTGTTTTTATTACTGTAGCGAATTTCTGCGTACCTTAAAGTTGATTTGGCCGTGGGCGCTATGCGGCGCGATTCCCTGAAATAATAGGGGTAGCTGTCACCATTATTATCCAGACGGATCATTGATGGCTGATACTGTTGATATAGCTCGCTTAGATTAATTGCTTCACCAGGGGTGTTAACCGTGCCTATGTCGCTGTAATGTACCAGGACTTGTGCTTTTTTATGAATCAAAGCATGACCATCAGATGTAGTCACCTTTAACAATCTATGATCACCAGATGCCTGTTCTGTGATGCTTAGCGTGAGATGTTTACTTACCCAAGGAACAGCGACAAAGATATCTTTATTGTTTATCTGATTTTGCTCAACCCATTCCAGATTGAACGCCAAGCCTCCCTGATGAGACTTTGTAACCGGAAACTCTAACAGGTGCACACCCGGCGATAGCATCTGACTTGCAAGCAACTTACCTTGTTTCAAAATATTTAGGCGTACCCACTGGTTTTGAGTGCCTGAACCCGCCAGTAACTTTAGTGTATCACCCACTTCAGCATTGGCTTTTTGAGCGAGTAACACCTCTCCTGCTTTGAGTCGATTTATATTGTCTGATTCTACAACGATAATATCGAGCTCCTCTGCGGTCCCCACAGACTCTGAGTCAGTTGATTGCTTATCTACTAAGCGTAAACGATATATGCCCGCTTCAAGGCCTTTCAAGTGAAGTCGTGCGAGGCCTTGATTATTATGGTTTAGTTCACCATGTTTTTTAAGCGCACCAAGAATCCACTCCTTCGTTTCATGTTTCTTTTCAGTATCTATTTTGTGCGGCGCATTTAAAGCATATAAAAACCACTCGCTACTCCCGGCCACGCCCTGCCAATGACTATTTGTTTTTGAAAAAGCAAGGTTGATGCCAACAGCAGTTTCGTAAAAGGCCTGGTCACTTTTAATGGTAAAGTAGTGATGATCATTCGCTACATTAAATGGCGTTGATATCGTTTTAAGGCGCTGCCCGTCATCCATAAGGTCTAATTGCAATTCAAATCGATATCGCAAAGCAGACGACTCATCATGTATCGATAAGACAAGTGGTACTTTGAATTGATGATTAATAAGCTCTGAAACACCTTGAGATATCTCAACAGATGACACGAGATCACCATTTGCTTTGAAGCCAGATCTGCGAAGCTTCCAGCTAATATAAGCTTCCTCTAGCTTAGAGCGGTCACTCCGTGCCACACCATTGATAGTCAGAGCTTGATTCGCGGATAAATGCTCGGACAGAGTGTCAATCGTTAAATATGATTCGGCAGTCTTGCTTACATTAATTGATTTATTCCCACGCCAACTGGACTGAAGCCGCCACGTACCAAAATCAATCTCTTGAATATTTTCATCAAGCTGAAGCGTGCCACTGGCTAAGCCGGTTGCGTCTGTTGTCACTTGCTGCTGAAGGATTAATTGGTTGTCAGGATTATAAAGCTTCATCCAGCCTGCACTATCTGCCAAGACGTGTGGCGCGCTCTGTGTATTACGCTCACTTGCTTTCACTAACATCGTCCAATGGATTAAATCACCTGGCTCATAGCTAAGCTGATCAGTAAACACGACCGCCTTAGCTGGCTTTAAGGACCAACGTTGTTCATCTTTCAGTCCTAATAAACCTGGTATTTCAATGACTGAACTATCCACACCGTGCCTTAAACGGATTTGATAGTGATCAGCATCTTTGGTGCGGCTTAAGGTCGCAACTCCATGGACATTGCTTTTAGCACTGGTCAACACAACCGTTGACTCGTCCGTAACTTCAACTAGCTCAACCACAATATTGGGTAACGCACGACCACGGCGGCCATCGTAAGTAGCCACTCTAAACTCACCGTTATGATAACTCACGCTTGCCACATAGTGACTGAGGTGAAGATTTAGTAATTGAACTTTCTCAGTAACATCGGCAAATTCAGCTTGTGGCGAGACCATCAGCAACCACTGACCATGCTCTTCAATCTGTGGGACGAGGTGGGTTTCATGATGTCGCAGATCAGAATAATCAGATAACTCAGCTTTCCACTCAACAGTGGCCGGTTGCTTCAGTAATTCATCTACGACAACTCGCAACTCACCTTCTTCAAGACTTACCGGTAATGGCTCACTGACTTTCCATGCTTTAAAATAAAGACGATACAGATTGCGGTAATTTACTTTGAGAGATGCTCGCCCGATCGCGCTACTTCGCTGCCCGGACACAGAAAACTCCTGATATTCTAATTCACGCAACAGGGCTTTGCTTAGCTTTGCACCATGTGACGTTGGGTGGGCGATACTTGCCTGCACCGCTAAATCATGCGCTTCAAGCAACGCGCTGGCGTGGGGCATTTGTTGCCGGAATAATGACAACTGATATTGGCCCACCGTCCACCACGGATATTGAGCCCCTAATGCTTTCACTGCTTCAGTAAGAGACTGACTCAGAACCTCAGTCTCTTCTGCAGTGGAAAAATGGCGATTTAGCAGCACAACATATAATCGATACACTTCAAGCGCTGCTTCCTTACGTCCCGCACGCTTATGCCAATAGTACAAGCGCTCACTGATGGCTTTAATTCTGTTAAGTGGATGAAGATGCTCATCAAATAACTCCAGATCATCCCGAGCACCCAGTGCTAACAAAGCCGCCAGATCAATATTGCGAAGCTGCTTTTGTTGACGCTGCGTCCAATACAAATCATCTGACAAAAAATCTATCCAGCGACTAGCGACTAAATCAGCAAGGTAGCCTCTGATATGCTCTGGATATTCGCTAGGTGTGAAGTACGCTGAAGCCTGTTTAAGTGTGATTGCATTATCGAGCGCATCATCAAAAGCTGAACGGTAGTAGTTACCAAGGTCAGTAGTGAGCTGATGATATTCGCTGACATGTTTGCCCGCTAACGCCTCATTCCTACCACTATGTGGCACGAGTCCCCAACTTTTATGATTCAGATAATGCTCAATTTCATTAGACGTTGCGATTTTTAAAACGGTATTTGCCAGTAAATCCTCTGGCCATGACTTGGATCTCAGGAAATCTAGCGCTTGTTTGTGCTGCGACTCAAGCGCCCGCAGTCTCGCTGCTCTTACTAAAGTGATCGTCCACAGTTCTACGTCACGCGTATAATCGAGTGATTCCAGCAGACCATCAAGCTGCTCAATCGCGCTTGGGTGGTCAGTACCCTCTAACAGGGTATCGAGGTCAAATTTGTCTGTATTGGCGTAAGTAATTGAGTTCAAGAGCAACAGTAGCCAAAGACAGATCATTCCCCATGCATTGTGGAATGGATTCATTAAAACTCAGAGTTACATTATTCTTTGCCTTACGCGTGTTAGTAGCACGACACGCAGAATAAGCTCATCTCATAACAAGCTTTTTTACATAAAAAAAGCTGCTGTAGGCGTTAACCTACAGCAGCTCGTATCACTAGCTGATCGTTCGTGCGTCAGAACCAATTAGGGTGACAACACAATCAGATAGGAAGTGGCTTACTTCTTATGTTCATCGTCAGTAGAACCACCACCTGAACTTGAACCGTTATCATCATCGTCTTCTGTTGCTTTGTAGATTAAGCCACCGACCAATAAGGCTCCCGCTACTTTAGCCACGGTAGACAGACCACCGCCACCTGCACGACCCGCTGCAACACCACCTGCATTAACATAAGTGTTACGACCTGCATGAGAAGCAGTATTCACATAAGAATGGCTGCCTGACATACCAGCGTGAGCATGGCCTGAAGTCCCTGCGTGAGTATGAGTCACTATTTGACCCGTTGACTGGCTGCTATGACCATGGCTATGTGCTACAGCGTGAGAACCTGGTCCACAGGTCGCACAAGTTGCGCCTGCACCAGCGTAACTGGCATTTGCAGCACCATAAGCACCACCGGCATAAGTGGCATGGCTGGCAGCTACACCAGAATATCCAGCGTGTCTTGAACCTGAACTGGAACAACCAGCTAGTACCAAGACGGCTGACATTGCCAAAATTGTTGGAACGACCTTTTTCATTGTATCTCCTTACAGCTCTAAAGCTTATTGTATACTTATTAATCAGAAATCAATCAGTTAGGTCTGAAACCGACATATAAACTCGGTATAAAACTGATCTCGAGACAATTTTGAATAAGTATCAATAGAGCAACAATCAAAGGTCGGATAAACGGTAGACTTTCAAAGATAGCACCGCTCACATACCGAGCAGGCACAAAAAAGCCCGAAATAATCGGGCTTTTATTCAATCTATGTTACTCAACCTAGATTCTGGCGACTCCAGTCACACGAGCAGCCTCAGCAACTGCCTGAGGGATACGCTCACCCAGACGTGGGTCTAGTGGTGTTGGGATGATATAGTCCGGACCGAATTCCATATCCTCTTTTCCGTATGCATCTTTCACAGATTGCGGGACGGGTTCCTTGGACAAATCAGCCAGTGCCTTAACCACGGCAATTTGCATTTCCATATTGATATCGCTGGCACGAACATCTAACGCACCACGGAAGATAAATGGGAAACACAGAACATTGTTAACCTGATTCGGGTAGTCACTGCGGCCGGTTGCCATAATCACATCATCGCGAGTCTCTTTAGCCAGCTCTGGTTTGATTTCCGGATTTGGGTTAGATAATGCAAAAACGACCGGCTTAGGTGCCATTGACTTTAGCATCTCTGGCGTCATCAGATCAGGGCCAGACAAACCAATAAACACATCTGCATCTTCACACGCATCTGCAAGACTGCGCTTATCAGTATCGACTGCTGCGGCTTGCTTTTCTTTAGTCAAGCCTTCTCGGCCACTATGAATCACACCTTGGCGGTCGATCATAAAGATGTTTTGACGGTTAGCACCCATACCAACTAATAAATTTGCCGAGGCAATACCAGCCGCACCAGCACCTAAGCAAACAATCTTCGCCTCTTCCAGTGTCTTACCCTGAAGTTTTAGCGCATTCATCATGCCTGCAGCGATGATAATCGCAGTACCGTGTTGGTCATCATGGAATACAGGGATATTTAACATCTTCTTTAAACGTTGTTCGATTTCAAAACAACGTGGCGCACCAATATCTTCAAGATTGATGCCACCGAAGGTATCAGCAATATTAGCAACGGTTTGGATAAATTCTTCTGTATCGGTAGTGCTGACTTCAATGTCAAATACATCAATACCTGCAAAGCGCTTGAATAACACGCCCTTACCTTCCATAACCGGCTTACCTGCAAGCGCTCCGATATTCCCCAGACCTAACACAGCCGTACCATCGGTGATCACCGCAACTAAGTTGCCCTTGCCTGTATACTTGTAAGCATCATCAGGGTTTTGCTCGATCTCTTTGCAAGGCTCTGCGACACCCGGAGAATACGCCAACGACAAATCATACTGAGTTGCTGTTGGTTTTGTTATGTTAACTTCCAGCTTGCCGGGCTTTGGCTCGGCGTGATATTGCAATGCGGCGTCTCTCAACTCTGACATAATGAGTTTCTCTCCTTATTGGGTAAGCCTAGTGATTAAGATAGGTCAATCCTTGGAATCTAACATGCCTCAACCGCACATGACTAGCCGCTTGATCCTATTATGACAATAAATAATAAAATACTTACATCCGGCCCAATTATTTTTCCATTTTACGCTGAATAGCTGCCAAGGCGCCCCGGAGTATATTGAGCTCCGACTCATCCATTTCAGCTCTGGAAAAGAAACGTCTCAACTTCTGCATCAACTGCCCGGGATGTTGCTGATTCACAAATCCACTGTCGTTAAGCACTTGCTCTAAGGTTTCGTAGAAGTTTTCGCGTTGGGAAATGTTTGGTAACACCCGTGTTTGCTTATCAGCCTCATGATTGCCTTCGCTATCATTAGCATTCAATTCAGCGGCAACCCGCTGCTTTCTGAGTTCATAGCATAGGATCTGTACTGCAGAGGCCAGATTTAATGAGCTATATTCAGGATTAGCCGGAATGGTGACGCGATAGTGTGCCAATTGAATATCATCATTGTGTAGCCCCATACGTTCCGGACCAAAGACCAACGCCACAGGAGCTGATTCTGAGGTTTGATAAAGCTGCGAAGCCGCTTGCTCTGGCTCAAGCATCGGCAAATCAAACGTTCTGGGACGAGCAGTACACGCAATCACCAGCTCACAGTCCCGGACTGCTTCATACAGGGAATCAACAACCTGAGCATGCTCCAGTAAATCCTCTGCACTACTGGCCATTTTATTCGCTTCTTCAGAAGGATAATCTCTTGGCTCAACCAATACCAACTGACTCAGCCCCATGGTTTTCATGGCACGAATCGACGAACCGATATTGCCGGGATGGTAGGTACGCACCAGTACAATGCGGATATTTTCAAGCATGGAGATCACCCAATGTTATTCTGATTTCAGCGCGATAATGCGCCGGTGCGATTGTAAAAGCTATAACAGGATGATGCCAATGCTCAGGGGTACTATATTATGGGTACGAGCTATATTCTGGAAGGTGCTGAGCACATAAATGAATGCTTCATGATATCTGTAAAAGCTCAACGTAATTTGCTTAGGGCAATGAAACAGTACATAGAGCTCAATAACCTGAGCGGCGGTTTAATAAAAATGGCACTGGAAAACCAACCCCAGCACCATAGTTCATCTAATAATAATCTTACCAAGTACGTGAATACATCAACTGCAAATTGGTTTGCGAGTGAGATGATTCACCCATTGTATTGCTATTAGTTTGTTCAACCTCTGGCGCATGAACAATTGAACCAGATATCTCACTGTTGCGATTTAACTTATGAGAGAAACCTGCAGTGATATGATTTTCGATAATTGCCGGGAATAATGGATTCAGGTACTCATCCGGTACAGGATTGCTGGCAATATTCAAACCGCCCCGTATTTTAGTCCGTGCATTTAGCGCATGCTCAACACCCAACTTAACCACAGTTTGGTCATCCCAGTGCTGATTCATACTGACATTGGCCACAGCTCCGGCAAACGGGCCACTGTCCGCTTTAAATACAATATCCACCGTATCCATCACACTCGACCAATCTATATGACTGACGTCCATGGCCAACAAGGTTGATGGTGTAACCTGATACGCCATACCAACCGAAGCTACTGCCGGGAATTGGAAGTCTTTGATGGAATAATCACCTGTGATCTCCAGTTCATCCCCTGAGCCTGCTCCACCAGCACCATCACCTAAGTCAATGATTTTCATCGAACCACTGCCTTTGAAATTACTCATGGCTGTCTTAGTGCGATATGAGCCACCCACTCTAAAGCGAGGTGAAGCCTGATACATAATGCCCGCTGAGGCACCTGCACCTTGTCCTTTAACCTGACCGGAGAAATCGTTGTCATTTGAAAAGTGGAATACTGCCGCATCATCTGGCGATAAAAATGCCGGTGCTGCTGCTGAACCAAGCCCCTGAACCAAGGTACCGGTAGCCGAACCTAATATATTCGATGAAGGATTCGCGAAATCCGCAAAAGTACCAGGCTGAGGTGCAGCAGTATTCCCCATCGGCATACCAAAAATCATATCCATACCACCCCAGACATACTGAAGCGTTCCACCGACCGTGACCTTGCTACTCAAGTCATAAGAGACTGGAAAAAGTACGGCGCCAACACCTACTTCTGAACGCGCTTCACCACCGGCAAACATACCAAGCATGGTATCCGACCCGTATTCCGTGCCCATTCCACCTTGAGAGAACACACCCACACCATAGCCCACGCGACCCGTTTTACTGGTATAACCAATCGCAGGCATCAGGTAAGAATCGCCATCAGAGCTGCCCATCTGCCCTGCTTCGACATCAGGCCGAAGATTACCCACAGCAAAATCAAAACGAGACTCGCCAGACCTCATCAGGCCCAATGTCGCAGGGTTATTCACCATGGCAGCAGTGCCGTTATCAACCGCCTGCGCCGCGCCACCCATGCCTGTTGCCTCCGGCCCCATTCCTTCCAACAACATACCGTTGGTAGCGAATGCAACTGGTGAGAACATGAAAGGCGAGAACAGCACACCTGCTTTCAGTAGCCATTGCTTGTTTTTATTAGCTAATACAGTCATAGATTTCCTCCTCAAGAAATATCAAAAACTGGCCTATAACCATGAACCCAGATTGGGAATATCGCTATTACCTATCAGGGAGATTGATTTTTTTATTATTCTATTAATAAGCAATGACTAATAAGCCTGTGACTTTATGTTTTGATACGCTGAATTAGCCTGAAATGCTTTGGTGTATATCACGAGAAACGCAATATCTTTGACTATACTTTACAGACAAGACCCTAAAAAACTCACCTTGAAAGGATTCAAAATGAAAATTACAACACTAAATATAGCTGCGGGCTGCCTTATGTTTATGAGCTCTGTGAGTCACGCGGTTAACGAGGCTTTTTGTGATCAATACGCACAGACAGGCGTCGCACAACATATCAGTAATATCGCGCACAAATGTAACTTACAAGGCCTGCGCTGGAGTGCTGACTTTATCAGTCAAAAAAACTGGTGTAAGTCTGTGCGAAGACCCATTGCCGAGAATGAAACAGCGGAACGTCGTAAATCATTAACTCAATGTGGTGTACCTGAAAATAACATTCGCAAACCATTCAATAGTCTTGAATATGGTCTTGCAGACTTTCTGATTACAACCGCAATAGAGCGTGCCAAGGTTGATGATGTCAGAAGCATTCAGGTGTTCGGGCGCGAAGGTGTTGATTTCAACTGGGAATGGGGAGGTAATGACAGCACGGTTCTGTTCCACGCCATTAAGCATCAGGCATCAAAGGTGGTTCGGTACTTAATCGGGTTTGTGAACCCTAATCGCTCAACCAATGGTGGTGGAGCGCCTTTGGCCTTTATGCTGGCTAATGAAAAAGTTGATTATGACTTACTGCGCTTTTTATTAGAAAACGGCGTAGATGCTAACTACCACGGTGAATACAGAACGGAATCCTATATTCCGCTGATGGTTGCTGTGCAAAAACGTTACCTTCGGGCCGTGCGTGACTTGATCACTATCGGAAAAGCCAGCCCCAATGTCTTTGATACTGTCCCTCCTCTCACCTACGCTCTGAAGAACAAAGATACTGAGATTGCCCTTTTATTGATTAACAGCGGCGCTAATCTTAATTTTGGCATGTATGAGTGTGGCCAAATAACAGGTCCAGCCAATGATAAAATGCCACTGGATCTTGCGACTGAAATGAATAATCCGAGACTGATCAATGCCATCAAAAGTAAAGGCGGAAAAACGGCTGCAGAGTGTGTCAAGCTGGATGCCACTTAAGCGCATGCTATCAATCGGTGTCCATTATGATGGCTTGGAGGATGTGACATAAGTTGTTAAGGTGACGGGCTTTAGTGATGAAACTAAGCAATCACCCTGATGAGTCACATCTCTCTTGAAAATATTCTCCGTTAAAGAAATTCCGACACTCAGCTGGAGCTCGCCCTCACCTTATAATTTGCGACCTAAGCTATTGAGTTTCTTCTATCTCAATTTAGGTCTGGTGTTATTTGGCTTGGGTGAAGCAATCCTCATCACCAGTAACGCTGGTGTCAGTCCGTGGACTGTGTTGGCTCAGGGAATTGCGGGTAAGACAGACTGGAGCATTGGTTTTGTCACTATGCTAATCAGTTTTGCGGTACTCGCCTTATGGATTCCGTTAAAACAAAAGCCGGGAATGGGCACCATTCTTAATGCCTTGATCATTGCTTTTATGATCGATTTTTCGCTGGTGTTACTACCAAGTCCGGAGACACTTTTTTGGCAACTACTGCAAGCGGTGATTGGTGTTGGCGTTATTGGTATTGCTTCGGGAATTTATCTCACTGCCAATTTGGGAGCGGGCCCCAGAGATGGCTTGATGAAAGGCTTGCAAGCTAAAACCGGACTGCCAATTGCAAGCATTCGAATTGGTATTGAAGTGACAGTTGTTTCTATTGGCTGGTATTTAGGAGGCGTGGTTGGCATGGGCACTGTGTTATTTGCCTTTGGTGTTGGGCCGAGTGTGGCAATGGGGATATTGTTTGTGAAACGATTTCTCTAAATATTTACCAAGTCAGACAGACAGTCTCACCACAGCAACAACTACGCAGAAACCGCTAATTCCGCGTCCCGACGAACCTGCCTCTCAACCCGAATGGTAAACACCGACAACAAAAGCGCCAATGAACTCGCCACAATAATACAAAGTACCAGCGGCAAAGCACCTGAAGTCTCAGTAAGTAAAAAACCCGCAATCGCCGAAAATGCCGCACCACCTAACGTCAGCACAGCACCACCTAAACCTGATGCTGAGCCTGCCAAACTCGGATTCACATCCAATAATCCGGCAGTAGCATTTGGCAACACCATGCCATTACCCAAACCAATTGAGAAGGTAAACAGGTAAAAACCCAGTGGGTGCGTCACGCCTGACAGAATGACCACTAACGACATCAGCATGGGAATCAGCACCAGTGAGCAACCTATCAATAGCATTTTTTCGACCCCAAGCACTTTTGAAAAACGACCGCTTATAAAGTTACCCAGGATATAACCCATAGGCGTAAACATCAGGTACAGACCAATCTGCTCTGGCCCTAAACCATAAACCACCGAACCAACGTAAGGTGCACCACCAAGATAAGCAAAATAGCAGGCCGCTGAAAATGCGGTAGTTAAGGCATACCCCCAAAATCGTCTGGAAGTAATTAATGCAGGATAGGCTTTGAATTGCTCAGTAAAGCTAGCTGAGCGTTTGAGATTTGTTTCGCCGTAGTCAAAGTAGCTCAATGCAAACACACATGCACCAAGGCCGGTCAGCACATAAAAATTAGATTGCCAGCCGAAGGTCGCGCCCAGATAACCACCAAGCGGCGGGGTCAGCATGGGCGCTAAGGCCATGCCCATGGTGATATAGCCGATTAGACTTGCCGCTTTATCACGCCCCACCATATCTCTTACCGAGGCACGAGAAATTGCTGTCGCGGCGACCACCAATGACTGCAGCAACCGGTAAAACATAAACTCATTAAAACTGGTCGATCTCGCAGCACCTGCTGAAGCAACAATAAACACCACCAAACACAGCAATAACACTGGACGCCGTCCGAATCGGTCAGATAAGGGACCAATCACGATTTGCAGCAGACCGGTAAAGATCAAAAAGCCGGTCACTGCAAACTGCATCATGGAGTACGGCGTTTCAAAATATTCCGCCATTGCCGGTAACGACGGCAAAAAGATGTTGAGCGGTATCGAGGCGATGGCAACCAACGCCACCATGGTAACAATAGCAGGCGGTGTTCCTTGGTTTAAAAACCGTGGCTCAGGCAGTGTGCTCATTAACTCGATGCTCAACAGAAATGGGAAGTATGCCGATCAAGACCGACACACTTTGAAGTTAAGCAGTGTAAAGACTTTTAGGTGCTTTCGAAACAAATCAAACCGCATTAAAGCCAAAACCACCATCAACAATCTCAACCGCCCTACCCGAACGAATAGACTCCTGCGCCGCCATACCAATGACCACTGCTTTAAGCCCATCTTCAACCGTCACTTCAACCTCAGCACCTTCAGTCACTGCCTTATAAAATCCAACATGCTGATAGTAAGTCGATCCGTTATGATCCCCAGCTTCCAATATTGTGGGATCTACCGGAATCTCAGACTCAATCGGCCCTTTCGGCTCACGAGGACTAACAATCACCTGAGAGACAGGCGCTGGTCCTAAGGTTTCTTCAGGCCAAAAACGTCCTGGCCCAGGTAGCAAGCATTCCAATTTAGCTTTTGGCCCAATCGCGGTAATGCGCTCCTGGAAACGCGAACCTTCCGCAAACATATTCAGTTCCAGCATGGCACGTTTGCCAGAGGCAAAGTCTACGATGACAAAAGCGTTATCAATAATATCCGGTGTTTCACCCTCATAAGTCTCGTCCTGATGATTATGATCAGCCGCCCCCGAGGCCATCACACGCACGGCTTCGTCTTGCGTCAGCAAACGCATCAGATCAAAGAAATGGCAGCATTTTTCCACCAAGGTGCCGCCGGAGTTGCGGTTAAAGCGATTCCAGTCACCCACTTTTTCCAGAAACGGGAAGCGATGCTCACATATCGTTGCCATCTGTAATGGCCCGATATCACCATCACGCACCTGTTTCACAAACTGCGTAATCGCTGGCATATAACGGTACTCCATCGCTACCCAGATGGGGGCCGGATGCGCTGCAGCAGCTTCCCGAACACGAGCCACATCTTCAATCGTGGTGCAAATAGGTTTCTCTACCAGAATCGGTAATTGCGTTCGTTCAAAAACCGTCAACAACTGCTCTGCATGTTGATAATTGGGACTGGCAATCAACAAAGCATCAAAGTCGTCTACCGATAGTAACTCATCTAAATCATGACAAAACCGCGCCTCCGGCAGCATTGCCTGATTCTCAGTCTGCATCGCCCCATCAGGGTCTGCCACAGCGGTCACACTCGCACCGTCGATTAAAGCAATATTGCGAATGTGTTCCTTGCCCATCATGCCGCAGCCAAGAATGCCGTAACGTAATGTCTTACTCATTATGATTTCTTCCTAAGTGTGTGTTTAAAGCTATCTTCAATCGACCCAGTCACAATCCATTGTCACTTGGATAATTAGGTATTCACTCCGTACCCGCTAACACTGCGGAGAGAAAGTGAAGTGAATACCTGATCATCCATTGATCACTGAGCTTTCTACTCATGACCAGCGCGCCATATAACGGCTCACCACCGGATCAAACCAAGTCTGAGAAAACTCCTCAACCTTGCCATTATTCGCCCAAGCTTGCCTGCTGATCCAACCTAATACCGATGGTTCGGGCAAGCCTAATAATTCGCTGGCCCATGCTGGTGCTTGCTGACAACTAATTTCATCAGTCACATGAGTCACCCAAAAGTTAAACGACTCACGGTAATGCATATATAAAGACTCATGCATATCCTCCGCCGACAACGCTTCAGCATGTCGTCCGTCAAACCAGATCTCTTCGGCTGCAATCGGTTGTTGGTTTAAATTTCTCAGGCGTCTGACACGCCATAACAATCGCTCAGGATCACTCCGTCCTAATTGCTTTGCAACAAAGGGATCTGCCATACGCGTCACTGACAGCGTTTTGGCATTCGGCATTCCACCGCCATTGAGTAATTCCAAACGAAAGAACTGATAAATCGCGCCTCCTTCCGGTGGCATTTTCACATAAGTACCAGAGCCTTGTCGGCGTTCTAATAGTCCATCCTTTTCCAGCGAGTCCAACGCTTTGCGCAAAGTGCCAACCGCCACATCAAGATCTTTCGCCAGCTGTGCTTCAGTCGGCAGACGTTCTCCCGGCACCCAGTGCCCGGCACCGATTTCTCGATGCAATAACTCACTGATTTGCAGGTATAAAGGGAGTCGGTTTGATGTTTTATTCGCACTCATGTTTCGTCTTCATGGCCACTAACGAAAGCCTATGATGCCTTAGTCTCATAACAATTCCTATACTATTCATATAATTATCTTGTCAATTCATTCACAATTGATTTAATATCCAAAACATAACAAACGGTTCAACTCCGGAGGAAATGTCAATGAGTGTAGTACCTGTTTATAGTGAAGACTTAACAGCAGCCGAAGTCTCTTGGTTTGCGCCATTATGTAGTGATGACTTCCGTCTGTTAGGTGTTCCCGACGGCGATTTACGCTCCAGTTGGGAAAACACCCGTGATATCGCCCTCACCGCTGATCGTTTAGGTTTTAGAAACATGCTGTGCCCCTCCTCCTATCAGGTTGGACAAGACACCCTAACATTCGCTTCAGCGGTCGCTCCACTGACCAGCCAGATGAACTTGTTAGCCGCGATTCGTTGCGGTGAATTGCATCCGGTTATGCTGGCACGCACTGCTGCAACGCTTGATCATATTATGAAAGGTCGTTTGACACTCAATGTGATCTCCTCCAACTTCCCGGGTGAAGACTCACCAAGTCCTTACCGCTACCAACGCTCACGTGAAGTGGTTGAGATTTTGCGTCAGGCATGGACTCAGGATGAAATTAACTATGAGGGCGAGATCTATCAGCTGAAAGGGCTCAATACCGATCCGGTACGTCCCTATCAACAAAACGGTGGCCCACTGCTCTATTTTGGTGGCTACTCTCCGGATGCTTTGGAGCTTTGCGGACAATTCTGTGATGTGTATCTCATGTGGCCTGAGACCGAAGATAAGCTTGAAGAGCGCATGAAAGCCGTTGCCGAACGCGCTGCTGCACATGGTCGCACACTAGATTATGGTTTGCGCGTACACATGATAGTGCGTGACACCGAGGCTGAAGCGCGAGAATATGCAGAGCATTTAGTGTCACAACTGGATGATGATCAAGGGACTGCGATTCGTGAGCGCGCACTGGATGCCAAAAGCTTGGGTGTCGCCTTGCAGGCCGAACAGCGAAAAGCGGCGAGCGAAGAAGGCTATACCGAACCAAATTTATGGACTGGCGTCGGACGCGCCCGTTCTGGCTGCGGTGCCGCATTAGTGGGCAGCGTAGATCAAGTGTTATCAAAAATTGAACGCTACAAAAAAATGGGAATGCGAGCCTTTATTTTCTCGGGTTACCCACACAAAGACGAATGTGAAATCTTTGGCGAAAAGGTTTTACCACACTTAGAAACTTGCTCACTGCCGGAGGCCTATGGTCGTGTACCAGCATCCACACCGGCAACACCTCTGGGCATTGGAGAACGAAAATAATGGACATGATTCAACTCAGCAATTCACTTCCCGCCTTTAGCCGACTCATTTATGGCGCATGGCGACTGGCTGATGATGAAAACACCAGCCTTTCTCATGTACGTGCGAAAATTGACGCCTGTCTGGAGCAAGGGATTACCACCTTTGACCATGCCGATATCTATGGTGAATATGCCTGTGAAAAGCTATTTGGCGAAGCCTTAGCACAAGACAGTAGTCTGCGTGATCAAATGCAGCTGATCAGTAAATGTGACATTGCGATTCCTACCAGTAAATATCCGGAGCGACGTGTTAAATATTATGACACCAGCCCTGAATATATCCGCATGTCGGTGGAAAATAGCCTGCGCAATCTGAATACAGAGGTGCTCGATTTATTGTTGATTCATCGCCCTGACCCATTTATGGATGCGACAGCGACTGGTGCAACACTGGATGCCTTGATCGATGAAGGAAAAATTTTGGCTGCCGGTGTATCAAACTTCAAATCTTGGGATTGGGAGTTACTGCAAAGTCGCATGGAAAACACCTTGGTGACCAATCAAATCGAGATGAGTTTGTTAGAGCGCGATGCGTTTACTGACGGCTCACTGGCGCATTTGGAAACCTTAAACCTCAATGCAATGGCATGGTCTCCTTTGGCAGGTGGCCGTATTTTCGGTGATGACGCCGATGCTCAGCGTTTACGACCTGTGATGGAGCGAATTGCTGATCAGCAGAACTGTGGAATTGATCACGTAGCAGTGGCTTGGTTGCTGGCTCATCCTTCCAATATTTTACCGATTGTTGGTACTAATAATCTGGAGCGCATTAAAACATTGTCAAAAGCCATGGACGTCGAGATTGATCGCCAAACCTGGTTTGAGTTATTGACCGCAGCAATGGGTGAGGAGGTTGCATGAGTCGGGAGCTTCGTGATGCCTTAGGTTGCTTTGCAACCGGCGTTACCATTATCACTACACACTATAAGGGACAGGACTACGGTATGACCTGCTCCTCTTTCAATGCGGTTTCGCTTGATCCGGCGATGGCACTTTGGAATATTCAGAAAAATTCCGGTTGTATCGAAGCCTTTCATAACAGTGATGGTTATACCGTCAGCGTGTTGTCGGCTAAGCAAAGCGAATTAGCTATGCACTTTACACGTGGAGCGCAGGAAGAACGTTTCGCTGCTGTAGAAACATTGCGTGCGCCTAGCGGTCGTCTGTTGATTCCTGAGTGTGTCGCCTGGTTTGACTGTGACTTGCATCAGGTGATTGAAGCTGGTGATCACGATATTTTATTGTCGAATATTCGTGACTTCAGCAGGCATGATGGCAGTGGACTCGTCTTTGAACGCAGCCAGTTTGGTGTTGTGCAATTGCAAAACGTCGCGTAGAACATGCTTGATGCTGTGATTTGTTGGTTTACATCAACAGATCCGTTCAGGCACAAACTCTGTATGCCGCTATCGACAACTAGCTAGTCGCTAGTGGCCATGCAGTGACAATGGAGGAAGATCAATGCAAGAACAGGTTTCAATACAATGACCGCTATGCGCAAGTTTTTGCATCTACTGGAAACATTTAACACTTACATGCTGGCATTCGGCCGCTCGATTGCATGGGTACTCGTCGCATTAATGGTCGGCACTATTCTGCTGCAGGTGTTCTACCGCTATGTGTTGGATAGCGCACTACCGTGGCCTGAAGAAGTGGCCCGTGCATTAATGATCTGGATGATGGGCTTGGTGGCTGCTTCTGGCTATCGTTGGGGATCATTCGTCGCAATCGATATGGTCGGTGAAATGCTACCCGGTTTGCTACAGCGCCTGTTAAAACTCTTCTTACTGGCACTAGCTCTGGTAGTGCTGTGCCAATTATTCTATCTTGCTATCGAATTTTTCCAACGTGGCTTTAGAACACGCGCCGCTTCATTCCACTTATCACGTGCCTGGATTTATCTGGCAATGCCCGTTTGCTTTGGATCAATGCTGCTAGTCAATATAGAAATGCTACTCCGCGAGATTGGCCGCACCTTCGGCGATCCTGATGATTATCCTGAGCCTCCGCGCCCATCATTGACTGTAGCGGAGTAATCACATGTTAATATTCTTTCTCGTTATCTTTTTAGTACTGCTGCTACTCGGTATGCCGGTATTTTTTGCAATGCTGACCGGCCCCGGCATCATGCTCTATGTCGAAGGCATGGATCGCGACATTCCTTTGCTGTTTCGCAACATCTACAACGGTATCGACTCCTTCCCGTTGATGGCAATCCCCTTCTTTATGTTGGCCGGTGAGCTGATGAACCAAGGCGGCATCACCATGCGTCTGGTTGCCTTCTCACAGGCACTGATCGGGCATGTACGGGGTGGACTTGCTCACGTCAACATTCTATCTAGTATGTTGTTTGCGGGCTTATCGGGCTCTGCTGTGGCTGATACCTCTGCGCTGGGTTCTATGCTGATTCCAGCTATGGAAAAGAATGGCTACTCCCGTAAATTTGCCGCTGCGATCACTGCCGCCTCCTCGGTCATTGGCCCGATTATTCCACCGTCAGGCATTATGATTATCTATGCCTACACCATGGAAATCTCGGTAGCGGCTTTATTTGCTGCGGGTGTAGTTCCGGGTATTCTGGTCGGCTTAGGTCTGATGGGGATGACAACGCTGATGGCCAAGCGGTACGACTTCCCGGTCGCTGGTCGCAAGTCAACGCCTCGGGAGAAAGTAACAGCAACCTGGAAGGCATTCTTCCCGTTACTGACGCCTGTAATCATTCTCGGCGGTATTTTGAGTGGGGTATTTACACCCACAGAGGCATCAGCGATTGCGGTTGGCTATGCCATGGTCATCAGCTTATTCGTACTCAGAAGTGTGCGTTTCCGTGACCTACCAGACATCTTTACACGAAGTGCTATCTCATCGTCAGTCGTCTTATTATTGGTCGGTGCGGCAATCGCCTTTAAGACAGTTGTAAGCTTGTCTCACGCAGCTGAAATGATGGCAGAGTGGACATTATCACTTAGTGAGAACGCACTCATTCTGTTGTTCCTAATCAACATTCTGTTATTTATTGTTGGAATGTTTCTAGATGCAGGCCCTGCCATTATTATTCTTGGCCCAATTCTGGCACCGATTTTTATTAAATTAGGCGTAGATCCGGTTCACTTTGCAACGATCATGAGTGTTAACCTTACGGTGGGTTTGGCGACACCGCCCATGGGACTGGTGTTGTTTGTCGCCTCCAGTGTTTCGGGCGAGAAAGTACAAACGATTGCGCGTGCGATCCTACCCTTCCTGTTTGTTGAAATTTTGGTGATCTTTTTAATCACCTTCATTCCTGCAATATCAATGACCATTCCTAGACTGTTAGGGCTGGCCTGATTGTGTTTTTATAAAAAGCTTAAGAGGAGCTAATCATTATGAAGAAATCGACAAAATTATTATTGTCCAGTGTGCTCGGGGCGTCTATGTTGTTTGGAGCGGGTGTGGCTTCCGTTCAGGCAGCTGACTTTAAACTGCGTGCGGTTGCTAACTCAAACGAAAATGATGAAGACTACGATGGCTTAGTGGTTTTCAAAGATTTCGTTGAGTCTCGCTCTAATGGCAAAGTTGAAGTTGAGTTATTTATCGGTACGCAACTTTGTGCAAACGGTACGGAATGTCTGCAGGCTGTTGAAGATGGTTCAGTTGATATCTATATCTCTACGTCTGGTGGTGCTGCCAACATGTACCCTTACGTTCAGGTATTAGACTTGCCGTATATACTGCGTGATGATCGTATTGCTGAAGAAGTACTAAGCGGTGACTTCACACGTGAAATGCGTAAAGCAATCCTGAAAGATTCTGATGATAAAATTCGTCTGATGACCATTGGTAATACTGGTGGCTGGAGAAACTTTGCCAACACGAAGCGTGTGGTTAAGACTCCGGAAGACATGAAAGGTCTGAAAATTCGTACCGTTGTGGCTGACCTGCCTCAGGAATTGGTTAAAGCACTAGGCGCAAGCCCTACTCCAATCCCATGGCCTGAGCTGTTCACCTCATTCCAGACCGGTGTTGTTGAAGGTTCTAAGAACGGTATCACTGACATCATGGGGATGAAATTCCCGGAAGCTGGTTTGAAGAACGTCACATTAGACGGTCACGCTTACATGGGCGCATTGTGGTACATGAGCAATGAGAGCTTCATGAAGATGGATGAGGAAACCCGTAAAGTTATCGTTGACGGTTTTGACGCGCTACAGCAGGCGACTTTTGCGTCACCTAAGCGTAAATCCATTCAGGCTTATGCTGACTTCAAAAAGGCTGGCGGAAATCTTTATGTGCCAACACCTGCAGATAAAGCGGCATTTAAAGCAGCAGCTGCACCGGTGTACACTTGGTTCCAGAAGAACGTAAAAGATGGTGAAAAGTGGTTCTCACTGTTGTCATCAGAAGCTGAGAAGGCTGAGAAAGCGGTTGATGCAGCGTATGCTGCAGATGTGAACTAAGAAACCAAGAAACTGCAGGAGGCATTTATTATTTTTATATCGCCTCCCGCAGTGTTAGGTCTTAATTACAATCCGATGACCCGAGCTATCTTGCCCGGTGTTATCGGTTTATTACATAAAACATCAGCATTTCTTATTATTGTTTTTCTTCTTATTTTGTTTTGTTGCCGATTAGCCCCTAGAAGCTGATGACTATTCTACGGAATCGGACTTAACGATTTATTAACCTCAAAAGTTATATTTATATCTTTTGCTATGGTTTATATATTTGGTACAGCTGCGATTCAGATAAACGGTATGGTGTCCAAAAATGACAATATTTGGGTTGGATAATTAGTCATAAGGGTATAAATGAGTTTTGTAATCCGCGATCAGAATTTGAGCCTCCCTCACCTGCTCTTTGGTCATTTTCTTGATGACTTCTTCCTGACTGATCGCTGCATCAGGATCACCACCTATCGCCGACAGGACATACCACATATACGCACGCACCAAATCCTTAGCAACGCCCCGCCCGACTTCGTAATACCAACCCACACCAGACTGAGCACCCGGATGCGCCTTCATCGAGGCACGCAGATACCACTCAAAGGCACGTCGGTCATCGCGCTCCACACCAAGCCCCATCGCGTACATCACACCAATCAGCTCTTCAGCATCGGCATTGCCAGCCTGAGCTGCAGGGAGAAACTCAGTCATCGCTTCCTGAAAACGGCTTTGCTCCATCAGTTGGCGACCTTTTTCAACATCGGCAAATGCGCTACCCTGACATAACACAGCACTTAACAGACTTATGGCGATACTACGTTTTAATACTGACATGAACTTTCCTTTACTCGAATTTTTATACACTATTCGTGACATAGCCGGTTACCCGGCATGTGGTATTGAGCCTTACACCAACGATTATCCTTTTGTTACGAACACGAACGGTGATGACTGATGAAACGAGGATTAATTTTATCACTTTTGATTTGTCTTGGTTATTCTCTGGGGACTATAGGCTCAGTTTCTGCCGATGAGAACTTGCGTTTGGCAGCAAACCTAGAAACTCAGAATAATGCTGACGATGATCAACAAACCATTCAACTGCCACAGCCCCTGAAAGACGATGACTATCACGAGGTTTCTTTAGAAGCGGCCAGATTAGGGCAACTTCTGTTTTACGATAAGATTTTGAGTGGCAACCAAAATATCGCTTGTTCAACCTGCCACCATCACGACTTGGCCAGTGCAGATGGACTGTCATTGGGTATTGGCGAAGGTGGGATTGGACTTGGTACTGAACGTACCGTCGGCATAGGCCCTTCAAAGGTAAAACGTCGTGTACCACGTAATGCCTCAGCTTTATTCAATTTGGGTGCAAAAGAGTTTACACATCTGTTTCATGATGGGCGCGTCTCTATCGATCCCATTTTTCCCAGTGGTTTTAACACCCCTGCTGAAGAGTTTTTGCCAAAAGGCTTAAACAATTTGTTAGCCGCCCAAGCGCTTTTTCCCGTGACATCTCCGGTTGAAATGGCGGGGGAACGTAATGAAAATCAGATTGCCGGAGCCACACGGCGCAGACCTGATTATGTGTGGGCGATACTACTCAAGCGGCTTCAGGCCATAGCAGCTTACGAGCCATTGTTTAAAGCCGCCTATCCAGAGATTAAAGCCTCACCGGATATCACCATTGTTCATGTCGGCAATGCATTAGCGGATTTTATGGCACACGAATGGCGCTCTGATGAAAGCCCGTTTGACCACTATCTTAGAGGTGATCCATCAGCACTCAGCGATAAACAAAAACAGGGAATGGAGTTATTTTACGGCAAAGCTAACTGTTCAAGTTGTCACAGTGGCGCGCTGCAAACCGATCACGGGTTCCATGCTTTGATGTTACCGGGGTTTGGACCGGGCCGGACACGGCGTTTTGAATTCATCGCCCGCGACCAAGGCCGTATCAACGAGACGGATCGCTTAGAAGACGCGTATCGCTTTCGTACACCAAGTCTTCGCAATGTCACGGCGACAGCACCTTATGGCCATAACGGTGCGTATGCCACACTGGAAGGCATCATTCGCCATCATCTGAACCCTGTTGAAAGTTTAGCGCAATATCAGGCGGATCAACTGGTAATGCCAAAAGATCCTTATCTGGTTAAAACGGATTTTATTATCCAGCAGGACAAACGGGAAATGGCACGACTGAAGCGGCAGAATGATATTAACCTTCCTCCGTTATCAGATTCTGAAATTGATTTATTGATCGAGTTCTTAGGCGCACTGACAGATCAGAAAGCCCTTTATGGACGATTAAAAGCACCCGCTGAAGTACCAAGCGGCATAGCGGTTGATTAGACGTTGGCTAACTGTCAACAGCCTTTACTGAAGCAAAGTAGTCTTCAGGAAACTGGAAGTAACGCATAAACTCTTGTCGCTCATTCATCAGTACATAACACTGAGGCCGATGCATTGTGTTGGCAGCATTGCTCAAGAAGTCATGTAGATCTGTTTTGCTATAGTTTGCATTACTTAAACTATCTCTATCTGGTTTTGAAGATAAGCTTGAGCACTCCTGCGGATCAGCGAACTCTGAAAACCATTCCGGTTTTTGGATTGGGAACACCTGCTTAATAGAATATTTACTCGCATAAGCGGAGACATCACTACCCCAGATTGCATGTAGATGATGCGCTGATACTCCTTCGGGATATTGATAAGTCGTTGAAGCACTTGAGTCCAACTCATTGCGTGAACTTGGGCTTGGGCTTGGGCTTGGGCTTGGGCTTGGGCTTGGGCTTGGGCTTGGGCTTGGGCTTGGGTACTCAGGATAAAACAATCGCCCTTTCACCATGCAACAACGTTGATCAATCGGGTACTTAATTTTATCCGGATGCAAACAACTAAGCTGAGTTTGTCGCTGTTTGAGATGATTAAGCTTCTTGCCAAAGGTGTCCCTGAGATTACTCCCATACCAATTCAATGCGTTCTGAAGATCGAATAACCCCATATAGAATTTCACAGTCACCTCAAGGTGAATGATGGCATCCGTTTTGCGATCACGAATAATAAAATCCAACTCACCTAACGTTCTTCCATCGCCCTGAATTTGCAGGTTTCGGTCAATCAAATCATAGTTCGGACTAATCGCTAGCCAGAAGGCAACTAATGCCTCAAACCGATGACCCAGCGCTTTGCTTTTTAAAGCACTGAGATGTTGTTCTAAAGGTAAAGGATTTTCATCCAGCTCAGTCAAAACCGTCAGGCAATCCATGTACTCCGCACTCAAATGGGCATTATCCCACCAGGTGACACCTGAGAAATAACCTGATACCAGAGGCGGACTCGCAATGACCCACGCAAGATCCCTGACTATGCGGTGTCGCCACCTCAGGAGATCAGTCATGAGTCATAGTACGGGCGCTAAAAATCTGCCTGATAAACCACATAATAATGACGAAAATGATCGCTGCCACAATGACCAATAAGACTGCGATGTAAGCAAATAGATCAGGTGCTTTCATCATGGTGCTCATCAGTGATTCTTCATAATAAAAAAACCACTTATGATCATCTGGGAAGGCCCAAACATGCAGCTGATAAAACACATCATGCGCACCAATAAGCAAGATAATGCCTGTGATCACTATCAGTGCAACGAAAGTATAGCTAAGCAAGGCTTTAAACGATGGCATCACAATGCGGCTTTTATAGAGCCAGACAATCAAAGTGACAAACAGAACAAAAGAACCATACAGTAAGATTTTCATGCGTTCGATCAGAATCGCGACATCTTGCAAATGCACCACTTCATCATGCGTTAATAAGCCAACCGACTGCCCCTGAGCGTCGATATAGGCCAGTGATGCTAAACCATCACCGTGCCGATGAATGGCATGCACAATCCCTTCGAATAAGTCGTAGCGTTGACTTTGTGCGGTCAAGGCAAAATCATGCTTCAGCGGATTCGCAGGCGCGAAACGCGCTATATGCTGATCGATCCCAATCAACGAATAGAGGTATTCATAACCAAAGTTAAGTGGGATCCAAACGATCCAACTTAACCCTAATGCAAGTATAAATGCCAAAAAAGTCAGACACAGCCAGCGAACCTTTCCGCCGGTCTGTGCTTCTGTCATTACTTTCATCGATAGCTCTTAATTCGAACAGAAGTTCAGAGTTTACCACTATCAAACATGCTGTGACTTAATCATCAACTTTCACACGGTAACTCACATTACCACTGCTTCCACCGGTCAATGTGCCGGTAAAGCGCCAATGGATATCACTAATGCCCATTACCGGACTACAGGTCATGCCAGCCGGTGTCAGATGACATGCACCCGAGCCAGGGACAAACTCTGTATATGCTGGTGCAACATCATTGACTCGCAAGTCTGTAATTGGACCGGTTCCTGTATTGCTATAGTAAACACGGTATTCCAATACATCACCCGGATCAGCTTGATTAATGGTCTGGGTTTCCGCTGTATTCTTACTGATATTTTTTACGCTTTTTCTTAGTTCTAAACGTGATGGACCAAGCTCTGGTGTCACCGGAGTCGCTGCAACAGCATCCTGTGCGGGGACGGGGTCAGTCGCTGGAGTTGCCGGAGTGCCCGGAATCTCGGGCGTGGTTTCTGTTGCAGGTACATTGGGCGTGGCAGGCTGAGCCGGCTGGCTAGGCACTGCGGGTTCTGCAACCACAGCAGGTGTTGCTGGCAAGGTCGGTGTCACAACCTGTCCGGCTGTCGTCACATCTGTCACCATCAATTGAATATCACCCGCACCACTTCCACCAAATGCAAAGTCAGCGGTGATGGCGACACGGTATTGATCACGCGCCGCAACGTTAGAAGGAGCATAGACTTTATCGATAATACACACTGACTCTCCTGCTGAAATCGCAATCGGTGAAGTATTCAACGATGACTGCCCCTCAGCACCGTTTAAGATGCCATCACAATTGCTATCGCGGTACAGCAACTTAGCCCAACCCGGACTTTGATGTAGACTCCCAAGCGCGGAGAATGAAACCGTACCTGACGCAGGCGAGGTAAACTTATGAGCATAAAATACCACATTACCCGGGATAATCTCCCCTGTGTGGTTCGGCTCAAAGGTTGGCTTACGAATATCACCAAAGTCCAGACCTGTGTATTCCGTAGCGGGCGTTGCAGTAAAGCTAATCACATCTGTTGATGCCGTGTAAGTACCACCACTGTTTCCAACATCTGCACCTGTTGTTTCATAGCCACTCGCATTATATTCGCGCACATTGACGGTTGTTGCCGTTCCCGGCACATACAGCGCATAACTACCGTCTGTTTTAGTAATAGCAGAATCATAAACATTGCCGCTGGCATCGGTCGCTTCAACTTTAACACCCGAAATACCTGACTCACCGCCATCTTGTATTTCATTAGCCGAGTTGCCACCCAACATGCCATTATCATCAAACACGACTCCGCGAATAATTATTCCATTGTAATCACCAAAATCTTGCCGATGAACATCCGCCTCATGAACTGTGATGCTGCGTGTGTTATTTGTTGTAGAAATATAGGTCGCTGGATCGCTCACTGCTGGTGGGCAGCTCGCATAACCGTATGGCGCATCTGATGCATCAGACTCATAGATCTTATAATCACCAGACATCACTTTGTCGAACTTATAAAATCCATTGGCATCCGTATCAACACTCAAACAACGCTCTTCACCCCACGGTGAACCATGCAGCACAACGGTAACGCCAGCAATTCCGGACTCACTGTTCTCACGAAGACCGTTGTTATTAGCATCGTTCCAGACAGTACCGGTTACTTCATAAGTATCAGGAATCAAACCGATATCTAAGGTAAAGTTAGAAAAATCATCACCCGTAGGGTCTGACAAGAAGGCAACATTATCACCAAGTGGTTCATTACCCAGTGGAATACCCCCAGGTACCGGAGGAGTCGCAGACAAGGTTAGTAGACCAGTGCGTATACCGTCTGTTAATGGTGAACCTGTTGAGTATGCGTGCTGATCCCCCGTCTCATTATTGTCATCACTCTCAGGGGAAAGTACAACTGATGCGGTCCAGTGTTCAAGTAAGGCATCGTCCTGAAATTCACTCGCCGGGATTTCGATGTAATAGTCGCCAGAGTCCAGTACATTAAAGAAGTAGCGCGCTGGCTTTTCAAGACCAATCGTCGTGGTTTTAACGAGAGTGCCATCAGGCTTCCTGAGATTCACACGAACACCGTCAGGCGCAGGGTAATCTACTTCGGCATCATACTTACCATCCCCATCGATATCGGCAAATACGAAATCACCGATCGAGTAGGAGGCAATTTGTACTGTGGCATTTCCGGATTCAAAAAATTGCGCCGGAGGCAAAGTCTGCGAGTCCAGTGAGAAACGGTTGGTATAAATATCACCTGATTTATTGGCATTTCCAGAAGCAGGATCAGCAGAATCACCCGCTCTCAAGGTCATCGTTGCATTTACCCCTTGGCGAGGATTACCGTCCTTATCCAGGTTATAATTTGAGATAAACTTCAGTGCGGTTACCGAGGCGAAATCTGCCGGACAGGTTGCGGTCCCGAAATCAGCTTCCAAACACCAGTTTGATACATTGTTATCCGGATCAACAATAATGGTGGTTGGATCATCAACAGTATAATACCAGGTACCCATTGCGTCCTCAGATCCGCCAGGGACACTGCCATCCAACCATTCGACTGTAGGTGCACCGACCAACTCCAAAGTACCACTGAAACTAGAGGCAGGACTCCGATCAAGTACGCTATCACCATTAAACGGTAAAATATCAATAACAACAGGTTTTGCTATCTCAATAGCTGCTGAGAAGTTAGACCATGACAAGGTATAGACCTGATCATCATTCCGATCATCTAGCGGTACATCAACCTTTTTTGAGACCTGTATTTCACCGATCTGCTCCAGACTAATAGTGTGGGTGTCGGATCTTGCCGCCAGGGATGACAAGACGTTGTCCGCCCGTATCTCAGCATAATTAATGACGGAACTTCCATCTTCGGCCAGTGGATTGGTATCGGTACAAATAATACGAGGTGGAATTGCGGTGTTCGCCCGAAGGTCACCAAGCTCCCAAACTAGTCGGGTATATCCCGGTGCGGGATTACCATCAACATCCATATTGTACTGAACCTGACCGGCGGGCGTTCCCCCGTCATAATCAATCGTACAACTATGGTTATAACTCACGTTTGGTGGCAATACATTAATGATCTGGAGGTTTTCGGCATAGGTTGGCTCAGCCAGCGTCGATTGCACAGCGGTATCCACTTGCCAAACTATCTGATTACCTGCCAACGTGGTTGTTGTGTTGGCTGGTGCAGCGTAAGGTGTAATACTGTGTGAATCCAGCGTCATACTCAAGCGTGTGATGGTAACTCTGTCACCGTCCACCTGAGCTGTTTCCGGTGATGGATAGTAACTTCTTCCTGTCCAATTGCTAGACCACTCATCCGACTTAAAGCCACCAAAGTTAGCCAGTACCGTCCCCACTGGAATGATCTCACCATCATATGGGCCACCTTTGAAACGGTCACGAGCTTTGATTGGAGTAATAAACCTGATTTGCTGCCCCGGCTCAAAAGTCTTACCAGCGGCCTTGGCTGCATCACTGAGTACTGCTCGCGCGGCATTGACATTATCTATTCCACCCGGAACATCATTCGGATCTGTATACCATTGACCATTTGACGGACTATCATCATTACAGCGAGCTGCGGCTTGCTTATCCCAATTACCATTGTAACGTCCGGTAACTACATCATAATCACTACCGGGCACCCCATCGCCGTTCAATGGATCATCACCACTTAAATCAATATTGGCATACTGAATCGTATAATCACGGTAATCATGACCATTAACAGCATAGGTACCCATAAACGCATAGGTACCAGCGGACGCGCCTACATCACCACGATCAGTCAGTTGACCGACTGTATTATCAAAAATATCGCACGCAATCGGATTGTTTAGCCCTACCGTTCCTTTGTTGTAAACCAGTATCCAACCAGCAACTGCCTGTCCGGTTTCGAGCTCACCATCACCGGAGTGATAGGAAGATGTTCCTGAATATGTATAACTCAGGACGCGATTGTCAGTCGTTTTGAGGTTGCGCTTGCTAAACGATCCGTCCGGTATCAAACGAAATTCAGTGGCACCCAGTTGATTGTTACTTCGTTTTCCGTCAATAAGATCACCGTTGTAACCCGGTTCTTTATCACCAGCGAAGTTAGCAACGCCTGACGGGCTGACTGGATCAAAATCCTTTAATAAGCTTGATAGATAGACAGCGCCAGTGTTATTCCCTGCAATACCATCCGTCATGTCGATAGAGCGAAACGGAATAAATACCTGAACACGATGGTTCATGACATAATAAGGTCCAGCAGTTAGATCTATCGCTCCGACCGCTTTCGTTGGGTAGTGCGTCCCTGACAAATCCACATTGTCGATCGTAATCTTATAGCTTGTTGAAGTGGGATCTAGTGGATCTTCTCGTTCATAGGTACAATCTCCTGAGTCGAGTACATGCTCAGACTCCGGGCGATCGGTACGAATGTTCATACGTCCCCAAGTCTCAGTTCCCCATCCTGATGGGTTTGGGATACACTGAGTGATATGAAATTCCAGATCAAACTCAGGACCGGCGGATGAGTCTTTGGTCGCGGTAAAAACATCATTAAAAGTAATTGGCTGAGTAATCTGTTCAATCCCCGTTTGCCTACCTGCTGCCATACGATAATGCATATATGCGACAAAACCTTTCTCAGGTCCTTGCCCAACATCCATCGTTGTGACGTTATTATTACGAATGGCCTGAGTCGTACTGATGGAGTGAATCAAGTCATAAGCCGGCGCCGCTGAAATCATTATCGGACGGTCATCCGAGTATTCATTTTTTGTGGCATTTTCGTTGCCGTCAGAATCTAAAGAATACACACGCTGTGTACTGGTATAACTGGAACCGTTCTTTGAGTAACCGGATGGTTTTACACCAACTGTAAAAATACGCCCCTGCCCTTCGGCAAACGCACCTAAGTTACACGTTAAGGTACTACTGCCGTCGGCATTTTCTACGATACTTGAGGGAGGATTAGTTCCACCACCTGCATCTTCACGGCAAGCCGCAGGCATGGACTCAAAACTTACAACGGCACCAGCTGATGGATGAATGGTTTGCTCGATAACAACATCTGTCAGGACCGGATCACCTACTGGAATCGAGGCATCACCACCGTTAACAGAGATCGACCAGAGATGAGTCACTATATCTTGAGTTCGGACGATACGGTTGCGTTCTCCACAATCCGCTCCAAGCATATCGGTATCAGTGTCTGACGAGCACGGCAGAGGCGTTCCGGATGCATCGGTCTGGAATTGACCAAAAGGTTCCGTACCATCATTAAGGCCACCATCCAAAGGACCAAAGTTTATATTAGGAGTGGTTGCGTAGCTTATATGTGAAAACGCAATTAGTAATAGAACACCAACAGACCTTAAGCCCCAGTCAAACATACGATACATACCTTTATTTTTATAATTAGCCAACAGTGAAAAGTTGGTCGGTACGCCATAATGGTTCAATCATAGTGAACTAATGCTTAATGAGCCATTTAGTCGCCGGAGTCTACTAATCTTTTAAACGGTTGTGCCTTCCCTTGCACACAGTATCGAAGGCCTTGTCGATAGCAACGTTGTGCATTATCAAGATCCCCCATAGACGTTAACAATTCGGCAAACTCATTATAAACCGCTTTATCCGGCACCAGAGACAGCGCTCGCTCATAATAATCAGCACTCGACGTATAATCTGAAGCCTGACTCGCTAAGCGTCCGAGGCACAATAGCATTGCGGAGTCCCCCGGCATGGAAGTCTGCCACTGCATCGCTGTTTCAAACGCCTCAGCAGGCCGACGATGTTTTATCTCCCCATACACTTTAACCAGCGCCCTGCTAGGCTGTTCGGATATTTTTTGCTCTAATAATGGTGTCGCCAATTCTCCACCACCCGCATTATTTAGCGCAGTGGTATAGGCCTCTATGGCGTATTCTTCATTCCGGACATTATCGGGTAATTGTTGCCAAAGCGTGGACAAGGCCGGAATGTCTTTTTTACCTGACGTACTCTCAAACAGGCCAGTCACCGCCCGTTGGAAGTATGGCTCGTAGTCACCCCCTCTACCCTCCGGCTGTTTGACCAATTCCGGAATAAGTTTCACTAATTGCCGCCAATCTTCCTGCTGGTAATAAACCTGCGCAAGCAATTGATTAGGATACGGATGACTCGGAGCCAGCTCTCTAAGGTGCGTTAAGGTAGCTCTGGATTGCTCGATTTGACCACTCTCAAACTGCATAGAAGCCTGTGAGACTGCCACTGCAATTTCAGCTTCATCACCGTAAGCACTGGCTACTTTTAAATACTCATCACGCTGTTGAGTATTCTTTAACATATGTGCACAGTGAGCTGCCCCCAGATAATTCAGCAGAGGTGTTTCAGAGTACGCCACGTTCTTAACCAGTAATTTCTCTGATTCGGCGAAGTGCCCCTCTACCAAGTTTACCAGACCATTTTTCAAATCCAGCTGCGCTTCAGCATGATATTTATTCTCCCGGTTCTGACTAATACGCTTCGGCGCTAATAACAACGCAACGATTGAGGCGATCAACACGTATCCGAGAATAAATAACAGAATCAAACCTACTACCAGGGTAAAGCTACTTAACTCTAAGGTATAGCTCTGACCCCATAACACCACCAGATCTTGTGAGTTTCTCAGCAACATTAATCCCACGATGTAAAGAACACCGATCAACAGCAAAATCAGAAAAGGATACAGAATCATTTACTTGCCTCTGCCGGATGTGCATTTGATAACACTAAATCCATCACATCTGGTGACTGTAGTTCGGGGAAATCCGGACGGTGTAGTAAATTCTTTAAGGCATCAACATCGGCACTCAAGTCATCTCCAGACTGTGATATTTGTTCTGTCTCAATAAGCGACTGAATCTCCTGAAGCTGTAGTTGATAAGCTTCAACCTGATTGCGTAACCCTAAGTGCTTTAAATTTTCTAATTTGAGTCGAAGTAATTCGTAGCGTACCGACTGGGCATCACCACTGATACGTTTAGCCAGATCCTGATCATATTGTTTAATGACCACCACCTCGCTAATGCTCGCCTGAACACGTTGAAACAAGGAGTTTCTCCCACCGGCATCGGCATCTGATTCAGTTGAAGGATCAACCACAGCAGAGCCTCTACTCATCGCACGCTTTAAACTCAGCGCTAAGCTATCAATTTGTTTGACCAACTGAGCCGGATTGTAGGACTTAGCGCGTTTCACTAATGCGATATCGGTTGCCAATGCCTGACGTACCGGTAAATAAGCTTCAGAGCCGAGTTCAATTAATATTTCATCCGCCAGTACTAAAGCCTTTTGCGCAGCAATCGGATCTTCATCTAATTGGAGTTTTCTTTGCGCGGTTTTTAACAGATAACGGGCCTCTTCGATTTTCCATTGATTAGTCTGCTTCTGAGGCGTTTTGAGAATTTCTTGCTGGATTGTCAGCTGGCGAACTTGCTCGTTTAAAGTGTCAGCAACATAAGCACTGGTATTACTCACTTCTTTTAACTGGCTTAGTTCCCGTGCATTCTGCTCACTGCTGGATTTCAGCTGATCACGCACCTGCGCTTGCCATTCCTGAATGACATCTTTGCGCGCTAACTCAGGCAAAATATCTCTGGCAACCTTGGCATTTAGGCCTGCTTCCTTGGCCTTGTCCTGAACACGAAGAAAGTTTTTATAGCCCGCTGCAATACCTACCACGGTAAAAAACAATGCCAGCCAGGTTAAAAACAAGGTAAACAATGAGCGTTTCCGCAATGTCCTAATTTGCTTTTCCATCCCTGAGCCTTGAATAGCCATCGATTCTTATACCTATCTGTTTTTATCGTTAACCCAGTCCTGGATGCGACTGAAGATACTGCCATCGCTTGGGTCTGGCGCGACCAACACGCGTCCTGCATGAGAGGTTTGTTTTACCATGGAGGCGATACGTTCGCTTCCCACAAGTAATGTGGTGTCATTTAACCATAACTGACCTTTACCTAAGCGAAACAAGTGGTGCAAACTTTCAACACTAGTCAGAATAATTATATCGAGTCCACTCTGCTGCTGTAACTTAACTAAGGGCAATAAATTATCAGCAGGACAAATTCGCCGGTACACATCGATATAATCAACGCAGGCACCACGCTCTGACAAGGTCTCTCTTAATAAGCTGCGCCCACCCTCACCCCGAATAATCGCGATTGACAAGCCCTTAACCGCTTGCAAGTCAGCACAAGCCAGTAGTGATTCACTATTGAAGGTATCGGAAGGCACAATAGATAC
The DNA here is from genome assembly GCF_003172875.1 of Leucothrix pacifica. Classification (GTDB taxonomy): domain Bacteria; phylum Pseudomonadota; class Gammaproteobacteria; order Thiotrichales; family Thiotrichaceae; genus Leucothrix; species Leucothrix pacifica. Next base: position 5,985 of record NZ_QGKM01000056.1, on the reverse strand, counting down.
CGAAATGCCATGATGTGACAAGCACTGCGCTGTTTTCTTTCCGACTGCAGCGACTTTCACTGTTTCCGGTAAGCCATCTGTAAGATAAGATAAAGCACACTCAACCGCATTGGGACTGGTGAAAATAAGAAAATCGTATCGATCAAGAACTGCAAGTTTACGCCTGCAGCCATCTGTATCTGAAGGCTCTACAATATCGAGCAAAGGGAAATTAATCACCTCCGCACCGACATCCTGTAACTGCTGGCTTATTTGTGCTGCCTGATGTACGGGGCGTGTAACAACAATCGAACGCCCCTGCAGCGGTAAGCCGTTAACCATTAATCAACGTTGATGCCGATACTTTCCAGCACACTGCGCCCGCCTTGTGCCAACAGATCTTCGGCAACCGCAACACCAATGGACTCGGCATCATCGATTGAGCCAGTCATTTCTGCGCGATAAATTGTTGAACCGTCAGGATAACCAATTAATCCGCGCAAGTGAATTTGATCACCATTCAACTCGGCAAAACCAGCGACCGGAACCTGACAGCCGCCATTTAAGCGATTGTTTAAAGCACGCTCAGCACGAACACGGACGGCGGTATCATCATGAATCAGCGGTGCTAACAATCCATTGATTCGCTCATCATCTACCCGACACTCGATACCCACCGCACCTTGTCCAATAGCAGGCAAACTTTTCTCAGTGGCAATGCGTTCACGAATACGCGCTTCAAAACCAAGACGCATCAGGCCTGCTGAGGCCAAAATAATGGCATCGTATTCATCATTATCCAGCTTAGCCAGGCGTGTATTGACATTACCGCGTAAATCAAGAATTTGTAGATCAGGACGATATTCACGGATTTGTGTTTGACGACGTAAGCTGCACGTTCCTACGCGCGCATTCAAAGGTAGCGCATCAATGGATTCAATCGTATTAGACACGAACGCATCCGTTGGATCTTCACGCTCCATAATCACAGGAAGGTGCAGACCCTCCGGGAATGCCATCGGCACATCTTTCATGGAATGAACCGCAATATCTGCTGTCCCTTCTAACATGCCTGTTTCCAGCTCTTTAACAAACAGACCTTTACCACCTACCTTGGCTAAAGGGGTATCCAAAATTATATCGCCACGTGTCATCATACCTACTAGTTCCACTTGCAAATCCGGATGGATTTGTTGTAAGCGATTGGCAACATGCTCAGCTTGCCAGATTGCGAGTGCACTTTTGCGCGTTGCGATGCGTAAGGTATTGGACATAAAGGGCTTTCTTTACAAGATTGAAAGTTCAGCACTTTACGACAAAATCGGCATGGTGGCAAAAGCTAAGAGGAGAATCACATGAAATTAAAATGGTTAGTATTACCACTGATTGCGGTGTTCGTGAGTTTCAGTCACTTATCCGCCTCTACCGTTGATGATACAGACACACCTCGTACCGAGCATGTGGTCATCGAGGAAAACAACCTGCAGAAGCTTTCTGAGGAAATGAAGCGGAACAAATTAGGTCTGGTGATTATGTTCCATGCTGAATACTGTGACTTTTGTGACAGGCTTGAGCATGAACTGCTGCAACCAATGGTGCGCAGTGGCGAATATGATGACAAAGTCCTGATACGTAAAATTCAGGTAGATGGCGCATACGACTTGGTGAACTTTAATGGTCAGCAGGTTTCTTCTGACCAGTTAACAACCATGTATGACGCCTCGATGACGCCCACTCTGGTTTTCTTAGATGCCGAAGGTGCGGAACAGGCAGAGCGCATATTAGGCTATACCACTCCCGATTTTTTTGCAGCTTACGTTGAGCGTGCGATCAACAAATTACACAAGGCCGTTAGTGCACAGTAAATGATGTGGGGTAAATACCGCTAGCTCGTTTTACAAATCGGTGAGTCATCCGGATTTTCAACACTGTCCACAATAACCTCGATGAACTGATTAAACTCTTCCATCGAGATACTGCTCAGTATGCGATTCATCACGTCCGGGTCTACCTTGGCAATTGTCTGCTGATTATTCGCTAACTGTATGTAAATACCAGCGGTACTGACGTTAGCGTCATCTTCAAAGCTCTCTTGCAATAATAGCGTGTCTTTTTCTGATAGTTCATCGTAAAGGCTATCAATGTCGTTCCAAAGCTCATCGTTTGTAAAATCAGGCACTTTTACATTGAGTGATTTTTGAACTGCTTCATGCTCGATCTGAAAGGAAATGTTTCGGTTTGCGAGCGTTTCGGTGAATTCATCGCAGTACTGCTGATTGAAGAATAAATATTCAAGCATAGCCAAGGACTAACATTGCGTAGGGAATCCCATAGTACGCAGGTGTGATAAACAACAAAAGGTTGCCGTATGGATAGAAGCTATCTCTTAAGCAATAAGGGCATCGGGATTCAGCATAGAACGCCCCACCATCCCTCATCTAATTACTGAGAGATGATGGGGAGGGATTTTACTGCGTACCGCGGCGAACTGTTGTGGTGCTTTGTGTATAAAACTGCGACCCCAACCAACCTGAATTAGTACCTGTCGAATTATTTGATGATGTGCCGTAATTCTTCCAGATATACGCAGGTGCCAACATCCCCAAATAAGTACCACCGATTAAACCAAGTGTCTCTCCTGCAGAGTCGGCAATACCATCACCGGCCTTGGCGCCCAGATAACCACCTAATACAGCACCGATTACTGTCGATGCAGTCTTCTCAGGCGTACTAACTAAATCCAGACCTTCTGTAGGCACCGTCGAGCAAGCCTGTAGTGACAAACACAGGGGAATAATGAGTAATATTTTTTTCATATCAAAAATCCATTTGAGGTTTTAGGTAAGCACTGTCTTGGGGTATAAGTGCCTGATTAGCCCAATTTATTATAATAGAGCAAATGCCCTACTAAAGTGAATAATTGGACAGATAAGGTTCACTGATTACTCACCAATAATACTTTTGATCTTCGCTTCATGGCTCGTTCGCCAATCAGCCAACGATTGAGCTTCTGCCTTTTGTTTCTTCTCAAGAGCAGATTTTAGTGTCGATTCAATCTCCGCTTTAGGAATCACCACTATTCCTTCTTCATCCGCAACAATTAAGTCACCAGTGTTTACGCTTACACCACCACAATTAATCTCTACTTGTGACTCACCATCGTTGGTTTTACCGCCCGGCTTCGGGAACACACCACGTGCGAACACTGCGAAATTAATCTCTTTCGCTTCACCAACATCACGAATCACGCCATCTATTACAAAACCCGCCACTCCGTTTTGCTGAGCGACCGCACAGACATTGCCACCTGCCACTGCATAGTCATTGGCATCTGTCTCAACCACAATAACAGCACCTTTCGGTGCTTTATAGATCGCATCATGCAAATAAGTATTGCTGCGATTAGTGCAACGCACTGTAAACGCATACCCCATCAGTCTGGGTATCGGGCTTAGCAATGATCTTATCCCGATATCCATCGCCTGACCGGCCGATTGTGCATCTGAGATATCAGTGGCTAATAATGATTGATAGACTTCAGAAACCATAGTTAATCCTTTTCCAGCTTGCTTAGAAATAAGAGCTGTACCCTCTAAAATACGGAGAGTACATCGCGATAATTTTGTTTATTTGCTCGAATCACAACAATCAGGCTGTAACAACCTGTGCACCACCCGGAGCACCCAAAATCAACACATCCGCTGGTCTGGCGGCGAATAAGCCAACCGTGACCACACCAGTAATTTGGTTAATCTCACGTTCTAATGTAACGGGATCCACAATATGCAGGCCGCTCACATCCAAAATAATATTGCCGTTATCAGTGATGTAGTCGAGACGTAAACTAGGATTACCACCCAGCTTCACCATCTCTCTGGCAACGTAGCTTTGCGCCATTGGAATCACCTCAATTGGCAAGGGGAAGTCACCCAATACATCCACCAACTTACTTTCATCCGCAATACAGACAAATTTATCACTGGCAGCCGCAACAATTTTCTCGCGCGTTAACGCTCCGCCACCACCTTTTATCAGGTTCAAACGTGGGTCTGACTCATCCGCTCCATCGACATATAACGATAATGGTCCGGTTTGATTGAGTTCCAGTATTTTATAGCCATGCCCTTTTAGTCGCTCAGCCGTTGCAACAGAACTGGCAACCGTGCCTTCCAAAGGTATTCTTTTTTCAGCCAGCAAATCGATGAAGTGGTTTGCCGTAGAACCAGTACCTACTCCGATTACTGTTTTTTCTTCTACATAAGCCAGCGCAGCTTCGGCGGCAGCACGCTTCATTTCGTCTTGTGTCATGGCGGTTGTATTCCCAAATTGAAATACTGACATCATACCGAATGATGGTACGCTATGGCACTCTTTACATAGCGATATAATGCATTCTTAGCCTACCCAATGAAAAACGATCTGATTGAAAAAATACTCAAAGCCCGCGTCTATGATGTGGCGCGTGAAACGCCACTGGAGCTGGCTCGCTCCCTATCACAGCGTTTCAATAATACGATTTATTTAAAGCGGGAAGACTTGCAGCCGGTATTCTCTTTTAAACTGCGCGGTGGGTTTAATTGCATGCATAACTTATCGCCAGAAGCGAAGGCCAAAGGTGTGATTGCAGCTTCAGCGGGAAACCATGCGCAAGGAGTCGCTTATGCCGGCACTCATTTAGGCATACCCACCACGATCGTTATGCCGGTGATTACGCCCGATATCAAAGTGAATTCCGTTCGCGCCTTTGGTGGTAATGCGGTGCTACACGGCAACACTTTTGATGAGGCTTACCAATATGCAATGGAGCGGTGTGAAAAAGAAGGCCTGACATTCGTCCATCCGTTTGATGATATAGATGTAATTGCCGGCCAAGGGACTATTGGCATGGAAATCACTCGGCAACATCCTAACCCTCTTGATGCAATTTTCATCTGCGTCGGCGGTGGTGGTTTGATCTCTGGCATTGGTAGTTGGATTAAATATCTCAGCCCTGAAACCCGAATTATTGGAATTGAGCACGAAGAAGCACCGAGTATGACGCGCGCTTTAGAAACGGGTGAACGCATTACCTTGGATCAAATCGGTACTTTTGCAGATGGTGCTGCAGTGAAACAAGCTGGTGAGAACACATTCAGGATCGCTCAGGACGTGGTAGATGACATGATCACCGTGAGTACTGACGAAACCTGCGCTGCCATTAAAGATGTCTTTGAAGATACCCGAACTTTGCTGGAGCCAGCAGGTGCCTTAGGCGTTGCGGGCATGAAGAAATACATCCAACAAAATGACTGCGAAGGTAAAAAGTTTGTCGCAATTAGTAGCGGCGCTAATGTGAATTTTGACCGCCTGCGTCATGTGGCGGAGCGCGCTGAAATCGGTGAGCAGCGCGAAGCGTTGTTTGCAGTGTCTATTGCTGAGCAGCCGGGTAGCTTTAGGCAGTTTTGTGAAGTCATCGGTAATCGCTCGATCACTGAATTTAATTATCGCTATGCTGACAAAGAACAAGCTCAAGTCTTTGTCGGAGCGAAAATAGCTGATATCGATGAAAAAGATCAATTGCTACAACAGTTCAGAGATCTCGGTAATCCAGTACTGGACCTCACGGACAATGAGGTCGCTAAAGTCCACCTAAGATTTATGGTGGGTGGTCACGCACCGGAAATCGATGATGAATTGCTATACCGTTTTCGCTTTCCGGAACGTCCGGGCGCATTGCTGCACTTCTTAAATAGCATGGGTCACTGGAATATAAGTCTGTTTCATTATCGTAACCACGGCTCAGACTTTGGTCGGGTACTGGTGGGTATTCAAGTGCCCGATAGTGAAAGAGAAGCGTTTAACCAATTCCTTGAAAAGCTTGGATATGACTATCAGGAAGAGACACAGAATCCTGTCTACCAATACTTTTTAAGGTGAGGGCTAACTCAAGACTAGAGATATTTAACTAGAAAAAGAGGCTAGTTAAAAACTACTTCATAAAAAATTTCTCTGTACACGACAAAAAAT
>NZ_QGKM01000055.1 GCF_003172875.1 Leucothrix pacifica | reverse complement strand
TTCACATTGGGGAATCGAAAATAAGCTACATTGGGTGTTAGATGTCGTTTTCAAAGAAGATCATGCGAGAGTTCGTTCTGGCAATGGTGCTAAAAATATGGCAATTGTCAGGTATATCATCACCAACCTGTTAAGGCAGGTGCAGGGTAAAGTGAGCTTGAAAGTGAAGCGGAAAAAAGCGGCGTGGTCTGTCGAGTTTCTTGAAAAACTATTGCGGCAAGAGCTGTAAATCTTTCAAGCGATTGCCCTGGAGGATCAGGCCATCCGCTTGACCTCTGAAAAAGGGAAGAACTGCCCGATTGAGCTTCGGAGAATCCGCTTTATTCGCGCCGAAGATAAAAAAGAAATTGTATTGATTTCCAATGACTTAAAAAGCGAAGCGACGGTTATTATGGGGCTTTACAAACAACGCTGGCTGATTGAACTTTTCTTCAAATGGATCAAGCAAAATCTACGAGTTAAACGCTATCTTGGCACGTCGGAAAATGCGGTATTGATCAAGGTTTTGGTGACGATGATTGCCTATTTTTTGTTGCGATTGATCAAGAGCAATTACCCAGTGAACACGCTATCCTTGCAGGCTATTGCTCGACTGATATCGGCAAATATATTTCATCGAAAATCGATTAGCGAACTCATAGGTATAGCCTTGAGCAAACCAAAGCCTGATAAAACGATTATTAATCAGAAACTTGAGATCCAGTATACTTAACTGGACACTAGTGAATCATAGCCGATAGTTTGTTTGTATCTGTCGCGTAATCTGGCAAATTACAAAGGACGCTCTTGTACTTTACATCAGAGTGTGTTTCTGTGAATTTAAGAGAAAACCTCACTTCAAAGTTAGACAGGTTAGTTTCTATGGGACAAAAGATCATGGGCTGTGGCGCTGGGCTGCGTCATGCGCATATTGAAGAAATTCTCAAAAATAAACCCAATATTTCATGGCTAGAGGCACTAAGTGATAATTACCTACGTGAAGGGAGTGTTCATCAAGAGTACCTATTTGAGATTGCATCATACTATCCTGTTCTTCTACATGGAGTAGGGCTATCAATAGGTGCAGCTGATCCTTTAAATCAGAATTACTTGAGCCAGCTCAAAGCTCTTGCTGACCGCCTTGATCCTCCGTGGGTTTCTGATCATTTATGTTGGTCTTCGGTACATGGCCTGGCAACCCACGATCTAATTCCCTTGCCTTATACCCAGTCTACTATCCATCATGTGGCTTCTCGTATTCTTGACGTTCAAGACTACCTTGGTCGAGAGCTTGTTATTGAAAATGTTTCCAGCTATCTGGAGTACCAAGACTCAATGATGCCTGAATGGGAGTTTATTAGTGAGGTAGTCGAAGCGGCAGATTGTGGCATGTTGCTAGATGTGAATAATGTGTACGTCAGTGCAAGCAATCATAATTTTTCTGCTGATACTTATTTAGCCGCGATACCTGCAGGACGAGTTCGACAATTGCACTTAGGTGGTTATGATGACCGCGGCACACATTTGCTGGACACTCATGGTTATCCTGTTTCTGAACCCGTGTGGGCATTATTCGAGAAAGCGCTGAAAAAGTTAGGCCCGGTTCCAACCTTGATTGAATGGGATAATAATTTACCTACTCTTGACGTTCTACTCGCTGAAGTGGAGAAGGCAAAGACCATCATGAGAAAAGTTACGCAATGAATTTAGCTAGCTTACAGGAAGATTTATTAGACGTTTTTTTCAATACCGATAATAAATCAGCGACACAGATTGCGAATCGTTACTTGAAACCACATGCAAAGCTCAGTAAAGAGCAATGCCTAACTATTTATCGAAATAGTGTGCATGGCGTTTTAAAACAACACCTTTGCTCTGTATATCCAGTCAGTCAGCAGCTGATTGGAAAGCAGCGTTTCAGAGTGTTATGTGACCAATTTATTGACCAGTACCCGCCCGGGACGCCTTATCTTTCTGAGTATGGCGAGCAACTCCCCACTTTTTTTATGAGCCTCTCAGCTTTTACTAAGCTGAAGTGTGTGGTTGATATGGTGACACTTGAATGGGCAAGACATTGTGCTTGGCATGCGGCGAATCAAGAAGCGAGTGACTTCACTGCTCTTTCAACGGTGACGCAAGATGAGCAAGCATTACTGGTGTTTTACTTACCAAAATCAGCACACTTACTAAGATTTAGCAGTGCTATTGATGATATATGGCGAATTCATCAGTTAGATGATGTTGAAGATATTTCTAAGAAGTTAGAAGCCGTTGATATGAATGATGAACGGTTTATCATTGTGTACAGACAAGGAAAAAAACTGTACCAGACCAGTTTAGATAAACAGGTGTGGCTGTTTTTAAGCCGTTGCAGGGAGGGAGCAAATCTTGCAACATTGAGTGAAGAATTCGGAGAGGCTTTAGCAACGTGCCTCAGCACCACTGTGAAGCGTGGATGGATATCTTCATTTGAATAGGGTAACTTGCCCCTATTAATTTTTTGTGTAACAGTTCAAAAAAACAGAATAAATAATCCATTGAAATCACTCATTACCATTTTCACAATATTGATACTGACACTAAATACTGTGTTAGCGTCTTCGGTGTTGCCGATGGTATCGGTCGAAAGCTCATCCCAAGAAACAATGCAAATGGCACATCCGTGTCATGATCATCAAGCAGAAGAGTCACCAGAAAAATTGCCAGTGTTGATATCAATACAGCTGTGTGGCACGGATAATTGTGATTGTTGGAATGTCGGTGCTGTTAATATTCCCAATGAATTCCTCTGGTTAGTTTCGGTGCTATCTGAGAGTGCAGAGTTATCTGCTATTGTTGTTTCGGATATCCCATACCCATTCATTCCTCCCCATCAAAAACCTCCTAGGAGTTTGTCAGCTTAAGTCTGTTTGAATTAGATTCATCACAACTGAGTATGACAAATGAAACGATATCAAAAAGTTTACACGCTCTGTGTTGCTTTAGCCTTTGCTGTATGTGCATCAACCGTAGCCAATGCTGAAGAGATCGAGCGCATTGTTCCGGGCTCAGAGCCGCTATCTGAAGCTAAAAAAGATACGCCCGAAGCTCATGCAAAAAAACATGCAGACCCGACGTACGTCTGCCCAATGCATCCACAAATACAGCAGGGAGAAGAGGGGGCGTGTCCAATATGTGGGATGGATTTGGTTCTTAAAAGCTTTAACCCCAACTCCAGTCAAGGTATGCCAGTTATCAGCGTTTCATCTAGTACAGCACAGAGTATGGGGGTGCGGATAGGTAAAGTAAAAAAGCGTACGTTATCACGTGCCATCAATACGGTCGGCTATGTACGATATGATGAAAGTCAGTTGTATCACGTTCATGCAAGAGCTAGTGGTTGGATAAAAGATCCTATCGTCAAGGTACTAGGGGATAAAGCAGAAAAAGGGCAGCGTTTAGCCAGCTATTACTCGCCTGAAATTTTCACGGCTCAGGAAGATTACCTAACTGCATTACGCAGCCCAAGCGAACGACAAAAGCAAGTTGATGTATTAACCCGCTTACGTGTAATGGAAGTCTCCGGCTCTGTCATACAAGGACTTGAGCAAAACGCAGAAATTACATCGCATGTTCCAATCATCTCGCCTATTAGCGGTGTGGTCACAGAAATTGGTGTCCGAGATGGTATGTATGTCACTCCCTCGACTTTACTTTACTCCATTGCCGATTTAAGCGATGTCTGGGTAATTGTGGATGTTTTTCCTGATCAGCTCAGTTGGATTCAAAAAGGTGCTCTGGCGACGATGAAAATTGATGCTTTGCCAGGGGAGCAGTGGCGTGGGCGTGTGGATTATATTTATCCAGAACTAGACCCAAAGACGCGAACATTACAAGTCCGGTTAAAGTTTAAAAACAAAGAAGGACTGTTAAAACCGAATATGTTTGCCAGCGTAAAAATTAATAATCGACCACTACCCGGAGCAATTGCTATTCCTCGTGAGGCACTAATTCCAAGCTCTGAAGGGTTTCGGGTGGTTAAAGTAACTGAAAAAAATCATTACAAACCCGTAAAAGTAAAGGTCGGTACAAAAACGGCTAAATACGTTGAAATCACCCAAGGTTTAGAAGCCGGTGATGAAATTGTGCTGTCTGGGCAGTTCTTAATAGACTCTGAAAGTAATTTACAAGCAAGCTTTCAGAGGATGAGTCAGTAGAGACAGCATCATGTTAAAACAACTCATTGCGTTCTCTATAAAGCAACGGTTTTTGGTGCTAATGCTGTCCGGATTGCTGACTGTTTGGGGCATCATCTCGGTCAAAATGACGCCATTAGATGCGATTCCTGATCTCTCTGATGTTCAGGTTATTATCAAAACCAGTTATGCGGGGCAGGCGCCACAGGTCGTTGAAGATCAAGTCACTTACCCAATTACGACCACCATGCTTTCAGTGCCTAAAGCAACCGCTGTTCGTGGCTATTCTTTTTTTGGTGACTCATTCGTTTATGTCATTTTTGAGGATAATACGGATATCTACTGGGCAAGGGCGCGGGTGCTGGAGTATTTAAGTCAAGCAGCCAGTCAGTTACCTGCCGATGTTCAACCGCGTTTGGGGCCGGATGCAACCGGTGTCGGTTGGGTGTATGAATACGCCTTGGTTGATAGAACAAACTCTCATGATTTATCGCAGTTGCGAAGTCTGCAGGACTGGTTTTTAAAGTTTGAATTGCAAACAGTGCCGGGGGTTTCTGAGGTAGCGACGGTTGGCGGGATGGTTAAGCAGTATCAAATCACTGCAGATCCACAACGATTAAGAGCCTACAACCTGACTCTGGAAAACCTGAAACGTGCTATTCAGGCTGGCAATAAAGAAACCAGCGGTTCAGTGATGGAGGTTGCTGAGGCCGAATACATGATTCGGGCAAAAGGTTATCTTAGTAACTTACAGGATATTGAGTTGATTCCGGTTGGGGTGAATGCTGAAACCGGCACGCCAATACTACTACGGGACGTCGCCAGTATTCAGCTAGGGCCGCAAATGCGTCGTGGCATTGTTGACCTTGACGGTGAGGGCGAAGTCGTAGGCGGCATTGTCGTGATGCGTTTTGGCGAGAATGCTCTGGATGTCATCAACCGAGTTAAGGAAAAACTGGAGACACTCAAAGCCGGTTTACCCGATGGTGTTGAGATAGTCCCGACTTATGACCGCTCGGAGTTAATCGAAAGCGCAGTTGATAACTTGACCTTTAAGCTGGGTGAGGAGTTTATTGCGGTTGCAGTGGTCTGCGTGCTGTTCTTATTCCATTTGCGTTCTGCATTTGTGGCCATTATTAGCTTACCGCTTGGCGTATTGATTGCGTTCATTGTGATGCAGCAACAGGGGATTAATGCCAATATCATGTCTTTAGGCGGTATCGCTATCGCCATTGGTGCGATGGTCGATGCCGCTATCGTCATGATCGAAAACGCACATAAACACTTAGAGCACTGGCAGGAAAACGGGCAGCAAGAAGATCGTTGGGAGGTCATTGAGCGGGCTGCATCCGAAGTTGGGCCAGCATTGTTTTTCTCATTGCTGATTATCACCTTGAGCTTTGTACCCGTGTTCATGTTGGAAGCACAGGAAGGCAGGATGTTTTCCCCGCTTGCTTATACAAAAACGTATGCGATGGCAGCATCAGCAGGCTTGTCAGTGACTTTGATCCCTGTGCTAATGGGGTATTTTATACGGGGGCATATCCCCAATGAACAGAAAAACCCGATCTCTAGGTTTCTCATTGCACTGTATAAGCCATTACTCAAAGCGTGTTTAAACTGGCCAAAGCTAACCATTATTTTTGCACTTGTGGGGATGGCGTCTCTTGTTATTCCTTACAAGCAGCTCGGCTCAGAGTTTATGCCAGAACTGGAAGAAGGCGACTTACTGTATATGCCAACAACCTTACCGGGTGTATCCATCGGTAAGGCTCAGGAAATGCTGATACAAACAGATCGTTTGATCAAGACACTACCGGAAGTTGAGCGTGTTTTTGGAAAAATAGGACGTGCAGAAACAGCCACTGACCCAGCTCCTTTGACCATGATTGAAACCACGATTCTTTTGAAGGATAAGTCCGAGTGGCGGGAAGGCATGACGCTTAAAAAGTTGATTGCTGAGTTAAATAATACCGTCGACTTTCCCGGTTTAACCAATGCATGGGTGCAACCGATAAAAACGCGAATCGATATGTTAGCGACCGGGATAAAGACACCGGTAGGTATCAAGGTAGCTGGTCAAGACCTCAAAGTTATCGAGGATATAGGTAAAGATATTGAGTCAGCATTAGGTGATCTTGAAGGAACCGCCTCAGTGTTTTCTGAACGGGTATCTGGTGGACGATATATCGAAGTTATTCCAGACCGACAAGCTGCGGCAAGGCTCGGTTTGAGTATAGAGGATATACAAAATGTTGTTGGTTCAGCGGTGGGTGGGGCTAATGTTACCAGCACCGTCGAGGGTCTTGAGCGTTATCCCGTTAATTTAAGGTATCCCCGTCATACCAGAGATAACATTGATAAGTTACTAGAGTTACCCATTGTGACCCCAACGGGTGAACACATCCCATTGTCGCGTGTTGCTAGCCTGCAATTTACCGAAGGGCCGCCAATGATTAAGACTGAGAACGCACGTCTTAATGGGTGGACATTTGTTGATATTCGCGGGGTAGATCTCGGTAGTTATCTCAGCAACGCACAAGCAAGAGTCGCAGAGAAAGTCAAATTACCTCCCGGTTATTCTATTACGTGGGCAGGGCAGTATGAGTACATGCTACGTGTGGAAGAAAAGTTAAAACTCTTGGTTCCAATGACACTCGTGATTATCTTCATTCTCCTCTATTTAACCTTTAACAACATGGTGTCTGCCTTAGTTGTTATGTTGTCATTGCCTTTTGCGTTAGCTGGAGGCGTTTGGTACCTGTGGTTGCTGGATTTCAATGTCTCAGTAGCTGTTATGGTTGGCTTTATTGCTCTCGCAGGTGTTGCTGCGGAGTTTGGTGTCATCATGTTGGTGTATTTAGATAATGCGTTAAAAGACTACAAAGGGGGGATACAAAAAGAGTCAGATTTACGAGAAGCAATTATGGAAGGTGCGGTCATGCGGGTTCGCCCAAAAGCAATGACTGTAGCAGTCATCATTGCGGGATTAGTCCCAATTATGTTGGGTAGTGGAACGGGTTCTGAGGTGATGCAGCGTATTGCAGCACCGATGATAGGGGGAATGGTTACAGCGCCATTGCTTTCGCTTTTGGTGATACCAGCTATTTACTTAATCTGGAAACGTCGAAGCCTTTAATGCTGTGAAAATTTATTGACTAACGAGGAAAATAAAATGTCTCAAAACAAGTTATTAATCAGTGCCGCAATTAGCGGTGTGCTAGCACTAGGTACAGTGGGCGTAACAAATGCTGATGAAGAAAAGAAGCCTGAAACAGAGCGTTGTGCTGGTATTGTCAAAGCTGGTATGAATGATTGTGGTACCAGTGAACATGCGTGTGCTGGAATGTCTGAAGAAGACTATGGCCCTGAAGAGTGGATTACATTACCCAAAGGTACTTGCGACAAAATTGCTGGTGGTACGGTAATGGAAGATGACGGCATGAAAATGTGAGGTTCTCTGCGCAGGTAAGGCAAGCAATACATAACTGTGTAGTATTTTTAAAGCATCACTACGCCTTACTAGTGATGTTATTAAGAAAAACAAGATGGAGTCATCATGAGTTTACCTACAAAGCAGGTTGCCGCTATTAGAGTTTGTTTCGGGGTTATATTTTATTCTATCCTGATACAAAGCACTTCACTGGCAAATGAAGTTGACACTGATAAAGTGCAAGAAGAACAGGTTTTGCAACGGAGTGTGCCCGCTAGTATTCTGAGTCTGAAAGATGCACTAGTGAGTGCTGAAATAGCAGCAAATGTAGGCGTTATTTATACCGAAGTTGGTGATACAGTGATTCGGGGTGATAAACTTGTCGAATTGGATTGTCGGGAATATGACGCAAAGTTGGATAAAGCAAAAGCGGATGTTGAAACTGTTAGGGCACAACTTTTGTCAGCAAAATCTTTGATCCAATCTCGCAAAAGTGATATCGCATCTAGTAAAGCCAATGAGGAATTACTTGAAGCAGAAGCAACAGCTCAACGCTCAGGTATTGCACTTGCCAAAGCAAAATACTTAGCAGCTAAATCAAGAGTGAAAGCAGATACTGCTAAATGCCATCTTGCTAACATTGAACTTCAGAGAAGTCGTAATCTTCGTCAGCAACGACTCATTTCGCAACAAGAACTGGATAAAGCACTGACAGAGTACCAAGCAGCACAAGCTGAGTGTGACGCTGTCCAATCAGCACTTATCGGTGTGCAATCAGATATTGCAACCACTCAGGCGAAAACGGATGCTGCTATGGCGAGGGTCAAGGCACGTCAGTCTCTGACGTTAGCGGCAGAAAGTAATTTAGACGCGGCAAGAACAGATATAAAGGCGATTGAGGCTAAGTTAACAGCTAGTCTTGCAAGCTTGGAAACAGAAAAAATAATGGTTTCTCGTTGTACGCTCGTAGCACCATTTGATGGACAAATCGTTCACCGTGAAGTACAACAAGGCCAAAGAATAGGACCGGGTGAGAGGGCATTTCAATTAATCTCGGTGAGTGATATTGAGGTTTCTGCAGCGCTATCAAGTCATGAATTAACCAGCCTGAAAACAGCTAATGACATCTATTTTCAAGCTGGCAAAGCGCGATACAAATTATCCCTGCGTTCAGTGATTGGTATTGTCACTGGGAAAGCAAGAACACAAGAAGTCAGACTAAGCTTTATAGAGCAAAGTAAGTTACCGGTTGGCATGAATGGGAGAATTACTTGGTGATGCACAAGGAAATGTCATTGGTTACATCGGATCGATTGGCTCCAACTTTCATCATGAGTTCCGCAAACACAATACCTCTGCTCATCCATTAATTGTTAAACGGACTAATGTCCTACCATTGAAAAAAAATAATTAGCCCGTTTAAAACCATGACAATAGATTCAGCTTACCAAGCAATCATTTACAAAGCGAAAACAGGAAGAAAGCACTCGTAGTTCTAAATATTGTCATTCGCGTACAACTCAGAGCGGGGTAAAAAGAACCGATACTACAATTACTCCCTCTGCTAGTGTTTTAATAAAATGTTTCATAGTGGGTAAATTATGAGAAACAAGCTATATCCACCAGTGGTAAGTCGCTCACACCACAACAAATTGCCCCATCATTCCTTGATCTTCGTGTTCCAGAATATGACAGTGGTACATATAAGGAATTTTGGAATCGGAGTACTCAGGGAAGGTCATAATGATTCGAACCACTTCACCTCTCTGCACTAATACCGTATCTTTCAGGCCTGACTCAATTTGTGTTGGCTTCTTTCCATTTCGATCTAGGATGTGAAACTGTACATTATGCACATGAAACGGGTGTGCCATTGGTGAGTCGTTTCGGACCTCCCAAATTTCAGTACTATTGCGCTTTACTTCGAAATCGATACGGGAAATATCCATGCTTTTACCGTTAATACGAAAACCGCCTCCCATCATTCCCATACCCATCTGTAGGTCAAATTGACGAGTTTTAATGGCGTCTTTAGGATCAGGGATAGCCTTCATGGCCCGTAATGTCTTGGGTATAGTATGAGCTGATTCTTTTACCTGTTTGGCATCAATTGTCATTACTGTAAAGGGTTCACTTCCACCACTCATCATTCTCATCATGCCACCACCGGAAGACTGTTGGCTTTGTAGTTGAACGACTTTTCTATCAGATACATCTACGAGTACTTCTATACGTTCTCCAACTGCAAGTCGTAATGACTTGACGGTTACTGGCGCTGCTAAAAAACCACCATCACTCGCAATAACCTGAAAACTGCGCTCATCACTAAAGGCTAGCTGATAAGTTCGTGCATTTGAGCCATTGTGTAATCTTAACCGTAGCAACGAACGCTGGGCTTTTAGTACTGGAGTTACAACGCCATTGACTAAAATAGTGTTCCCCTCCATACCCATCATTCGATCGTGCATTGAGTCTATGTAACTTAGGTTACCATCCCGTTTAAAGCGACGATCCTGAATGGTACAAGGAATATCATCGACACCGTATTCGTGTGGTAATCCCAGTTGATGACTGTCGTCGTCATCAAGAATAAAAAGTCCGGCTAATCCATAGTAGACCTGTGCACCAGTTTGATGCATTTGGTGAGAGTGATACCACAATGTACTGGCTTCTTGCTTGATTTCATATTCTGATACCCAGCTTTCACCATTCTTGATTTCCTGATGAGGTCCTCCATCCATGCTGGCGGGGAGCATCATGCCGTGCCAATGCAAGGTTGAGCCGACACCAATTTGATTCTCAACAGTGATACGAACCTTGTCACCTCGTTTGGCTCTAAGCACTGGACCGAGATAGCTTTGGTTGATCCCAAGTGTTGCGGTATTAACACCCTTGAAGAACTGAGTCTGAGACACGCCAAGTTTCAAATTAAAATTAACAGTCTTGCCACTACGCTTACCTGAGGCCAGAGGTGGTACTGCAAAAGTATTTGTACTCCTAACAGGCTTGGTACTATCAGCATTAACTGTCGTTGACATAATGAAAGGAAGCAAGTTGATTGCAGTCAGGGATTTAATAAATCGACGACGACTACTTACTTTGCTCTTTGCGAAGTTTGTTTTGTTTTTCATAATTTCTTTCCCACGGGTTGCCTGATTTATCCTTAACGCTGATTAAGGGTAAGCTTATCCATCAATGAAGTGAACTAAATATAAGTACACATTACTTAGTCAAACCGCCATTTTCTTTCCAGATTTGATATATACGGTCGTCCCAATAGCTTTGGAAGAATGCAATAGCGGCAAGCTGTTCTTGTTTATTAAGCACATTTTTGAAGGCTGGCATCTTTCCTCCCACCGCAGCGCCGCCTTCTTCGATAGTCCTCACTAATAGGTTCAGTGGGTGATGCCATGCATGGGCAGAACCATTTAGTGGCGGTGGCGGGTAGCTACCATCAGCAAGAGACTGCTGCCAATTCGGTATGCTTTGTGCGTTGGTGCCATGACAGGCTGCACAGTTGTCGGCAAAGATAGTTTTTCCTAAGGCTAGTTGGTTTGGCGTATACCAACGACCTGAAACGGGTTCATTTGATTTGTCTTGAGAACAACCTGCTAAAAAGATCAAAGCCAACGAGCTTATCAATAAGAAGTTAGGTAATGTTTTGTTCATAATAAGGGCGCTAATTATAAGTACTTGAGATTAATATTGGCTAAATACACCAACCGTGTTCCCATCTTTAAAGCTAATCACATCATAGGCCGAGGGTTTACTGCCTTTAACGGCCATTCCAGGTGAATTCATCGGCATACCGGGAGCCGTCAAACCTGAAATATCAGGTTTCTCGGTGAGTAGTCGCTTTACATCATCGGCAGGGACATGTCCCTCGATCGCGTAGTCACCGACAAATGCGGTATGACATGACCCTAAGCCAGCACCTAGTTTTGCTTTGACTTTGTACTCTTTAAGGTTTTCAGAATTATGTGCTTCAACAGGGAATCCGTTATCTTTCATGTGATCAATCCATGCTGAGCAACAGCCACAAGTAGCGCTTTTATAAACAGTGACTAATGGTAGGGTTTTGGGTATTTCTGCTGCGGGTGTTTTTTCAGTTTTAACAGCATCGTCAGTTTGAATAGCTGCCATATCTGCAAGTTTTCCGGTATCGGCATTAACTAACTTAGCTAAAATAAAAGCACTAACAGCGATACTGATTAGTAGCACTGAAATAGTTGTTATGTATGTTTTATTTTCCATAATATTTTCCTTTAAAGATGTGATGGCCCAACTAATGTACTGAGCACCGCGGTAATGATTAAAATTAACAATGCGATTCTCATTTCTATCTGAATGGAAGCACGTAATGCTAAAGCGGACTGCTGATTTTTTATGTTAGGAACTAGTCTAAATTTGTGGAGTGCTGCCAGTGATAAGATTAAGGCAACCACACCGAGTTTTAGTAATAAAGTATTGCCATGCACACTGTTAAATAGTGTCTTGAAGTCGCCTTCCAGCGCATAAGAAATACCAACACCTGCCATCAGCAGCAATGACACTAATATTGACGCCTGTTTTCCAAATTCATGCATGAGTTGTTGCAAGGTATTAGCCGGAAATTCTTTACACCAATGAGTTAGTGGGAGTAGTAAGCCAATCCACCACATTGCGATAAATATGTGTAAGACAAGCGCTAGCCTGACCCAGATCGCTTGTTCTGCGGTATGCCCGACCATACTAAATGACGCTGCGATTAGAAGGGATACGAGCAGCGCCATTAGGGAGAGTGGTTTTGCATGAGTGGCATTTAACCGCATGGCCAGTACTAGAAACAGTAGCCCAAACCAGCCGGCAAGTCGAAGTTTGTAGCTTAAGCCAGCACTGGACTGCCAGAGAATGTCAATGTACATCGGATCCCACATACCAGCTAAGCCCGACTCTGAAAACGAGCCCACCTGCACAAAAAAATCTAAGCTTGAAAAGCACAAACCAAGTAAGACTCCCCATTGGGTGTAACTAAGAAAAGGTAAATGCTGGGGCTTGTACCGCTGAATCATAAAGGTCGCCGCGATACCACCAATAGACATGGCATAAGCGATATAAAGCAGTAGCTTGCTACTAAAAGTTGCGATTAACCAAGGTGATAGGTCGGTCATTATTTCATCCTTATAAAGCGCGGAGTGTCGAAACAGCTCCGCGCGCAGCATTAATTGTTAGTGACCATCGTCTTTGTGCTCACCTTTGTGTTAGGTGGCGTGATCATCATCGTGCCCGTCATCATGGCTCATGCCTTCACCGTGGACCATGAAACTGAAGTCGCCAGACATTTTGTGACCATCTTTACCCATAGATACCCAACTCACCATGTATTCGCCAACTTCGATTTCTGGTACGGCAATTTTGAAAGATGTGCCTGCCTCTGCACCAGGTTTGAAACCAATCTTCAGGTCTTTGTGATCACCATCCATCAAGATCACTTTCATCAATCGTACAGGTGCGCCAAAGTTAAGAGTTAACTGCTGTGGAGCTGCTTCCAGCATTTGCTCATTAGCAGGGTAGGTCGATTTTATTCCGGTATGAGCAAGTGCAGCAGTACTCACTGTTAGCAAACCAGCAATCATGATTGTCTTTAAGAGTTTCATTGTGTATATCCTTTCTATTTTGTATTAAGTGTGATTAAAACCAAGCCTCAAAGCCTAGTAGTAGTTTTGTATCAGATGTTTCTTCTCCTTCTTCTTCTAAAATGTCGGCGGTACCTCCAAAAGACTTGGACCAGCTAACTCCAATGTAGGGTGCAAACTCTCGTTTGAATTCATGCTTTAATCGCAGTGATAAGCCGAGATCAGACATTCCCGAACCGATACCTGCTTCAAGGTCATCTTTGGTATATAAGTTGACGCCTAATGATGGTGCTAGGACCGTTTTTTGGGTGAGCATCATTTCGTACTCTGCTTTTAAACGGGCGCCTACCTGTCCTCCTTTTCCAAAAAATAAGGCCGCGTCTACATCAAACATATACGGTGCTGTTCCTTTAAGACCGACGACGGCCCACTCTCTTCCTACCGGCTCAAAATCTTTACGAATACCAACCTGAAAGTCCCAATAAGGATCTATTCCCCGGCTATACAGCGCTTGGAGTTCGGCCTCTTCAAGCTTGCCATCTGATGACTCTACGTCTGTTTTAAACCAAAGTTTATGAAGATCCTTGCCTACCCACGCCTCCGCATCTAGCGCTAGTGAGTCGTTACTGCTATCGGTGTATTGATACTCTAGTGAATCAACCATTAACTTGAAGAGAGTCGGGTCATCCTCCATGTGCATTGCACCGGGAAATGGCATTGGTACATCCTCAGACAATGAGCCATCACTGACCGGAATTTTCATCTCAGGCATAGCGGCATGGTTCATTTTGGAATGATCAACTTTAGCTGCTGCTTTTTTCTTAGTTGCTGCAGTGGCATGGTTCATCCTTGAATGATCCATCTTTGAGTGATCCATTTTGCCAACAGTCTCTTTTTTGACGGGTGTGGGCATCGATGAGTGATCCATTGCCATCGGTTTTTTCTTAGCTTCTTTTGCAGCCAAGTCCTTGCAAAAGGTCATTTTTGCGTGCATCGGCTGCGAACAGTCCATGGTCATCGGTTTGTGTTTGGCAAAGGCTGCAGGTGAAATGCATAAACCCAGTACCATGACAGATATTGTTTTTTTCATCGCTAAGTCTCCCTTTAAGCCACAATAACTCGACGGAACATGCCGTCCATGTGATATATCAAATGGCAGTGGTAAGCCCATTGCCCCATAGCGTCAGCGGTGACTAAGTAACTAATTTTGGCGCCAGGCTGAACGACTATCGTGTGCTTTCTGGGGAGATAATTATTATCGCCTGACTCTAATTCACTCCACATGCCATGTAGGTGCACTGGATGGTTCATCATCGTATCGTTGATCAGCGTAAAGCGAACACGTTCGCCGAAACGTAATCCGATTGGTTTAGAATCAGCATATTTAACACCATTGAATGACCACATGTAGCGGCTCATATTGCCGGTTAAATGAAGCTCGATTTCCCGACTAGGTGGACGAGTATCTTTGGTTGGGTAACGGTTTTTTATATCTGCATAAGTAAGTACCCTGCGACCATTATTTCTCAGACCAACACCAGGGTCATCGAGTCTCACCTGAGGGTTCATGGCGACCATATCTACCTGAGGCCCACGTTTCACCTGTACTCCTCCAGTACTTTCCATTGATCCATGATCCATACCAGCCATGTCATGAGCCATTCCTCCCATGGAGGAGTGATCCATCCCATCCATGCTCCCCATGCCCATATCGGTGTGGGTCAAAACAGGCACTGGATCCATCTTCGGAATATCTGTCGGTAAAGCAGTGTTGCTTGTTAATGTACCTCTGGCGTAGCCTGACCGATCAATGGCCTGAGAGAAAATAGTGTAAGCCCCCGCACGTGGTTCAACGATCACATCATATGTTTCTGCGACACCAATCCGGAATTCGTCAATATCGTTAACAGGTTGAATATCTTGGCCATCTGTTGCGACTACTTGCATTTTTAACCCGGGAATACGTACATCAAAGAAGGTCATCGCAGCAGCATTGACAAAGCGTAGGCGCACTTTTTCCCCCGGTTTGAATACACCTGTCCACCCTTCGGCAGGTGTTTTTCCGTTGGCAAGGAATGTGTATGTCCAACCCGTGACATCGGAGATATCGCGGTCACTCATGCGCATTCGATTCCACATTTCCCGGTCATCAATGGCTTTAGTAAATCCCTTTGCGGATGCCTCTTTTGCGAGATCGCCTAGAGTACGCTCTTTGGTGTTGTAGTAATGACTGAGCTTTTTGAGCTTGGCGTAAATTTGTTCAGGCTTCTCATCAGACCAATCAGATAACAACACAACGTAATCACGGTCATAGCTCACTACATCTGTTTCACGCGGTTCAATGACAATCGACCCATAGAGACCGGTTTGTTCTTGATAACCAGAGTGACTGTGGTACCAATAGGTGCCACTTTGTACGGCTTTGAACTGGTAGGTGAAAGTTTCACCAGGCTTAATGCCTGCAAAACTAAGGCCAGGAACACCGTCCATGTTGGCGGGTAAAATCAATCCATGCCAATGAATAGATGAGGTGACTGACATTGTGTTAGTCACCCGTATGGTGATTTCTTCACCTTCTTTCATTCGCAAAGTTGGCCCGGGTAGTGAGCCGTTGATAGTCGTCGCCATGCGACGCCTTCCTGTGAAATTGACGACGGTCTCTCCCAGTGTTAACTCGAAAGTATTTCCACTGAGCACTTGTTGATTGCCAGCCGCTGCAAATAAGTTAGAAGGTGCAAGACCTGCCAGAAAAGCAGAGGCTGTTAGTCCTTGCACAAATTGACGGCGTGTTGGGTTAGCAACACGGTCATTACTTGAGTGATTTTTCATACTGAATCCAAATAAAATTTTTATCGAGATTACCCATAGAGTGGCAGACCAAACGTTAAATAGAGTGGTGCCTAATACTGCAAGCAGCATCGTTCATATAGAGGTAATCAATAGGGCAGCAGTACACGATTAGATAAACGTGATGTGCCAGAGGGGATTCAGGTGAGTTTGGGCGGTCTTAGCAGGCGGGACTGTTTGCTGATTATATCTTCCACCTGGTATCTCGGTTTAAAGCTAAACTGAGAAGTATCACCAAGTACTTCGATATCGCTGATGAGCGCAGCACTACAATGCACCATACAAAATCCGCAGTCGTTATCGTCTCCACAATTGGAGTCTGCTGATTTTTGGGGTTCGCAGTGATTCATCGGCATGTCTGACATGAACGTTTGAGATTTACTTTCAGACATAGGGTGACTTGTCATTTCAGACTTATTATCCATCATGCCCGATGTCATTGAAGACATGTTGAGCATCATGACTGACCCTGCAATGGCGTTCGCATTGAAGGAGATCAGCAATAGAAAAATAAGTAATTGACGTATCATGCGGCACATACTGAGTAAAAAAATATGCTCTGTCAACAATTATCAGAGCAGACGGAGTTAATAATTATTCAGACTAGCGATGGATAAATAATCATCATCAATCACCAAGAAAGCTCTCGTATCCATCATTTCAAAAAAGTAGTTTGACCTGTGAGTAACTCTAAGGTTGTAGACTGTTGATACTGAATTTAACGATAGAGGCGACTTATGCTGACCGTCGGCGAGATAGCTAAGAAGACTGGAGTTAGCGCACATACCGTGCGTTATTACGTTCGTGAAGGCTTGTTAGTCCCCAATAAGCAGCCCGAAAATAGTTATAGCTTATTTTCTTCAACAGAAGTATCCCGATTACGGTTCATAAGAACCGCCAAGATGCTGGGATTCACCCTAAATGAAATCCGCCAAATTCTGGAAAACGCTCAAATGGGGGAGTCACCGTGCACGGACGTTCGAGAAATTATTCAGCAACATATTTTGGAGAATCGTCGTCGTATCGAGGAATTGCAGCAATTACAGCAAAGGATGGAGAGGGCGGTCGTTAAATGGGAAGCAATGCCTGATGGTACGCCTGATGGCCACAGTATTTGTCACTTGATTGAATCAATGAGTGAAACCGGAGGTAGTAATGGATTTTAAGGCAGAGAAAATTATAGATACTCCGTCAACTCGTTTATCTATCACTGGAATGACATGCGCAGGCTGTGTTAGTGCGGTTGAAACAGCTTTGGCGTCTGTTCCAGGGGTTACGCAGGCTAGTGTGAACTTGGCTGAACGCACGGCAATGGTTCAGGGTGAAGTTAATGCAGGTTTACTAAAACAAGCTGTGCAGAAGGTAGGATTTAATGCTGCTGTCATGCAGGGTAGGGCAGCGGAAGATGAGAAAGAAGCGCATGAGCAAGCACAGGCTAAGCAGTTGTGGAAACGGGTTTGGGTTGCAGGTATTCCAGGTGCTTTACTGTTTCTTTGCGGCATGGTTCTGGATATCTTGCCTGACGTGGATGGCTCCGGGCGATGGTTTTGGCTATTCGTTGGAGTCATCACGTTTATAGTACTTATTTATTCCGGCGGGCATTTTTATCGCGGAGCTTGGCAACAATTAAAGCGCGGCAGTAGCAACATGGACACTCTAATTTCTTTAGGGACTGGAACGGCATGGTTCTACTCTATGTTAGTTGTCTTGATTCCTGACACTCTGCCATCGCTTGCCCGTCATGCATACTTTGAAGCAGCGCTTATAATTATTGCATTGGTTAGCTTTGGCCATGCCTTGGAGATGCGAGCCCGAAGCCGAACGTCTGAAGCCATTAAAAGCTTAATGAACAGGCAACCTCCAACTGCACACGTTATTCGCAATGGACAAGAGCTAGAAATTTCTCTGGAAGAAGTGGGGTTGGAAGAAACCTTGAGAGTACGCAGTGGTGAGACGATACCATTGGATGGAATAATCCTGGAAGGGCAATCGCGAGTAGATGAGTCCATGCTGACAGGGGAGTCTGTCTCGATTGAAAAAAGTGAAGGCGATTCGGTTACAGGAGGCACATTGAATGGTTCAGGTAGCTTTTTGATGCAAGTGGGTCATATTGGTGCCGACACCGTATTGGCGCAAATTATTGAGATGATTCGTCAGGCACAAAGCTCTAAACCTCCTATCGCCCGACTCGTAGACAAAGTGGCTTCGGTCTTTGTGCCTGTCGTAGTCGTGATCGCACTTTTTACCTTTGTCCTATGGTATTGGCTTGGGCCAGAGCCAAGCTTGAGTTATGCCGTTGTGACGGCAATGACTGTATTAGTGATTGCTTGTCCTTGTGCCTTAGGGTTGGCGACTCCCATCTCAATTATTACAGGTGTCGGAAAAGCTGCACAGTCCGGTATTTTGGTACGTAATGGTGAATCGTTACAGAGCATTGCTGATGTGGATATCATCGTGTTGGACAAAACAGGCACCATTACCCAAGGCAAATCCACTTTAAATGTGACCCATGCCGCGGACACGACTACTGAAAACCGTTGCTTGCAAATCGCCGCTAGTTTGGAGCAAGGCTCAGAGCACCCCTTAGGGTTGGCTATTCGTGAAGCATCATCAGAAAGAGGGTTGAAAGAGTTGGCCTGTAGTGGATTTGAGGCTATCGCTGGTCACGGTGTGCAAGCTGAACTGGAAGGCAGTACTTGGTATTTAGGTAATACCCGAATGATGGCACAGATAGGCTTATCACTTGAGAGCTGGGAGTCTGCATTGAGCGAGCTAGATCAGCATGGACAAACTCCTGTATTTTTAGCGGATGAGCATTCTATTCACGCCTTATTTGGTGTTGCTGATGCTATAAAAGAAGATGCAAAGACCTGTATTCGGGCCTTACAGCAGCAAGGCCTGGAAGTCATTATGCTAACGGGTGATCGTCAGCAAGTCGCGGAGCATATTGCTCAGCAAGTTGGAATTAAGAAGGTTTATGCCGAAGTATTACCAGCAGGAAAGTCAGAAGTGATTGCTGGCTTGCAGGAATCTGGCCATAAAGTCGCTATGGTTGGTGATGGTATCAACGATGCACCAGCCTTGGCATTGGCCGATGTTGGAGTAGCTATCGGTGCCGGAACGGATGTGGCAATTGCTGCTTCAGATATCACACTGATTGGCTCCTCGTTTAGTGGGGTGAAGAAGGCTATTGGTATCTCTAAAGCAACCACACGGAATATCAGGCAAAATTTATTTGGCGCATTTATCTATAACTCTCTGGGAATTCCGGTAGCTGCTGGGCTTTTATATCCGTTCACTGGCATTTTATTAAATCCAATGATCGCTGGTGCAGCAATGGCTTTATCCTCGGTAACCGTTGTCATGAATGCTAACCGATTAATGTTGCTGGATATAAAATAGTGATCAAGACATGAGTTCAAAGTCTTTATGCCTTGTTTGAAAATATGATTTTCTCATCAATAGAAATATCAGCAATAAAGAAGCCGATATCACCACAAGATAGTTCCCGTATTTTACATATGGCGTAGTTCCAGATAGAGCGGAGATCGTACCTTTCACTACCCCTTGCTCATAAGCGGGTATGGTGTACACCACTTTGCCGTACTGGTTGATAATTCCCGATACTCCTGTATTGGTTGCCCTCAGTAAATACCGACCAGATTCTAGTGCACGAAAACGAGCAATTTGCATATGTTGATAAGGCTGTAAAGAATGGCTAAACCAACCATCATTGGTGAGATTTACTAGGTAATCCGCTTCAGGTAAATCTTCAATTATCTCCTCACCAAATGCATCTTCATAACAAATGCTTACCTGGGCTTGATGCTCTCCAATAGTTAGTAGCCCGTCTCCATCACCTTTAGCCAAATTATTGAAAGGAATTTTGACCCACTTATCCAGCCACCGAAGGTATTCTAATAAAGGAATATACTCACCCAGTGGAACAAGATGGCGTTTCGAATAGGAATCTACTTCTCCCGATTCGTTCCCCAGAATCATAGCGGTATTCTTTACTTGCCCAGATGTTGTTTGACTAAACCCACCAATTAAGAGGTTTGTTTGGTTACCAAGAGCCTCCTGCCGCATTGGGGTGACGACAAGGTCATTGAATTCTGCAAAGGTGCCAGGGATGGCTGTCTCTGGCCAAACAATCAAGTCACTATTCCAATGAGCTCTAGTCATGGCCATATAACGTTCAACTGAGGGAACGCGATTTTCTGGTAACCACTTCTTATCTTGTTCAATATTCGCCTGAATCAAGCTTATTTTTAGAGGTTCACCCTGAGGTACCACCCAATTTTTCATTGATAAAGACCATGCCGTAGCTATCAGTACAACAACAGTGGTAGCTGCTATTGTTCTGTTTCGTTGGGGGCTAGAGTTAGCGTTGCTGGTAGCAAATAAAACGACTAATGAGCCGGAAATAATTGCTGTTACCCAGCTAACTATCAAGACCCCGCCGACCGGAGCAAAATTGGCGAACCAAGTATCTATTTGCGAGTAACCTACGTACAACCAAGGAAACCCGGTGAACAGCCAACCTCGCACCCATTCGATCAATACCCAAGCAGCTGGATATACGATTAAAAACTTAATGATAGTGGAACAGTTTCGGAAAATAGACACCACTACACTAAATAATGCTATCTGTAAGGCGAGTAAAAGCACGAATACTGAGGTCAAGCAAATAGCAAGTATCAGGGGCGCCTGAGCAAACTCATAGACACTTTGGAATACCCAAGAAGTGCCCGCACCAAACAAACCTACGCCGAAAGTCCAACCCAGCTTGATTGCACGGGATCGATGGTTACAGTGTGAGAGTAAATAAAAAAGAACGGCGAGTGAAATATAGGCGATGGGAAAAAAGTCAAAAGGGGAGAGGGAAAACACTATGCCTGTGCCAGCAATCAAAGCACATAGATACACATGCTTCTGGAGAAAGCTGTTCATAATAATACCGATAATGTCTGTTAACGTTGTGGAAACAAGTGTTTAGATAATACTACTTGGCGATGGTTTTATACTGGGGTGTTAACCACCTATATCACTGTTGCTATCTAACCTTTCCATCGTTAGGCGGTGCAATACACCCAGTTGTAATCTCATATTGATTGAGTCATTTTTAAATGATTCTAATTCTCTTTTTGTTAACGACATGCTGTTAGGCAGCTTGGCGGTAATAGGATTAGTGGGGACATTATTTTTACGAAATTCATAATGTAAGTTAGGTCCGGTTGCTAACCCCGTGGAGCCGACATAGCCGATTACGTCACCCTGAGCAACGAAGTGACCTTTTTTTAAGCCTTTTTTGTACTTAGATAGATGAGAGTACAGAGTACTATAGCCCTCGCGGTGCTTGAGTATGATTGTTTTACCGTACCCCCCTTTTCTGGTTATATGCACCACCTTACCATCGCCAGTAGCAATGATAGGGGTTCCATGAGGAGCAGCAAAATCAGTTCCAGTGTGAGCACGTACTTTTTTTAATATTGGGTGACGTCGCTTAGGGTTAAAATGTGAAGAAACGCGGGCTTGAGTAATGGGTGTACGAATAAAAGCACGTTTCATTTCCCTGCCTTCGGGGGTGAAATAATCGGTTAATCCCTGCGCAGTGGTATGTCTAATGCTGCGATACATATTGCCACTATTCGTAAAACCAGCAGCCAATAAATCCAAACTGGAGATTAGATCACCTTCATGATAAATATTTTCAAATATAACAGTTGCATGATCACCAGCCTTCACGTCTCTTGAGAAATCAACTTCCCAGTCAAAGACTGCCATTAGTTGACGCATGATGTCCTGCGGTATACCGTTTTTCTTAGCATCAGCAAATATCCCACTCTTTACAAAGAAAGTAGATCTTGTCTGACGAACCTCAAACTGATTCCTTCTCCATGCACCCTCATAGCTACCTGTCTGAGTGGGTTTTATCTCAAAGCTTTTTTCATAATCAGACGTGAAAACTAACCTTTCAAGGTTACCTTTATAAGATTTTACACGAACAATAGTCTTCGGCTTGATGTCACCTAAAGCATCGTTGATTGGTTTAATTTTCTGAAGATTCTGAAGGACTTCGGGGAAATTTATTTGACTGAAAACATCAGTCAACTTGTCATAACGCTCAACCTTATAAGTATCCCAAGTACTTTCTGTGTTGATTAAGCCATAACCACTATAGGTAGCTAAAGCTTCATTAGGTAGGCTAAGTTTATAAATCGTTTGTGTGGGATTCGTTGAACCACTGGTTAATGTTTTTGGTAATTTTTCATTGCTATTATTTTCCATTATCAAAGTGACGTTTTGTGAATCACTAGCTAAACTGCTGGGAAAGTAGGATTGTATGGTGATGCTCGCGGGAGCAGTCGAACAGCTCAATAACAGTAACAATTTGGTTGACCAACGCGATACAGGCTGCTCACTTTCTTTGTGGGGTTCAGTGCTAGCACTGTTTTGAGTGAAATCTAATGCTAAAGAGGACTGATTTTCAATCTGATAGTGCGAAAGCACGTCCTCCCAGCTTTTACTATTTCGTGATGGCATGCCAGTTTTACTACTCAAAACTTCAGGAAATTAAACGACAGCCATAATGACAAATTTATTGTAATTGTCAAGCAAATACCATAGCTAGTGGGGGGCATATTCATGAGTAAAGAGGCCGGTTAAAGTGATGAGTTTCCAGATTGGCTTTTTGCATGATCAATAATCTTAGCCAATCTCGGTTGAATAGGCATACGTTGAAATGGGCTGACATTACTGCCTCCTGTATTGCCTTGAGGAACCAGTCCAATAGCTGTTTTGGTTGCAGCTCCCAAAATGCGAAATAGTTGACCTATTACTTCTTTGATACTTCGTTGCCTTATACCCCACAGAAGCATTTTCCAATGCACATACACATGGTAAAAGGTTGATTCCTGGCCGATTACGTGTGCGTTTTCAAGGTACTCAAACTCTTTATAAACGTCTCCTTTTTCCCGATAATGTAGAGATTCCTCAAACTCTTTTTCAACGTAAGCACCAATAGTTTTAGAAAATCGTGTCATCATTGCTTCCCAGATAGTCAGTTATCTATTATCAAAATGGCTGTCAATACCAAGATTAGGTACTGCCAAACTGAACAGAGGTTACTATATTAAGTGAGGCCAACATCTCGCTTAAATAACTTTCTTTAATTTAGCCTAACAATCAATCGTCATGGTTTCAGATACTAGAATGTGGCCATCATCAGACTCAGCTTGCTCTTTTGCTAATGAGGGTTTATTGCAAGTAGTAGCCAACAGCTCCCCTAGTAAAAGGTGATCAGTAGTTACGAAAGTCGCTAAACCTGCTGCAGTGGGGTCTGAGATAACGATTTGTAGCCGCTGCCCTTTCAGATTTAGATTTACAGGCTTTGCTAAAGGGAGTTTCAGGCTCAGCTGCAACTGAGAAGTATCCGTATAATCTAAGTTATAATCTTCAACCTCAAGCGTCATCAATGTACTTCGATTCAAAAGTACCTTTGTAAAATACCCCATTTCTGCAAAACTGCTAAGGACATTCGATGCCCGTCGCTGCAGTGTCTCGGCGCGATTGGCCTCTGACAGATCTTCACCATCCATGAGTGTGATTGAAAGCTGAGGGTCAAATATCCAACTCATTTCAATGGAATCAAGCTGGCCATTTGGCGTAGCATCCAAACGAGCAGTTAACTCAAGTTGATAATGAAAGCCTCCGGCATTAGCTTGAATGCTTGTAATAAATAATAGACCGAGCACTAGAGTACTTAGTAGCTTGTTGAATTGTTTTTTTAGCATAAGACGATATTCTCCATTTTTAAGTTCTAGCAGCATTTGCTAAGAGTAAGGTTAAAACCAAAACTGCTCCAGCAGCTGACCAAGCACCCAAAACACGTAGAATAATGCCAGATACTAGGTTACGAAGTGCGTGAGAAATTAAGGTAATAAATACTAGTAAACTAAAAATACTGATGCCTGTTCCTGCCAAATGAGCATAAATTTTACGCGTCTGTAAGCCGGGGATCATAGGTACACTTGAGTCCATTCCTATCACCAAAGCTACAACTAGTGCAGTCAAAAGAGTGAGTGCCATATGCCATTGAGACTTCAATGTTAATAGTAGCCCAGTTACCGCAGCAACTGGGAGTAAAATCATTTCAGGGTTCCAGCTTACCGACTGGTAACGAGTCATAATTAAAGCAGCACCAATACCAACTAAAAATACTGGCAGTACAATACGAATATGTTTCCAACCTTGTTGACCTAATAATAAACCCAAGGCAAAAACAGAGATCAGTTGCGTTGGTACTACTATTGGATGCATCAGACCTTTTGCGAAAAAATTCACCCCTGCTGCATATGCAATAAAGGGGTAAAATAAGCAAACTAGGGCAATGCTAAATAGCGTAGCCAGCCTCATAGTAAACCTGTCAAAAAGCCAACACCTGCTAATGCAATAACGCCACCCATCGCACGAGCAATAATTTTACCAATAGGCCAACGAATCAGTTCCCCAATAGCAATACCCCCTAGGTGCAATAAACCTGTAGAAACAATAAAGCCAATACTGTAAGCCAATGGGACGACAGAGCTAGGTAATTCTGTACCGTGTGCGTGACCATGGAAAATAGCGAAAGCGGCCACCAATACAGCGGCTATCCATAATGGCATTTTAAGTGCAAAGACTATTAAGAGTCCTAATACAATAGAGGAAGCTGCAATACCTGTTTCAATAAATGGAATTGGTACGCCCATAATTCCCAGTACCCCTCCAAACGCCATTACCAAAGGGAAAACAACAGGTAATACCCAAAGAGCCGGACGACCTAAAAATGCGCCTAGGATTCCGACAGCAACCATAGCTGATACGTGATCTAAGCCAAGAAGTGGGTGTAAAAAACCACTTACCAGCCCACCTGTAACACCTTCTCCAGTATGAGCAAATACAGAGTTATTGATAACCAAAAAAAGTGGTAATGCTAAGCAAATGTATTTAATAAAAACATTCATAAAAACACCATATAAGTAACTATTGGTAATAAAAATATTACATCATCAAGTTCCTAACCCTACTAGAATTATGCTGCATAAGTGTGCACCTGCATTAAACATGTTTCTGTTGTATTAAGTGTGATGTATTTGATTGTTTAACTGGTTTGCGGCGCCTCTTCTGTGTCCGGAAAAAAACTGAGGATTACAAGAAGTACAGCACCGGTGGTAATCGCTATATCGGCAAAATTGAATGTTGCAAAGTGGCCGTTGTATAGGAAGAAAAGATCAAAATTGACGTAAAGATCAATGAAATCGGTTACCCTTCCACTAATTAATCGGTCAATACCATTACCTAAAGCACCACCAAGCACTAAAGCAAGCGAAATTGCAGCCCAGTGCTCACTCCGATCTAGTTTTCTCAGCCAGTACAAAATGTAGGCGCTTACTACAAAGGAAATAACAACAAAGAACCATCGCTGCCAGCCTTCCTGATCACCAAGAAAGCTAAATGCAGCACCGTAGTTGTATGCAAGCGTCCAGTTTAAGTGTGGCATCACCGCCTGCGGGATGCCTTGTTCAAGGTTTGCTACCGCTACCCACTTACTTAGTTGATCAAGCATGACCGTAACGATGGAAACCCAAACCCAC
Organism: Leucothrix pacifica; assembly: GCF_003172875.1. GTDB lineage: Bacteria > Pseudomonadota > Gammaproteobacteria > Thiotrichales > Thiotrichaceae > Leucothrix > Leucothrix pacifica. The sequence continues at coordinate 41,494 of NZ_QGKM01000055.1, read as the reverse complement.
TTAAGCATAAGAACTACCCTCACCGTAAACAATATTTTTAGAAAATCGCATCATCTTTATTTCCTTCATAATCAAGCATCTATTATCAAAAAAAACGTCTTACTTTAAGAAAATACCTCTCATAGTCAGTGCCATACTGTTGGCGAAGCCAAGGCTCTTCTGCAAATGGAGCAGCGATCAGTACGATAATAGCTAAGGCTCCCAGGACCATCGTTAAAGGGGCCGCAGATAGGATAGACCACCCAGCAACCATCATACTGTCGGCCACATACTGTGGATTTCTGGAATAACGGTAGAAGCCTGTTGTTCGGAGGGTTCCTTTTGCCCCACCTGTTTGAGCCATACCAAATTGAAGAGCCTCGTACCAAACCGCGGCATTACTGAGCACAATAACTGGGATACCAATGCCATAGCGCAACCATGTCGGCAAGGGAAGTGTCCCCCATCCTAAAATGCCTAAACAGATTAATATCAAGGCAAGAGTGAATGTTGGAATCCAAACTATCATTGGTGTGATACGTGTGTAGTGATGAGGTGGCCAAAGCCGTTTTTCTGGATTTGCTATTGAGAGCACGATGGCAATTAGGGTTATCCCTGATATTGCCAATCCTGCTATCAACAAAGTAATGCTTAACAACACCACTCTAACTTCTCCTGTTTATTGACTATCTCCAACACGTGCGCTAACCATCTCTTCCAAGCCTCGGGCACTAAAGTCCATTAAAGGCATGCCATTGACAAAAAAGGTTGGGGTTTGATTAACCTTAACCGCTTCAACGTCGTCAGCCTCTTGTTTGAGTATTGCCGCCATCGCAGGGTCTTTCATTTGTTGCTCAGCAAGTGACCGATCCAAACCAGCACTCTCAGCGGCCTGCCATGCAAATTCAAGCTGTGCTCGGTGATGGCTTGCCCACTGCGGTTGGGCTTCTAATAAAGCCTCTAACACAGGAATAAACTTGTCTTGTCTTCTTGCGCTTTCCAACATTTTAACGACGGTGTCTGAACCATCATGAAAAGCAGCATAGCGAAGCACTAACCGCACCTTATCGGGATTGTTTGCCAAAACCTCTTTAACAATGGGGTAAAACGCGCGACACGCTTCACATCCGGGATCAAAAAACTCCACAATCGTAACTGGCGCATCCTCTGGTCCAATAATTGGAGAATACGGTCGAATCAATGCAGTGCCGTTATTACTTTCACTTTCACTCGGACTACTTGTTTGTGGTTCTGATGTGGCATTGACATTTTTCAGATTACTATCAGCCGCTTGTTGAGGCTTGTAAACAAGGTACCCTCCAGCGAATATTAGAATGGCAACAACAGAGATACCTGCAACAACATAGCTTGGTTTCATGAATTTTTTCCTCGTGCAATAGTGATAAATAAAGCCGATAAGCTGGCAAAGCTTAATAGAGAAATATAAGGCAGCGGTATAATGCCTAATAACAACATGTTTTCGTCAGTGCATGATGGGCCTGAGCGGCTGCAAGGAACAATCGGTTCAGGGATGATCCCTGCATATAACATGCTGTGCCATAAGGCGATCAGGGCGCCAATTAGTGCTAGTGGTAGTGCGTATTTCCAAATTTGAAAATCTGCGTTAATGCAGGCAATTCCTAATATAAGCGCGAGGGGAAACATCGCAATACGTTGATACCAACACAATGTGCATGGCGTTTGTCCCATGACTTCGCCAATAAAGAGTGCTCCTAATGTGGCGCATAGAGAAATCACCCACGCTAAAGTCAGTAAACGGTATTGCCAAGTCATGACTTGTTTATCCATGTTGCTTGTCTCCTGTAAGATGAGCGCGCTCCTGCAACGCTTGCTTAATAATTTGTACTGATGATGACAAAAACAATCCAGCCATTATGGCTGCAACGATTAAGTCTGGCCAGCCACTAGCTGTGCCCCATACGCCCACTGCTGCCAGCATGACGGCAACATTGCCGATGGCGTCATTACGTGAGCAAAGCCAAACCGATCTCACGTTGGCATCACCGTCTTTATATCGAACTAAAATCAATACACTTGTCAGGTTTACGAGTAAGGCCATAAAGCCGATAATTCCCATGACCTCAGCTTGGGGTACATCCATGGCAAAAACGCGATAAACTGTCGACCCAAGCACCCATAAGCCCATTATTAATAAACTAACGCCTTTGATTAAAGCAACATTAGTGCGCATACGAATCGAATGCCCGATGACTGCCAACGATAAACCGTATGTCATTGCATCACCCAAAAAATCTAAAGCGTCAGCCTGAAGTGCTTGTGATTTTGATAGGTAACCAGCTGAAACTTCCACAAAGAACATGAGAGCATTCAGGGCTATGACAATCCAGAGGCGCTTTTTGTAATCGTCCGATATCCCATCGAACTTTGCCTCACTTCCACAACAACCGCTCATAAAGACTCCTTGAAAAAACGATCAATTGTCGTAGTGTAATATCTTCAGTAACTAGAGGTTCAAGAAGAAATGTACTCGATAGGGCAATTATCAAAAAACACGGGAGTGAAAGTAACAACCATTCGCTATTACGAAGAGATCGGAGTGCTAACTGAACCTGAGCGAACTCAAGGTCATCAACGACGATACGATGTTGCTGCGCTTGAAAGGCTCCGGTTTGTTAAGCATGCACGTGATCTGGGGTTTACGATTCAAGCGATTGAGTCATTGATTCAGCTACAAGAGTCTCCGGAGAAGTCTTGCAAAGAAGCAACTGATATCGCTAATGAACAGCTATTAGATGTACGAAGAAGAATTAAACAGTTGCGTTCATTGGAGAAAGAGTTAGCGAGGATTGTTAAGGGGTGTAGCGGGGAGGGAACGAGCCAAAGCTGCTATGTGTTAGCAGCTTTGGCAGATCATGAATTATGCGAAAAAGACCATTGACTAGAACCGTATACACGCTTGCTTATAAGGCTTTACGAATTGCTTTGGTAACTTCTGTAGCAGTTGAGCCATGAGGCTGAGACCCAACAAATTCTGCATCCTTACCTATGGTAAATGTGGTAGAGGTATGATCCATTAAATAGCTAAGCGCATTTCTCGCCATTACCTCGTTCAGGGTCGCACAAAAATACCTTGAACATCCTTGATTTCTGATGGAGATAAACTCTTAATTGCGGAGCCTATTATCGCTAATGAAGTATGACAGGCATCCAGGCAAGAAGCGCATCCCAAACATAGTACTACTTTTCCACGATAAGGGGGGATTAGCGCTTTCGCTTAGAGTAGTTGTTCAAAGTCATGGCTTGGGATAACTTTCTAGTTTTTGATTAAATTGTATTAAAAATAACTTGATTCTTATTTTAAATAACTTGTAGATAACCCATTTTATCAAAAGACGTTGCGAGTCAGGCATTTTATATAGTAGTTAGCGGGACAAGAGTGTCTCAGACATAGATCCGTTCTTTTTTATTATTCTGAATGATTCATTTTCAAAATATCCCTCACTACAAATTCAACTTCTACTTCGCCCGCTTTCTTAAACACTAAAGTTGCTTTACGACGTTCTTCAGGCTTTAGCTGCTCAGTTAACGTAACAAACATCAGGTGGTAGGAACCTGGCTTAAGCTCTACTGTTTCCCCTGCTGGAACAAGTAGACCCCCGTCCAATTCAGCCATTTTCATCACCCCATCAGCCATTGACACCTCATGTATTTCAAATGCTTCTGAAAATGTGGTCTCTCCCGATATGAGGGTATCATCTTCTGAACCATTATTAATAATTGTCATAAAACCGCCGCCGACAGATGCTAAAGGGGGGGTACTTCGGGCGTATGGCGAGTCTACGATTAAATCTCCAACCTTATAGGGCTCTGCTAATACAGTATTGTTCAGAAGCACGAAAAATAGACACGTTAAGTAGTATTTCATTGTTGTTTCCTAAGTTTAAATTTCGAAGCGATTCTACCAACTTGCTAGCGCCATGTAATTGACACTCGTTTTCAACATTTTTTGATATCTACTCAACAGCCGGTGCTCGGTGCCACAACTCTGTTTGTGATCATACTGTTTTTTGTTATACCGTTTGTGGTATGTAAATTCGTTAAAAACACCTCAAATTCATAGCATGAATAACTACCGATAAAGGTTAAAGATCATTGAGGCATTCCTTGGCCAATAAAAAAGTCCGGTTTAACTTTAATTATTGGTCTGTCAAAGAGTAAAAGCAGTAGAGGAAGGCTTACAATCCTTCAAGGTATTGACTTGCGAGGACGAGCTCCTCATCGCTCATTTCCCGATACCTTCTCTTTTCAGGAGGAGGTGTTTTAGCAAAATATAGTGCTGGGTTTACTTTACGATGCTCAGGTGTATAACGATAGTGCCCTGTTATCGGGAATCGGAATAAAATGTCTTCAATTTTAGGACCCTCACCGATGTTATGGGAAATCATAAAACGATTTGGATCAGATGCTGAGGGTATATTTACTACAACACCAATATGCGGAAAATTTGGACCTACCATCCAAGTTACTAAATCACCCGGTTTATAATCAAGTGGGTCTAGTGAGCGCGGCAACTCAGCCTTATGACGTGTAAAAAACGCCTGCAAATTATAAACACGGCGATGATCGATGTTTGGATCGGGCTGTTTCAGCCCCCACTCAGCGAAGCTAGGGTAGGCATAAAAGTCCTTACTAATATCATTATAGACTTCAGATTGCAGATCAATTCCTAAGCTACGATACGAACGAATTACAACATCGGTACACACACCAATAGATGCGGGTACATCCCCCCAAGGATAAGCAATTTTAATATATTTCCCATCGTATCGAACGCCTTGCGTGGTGCGTTCAATCGCTGCGCTTGAGAGGGCATATCCAAAGGAATTATCAAGGTCAAGATTTTGAATCAGTCTCTCAAGTGAGGCTCTTTCAGCACTAGGTTGTTGGTAGCTTACATTGCCAATCGTTGGTTGTGTTGGTGAAAAATAAGCGGTTTGATTCGCAAAGCTAGTCAAGCTGCTTACAGGGGAAGCATGCGCTGATTTTGCTGAATAAACAGCTAGAACAAGAATGGCAACGACAGAGATTGTAACGTTATTAAAACTTATTAATATTTTCATTTATTTCCTTAGCGATTTTTCAGGTTCCCCTTTTCGCTACCCTTGGTTCCTCATGCCCACACCTAGATTATTGTGTTCGGTTATTCAGAGTGAAATGAGTGGTTAGATTTATGGTTATCACAAGCATCACCGATTATGTGTCAACTATAATCAGATCTGACTTATCGTGCGCTGAATTAATCAGCTCCTTAGGTCTTGGAGGCTTATTGCTTTCATCGATTACAAGGCACTTCGGATAGCTTCTGTGATTTCTTCGGCTGGTGTACCATGCGCTTTTGAAACCACAAATTTACCGTCTCTACCTATAATGAACGTTGCCGAAGTGTGATCAATTGTGTAACTTGATTCGGAGCTACCTGCAACCTTAATAAAGTAAGTTCCATAGCGTCTGGCTACTCTTTCGACTTGTTCAAGCGTTCCTGTTATTCCACTGAAGTTTTCATGAAAATATTCAGCGTACTGCTTGAGATTCTCATCAGTATCACGCTCTGGGTCCAGACTGATAAAAAGCCCTTTCACATCAGCAACTTCTTCTGCGGATAAACTTTTCATCGCCGAACCAATAATTGCAAGTGAGGTCGGGCAGACATCGGGGCAAGATGCAAAACCAAAATACAGCACCACGACATTATCTTTAAAATCACTTAATGATACGGGTTTACCACCTTCGCGTTGAAGTGTGAATTCGCCGCCAAACTCTTTGCCAGCAATGGGGGTTTGTTTTCCAGCTGGCAGCTTGTGCTTGCTGAAGTATTGCTGAGCAAAAACCAATCCGCCAATAAAGGCGATGATCGAGATGATATGGGGTAATTTATTCATGAGGATACTCGTAAAATATTAGGCATGTTAATCATCAGAGGAAGGAGATTATTCTATTTTTGCTAAACGTCGCCAAACGATGAAAGATAGAAGTAGAAATATACCCAGAAGGGCAACGCTAAACACTCCCCAATTGTCATTAACAACATAACCTATGCTTTCACCAAATAAATACCCTGAACCAACCAATATAGAAGTCCAAAGTGCTGCAGAAGCTGCGTTTAGTGCCGTGAAGCGACGCCAGGAAATGTTCGTCAAGCCAATCGGCAAAGCACCGACAGTGCGTAAGCCTTTAGGGTATCGATACAAAAAAATATAGGCCACACCATAACGATCAAACAGCTTCTTCGCTTTTTTAAAAGCGTTTGAAAAACGAGGTCGTGATTCAATGGCAACAGCTCCGTAATGGCGTATAGCGAAAAAGCGTGCTTCATCCCCCAAATATCCACCGGCAAAGACTGAGGCTGCAACCCAGCTCACATCTAATGCGCCAGCTTGAGCTGCATAACCCGCAAACAAAGGAAGTGCACCACTTTTCAAAGCACAATAAGCAAAAAGAAGGCTATAGCTGAGTACGCCATAATCACGTATAAAATCTAGAAACGTTTCGATGTTTGAATACCTTTTTTGTGGTTAAGCTTACCGCTTTGTTACTTGCTCAGTTCTGCGCCGTCAGGTGTTGCAAAGCTGTTAACCACTAGCAGTATAGCGCCTAAGGTAATCGCAATATCTGCACCATTAAATATTGCAAAGTGACCATCGCTCAGGAAAAACACGTCTAAATTGGTGTAAAGATCAATAAAATCAGTCACTCTGCCACTAACTAATCTGTCAAGCCCATTACCAAGAGCGCCACCCAAGACTAAAGCCAGAGAAATAGCAGTCCAAAACTCGTTTTTATCCAGTTTTCTTAGCCAGTAAATGATGTAACCACTGACTACAAAAGATATGACAACTAAAAACCAACGTTGCCAGCCACTTTGGTCCCCTAGAAAGCTAAATGCTGCACCATAATTGTAGGCTAGTGTAAAATTTAGATGAGGTAAAATAGCCTCAGGTACTCTCTCATCAAGATGAGCGACAGCCATCCACTTACTGAGCTGGTCCAGTATAAGCACTACGATGGAAACCCATATCCACTTAAGCATGCTGATGTGTCTCTTTAGTGATAATTATCCTTTCTCTTAAGTGACTATTCATGTGACCTCTAAAGAATTATTTAAAAAGTAAAAAACAGGCAAATCAATAACCGCACAATGCAAATTGTTGCAACATTAAACCTGATGATGAGGCTTACTCAATTATCATTTCCCGATGCTCAGAAATGCACTTCCCATGATCAGCTAACGAACTTAAAACATAACATTCGCTTATGTGACCATCACCATTACAGTGGTTAGTAATTCTTATCAATTCAGCTTCTAATCCCTGTAAACTGGCAATTCTAGCTTGGGTTCGAATTAGTTGTTTGTGAGCAATCTTATTTGCATCAGCACAAACTTTGTCTGGTAGCTGACTAAGCTCAATTAATTTCCTAATCGCTTCAATTGAGAACCCCAAATCTCGTGCATGTCGGATGAAACATAGTCGATCCAGCTCAGTATTGCTGTAGCGTCTTTGATTTCCTTCGGTGCGAACCACCGGATCAATCAACCCGATTTGTTCGTAGTATCGAATAGTTGGTACTTTTACACCGGTTTTTTTGGAGAGTGAACCAATAGAAAACATAAAATACCCTTTGATGTTCTGTTGATTAGAGGCAATAGAAGACTAGTTCGTGAAACGTGTCCAATAGTACTTAGGATCATCTTTAGTCATTTTCCAATAAAGCTCGCCAGAATTTCTCCATGGATCTAGCAACATACCCTCTCGGACGCCTTTTCCTTTGGCAGTAACAACCAGTGAATTGTGCTCGTTGAAGCGTCTGCGATTAGCCGTTCCATGAAAGAAATCAAAACTTTTCCAATTTCGGGCCTGGATATGTTTGGCCATATCTCGTGTCCATTGCCAGCATAATCCATCTTCTCGATAACCATAGTTAACCAGTACATTATGTAAGTAAGGCGGTTTAACCAACTTGTATTTATTGGCCAGAACCTTAGGATAGCCTACAGATTCATGTGCCAATAGTTTGGCTTCAGCAGGATCGATATTTGATCCCAGTTTCATTAGAGCTTTGGTAACGTCCGCTATTTCTTTAGCGGACTTAGTGTCCATTTTAGTAAATATAGTCCGCTTAGTATCTGGATCTAGTTTCACATTGTCATACCTGACTGAACAGCCTGAAAGTAATAGGATTGACAGTATTGAAAATGCTAATAGGTATCGTTTGTATAAAGTGTTAATCATAAAATTATTCCTTAGTTAAAACACCTCAATCTCATTAATCAGTTTTAATTTAGATTGACAATGGCTTGGCAGAACATAGTAGTTTCCTGAAAGATATCTACAAATTTGAAATGCTTTTGGTGTTTAAAACGGTAGTAAGCAGTGCTGAGAAATCGTTAGCGTTCATGAAGCCAACAGCGCGATATTGTCGCATCTCATTTTCTTGTGGTGGAAAGAAGAGAATCGCTGGTGGCCCAAATATGCCAAAACGTTTCAACAGTGCCTGGTCTGTTACATCATTCTTGGTCACATCTGCTTGGAGCAGGGTGAAACGAGACATCAACTTGGCAACGCCTGGATCGTGAAATGTACTTTGCTCCATTTCTATACAACTGACACACCAATCTGCGTAGAAGTCCAAAATTACAGGCTTTTTCAGCCGCCCTGCTGCTTTTAACTTTGCATCAAGCTCTTCTGAGGACTTAATCCGTGTAAACGCAGGCTTTTCAACGAAGCCTGGAGAGTTTTGAGGCGCAGCTCTAAATGGTAGGGATGACAGGAGTTGATTGATATCATTCACACCTGAAGCCGTACTCCAAATTAGCGCTATTCCTAAAGACATTGATATTAGGCTCGTAGCGCTACTGATAAGCATCACGCTTCGGTTAGTGGCTCGTCCAAAATACATTAGCGCGAAAGCTACACCTAACAACAACAGTGCCCAAAGCAACATATTTACAGTGGTCGGCAAAATTCGGCTTAGTAACCAAATAGCAACCGCCAAAAGACCAACACCGAACCCAGCTTTTACAACCTGCATCCAAGGGCCAGCGCGGGGAACCCATCGACCCGCTGTTGTGCCGATAACCAGCAATGGCAAGCCCATGCCCAATCCCAGTACAAATAACGTTAATCCTCCAAAAACCATATCACCTGTCAGTGTGATGTAGGTCAATATGCCAATCAGGGGGGCAGCTACACAGGGCCCGACAATCAGTGCCGACAAACCGCCCATTACAGAAACGCCAATAAATTGACCTCCCCGCTGGCGCTGACTTATGTTTGTCAGCCAGTTCTGCCAAGCTACAGGAAGCTGGAGCTCGAAAACACCGAACATGGGAAGTGATAAGAACACAAACAACGCACTAAACGTTATCAGTACTGCAGGGTGCTGGAACACTGCCTGCAGGTTTGCACCTGATGCAACCGCTAACACACCGATTAACGAATACGTCAGCGCCATCGCCAACACATAAGCAAGGGATAATGAAAATGCCTTTCCCTGGGTAATGGCTTTATCGGCGGTGATAATTCCGGATAGAATAGGGATCATGGGGAGAACACACGGAGTAAAAGCCAATAGCACACCTAAGACGAAAAAAAGTGGTAACGACCAGACGCCGTTTGCCGCCAGAAAGTTGGCCAGGCGATCTTGTTCGCTCACGTAACCTAACGGAGAGTTTTTACCATCAGCTTGATTGTTTGCCGCCGATTCATCGCTAATTCCACTTGGTGAAATATCAACAGAGAACACTTTATTTTGGGGGGGATAACACACACCTACATCCGCACAACCTTGATACCCAACACGAAGCATTAACGGAGACGTTTGACCTTTTTCGATAAAGACTGGAATCGTAATCCTCACCTGTTTCCGATAGATTTTCATGTCGCCATAGAAAGCATCAGAATAGTCGCTACCTTCTGGAAAGTTGGGTTGCCCGAGCGTCAGGCCAACCGAATCAGTCGCAAATGTAAATTTATCCTTGTAGAGATAACAACAATCCCTGATGGCAAAAAAGACCTCTATCAGCTCCCCACCGATCAAAGAAACGCTTCCGCTATAGGCTTTATCGGGTGGAAGTATTCCCTGATCATCCGAACCTCCTCCAAATCCTAAAAAACCGGCAGATTGTAAAAGCCCCATAGAACCAGCGGTGTCATTAGCTATCAGTGAAGAGCTAGAAATATTAGGTTGTGTTTCTCCTAACACAGATTGAAGAGTGTTGAGTGATGGATTGTCCGGCGATGATTGGGCATGAGAAACACCCACGGTCAACAACACTAGCAGCAGAAGAACTTGGCTCCATCTAAAAACCGAAGCGAAGTCTTGTATAAACTGAAGGTGTTTTGGATTTTCAACACATTTATCTGTTGATTTGTTTCTCATAGTGAACTCAAATATTTTATTGAGATTGGCAGTGAATTCATTAAACACTTAGGGCGAAATAGTGCCTAGTGTTAACGCTTTTTTAAGCGCCATAAATTAAGGAGTAACCGAGTTTAAGCAGCCAAAACGTGTTTTTTAAATAGACGTAATGTGCTTAGAAGATTCAGGCAAAGGTGGGGGGTCTTAAAAGGCGTGAATAGGTACTAGGTGCACGCCATAAATGATAATCCGATTCAAAGGTGAGTCGGTGAGGGGCATTGAAAGTGGAAATATCCGTCATTAGTGCTGCTGAACTACAGTTAACACTACAGTTGTGATGTTCATCACAAATATCATTTGGCGAGTTTTGTGATTGGCCGTGCTCTGACGATATACTTAGTATTTCTGCATGGCCACTGCTAACAGACATGTGTTCTTTCTGCATTGTCGTTTCTTCCATCATGCTAGACGCCATTACGGACATGTCTAACATTACTACTGATCCTGCAATGGCGTTTACATTGAAGGAAATAAGTAATAGGAAAATGAGACAGTAATATTTCATAAGAAGAATAGTGTATATTTTTATTTTTATTGTCAACAAGCATCTGATTAATATGCACTTGACCGAAGACTCGCTCCGATATAATGAAAAATTATTAAAGGAAATTGCTTTATACCGTGAGAGCCACATGTCGTCAAATAATAAAAAATAGTAGCAAAAGCCGATTTGCTGAGAGAACAAACCTTTATTTCTTACCTTTGTTGGGATAGACCCAAATCAGGCATCAGAACACAATTCCTTTTCAGGGGAACTACAACACCCGGAAGCTAGCAATCTTGGCTTCGAGTAACGCTTTGCCATTGTGCGGAAGGAATCCAAAGCACCAACCCCTCTCTTAAAACAACCTTAGCGGCGATTCTGTGGTTCTCAGTACCCATTTGGCCTTTTATATAGGCTAAGGTGGTGTTGACGCCTCACCAGCTAAATAATAATTTTCTCGACTTCATCCAGTGACATAGCATCATTCGTGCGGTCATAAAGTTTGGTTGTTCTCGGTGACTCATGGGCTGCCATTTGTTGTGCTTTCTCAAGTGTACCGTTGTTACTCAAGTAAGTAGTTATCCCCGTACCTCTAAACGTGTGGTTACATATTTTAGTTCTGATACCTGCTGCTGTTGCTCTACGTTGAACCATCTGCCAGCCATAGGTTTGTAGCATTGGGTTCGCTGTCATTATTCTTTTACGCCCACCTTGAAAGGTTCGGAATAGGGGGGTTTTAGCTTGATCACGAATGCCTGCCGCGTCCAGATACTCATCCAAGTATTGTTCTAATGTATGATGAGCAGGCATTTCATGACGTTTGCCGCCTTTTTCATGCAACCTTACCCACCAACGTTTCCCAACAGGGTGATAATCTTTCACCTTCATCGAGGTCACTGCTGTCACTCTGCCGAAGGTATAAACCATCACAGCAATCAAGGCACGATCTCTTAAACCAATCAGAGTATCTGTCGGAATGCTATCAAATAACTGCCGGGTTTCTTCTGGAGTCAGAATGGGCGTTTTTCCTCGTTTTTTAGTATTAACCAATCCTTACTTGGTTCTTTCACTTATCAGGTATTTTCGATCTCTGCTCTATGTCGCATTAAGTACCTTTGTGCTGAACTTCCCTATACCAGCTGTGAGCGCATGTTTCGTCCGGAGCCGCGGGGTACCAGTTGTGGTGTTTTCGAATAACGACGGCTGTGTTATCGCCCTTAGCAACGAAACCAAAGCGCTTGGCAGACCTATTCCAAAGCCAAAAAACAATTAAAGCAGCACGATGTCACGGTGTTTTCGTCTAACGACCCGTTATATGGTGACTTATCCCAGCGCGTCATGGATGTGCTCTCTACCTTTGCGCCACGTATCGAAGCCTATTCTATCGATGAGGCTTTCCTTAATTTTGAGGGCTTTGAGGCTTCCAGTACTTAACCGTGTGTAAGTTGTTCTTCTTGCGCATGTTGTAGAGTTTGTACCCGGGCACTATAGCTCGGATCACGTATCCAAAATACTAGTTTGTCCAGTAAGCCATTTAGCAGCTCCAGCTCGCTATCCTGCAACGGTTCAAACAGGGCTTTTTCAGCTTCAGCCGATAGCTTTCGACCGTGTTCGCAAGCAGCCTTACCTGTTTCTGTTGTAAACAAGCCAAATCGACGGGCATCAGTTGCACTGTTCACCCGGTAGATGAGTTCCCGTTTGATTAAAGTACGAATTTGGCGTGATACCAAGCTGCGATCCAGCCCGGTAATACGGTTAATCTCATTGAAGGCAATACCACCGTGCTCATCGATCATGCGCAGCACCCGATACTCACGAATGGTGCAGCCGATGCTCTCTACAAACAGGGGGTCATTGAGACGGATGGACTCGCCGACCAGTACATCCAGACGATGAGTCATAGCACTGTTTTGAAAAATGGTGTTGAGATCCATACTCATACTGATTGTGACTTCTACCAATAAGTTTAATTACATCAATTGTATCAAATCACAAAAAAATGTGCTATTAAATATAGTCTCATTATGAGAATGTATTTAATAGAAACTTTATGGGAAAGGAAATGCGTCGGTGATTGCAAAGCTTATTCGTCAACGTATTGCCGTTTAGTACACCGTTTAGTCTTATTTCCTTAGGAGGAATTATGAACATGCGCGTCACGTTTAAACAAACCGTATTATCTACGGCACTACTGGCAGGCAGCTTGCTGACTACCACGTTACAGGCCGCTGAAACACTGAATATGTCAATTTGGGTGCCACCGACACACTTCGTTTATAAAGACATTCTGAAGCCCTGGGCAGATGATATTGCAAAGGTAACGGATGGCCGTGTTGAGGTTAGAATCTTACCAAAAGCCGTTGGTTCGCCGCCTAAGCATTGGGAATTAGCGCGTAAAGGGGTTGCGGATATTACTTGGGGTAATTTTACCTATGAACCGGATCGTTTTAAATCAATTTGGTTTTCTGAGTTTCCATCTTCCGGGCGTGATGTTAAAGCGCAATCCATCGCTTTGTGGAACAGCTATGAAAAACATTTAAAGGCTGATAAAGCATATGGCGGTGTCAAAATGCTGGGTGTTTCTTTGTTTGGTGGTGGACACATGCATCATGGCAGCAAAGATATTGTTGAGCCGGCTGACATGGAAGGTCAGAAATTCCGCATGGGTGGGCCTATCCAGCAAGTGCTGATTGAAGATCTGGGCGGTATACCTGTTTCGGCACCAGCGACCAAGGCTTATGAGATGTTAGAGAGTAAGGTCATTGATGGCTCTCTGCACCCCATTGAGTCGGTGGTTAATTTCCGTCTGGACGGCGTACTCAAGCATCACACCATTTTCGAAAAAGGCCTCTATGATGCCAGTTTCTTCTTGATTATGAACCAAAAGAAATGGAATAAGCTCAGCGAGACAGATCAGAAAGCCATCGAAGAAATTTCCGGTGCAGCATTTGCGGCACGTTGGGGTGAAGTGTTCAATCAGCAGCACATTGATGCTGAAAAGAAGCTGCGTGATGAAGGCCATACTTTTAGCGAACCTTCAGAAGCCTTGGTTGCAAAAGTAGCAGCAATCCGCGAGAAAATGATTGCTGACTGGGAAGTGGTTGCTAAAGAAAACGGCATTGCTGATCCAAAAGCCTTATTAGCTGACTTTGAAGCTGATTATGAAGCGCTGAAAGGCAAGTAAACAAACTAAATCCCTCCCTCGTTTCCTTTTGCTGCTTTCCAAAGAGGCAGAGTATAAAAGGGGACACTTTGTCGGCAAGGTTATTAACCTTGCCAGTTAAACTCCTTTCCCTTCTTGTTACAGGAGAGGTTGGGGGGGAGGATTTTTCTTTTGGAGGGTGCCACTCATGGCCAAACGTTTTTTGAACATTATTGTACCTTTTCTTGAATATTTGCTGATGTTTTTCCTGCTGGTTATGGTGGCAATCAACTTCGCCGATGTCATGGGCAGACACCTGTTTAATCACCCCATTTATGGCATCCATGATCTGACCGAACATTTAATGGCGCTGGTCGTATTTTGTGGCCTGCCATTGGTGACTATCGCGGGTATGCACCTCACCATTGATATATTAGATGCCTTTCTGGATAAGCCCTCCATGCAATGGTGGCGGCATATTGTCATCCTGCTGATGGTGGTCATCTTATTACTGGTGGCGTGGACGTTCCTGCAATCGGCTCTGGAAGCGGCTGATATTAGTGATGTCAGTAATGAACTGCGCTTACCGCGAGGGCCATTGTACCTGTTTATCGCTATCTCAGCCTTACTGAGTGCGCTGGGACTTTTTTACCAACATTACATGGCAGCTGAGCCATTGATTGAGAAACCTGACGAAGAGGGCGCACTATGACTATCGGCGTAATGGCAATTATTGCGGTGCTGATTCTGGCATTCCTGCGTATCCCTTTAGGTTTTGCATTATTAACAGTATCACTGGCCGGTCTGACCATGTTGATGGGCTTCGATGTGGCGCTGACACTGCTACCGATGACCATTTCCGAAGCGGTGCTGTCCTATGAGTTGGCGGTGGTGCCGATGTTCATTCTGATGGGTAATGTAATTTCACGCACTGGTATTTCCCACGATTTGTTTCGCTCAGCAAACGCCTTTTTCGGTCATGTGCGGGGCGGTCTTGCGCTATCGACAATGGTGGCCTGTGCGGGTTTTAGCGCGGTGTGTGGTTCCAGCTATGCGACTGCCGCCACGATGTCGAAAGTCGCTTACCCCAGTATGCGCGAGCACGGTTATTCAGAAGAGCTATCGACTGCAACCATTGCAGCCGGTGGAACTCTCGGCATTCTGATTCCACCTTCTATTATTCTGGTGATTTACGGCATTCTTACCCAGACCAATATTGGTGATTTATTTATCGCAGGCGTTGTTCCCGGCATTCTCGGCTTAGTGATGTACATGCTGGCTATTTATCTGGTGAGTCTGTCGCGGCCGGACAGTGCTCCGGCGGGTGAACGTACCGACTGGAAAGGTCGTCTGGCATCACTGAAAGGCGTATGGTCTTTTCTTTTTATCTTCGCGCTGATTATTGGCGGCCTGTACATGAAGTGGTTTTCACCGACTGAGGCCGCTGGTATTGGTGCGGGTATTGCCTTAACTATCGCGACCCTGTCCGGAAAAATGAGTATCCCGGTGCTGAAGGACGTTCTGCTGGATACCGCACGTACCTCGATTATCTTGTACACAGTGCTTTTCGGTGCTTTGCTATTTTCAAAGCTGATTTCTTACTCCGGGCTGGCTGACGGCATTCTGGAAATGGTGTCTGCACAGGGTATTTCCGGTCTGATGTTGATGCTGATGATTATTATGGTGTTCCTGCTGTTGGGCTGCGTGATGGATTCACTGGCCATTATCCTGATCTTCGTACCGTTGTTTGCTCCCCTGATTGACGCACAAGGCTATGACTTGGTCTGGTTCGGGATTGTCGTGGTGGTGGCCACCGAAATTGCGTTGATTACACCGCCTCTGGGGATGAATGTATTTGTCCTGCGGGCGACCCTGCCGGAAGTTCAGCTGACGACAATCTTTAAAGGGCTTGTGCCTTTTATTGGCATGGATCTGCTGCGGTTGGCGCTTCTGACGACCTTTCCGGCTATTACGCTGTGGTTAGTGAAACTATCGTCGGGGTAGGCATAACGTTGTTTACATAGACCAGTACAATCAATAATAAAGGAATAGTTAAACCATGAACAACATCGTTACCCAACTACAGGGTGACTTCGACCTGATGAAAAGCTGGTTCGAACATTTACACCGTCATCCTGAACTATCAATGCAGGAAGCAAAATCCGCACAATACATCGCTGAAATATTACGTAGCTTTGGTGAGTATGAGGTCGAAACTGATATTGGTGAATACGGCATTGTTGCGTCACTGAAAGTAGGCGACAGCGATAAAGTGATCGGATTACGTGCTGATTTTGATGCGCTGCCGATCCAGGAAGATAATGATCTCGATTATGCATCGGAAACTCCAAAGGTCGCGCATCTGTGCGGCCACGATGCACACTCCACCATGCTGTTGGCGGCGGCTAAATACCTCGCTGAGAAGAAAAGTTTTAATGGTACGGTACGGCTGATTTTCCAACCGGCAGAAGAAACGATGCAAGGTGCTCCGGCGATGATCGAGGACGGCCTGTTTGAGCGGTTCCCGGTCGATGCTATCTTCGGTATGCACAATATGCCGGGGTTAGAGGCAGGCAAACTCTACTTCACCGAAGGCGATACGATGGCCGCCGTGGACAACTGGGAAGTTGAAATCACCGGTAAGGGTGGTCACGGTTCGACCCCCGAACATACTATTGATCCAATCGTTGCCGGTTCATCACTAGTCATGGCATTACAGACGATCGTGTCACGAAATATTGCCCCGGAACATAAAGCAGTCGTTACGGTCGGAGCATTTCAATCTGGTCAGGCGGCGAACGTGATTGCCCATACTGCAATCCTACGTCTTTCAATACGCACCACGACACCTGAAGACCGTGAAATGGTCAATCACAATATTCGTCGTTTGATCCGGCAACAGTGCGAGTCTTTCGGTTGCACCTCCGAAATTCGCGAAGGTGTGCCGGGTGCTGTATTGACCAATGACCCAACTGAAACACGCAGAGCTGCTCAAATTGCCCGCGAAGCCTTCGGTGATGATCATGTGTTTGAGGGTGGCCCTTCTTATCTTGGTTCTGAGGACTTCGCCTTTATGCTGCAAAAGGTGCGGGGCACGTATTGCTTCCTCGGTAATGGTGATGGCCAGTTTGTTCACCACCCGAAGTATATATTCAATAAAGAAATCTTGCCGATGGGTGCTGCTTATTGGGTGGCGCTGGCTGAGGGTTATCTGGTGTAGGGTTTGAATGGAAGCAATAACAAGCTGGAGGTTATTCCGGTGGCCGAACCTGCGACATTAGTAAACTACCCATAACCGCCAGCACACTAAAAAATAGTAAGGCCCAACTCCAGTTATGCTGGTGATATTCGATGAGTTGACTGAGGAGTATCGGGCCTAATACCTGGCCGGTGGTTGCGCCCTGAAAGACCATGGCAACGCTGGGACCGATTTGTACCGGGCTGGAGGTGTAAGTCGGTGCAACGGCCATGAGCACAGTGGGCACTGCCCCTGCCAAGGTGGTGAAAATGACAAAGCCAATGTATTGCACCCAAAAAGGCAGGCTGGTGAGAAATGAACATCCGCCAATCAGGGTGGGGATGACGAAAGCCATTAACAGCAATTTGCGTGTCGCATAACCCCGCTTAACCAATAGACCACTGCTAAGATTACCGATCATCGTGCCGAACATAGCGAATGTTAAGAAATAGGCTCCCTGACGTAAACTAATGTCGTGGGTTTCATACCAGAATGTGGGTGCAAATGAAGTGGCTGCCAGATAAGCCATGGAAAAACAGGTCATGCTTAAGGTCAGTAGCCATGAATTACGATGGAATAGACCCCGGAATTCAGCCCGGCTGATACGCGGGGCACGGTCACCTGCAGTCCCTATCTTGAATACGGCGATGCCTAATACCAGTGCCCAGGCTAATGACAGCCATGAGGTTACCGACCAAACCAAGCGCCAACCGGACAAGCTAACCAGTAAGGGTGACAGTAATAACATCAATATTACCCCTACCGGCAACCAGATTGTCCAGAGTGTAATGGCAATGGCCATGTCTTCAGGTAAGGCGACTTTAGCTAACAGGGCAGGGCCGGTGACTGCGATCATGACAAAGCCTAAACTTTCAGTCACCCGCCCTGAGAGTAAAGCCGGAAAGGACCCGGCATTCGCACTGATCAGGCCGCCGGCTCCCATCATTAATAAAGCCAGTACTGCTAAGCGGTAATTACCGACCTGAGTCGCCAGTACCGACATTAATAAACACAGGAACATCGCGGCCAGACTAAAACCCGAAACGACCCAGCCGACATTGACTAGGCTTAGTCCTAATTCCTGCTGAATCAGCGGTATAACCGGAGCCACCTTACCAATATTCGTCGCTGCTGTGATGCCCGCAAAAACGATAATCAGAACGAGCGACCAGTTTGTTTTATTAACGGTCATCAGTGCTTTACGGTCTTCTCTGGATGATAAGTTGTTTATTGCTTAACAGGATGAATCAAACACCCAAATAACCAGTCAGCTCAGGGTCATTGGTAATCTTGTCTGCCTCACCCTGTAACACTAGCTGTCCTTTTTGCATCACCACTGCCCGGTCGCTATTGGCCAGCACTTTATGATAATTGCGATCCACAATCAGCGTAGCCATCCCGCTGGAACGGATTTCACCGACCACCCGCCAGATCTCATTCACAATCATCGGTGCCAAACCCTCAGTCGCTTCATCCAGAATAACCAGTTCCGGATGGGTCATTAGCGCCCGACCAATAGACAGCATCTGTTGTTCACCACCGGAAAGCTGCCCACCCAGATTGGTTTCCCGTTCCTTCAGGCGCGGAAAGGTCTGCATAATGCGCTCATAGCTCCACTCCTGTTCACCGCGTTTATTGGGGCGGGCGGCCATTACCAGATTTTCCCGCACACTCAAATTAGGGAATACGCCCCGACCTTCCGGCACATAGGCCACGCCTGAGCGGGCTACTTCATGCGGTCTAGCTTTAGACATATCCTTGCCAAAAAAGCTGATATGGCCAGTGCGCTGTTTCACATGGCCTAGCAGGGTGCGGATTAGTGTACTTTTGCCCATGCCGTTACGGCCCAGCAAACCAACGGTTTCACCCCGGTTGATTTGTAGATCAATACCATGCAGGATGTGGCTGGAACCATACCAGGCATGGATTTCGCGGGCATCAATAATGTGTTCAGATGACGACATTTAATGTTCTCCCAGATAGGCTGTTTGTACATCCGGATTGCTGCGGATATTCGCGGGTGTGTCCGTGGCAATGACTTTGCCATTCACCATCACCGTAATACGATCCGCAATGCGGAATACGGCATCCATATCATGCTCCACCAACAAAATGGCATGATCCTGTTTCAGTTGTTCCAATAACGCTAACATCCGTTCCGTTTCTTCAGCCCCCATGCCAGCCAGTGGCTCATCTAACAGCAATACTTGAGGATGTGTCGACAGACACATCGCGACTTCCAGCTGGCGTTTCTGCCCGTGCGATAGCGGCCCGGCGATGCTATTACTTACATCGTCCAGTCCGGCCTGAAGGATAGCGTTACTGGCATTGGTTGTACTTATTTGGCATTGTTGTGCGTTGTTCCACCATACCCAAGGGCGTTGTATCTGCGCCTGAGCGGCCAGGCGACAATTCTCGGATACTGTGAAATCAGGGTAAATGGTGTTGCGCTGATAACTGCGTCCCAGCCCGCCACGCGCCCGGCGCGGTTGTGACCAGCGGGTGACATCATTGCCCAGTAAGGTCACCTGACCTTCAGTTGGTTTCAGTTCACCGGAGAGTATATTGATGAGTGTCGATTTGCCTGCACCATTGGTACCAATGACGGCGTGGACTGTGCCGCGCTCGATTTCAAGTGAGACATCATCCAGCGCAGTGAGGCCTCCCCAGCGTTGCGTAATATGTTGTCCGCTTAATAAGGTTTCATGCTGATTCATTTTATTCTCCTAACCGGCTTGCGTGCCAAACAAACGTTTCTGAACTAACTCGGGCAGGCCGACTAAGCCTTTCGGTAACAGGGCTACGCTAATAATGATGGTCAGGCCCAACCCCAGATGCCAGTGTTCGGCAAAGTCCCCGAAGATTTCCGCAGATTTGAAAAATTCCTGTAAAAACACAAAGACAAATGCACCAATCATCGCGCCGTGTAAATGCCCCAGACCGCCAAGGATAATCATCACCAGCAAAGCACCGGATAAGTGCCAGCTCAGCATTTCCGGATTGACAAAGCCATCCTGAACAGCAAACAGGAATCCGGCCATACCTGCAATGCCTCCGGAAGTAACAAAAGCGGCCAGTTTATAGGGATAGGTCGAAAAACCTGAAGCCAGCATGCGCTGTTCGTTAATACGGATACCTGCCAATGCGCGGCCTAAATGTGAGCGCAGCAGGATGGCGAGAAACACAAAAGTCCAGACCAGAAATAATAGGGTGAAAAAGTAAAGAATGACGGGGTTACTGAGATCCAGCCAGGTTTCTTCACCTGGTGTGAAATACATATAGATGCCATCCGAACCCCCACCCAGCGAGGTATCGTGCACCACGTAATAGGCCATTTGTGCAAAGGCCAGCGTGACCATAATAAAATAGACACCTTTGGTACGCAGCGACAGTGCGCCGACGAACAAGGCATAAGTTGCAGCTAGTACTACACAGGCAGGCAACAGAAACCAGACTGAAGCGGGACCATCCTCCGGTGACAGTAAAATAGCAGCATAAGCACCAATGCCAAAAAAAGCCGCCTGACCAAAACAGACCAATCCGGTACTGCCCACCAACAGTTCAAGACTAAGGGCCAGAATCGCGTAAATCATGATTTTGTTCACCAGTGTGATACTGTATTCGCCGCCTACAAGTGGGTAGAGTGCCAGCGCCAAAAAGAACAGACCGACAAACAGCGTTTTACCTTTTTCTTTATAAATCATCGTTTATCCCGCCTTAAACAGACCATTAGGTTTCCACAATAGAATTAAAGCCATTAGCACGTAAACTAATACGCCGGAGGCTTCCGGTAACAACACCTTGCCAAAGGTGTCGACCAGACCAATCAATAACGCTGCGAAAAATGCACCCCGAATCGAACCGATACCACCTATGACCACCACGACAAAACAGATGATCAGCACCTGATTACCCATGCCGGGATAAATGGAGGATACGGGTGCTGAAATCATGCCCGCGAATGCGGCAATGGCGACACCGGCAGCAAACACCACGCGATACAGAAATTTAATGTCGATACCCAGTGACTGCACCATTTCCCGGTTGACACTACCGGCACGAATCATCATGCCCAGCCGTGTACGGGTAAAAACGAGATACATACCCAACGCTAATAGCAGACAAACCGCAGATACAAATAGGCGGTAGACCGGATAGGTCATGACATCACCCAGCGCTATTGAACCTGATAAAATATCTGGCACTGAAACACCATAGACATCATCGCCCACCAGTAAACTACGGACTTCTTCAAACACCAGAATCAGGCCATAGGTCATTAATACCTGTTGCAAATGCTCCCGGTCATAAAGAAAACTGAAGAATGCCCATTCCAGCAGATAACCTAGAATGACCGCCAGCACCAACCCCACCAGCAGGGTGAGAAAGAAGTTTCCACCGACCAGCGGGGCCAGCGCATAGGCCATGTAAGCACCAATCATATAGAAGCTGCCATGTGCCAGATTGATCACTCCCATAATGCCGAAAATCAGCGTCAATCCCATCGCCACCAAGTACAACAGCAGGCCGTACTGGAGTGAGTTCAGGAGTTGTATCAGGAAAACGGATAAATCCATGTGGTATACCTTTTGGAAGTCCAAACCTACCCTGCGTTTTCTGAATAGAAGCAGCAGGGAGGTGTTAATAGGTTATGAGCTTTGTGTTAGTGCTGTGTTAACACGCTACTGCATCAATTACATCCGGCAGCCTTTAGCAGGATCATCAAGCTTTGCAGCAGCGACACTAATCACCGGATTACCTTCACCTTTTGCTTCGCGCAGATAAATGTCCTGAATCGGGTTGTGGGCTTTAGATAAGGTGAATTTACCGCGTGGACTATCGATTTCAGCCGATTCCACCGCTGCAGCAATCTCTTTGGTTTTAGTCGCATCACCATCTACAGCAGCCAAACCTATGCTTAGAATCTGAGCAGCATCATAGCCTTGTACGGCATAGACATCAGGCTTCATTTCAAAGCTTTCGTTGTAGGCAGTACGGAACGTCTTGTCTGTTTCGTTATCCAGGCTATCGGCATAATGGAGGGTGGTTAGCAGGCCTTCACCATCACCGCCCTGAGCTTTCAGCGTGCCATCCGTAAGGAAACCCGCACCCAGCAGTGGGATAGAGTTCATCAGACCGGCGGCTTTATAATCCTTGACGAATTTAACCGCGCCACCACCGGCAAAAAAGGTGTATACCGCATCCGGTTTAGTGGCAGCAATTTCGGTAAGCAGTGCCTGAAACTCGACATTTGGAAAGGGTACAAACATTTCCTTGACGACTTCGCCGCCATTTTCTTCAAACGACTCTTTAAAGCCACCCACTGATTCCTCACCTGCACCGTATTTCCAAGTGATCGTCACTACTTTTTTGTAGCCTTTATCTGCCGCCACTTTGCCCATCGCATAACCGGGTTGCCAGTTGGAAAACGAGCTGCGGAAGATATTGGGGGCACACATCGGACCGGTAATCAGCTTGGAACCTGCATTGGGAACCACCATCAGTGTGCCGGTTTTTTTGGCGACTTTGGCCATCGCTGCTGCTACGCCGGAATGTACCGTGCCGACGACAACATCAACCTTGTCACTCTTGATCAGTTTATTGATATTGTCGGTGGCTTTAGATGGGTCTGACTCATCATCCAGTTTGACATACTCAACATCCCGACCGCCGAGCTTACCGCCTTCTTTCTCAATATAGAGTTTGAAGCCGTTTTCAATAGCGTTTCCCAGTTGAGCATAAGTGCCAGAGGCCGGTAGCATCAGACCTACTTTCAATGCATCCTCTGCCATCAGTTGTGTTGTGCCGAATAAGGCGGTAGCCGTCACCAGGCTCAGTGTTAGTCGTTTCATCGTTATCTCCTCCAGAGTTTATGTATTCCAGTCATTAGCCTGACTGGCGGGCTGTAAAAGTTTTAACATGCTGTATAAGTGCCGCTGGCTGGTCGCGATGCGGTGAATGCCTGCAATCGGCTAACTCCAGCAGTTGTGTTTGTGGAACCCGGCGGGCAATACCACGAATTTGTTCTAGTGTGCCGTATTCATCATTCACCCCTTGAACCGCGAGCACAGGGCATTGAATTGCCTTGATTTCCTCTTCAATAGACCAAGCCTCAAACTCAGGGTGAAGCCAGCGCTTATTCCAGCCCCAAAACGCTGAATCCGGATTGTTATGATGCCTGCCTAATTTGTCCCTTAGGTTGGTTTGTTCATAAGCCACCTTCGCTTGCTTAATACTATCGATAGTGAGTGTTTCCACCATAATGTGCGGAGCCAGCACAATCAGTCCGGCCATTTGTTCGGTAAAACATGCGGCATGCAATAAAGCGATAGAACCGCCGTCACTGTGCCCGAAAAGCCAGATTGGTTGATGGTTCGCATCTATATAGAGCGCATCCAGTAATGCCGGAAGTACCTCCAAAGCCTGTCGATGCATAAAATCCATTCCCCATTGTTCTTGGTGCGCACGGGGTGTCGACTGGCCATAGCCAGGGCGTGAATAGACTAAACCGCGATAACCCAATTCAGTGCACAACAGCTGTGGAAAATCGTGCCACATACTGACCGAACCGAGGCCTTCATGGAGGAAGATCATTAGCGGAGCTTGCTGATCTTCTGAGTCTATCCACTGATACTCAATGCTGATCGGGCGACCCACCCAGTCGATATCAATGAATGCAGTGGGCTGTGGTGCCTGACTCACGCCGACTGTTCCTGCTGACGCAGTTTGAAGCGTTGGATTTTGCCGGTGGCTGTTTTTGGCAGCTCTTCCACAAACTCCATAAAGCGTGGGTATTTATAAGGGGCCAGATGATCTTTGACGAATGTCTTGAGTTCCGCACGCAGGGTATCTTCATTAACATTGCTAGCATCCTTAAGGACAATGAATGCTTTAGTCTTGGTCAGGCCTTCCGCATCCTCTTTGCCAATAACGGCGGCTTCCAGTACGGCAGGGTGCTGAATCAGTGTGGCTTCGATCTCAAAAGGTGATACATAAATACCACTGACTTTAAGCATGTCATCACTGCGCCCGGAATAGGTGTACGTCCCGTCAGTATTATGAATGTATTTATCACCGCTTTTTACCCAGCCTCCCTGAAAGGTGTCGCGGGTTTTGTCGCGGTTATTCCAATACATAGTGGCCGCACTGGGGCCTTTAATATACAAATCACCCGGTTCACCATCAGGAATCGTTGTGTAACCATCTTCATCCCGCAATTCAACCTCGTAGCCGGGAACCGGCCAGCCGGTTGTGCCATAGCGAACATCACCGGGAATGTTAGACAGGAAGATATGCAGCATTTCTGTGGAGCCAATACCATCGATAATTTCGACACCGTATTGCTGTGTAAAACGCTGTCCCAGATCGGCCGGTAGCGCTTCACCCGCCGATGACGCCAGGCGCAGTGCTATTTGATCCGGCGCGGGTAGGTTAGGAGATGCCAACATGCCGGCATAACCGGTGGGTGCGCCAAAGAAGACGGTTGGCTGGTGGTCGGTCAAGCGTTTGAAAACAGCATCCGGTGTTGGGCGTTCGGCCATGAGTAATGCTGTTGCTCCCACGCTGAAAGGGAAGCTCAGACCGTTCCCCAGCCCATAAGCAAAAAATAGCTTGGCAGCAGAAAAACAGATGTCATTTTCCTGTATGCCCAGCGAACGCGTTCCGTACAGCTCTGCCGTCCAGTAAGGGTTAGCATGGGTATGTATCGTCCCTTTTGGTCGCCCGGTGGAGCCAGATGAGTACAGCCAAAAGCCAGGATCATCACCACAGGTTGGGGCAGCCTTGCGTGCCGGAGGGCAGCTTTCCAGGAATGCTTCAAATTCGATTTCAGAAGGATGTAGAGGGGCTTCAGGGTGAGACACAATAACTTTTTGTAGCTCATGGTCAGAGCGTGTCATGGCGGCTGTCAGTGTCGGCAGCAGTGCCCCTGATACCAATACAGCCTGAGCGCGGGAATGCTCCAGCATATAAGCATAGTCATCTGCGGTCAGCAGGGTATTAATGGCGACCGGAACGATACCAGCATACATCGCACCTAAAAAACTCACCGGCCAGTCCGCACAATCCTGCATCAGCAACAACACACGCTCTTCTCTGCGTATACCCAGTTGCCTAAGTCCGGCGGCCACTTCGCGGATACGTTCTGACAATCCGCCATAACTCAGGCTGCCATAATCATCAATACAGGCTATGTTCTCTGTACGGTTAGCATTGCGTTCAATCAGGTGTTGGGCAAAATTAAATGAATCACCTGGCGCTTCAATCTCTTCAATATTCATTCTTATCCTCCTAATGTTACTGACGGGTTCCGCTACAGGTTTTCCAATACGGCGCTGCTGGCCTGAATGGCACTGCGTTGGTGATAGAAATTCAGTGCCCGTAGCCCACCGAGTTCCTCTCCACCACCCGCCCGACCAGGGCCACCATGTAATGACTGTGGCATCACATTGCCATGCCCTGTATGTAGTGAGCCTACTTCGGGTGAGATAACATGCACGCGGCCGTTACTGTCAGCCAGTTCACTGGCTGTCTGTGCCAGATTCACCGGATCGCTGCCATACAGCGACGTGACCAGCGACCCCTGGCCTTGGCGTATCATGCTGACTGCGTGAGGCATATCCTGATAAGCGATCAACGTGGCTACCGGGCCAAACACTTCCATGTTGTGAACTAAGTCCGCGTGTTCTGGTTGTTCAGTACCCAGCAACGTCGGGGCAAGGCAACTGGCAACTGTGTTATCAACATCCTGAAATGGGTGTTGATTGCCGTCATAAAGTACTTCAGTACAGGTTTTAAGTTGCTCAAGGCCGGTACAAATAGCGTCATACTGTTGGCAACTGACTAATGAACCCATGCGCACAGTTTCATCCTGTGGGTTACCTACCCGAATGTTGGCTAATTTTTTACTAATAGCTTTCGCTAGGGCTGCATAGTGTTCTTTGTGGACGAATATTCTGCGGATAGCGGTACATTTCTGACCTGATTTGACGGTCATTTCGCGCACAGCTTCTTTGACCAGCAAAGTAAAAGCCTCGCTGTCAGCCTCTTCATCCGGCAGCAGCAAGGCTGAGTTGATACTGTCTGCCTCAATGTTTACCCGTACGGAATGACGTGTTACTGCAGGGTGAGAGCGTATTTTTTCCGCCGTATCTGCTGAGCCAGTAAAAGAAAGCACGTCAGCGGTCTGTAGCTGATCAAGCAATCCTGCAGAGCTGCCACAGATAACAGACAAAGCCCCTTCCGGAATTACTCCCGCTGACACGACATCATTCACCATTTGTTGAGTCAGCCAAGCGGTGGGTGAGGCGGGCTTCACAATCACAGGAATACCGGAAAGCAGAGCAGGTGCTGCTTTTTCCCAGAGTCCCCAGGCCGGAAAATTAAAAGCATTGATAAACAAGGCTACGCCACGCCTTGGTGTCAGAATATGTTGCGACTGAAAGCTGGAGTCCTGACCCAGTAAACTAGCTTCACCATCCATCAGGTAAGGTTTGTCGCCCAGTTTTGCACCTAACTTGGCATAATAGCTGAGCGTAAAAATGCCACCTTCAATGTCAACAGCACTGTCATTTTTTACGGTGCCGCTGTTGGCCGTGGAGATATCATAATAAGCATCTCGGTTGCCCCGAAGTACCGCTACCACATCAGCTAACATCTGCCCACGCTGCTGATAAGTCATCTCACGTAGGGCTTTGCCGCCTTGTTCACGGGCGAAAGCAAAGCCTTCGGCCAGATCAATAGCCTGATTATCGATACGCACCAGTGCTTCACCGGTAACAGGGTTATGTAAGGTTGTGCCTTTACCGCTACCGGCTTGCCAGCGTCCGGCAACATAGTTTTCAAGAAGTTTTGTCATGGTCAGGTCGTTTTTAGTGGGTTAATGAAGCAAGCCAGGGGCTTATTTTGTGAACGAAATTTCCCCGTTAGGAAGTAAGTACAGCACTAACGCCCGGCCATTGGATACGGTGGGTTTGTGGCTACTTCCCGGTGGGTAAACCATCCATCCGGCAGCATGTCCATCAAATAGAGCATCACCTTCTATGGGCATGATTAAATCAATTTCGCCATTAGTATGTGTGTGATGCGGGCCGACTACATTGTCCATATCGACCACATCAACTGAAAACCCGGCTAAATCATCACTGGGTTTAAATGCGCGTCCGTAACGCACACCGCCTCCTTCATATTGACAGAGCGAACCTTCAGCAACACCGCGTTCACAGTCCGCTTTAAGTTGTTTGTAAGTATCACTGTTGAAGCCGTGCTCCTGGTTGAGCCACGCTTCAAGGTCTGCATTTATTGCGCGACCTTTTAGTTGAGTCGTTAAACTGGCGATGTGTTGATGAAGATCACTGTTTTGCACGTTTTGGGTCCTCCTCTGTAGTTGGTGAGCTTGATAATCGCAATAACATGAATTATCTTGCATGAGCAAACAGTACTGGTGATACCCTTCAACTGTCAAGCAATATATTGCATGTTGTGATTTTTTGCGGTATCAGATTCTTATGACTAAAGTGAAAATGCTGAAGCAAACAGTAGGGGTGAAGATTATTAAATCGGAAAAAAAACAGGAAAAAAATCCTTTTTTAGTGGCATTAGGACAGCAGGTACGCATGTTAAGGTCACGACGAGGTGTGACCCGTAAAACCTTGTCAGCTATGACCGGGGTGTCCGAGCGTCATTTGGCGAACCTTGAAACAGGAGAGGGTAACGCCTCCATTCTAGTGTTGTTACAGGTTGCTAATGCCTTGAACTCGTCTCTGGCCGAGTTGGCAGGAGACGTAACCACCAGCTCACCGGAGTGGTTGCTGATTCGCTCATTACTAAAGAATCAGGATGAAGACACGTTAAAAGACATCAGGGTGAATATCAGCGAAATGTTGCGCGCCAATAATCTCAATAAAAAACTTAATCCGTGTATTGCGCTGATTGGTTTACGGGGTGCAGGTAAGACGACGCTGGGGCAAATGCTAGCAGATGCGCTGGGCTTTCCATTTATTGATTTGAGTAGTGAGATTGAAAAAATAGCCGGTTGCAGTGTGGCTGAAATACAGGATTTATACGGTATTAATGCCTACCGGCGCTATGAACGCCGGGCGCTGGAGGAGGTGATTAAGACTTATCATGAGGTGGTCATTGGTACGCCCGGTGGTCTGGTTTCAGACTCTGACACCTTCAATCTTTTACTCGCCCACTGCACCACAGTTTGGCTGCAAGCCAGCCCGAAAGATCATATGCAGCGGGTATTGGATCAGGGGGATATGCGCCCGATGGCGGGTAATCAAAAGCAGGCCATGGAAGATCTTAAGTACATTCTGACTTCACGCGAAGATTTTTACTCCAAGGCGCAATTGATCATTGATACCAGCGCACAACCGTTAGCAAAAACGTTTGCACTCCTGAAGCAGGAGATACTGCAAAAAATAAGCTAACGAACCGAAAATGCGGTTGCATCCTGACACTGATGCCCCTTGACCCTTCTCTAAAAAATGAACTATAGTGCATAATAGTTTATTTGGAGGAGTTATTATGGACGCAGCAACCGCTACTATTCTGAAACAGCATTTGATTGATCCTGAAATATGTATCCGCTGTAATACCTGTGAGGCAACCTGTCCGGTTGATGCTATTACCCACGACGACATGAATTATGTAGTGGATGCAGAAAAGTGTAATTTTTGCATGGATTGCATCAGCCCTTGTCCGACCGGCTCTATAGATAACTGGCGCGAGGTGATTCGCAGTTCTGCTTATAGCCTTGAAGAACAGTTTGACTGGGATGAATTGCCCGATGAATTAAGTGCTGAGGAACTAGCTGAAGCAGCCGGTGGTGAAAT
The DNA here is from genome assembly GCF_003172875.1 of Leucothrix pacifica. Taxonomy (GTDB): domain Bacteria; phylum Pseudomonadota; class Gammaproteobacteria; order Thiotrichales; family Thiotrichaceae; genus Leucothrix; species Leucothrix pacifica. The sequence continues at coordinate 12,356 of NZ_QGKM01000055.1, read as the reverse complement.
CATTGCTGAGAGTGCAGTTGATACGTCTGAGTCTGCCTCAGTAGCGACGTCTGCATCCTCCTCCGGTGCTGCAGGCCACGTTAATCATGCTCAGTATAATGCTACAACTCCGCCCTGGTCAGCGGCACATGCCTACACCAATTTATATTCGCCAAAGTCGGCCCAGCCTTCTATTAACGCTACGGTTACCGGTAACCTGCGTGTCACTGAGGTGGGTAAAGAATACGACACCCATCATATTGTGCTGGACTTTGGCGGTAAGCCATTCCCTGTGCTGGAAGGTCAGTCGATTGGTATTGTGCCACCCGGAACAGACAGCAAAGGTAAGCCGCATCACGCCAGGCAATACTCGATTGCCAGCGCCCGCAACGGTGAGCGCCCCGGCTATAACAATATTTCGCTGACGGTTAAGCGGGTACTGGAAGATCATGACGGCAACCCGGTGGTTGGTGTTGCTTCTAATTATATGTGTGATCTTAACGCTGGTGATGAGGTGCAGGTGATTGGCCCGTTTGGTGCGAGCTTCCTGATGCCTAACCACCCACGTTCTAATATTGTGATGATTTGTACCGGCACCGGCAGTGCGCCGATGAGGGCGATGACTGAGTGGCGCAGACGCTTACGGGCATCCGGTAAATTCGAAGGGGGCAAGTTGATGCTGTTTTTCGGTGCGAGAAGCCGTGCCGAGCTGCCTTATTTTGGTCCGTTACAAAAATTACCCAAAGATTTTATTGATATTAATTTCGCCTTCTCGCGTGAGAAAGACCAACCTAAAACCTATGTTCAGGATCGGATGCGTGAACGTGCGCCTGATTTGAGTGAGCTATTGAAAGACCCTGATACCTACTTTTATGTCTGTGGTTTAAAGGATATGGAAGAGGGTGTGTTGTTGGCGTTAAGTGAGATTGCTGAGCAGGCGGGGTTGAACTGGGCCGAGCTTGGTACAGCGATGAAACAAGAAGGTCGCTTACATTTGGAGACCTACTGATGAGTAGCTGGACAACACTAACCCTTTCGACCAGAGCCGCTGGCGTAGCGCAGGTGACCATGTCGCGCCCCGATGTGTTTAATGCTTTTGATGAAACGATGATCAGAGAGTTAGGCGAAGTCTTCAGTCATTTAGAGCAGGATGACACCGTGCGGGTCATTGTGTTGGCCGGTGATGGCAAACATTTTAGCGCCGGTGCTGATTTGCAGTGGATGCAACGCGCCAGCGAAGCGTCAGAGGAATGGAATCTGGCTGATGCGCGTGTATTTGCGGGCGTATTGGCGGGTATAGAACGTTGTGCAAAACCCACCATTGCGCGTGTCCAGGGTGCAGCCTTAGGCGGTGGTGTTGGTTTGGTTTGTGCCTGTGATATTGCCATTGCTGCGGACAATGCGCGCTTTGCAGTGAGTGAGGCTAAGTTCGGGATTTTGCCGTCAGTGATTGGCCCGCATGTTACTAATGCTGTGGGCAAACGGCAGGCAAAACGGCTGGCATTAACCACGACGCAGATTCGCGCTGAAGAGGCTTTACGCATCGGTTTTCTGCAGGAGGTCTCCAGTCTTGAGGCACTGGATGAAGCGGTCGATGCCACAGTAAAAGAATTACTGGCCGGTAGCCCGAATGCACAACGTGAAATCAAGCTGTTGTTTGGCCAGCTGGAAGTCGGGCCTGTTACCGACGAAGTATTGGAGTTAACGGCTAAAACTATTAGCCGTGTGCGTGGTACGGATGAAGCGAAAGAAGGGTTTAATGCCTTTTTAGCCAAGCGACCTGCTAACTGGATTCCAGAGGAGTAATGCAATGAGCCAAGCATTAAATGAAGCGGATGTCTTAGTCGTCGGTGCGGGTATTATGGGCGCGGGTATTACGCAAATTGCTGCACAGGCAGGCCATCAGGTGTTGTTATACGATGTCGGTGAAGGTGCTGCTGCCGGGGCGATTGCAAAGCTGTCGGCCACTTTCGATAAGTTAGTTGCTAAAGGCAAAATCACAGCAGAATCAGCCGCAGAGAGTCTTAGCAAAATCAGTGTCGCTAATAGTTTAGCGGATTGTGCTTCTGTCGGTTTAGTGGTGGAAGCCATTGTCGAAAACCTTGGCATCAAGCAAAAACTGTTCCGGGATCTGGAAGCCGTGGTTTCAGAGGATTGTGTGCTGGCAACGAATACCTCGTCTATTTCCGTGACCGCGATTGCCAATGGTATGCAGCACCCTGAACGTCTGGTCGGTATGCACTTTTTTAATCCCGTCCCGTTGATGAAACTGGTGGAAGTGGTGTCGGGTTTGCAAACGTCTCCGGCAGTAGCTGAGGGGATTTTTGAATTATCAGGACGTTGGGGGAAAGTCCCGGTCTATGCACGTTCAACGCCCGGTTTTATTGTTAATCGTATTGCCCGACCGTTTTATGCCGAGACGCTGGCGCTTTTGCAAGAACAAGCGAGCAGTCCCACGGTATTGGATGCCTGTCTACGCGCTGTCGGCTTTCGCATGGGGCCGTGTCAGCTAACTGACTTGATTGGTCATGATACTAATTTTGCGGTGACCAGCTCGGTTTACGAGGCCAATTTTTATGACAAACGCTTTATGCCGTCATTGGTGCAACGTGAGTTAGTGGACGGTGGTTTGCTGGGTCGCAAGTCTAAGCAGGGTTTTTACGATTACCGTGACGGCGCTGTGAACGAAGTATTAACCGAAATGGATCCGATGGATAAATTGCCCACTGCGAAAACCTTGCAGGTGCATGGATCGGGTGCAGTGGCTGAACACATTTTGACAGCGCTGAAAAAGTACGATTATGCCTGTGAGCAGCTTGCTGATAGTGACTGGCAGGGCTTGGCGGTTGATGGTGCGATATTGCGCTTAACCGATGGCCGCACTGCGACTGAGCAAGGTGCTGAGGTTGCAGTGTTTGATTTACCGGTGCGTTTTGAAGACGGCCAGGTATTGGCATGGGCGATCTCAGGTCGTGCATCTGAGACATGGGCGCAAGCCGTACCGCATTGGTTACAGGTGTTTGGCTTTGAGCCACAAGCGATTGCCGATGCACCTGGTTTAGTCGTCGCCCGCACCCTTGCCATGTTGATTAATGAAGCGGCTGACGCCGTGCAGCAAGGTGTGTGTACTGAAAAAGCGGCGGATGATGCGATGAAAATGGGTGTTAACTATCCAGCGGGGCCGTTTGAATGGCTGGCAGGTTGGTCAGCGAGTGCTGTGGTTGAGCTATTAAACAATCTGGATAATTATTATGCTGGTGAGCGTTACCGTGTCAGCCCTTGGCTCAAACAACAACACTGGATGGCAGCATGAACCGACGTATTGAATTTGCAGAAAACATGGTCGCTGAGATTCAGGACAACGGTGTTGCTGAGTTGATTTTCGGCCCTGAAAACGGCATGCCAATGTCGGATGCCAACGGGCACGAAGCCTTGGGTACAGTCTGGGCAACATTGGCGGCTGAAAAAGACGTTCGCTGTATTTTGGTACGGAGCTTGGGAAAAGGTTTTCATGCCGGTGGTACGCCAGAGTTAGTGGATGACATGTTGAATAGCGGTGTCGCCAGATTACGGGTGATGCAGGAAGGCCGCGCTTTGGTACAGGGCATGATTGAATGCGACTTGCCGATTGTGTCAGCGATTAATGGGGCGGCTGTCGGGGCAGGTGCAGCGGTTGCATTATTGGCAGATATTTCGATTGCCGGTGAGCGGGCAAAAATCATTGACGGTCACACTAAGATTGGTGTCGCTGCGGGTGATCATGCTGCTGTTATCTGGCCGTTATTGTGCGGAATGGCTAAGGCTAAATACCATTTGCTACTGTGCAATGCGATTAATGGCACTGAAGCCGAACGGATTGGTTTGGTGAGTCTGGTCGTGCCAGATGCTGAGTTGTTGGAGAAAGCCCGCGAAGTAGCGGACACTTTGGCGCAATCCAGCCCGACCGCGATGACTTTCACAAAGCGCAGTTTGAATCATTGGCTACGTGCCGCATGGCCTGCGTTTGAGCATTCTCTGGCATTGGAAATTCTTGGCTTTGAACAAGCTGACGCCCGTGAAGGCATGGCCGCTGCAAAGGAACGCCGTCTGGCGAAGTTTGGTGGTCGATGAAGTTTTCAGAATACAGCAAAGGCCAGGTACTTAAATTTGGCAGCTACAAAATTGAGGAAGCAGAAATTCTTGAGTTTGCTACGCGCTACGATCCGCAATGGTTTCATACCGATGTCGATAAGGCCAAGGCCAGTCCTTATGGTAGCTTAATTGCCAGCGGCTGGAATACCTGTGGTATTGCGATGCGTCTGGTGACGGATGAGCTGCTGCATGACTCCGGCAGCATTGGTTCGCCGGGGTTGGCGTATCTGAAGTGGCCGAATCCGGTGCGGGCGGGTGATGTGTTGTCTGTGGTTGTTACTGTGCTGGACACCAAACAGTCCCGCAGTCGCCCGAATTTGGGGATCGTACAGTGGCAATGGCAATTATTTAATGACAAAGGTGTCGAGGTGTTAGACCTCGAAGCGACCAGCTTTTTCGAGCGATCTTAAGGAAATTATTCTATGACTCATGCTTATATTTGTGATGCGATTCGTACCCCTTTTGGCCGCTATGGCGGGGCTTTGGCCACCGTGCGTGCCGATGATTTGGGTGCGATTCCGCTGAAGGCGTTAATGCAAAGAAACCCCGGCGTGGATTGGGCACAAGTCAGCGATTTGCTGTACGGCTGCGCTAATCAGGCGGGGGAAGATAATCGTAATGTCGCCAGAATGTCCGGATTGCTGGCGGGTTTGCCGATTGAGTTGCCGGGTGGCACGATCAACCGTTTGTGTGGTTCAGGGATGGAAGCGGTGGGTGCAGCGGCACGGGCGATTAAAAGCGGCGAAGCACAAATGATGATTGCCGGTGGTGTGGAAAGCATGAGTCGTGCGCCGTTTGTTATGCCGAAGGCAGAGACGGCATTCAGTCGCGGTAACGCGGTATACGACACGACGATTGGCTGGCGCTTTGTTAATAAGCTGATGAAAGCGGAATACGGTGTGGACTCGATGCCGGAAACCGCTGAAAACGTTGCGGAAGACTTTAATATTGAGCGGGAAGCGCAGGATTTAATGGCCTTTCGTTCACAACAAAAGACGGCTCAAGCGCAAGCAGCCGGTGTCTTTGATGCGGAAATCACCCCAGTTACCATTGAACGGCGTAAGCAGGAACCTTTGATTTTTAATCAGGATGAGCATCCTCGTGTCAGTTCGCTGGAGACCCTGGCTGGTTTGCGCCCGATTGTGCGTCCCGATGGAACGGTCACAGCGGGTAATGCTTCGGGAGTGAACGATGGTGCTTGTGCATTGTTGTTGGCAACGGAAACGGCCGCCGCTGAGAATGGATTAACGCCGAAAGCACGCGTGCTGGGTATGGCAACTGCGGGCGTTGAACCACGTATTATGGGCATCGGGCCAGCACCAGCTACGCGTAAAGTACTGGCATTAACAGGTCTGACTTTGGATCAGATGGATGTGATTGAGTTGAATGAAGCGTTTGCTGCGCAAGGCTTAGCGGTATTGCGTGAACTTGGTTTGGAAGATGATGATCCGCGCGTTAACCCAAATGGCGGGGCGATTGCACTGGGGCATCCTTTGGGAGCCAGTGGTGCTCGCTTAGTGACGACGGCCATGAATCAGCTACATCGCACCAGTGGACGTTATGCACTGTGTACGATGTGTATTGGAGTTGGACAGGGGATTGCGGTGGTGATTGAGCGAGTTTAATTACTTCAGTTTTTGCATCAGTAGAAAGCCTCCGACATCGCCGGAGGCTTTTTTGTGTCAGCTGAAAAGTAAGTTAAGCCCGATGTTAGACTGAAATAGCATAATAATGCATTAAATATCTTGCGCTGATAAGATAGTTGCACTATATTGCATTTACAGGGCTGTAAAGCTGCTTACACAATTCTTGAGGAGAGCCAATTAATGATTAACTTTCAAACAAATCCAGCCAATTACAAACATTGGAAACTGTCATTCGATGGTTCAGTCGCGAGGTTGGAAATGGATGTCAATCCAAACGAGACCTTGGCTGAAGGCTATGAGTTGAAATTGAACTCCTATGACTTGGGTGTGGACATCGAGCTCTATGATGCCGTTCAGCGTTTGCGCTTTGAACATCCGGAAGTTAAGACGGTTATTTTCGCCTCAGGTCAAGATAAAATTTTCTGCGCAGGCGCTAATATTAATATGCTCGGCGTGTCATCTCATGCCCACAAGGTAAACTTCTGTAAATTCACTAACGAAACCCGCAACTCGATCGAAGATGCCAGCGAATATTCTAAGCAGCGCTACTTGTGCGCGGTGAGGGGCATTGCCGCTGGTGGCGGCTATGAGTTAGCGTTAGCCACTGATTACATTATGTTGGCGGATGATGGCAACTCAGCAGTATCACTGCCAGAGGTACCTTTGTTGGCGGTATTACCCGGTACGGGTGGCCTGACGCGGGTGTCTGATAAGCGCAAAGTACGTCGTGATCATGCTGATGTGTTTTGCTCGATTGAAGAAGGAGTGCGTGGCAAAAGAGCAGTAGACTGGCGCTTGGTGGATGAAGTTGTGCCGGGTTCTAAGTTTGATCAGGCAGTTAAAGACAGAGCAGTAGATCTAACTGAAACCTCTGATCGTCCAGGTAATGCTTCAGGTGTTATGTTGACGGAACTGAACCGCACGATTGAGGGTGAAACGGTCACTTATGACTTTGTCAATGTGTCCATTGATCGCACCCGTCGGGCCGCAACAGTTGTTTTAAAAGCACCGGTAGAAACCACCGAGTCTGGTTTAACGATGGATGAAGTATTTTCTCAGGGTGCAGAATTCTGGCCGTTGGCAGTCTGTCGCCAGCTTGATGATGCCATTCTCCACCTGCGGACTAATGAAACTGAGATCGGTACGATTATCTTCAAAACTGAAGGCGATCTGGACACGGTCGAATTCTACGATGATTTCATCAATAAAAATGGCAGCAATTGGTTCATCCGTGAGGTTTCCTTATACTGGCGACGCACTTTGAAGCGGATTGATCTGACTTCACGGACTACCTTTGCCTTCATCGAACAAGGCAGTTGTTTTGCGGGGATGTTGGCTGAGTTACTGTTTTCGGTTGACCGCAGCTACATGCTGGAAGATCCGATGGAAGGTGATGATCGTCCTGCGCCAAGCATTCGTTTGACCCAGTCTAATTTTGGTTCATTCCACATGTCCAATGGCATCACCCGTCTGGAGACCCGTTTCTTAGGTACGCCGGAACAAGTGGCGCTTTGTGAGGAAAAAGTCGGCCAAGATCTGGATGCCAATGCTTGTGATGAGCTGGGTCTGGTGACCTATGTTATTGACTCACTTGACTGGCAGGATGAGTTACGCGTGGTATTGGAAGAACGTGCGAGTTTTTCACCGGACTGCCTGACCGGTATGGAAGCCAACTTACGCTTCGCTGGCCCTGAAACCATGGAAACCAAGATTTTTGGGCGTCTCACAGCCTGGCAGAACTGGATATTCCAGCGCCCGAATGCTGTCGGGGAAGAAGGGGCATTAAAATTATATGGCACGGGTGTTCGTGCCGAGTACGACCTTAATCGTGTGTAATAGAGGATATTAAGATGAGTGCAGTAATAAATGAAGTAGCGGTAGAAGTAAATTACGACGACCTGATCCCTAACAATGTGGATCTCTCCAACGATGCTCAGTTAAAGAAGGCACTTGAGCGTTGGCAGCCTAAATACGTTGAGTGGTGGAACGAAGCCGGGCCGGAAGATGCCAAAGATTTAGAAGTTTATCTGCGTACTGCGGTCGGTGTTGATCCAAAAGGCTGGGCGAAATTCGGTCACGTTAAAATGCCGGATTACCGTTGGGGCATCCTGTTGGCACCTAAAGAAGAAGGAAGAACTATCCCATTCGGTAAACACAAAGGCGAACCTGTCTGGCAGGAAGTACCGGGTGAGTACCGTGCATTATTACGTCGTCTGATCGTGATTCAAGGTGATACAGAGCCTGCCTCGGTTGAGCAGCAACGCGCTTTGAGTGCAACTGCGCCGTCGTTGTACGACATGCGTAACTTGTTCCAGATCAACGTTGAAGAAGGCCGTCATTTATGGGCGATGGTTTATCTGTTGGTTAAGTACTTTGGTCGTGATGGGCGTGAAGAGGCAGAAATGTTGTTAGAGCGTCGTTCTGCGGATGAAGATAAGCCAAGGATTTTGGGAGCTTTCAACGAAGAAACCGGTGATTGGCTGACCTTCTTTATGTTTACTTACTTTACGGATCGTGACGGTAAAATGCAGCTGGAGTCGCTGGCGCAATCAGGCTTTGATCCTTTAGCTCGTAGTTGCCGTTTCATGCTGACTGAAGAAGCCCACCATATGTTTGTTGGTGAGACTGGCATTGGTCGTGTGATTCAACGTACCTGTGAGGCGATGACTGAAGCAGGGATTACTGATCCAAATGATGTTGAAGCGGTTCGTGCTTTGGGTGTGATTGATCTGCCCACCTTGCAGAAGAAGATGAATTTCCATGTGTCTGTTACCTCTGATTTGTTTGGTGCGGAAGTATCCACGAATGGTGCAGCGGCCTTTATTGCTGGTATAAAAGGGCGTTATAACGAAACTAAGATCGATGATGATCATCAGTTGAATAATGATACTTATCCTGTGCTGCGTGTGATCGACGGTGCTATCGTTGAAGTTGCAGAGTCTGCACACAATGCGATTAATTCACGCTTGCTGGATGATTACCATAAAGATGCTATCGGCGGTTTGAAGCGTTGGAATAAGTCTATTCAGAAAGCCGGTTTTGACTTTGAATTTAAGCTGCCGTTTAAAGGCTTCTCACGTAAAGTCGGTGTTTTCGCCGAAGACTTCATCACCCCTGATGGCCAGGTGGTCACAGAAGAAGCGTGGAATGCACAGAAAGACGAATGGCTATGTACTGAGTCTGATGATGCGTTCATCAAGTCACTGATGGTGCCTTGCAAAGAGGTGGGTAAGTATGCGGGTTGGATCGCAGAGCCACGTGTCGGGGTTGATGGCCAGCCGTTAGATTATGAGTATGTAAAGCTGCATTGATTGTTTTGTCAATTAAGTGACATGAAGTAATCGTGTTAAAAGCCCTGCTGTTCACTCAGCGGGGTTTTTGGTATTGGGAGCCACAGGCTCAAGGGGACATCAAAGGTAGTGTATTGTTTGATGAAATTGTAAGTCCTGTGCCACAGTTAAGTAAGGACTTGAATATTAGACTTAAAAATAAGCATGCTGGGGTAGCGGCGACTTATATATTGGACTTTAGAATCACGGACTAAGTTTATATCACTACTCAATGACTGATATCTCTATCCTAAAAGTCAAAATTATTAGCTAACCAGAAGTGGATTATATCCCCATATTGATAACTGCCCTTTGAACCTTGTCGTTTTAGTACTCTCTGATAAGAATTTAAATAATAATTTTCTCAATTTCATCTAGTGATAGGGCATCATTAGTTCGATCGTAAAGCTTAGTGGTACGCGGAGATTCATGAGCAGCCATTTGTTGGGCTTTCTCAAGCGTACCATTGTTACTTAAATAAGTAGTAATTCCTGTGCCTCGAAACGTATGATTACAAATCTTTGTCGCAATGCCTGCAGCAGCTGCACGACGCTGGATCATCTGCCATCCATAGGTTTGCATCATCGGGTTCTCTGTTAAAACATGCTTTCGTCCACCGCTGAAAGTTCGGAATAGGGGGGTTTTAGCTTGATCACGAATGCCTGCCGCGTCCAGATACTCATCCAGGTATTGTTCTAACGTATGATGAGCAGGCATTTCATGACGTTTGCCGCCTTTTTCATGCAACCTTACCCACCAACGTTTCCCAACAGGGTAATAATCTTTCACCTTCATCGAGGTCACTGCTGTCACTCTGCCGAAGGTATAAACCATTACCGCAATCAAGGCGCGATCTCTTAAACCAATCAGAGTATCTGTCGAAATGCTATCAAATAACTGCCGGGTTTCTTCTGGAGTGAGGATGGGCGTTTTTCCTCGTTTGGCCACATGCTTTGGACCTCGCACAGAAGTTGCTGGATTCACCTCCACAATATGCCCGGTGACCAACCAATCAAAAAGCATTCGAATTCCTGCGAGATGTTGTTTGACACTCGGTGCTGATAGCTCAGATTGCTGGAGCACTTCTATATAGGTTGCGATATGAATTGAGTGAATATTGTCTAGACTCAATTCATGCTCCTGGCACCAATCGAAAAATTTGGTTGTTGATGCAAGATAAGCTCGTCGTGTGTTCGGATTCCGGATCTGTGCGGTAAAAAATTCAATGTAGCGATAAGTTGCTCGATCGCCGGCATTTGAAATCACAATCGGTAAACCTGCATTGCCGCTAATCAGTGTTGGAAGTGGTTTTTTGTTACTTTGAATGATTTTGTTCATTTTTTACGCCTAGACTGACTTTTTCAGGAAAGTACCCTGCGTCTCACTATAGCATATGATAAAGGACGTTATCATATGCTATAATAAGATTTAGGGCTAAACAGGAAGTTTGGCTATTTTTTCACGGAGTGAAGATGTTCAAATTTGAATTTGATGAAAATAAGTCCAGATCGAATCTCAAGAAGCATGGTGTCAGTTTTGAAGAAGCTATCAGTTGTTTCAGCGATAACCAAAGCATCGAGTTCTATGATGAAGCTCATTCTACAGATGAAGACCGTTTCATCCTTCTCGGTAATTCTAATCAAGGCCGTGTGTTGATGGTGGCATATACCATTCGTGATAATATGAAAGTCATTAGCTCCATTAGAATTATCAGCGCGAGACGTGCAACTAAACAAGAGTTACAAACCTATGCATACTGAAAATGATATCGACCCATTGGATACCGAACGCTTAGACCTAAAGCGCACTGATAAACCTCGAGGGTTCTACGCTAATAAAACGACTGACAATGATTGCTATATTAAAGTCAGTCTAGACCTATTAAAGCAATTCGACAGTGTTGAGGAGATTCATGAGGTCTTAGAAAGTTACGTAAACACCAAAAATACATAACATACGATATTGCTGTTGTAAGCGCTTCACAGCAAAACTGTACTCATCATTTTATCCACGTAACCTGGCTCTTCCTGAAACAAAACATGATGCTCAGCAAACGTATAGTCACTTGCCAGTGTCTTAAGATGACGTTGCTGCGTTGTCGATAAAATGAAAGAATTCAGAACAATCTCTTTATCCGCTGCAGTCTCTTTATAGGCATCTTGGTACTCCTTAATCTTCTTGTGGAACTGTATCTTGGGGTGCTCAAGCCCTTGCGTGTTGTGTAGTAAACCTTTTGGATCAACAAAGCTAATCCACTGTTTACTATCACGCCTAACCCAAATGATAAAGTCAGGATAGAAGTTGCCAGCATCAAAGAACCCAATACCGGTTTTCGCTTGATTCCGAAGTACGAATAACTCCGAACCATTGAGCTGATTGTTGCTATCAGTCCATGCCTGTAAATCTTTTAAGAAATTGCTTTCCCCGGTATTTAGATCAACGGGCTTCACCTTCACCCGGTCACTATCAGCACTGATGTGCAGTAAAGGGAAGTACAAATGATGCGCACAGCTTAAAAATTCAAGCTCACCAAAGCCTTGCAACTCTGGTTCTACATTGGTTTTCTTAGCGACTTTCAGCGAAGTCCCAGCAGTCTCCAATACTGTTCTAAACTCGCTAGAACCTGATGGAAATTCAACTGTGTACTTAGCCAAATAATTAGGGTCTTTTGGGCTATTCAACTGGACGGTTTGGTAACTCAAAAACGGCGCTTCATGCTCTTGTTTGGTCAGAAGATAAAAACGCTCGCAGTACTTTTTCAGCAATACCAAAGCCAGTTCTTGCCACAGTATGACCTTGTCAAAATACTGCCCGGCCTTCCAGTTTTCCTTAGGTAACTTAAGTGTGTACCAGTCTTGGTCTGTAGTGGTTTAATAAAACCGGACACCAACATAGGTGGTAAAATCCACCTTCAGTGAGGTGTTAAATGAAAAAACAGCGTCGAACTTTTACGACAGAATTTAAATATGATGCAGCAGCGTTGGTATTAGACCAAGGTTATTCAGTCGCACAAGCCTGCCGTTCTCTGGATGTCGGTGAATCTGCACTTAGACGATGGATGAAACAGCTTCAAAGTGAGCGAGGTGGCGTGACACCAATCACCCATGCAATGACTCCGGAACAGCAAAAAATCCAAGCACTTGAAAAGCAAGTAAAGCAACTCGAACAAGAGAAGGAGATATTAAAAAAGGCTACCGCTCTCTTGATGTCGGACGATTGGAATCGTACCAGATGATAGACCAGTTGAGAGAGCCAGGGCAATCGCTTGAAA
>NZ_QGKM01000054.1:2526-2867 GCF_003172875.1 Leucothrix pacifica | reverse complement strand
TGTTTTCTCTGTACACGACAATTTAGAAATCCACGATTGAAAAACCATAGCCATTCGTTGATTTAGTAGGTTCCAACCAGTCAGGTGGGCACAGAAACAACAATAATAAGCGACTAGTCTCCAGTGCATCCAACGCACCTGACATCAACTGATCGGTCAGGTGATCCAGGCCATAGCGGAACAGGTTTTTCTCAAGGCGGCCATGATTTTTAACACGTAACGGCTTAATCATTTTGTGCTTCCATTCACCTGTTTTATGCGCCCAACAAAACCCAATCACCAGTAAAGCCACCATCTTCTTAATTCGAAAGTAATGCGTCAGACGGGTAACTTCCATGTTG
>NZ_QGKM01000054.1:0-2346 GCF_003172875.1 Leucothrix pacifica | reverse complement strand
ATGCGGGCATTGCCCGGCTTTCCCGAGTTCGACACTTTTTGACCCAAGTCATTGATAAATAATGATTCCATTTTCAAAATTGTCACTACAAACGTGTTTTTGAAGGAATTGGCAAGCCAATCACCTCAAATAAATCCTTTTGCTCCGGCGTCATTACAGATAACCCTGATGCGGTTTGCTTACGATGCAGACGCACTTGGTGGTACTGAATCTTGTTCATGATTTCCAACAGCCGCTCAGGCGAATAGGGGCTATCACCCGCCTTTAATCGCATCCGCAATACCCGATACAGTATCAGGGCAATAAAGCAAATCAGCGCATGGGCTTTGATTCGCTCAGGCTTTCGATGGAACACCGGTGCGATTTCAATCTCTGATTTTAGTACCCGGAACCCTCGCTCGATATCGGCGAGTGATTTATATCGACTGACGATCTGGGCGGCTGTGTGGTCGGGTAAATTGGTCACGAGAATGAGTTTGCCATCAGCCCGCCGTGCTCTTTCCAGTGCCACCTGATCAATGTCATAAGTAAACGTTTTAGATTTGAGGTCGACCCTGATAATCCGGCTCAGGTGAGCCTGTGTGACCGCTTTATAGAAGCGAGCCATGACACCACCATCGGAGAGTTTTTTGCCTCGATAGCGTTTTCCTTCATCCTGAGAGTCCAGCTTACTGACCAACCGATCGGCCTCGGCCTCCAGCCCGGCAATCTGTTGATCACGCTTTAAACCCTGTTCCTTTGCGGTATCCGGTCGATGGGCAATGATCAAACGGCGGTTGTTCCAGGGGTACTCCGTGGTGATCTCGGCCCCGGTATCGTCTGATGAATGCGCCTGTTCAAACTGCGTGAGTATGTCATCAAATTCATGATAGCGTCTGCCGGGCACCGCCAGAATAAACTCCAGTGGCTGACCCTCAATATCAATGGCTTCAAGTGCCTCCAGATTATCCAGTGATAGCAACCCACGGTCTGCCACCAGCACGACCCGTTTAACCGGGTAACGTTTGAGCACTTTCTGGATGGTGGGTAGTAGCGTCTTTGTTTCCCCCGTATTGCCGTCAAAGACCTCATGATAAATCGGCAAACCTTCCGCTGTTTGCACCACACCCAGCATGACCTGGCGGGCGATACCGCCATCCTTCGAGAGACCATACTGGCGTATCTCGTCCACCTGCTCAGTCTTTCCTTCAGTGGTAATCGTGGTCAGGTCGTAAAAGACAATCGATAGTTCCTGATCAATCAAGGGACGCAGTAAGCCTGACAGGGCCTCATCCAACGCATTAGAACAATCCATCAGCGTATCCATGCCCCTCAATAGACGCTGATGCGTCACCGCCTCAGTAGGTATCTGTGGAATCCGCGTGCCTTCAAGCCATCGCAGCACACCTAATTTGGATTCCGGATTACACAGGCGGTTAAACACCATCACACGCAGCATCTCTGCTCAACATCATACTGACGACGGCCATTCAGAATACCTCGTAATGCCTTCGTAAATCCCAGTGATTGCCAGAGTTCATTGAGCAACCAGACATCCCCAACACTCAGGGCCGAGGAAAATTGCACCTCGCCAGTACCTTCCCGCATATCCGCTTTATTGCTGGCTTTCAACAATCCATTGATCACCGCATCGGCTGCGCCGTCACGAATATTTTCGAGTCGCCCTAAGGTTGCGAGCACGCGTTGACGAGGCTTACCCGCTGAATCTCGAAAGGACTCAACGATTTTGACGTACTTGCGAGGGCCAGATGTAGTGATTTTGATGAACATGTCATTACCGTATCACTGAAGAAAAAGTATTAAAAGGGGGGGTGAAAAATATCGTGTCACTACAAAGAATTCGGGCGACAGAATACTAAGTGCTTGATTAATAAGGACTGAGAGGGGTGTTTTTAGCTAAAATCAGGGGTTAAGTGTCGAACTCGGGGGCTTTAGATCACTAAATAAGTGGCGAACCGCTCGTGATCGGCCTTGCTTGTCCAGATAATGCTGGTTGGCTTTCATCCGCATGAAAAAAGGAATGTTATGAGCGTGTAACCACTCCCACCAGTGCTGACCGATAAACTCGCGATCTCCCAAAATGCCCTGAATCGAGTGACTTCCGAACTGGCTAATGAAACGATTCATCTGGGCAATACGTTCACGCTGATTTGAGTTGCCTTGCTTGTTTAACACTAACCAATAAACAGGAATCGCTGTCCCTTTATAAACGACCGCTAAAACAAGGATGTTGAGGTTTTTCTGTCCCCACTTCCAGTTGGTTCGATCCAGTGTCAAATAAAGCGGCTGTTCGTTAAATCCGAACATCTGCATAATCATTCGTGCAATCGCATCGTAGTCAAAGCG
>NZ_QGKM01000053.1 GCF_003172875.1 Leucothrix pacifica | reverse complement strand
TTGAAGAGGACTAATAAAGTGTGTTGCCTGAGACTACTTCTGTTCTTCGGCTACCGGCTCATTACTCTTTGTTGTTTCCAGATTTTTGATCTGAGCCTTGTCTTTCTGTAGAGCCTCAATAATAGCGTTTGCGCCAGCGGTTGCGCACTGATCATCAGTCGCACCGCCAAATGAACCACTGACCCCCACTGCACCATATATATCGTCATCAAGCTTTATCAGCACGCCACCAGCAGACATCAAAACACCTTCACTACGCCCGACTGCAGTGTCAGACAGATCTGCTAGTTGCGTTGTATTCTTACGAAAATGAACGGCAGTAGTCGCCTTTTTCTTACTCAGCTCCACAGAGATTGCACTGGCAGTAGTATCACGCAGCACAACCTGCACCTGCCCGGAGCCATCAACAACGGATGCGCTGACCTGAAATCCATTTTTGCGACACGTACTAATACTAACCTGAGCAGCTTGTATCGCAGAGGCAAGCGTTAATTGATTAACCGTTATACTATTTTTAATGGCACTATCTTCTGTCGCAAACAGGGACGTTGACAATGTGACGGCTAAAGTAATGAGGGCCATTTGTTTCTTATTCTTCATTATGCTGCTCTGTGATCGTAGTAAAATGTTTAGTATCGCATCCATTATCTGGGTTCAATGTATTGTACAAAAAGGCATGAGCAAAACACAACCATGCTGCAGTGCACAATAAAATTATTCACTCACCTCAAAAGTCAGTTATACTTAACCCAGACAACATGGATTTATCCTAAGCCTGTATCGACAAGGAACACAAAAATGCAACTCTATCTGGAAAGCGTTAAAACATTTAACAAGTTAGTCGACTTGAGTATGACAGTATCACAGTTGAGCGCCGTGTCAGCGCAGACAATTGCTTACAGAACGATGTTTATGCAACACGGTGCTGCGACACCTCGCTGGCAGGAAAATGAAGCGCAGACGATGACGCTTGAAAAAGTTGATGCCGCTCAAGCTGGCAGTCAGGTACTTTGGAAAGGCTGGGTTGAAATGAATCAGTCAATTCTGGCTGCCTGTCAAAAGAATATCAGACGTAGCAACAATATTGATTTTCCTGCTGCACCTATCGATTTGATATCCACACAATCACAGATAATGAAGGTTACTGAAGCGTGTGCAATCGATGGATTTAAATTGAGCAATGAGATTATTGACACATTGAAAAAGAGTATCAAACCGGCCTATAGTTATGCCGCTGGTAATGCTAACCGTTTGTCAGTAAAAAAATAATCACATCAACCACAGAGAATAAAAAATGCGCTTAGGAAGCTGTTTGTATCAGGGTAATAGTGTCGTATTTGTTGAGTCAGACGGACATTATTACCTACCTTCGCTACAGAACGCCCACGCTACATTCTGGAAAGATATTCAGACGTTAATTGCAGATCCCAAGCGTGATGAAAAACTGGCAGAATTTTCACCCAACAAATCATGCATGGTTGGTTTAGAAGATATACAACTGTTAGCACCAATCCCTCGTCCGAATAAAAACATTATTTGCATGGGCCTCAATTATTTTGACCACATCGTTGAAGCTGCTGACTTTGCCGGCCGCAATGCCAAGACCCCTAAAGCGCCAATTGTCTTCACAAAATCTAATTTCAGTGTGATTGGACCAGGCACCCCTATTCCTGCAGATCCTGATATTTCCGAACAGCTGGACTGGGAAGTTGAGCTTGGGGTAATTATTGGCAAGACAGGTAAAGCGATAAAACCTGAACATGTTCAGGATCATATTTTTGGCTACACCATTATCAATGACATCAGCGCCAGAGATCTGCAGTTTGCCCATAAGCAATTCTATATTGGTAAAAGTATCGACGGTGGCTGCCCAATGGGACCTGTCATTGTGAGTAAAGATGAAATACCGAACGCTCAACAACTACAACTTAGTTGTCGTGTTAATGGTGTTGACAAACAAACAGGCTCAACCGAACAAATGATTTTCGATATTGAACAGATCATTGTCACACTCTCAAAAACCATGACGCTTGAAGCCGGAGATGTCATCGCCACTGGTACACCAAACGGTGTCGGGTTTGCGCGTACACCACCGGAGTTCTTAAAGAGTGGTGACGTCGTCGAGTGTGAAATAGAGTCTATTGGCGTTTTAAGCAATCCTGTCGTATAAAGTTAAGCTCGCAACCCCTGCACCATTTCAAAAAGACCTATGCATTAAATTTAGCCACTCAGATGATAAAAAATGAACTATATTAATCTGAGCCACACCAAGCAATAAGAAATTGCTATGTCGTAGGCATAGTAAACAAGATGCAAGTTAACTAAAATGGCTATACAATAAACGCTTCGTGTCAGCTAAATATTAGCCCCCTTAATTCAGGACTCTAATGGTAATGAAAGTTTTATATGCTACGGCATTACTCCTAATGTCTACTCATGTATCTGCTAATCAAAAAAGCCATGTATCTGATTTTGTTAATATTTTTAAGAAATATTGCTTCGCATTTAAAGATAACCCCAAGGCCGCAACCACTTTTCTTGAGACGCGTGGACTACGCAGAAATCCTGAATTCAACGATGCTTACGAGATCATGATTGGTGAGATAGACTATGCAGTGACCCCACAGGATATGGATTGCACTGCTGATGTTTTAGTCAGACATAGAGTTGGCCAATTATTCACACTCACGGATATCAGCAATAGCCTGAAATCAACATTCGGATTAACTGAAGTCAGTACACGTTATTTTCAGGATGTTGCACTGAATAACCGTGACACTAAAATTCAACAAACGGACTACACCGGTCGCGGTGGCCACAAATACCGCTTACTCTATCCAATAGATAATCAAGACAGCTACTACATGACTTTTACTATCGATTGGTAGGTCCGAAAACTCGTTACACCTCAGTAGACCAGGTTAGTGTAAATCCTGATCAGTATACCATCTTCTAAGTACCGCTACTCCCGCCAAGCCAGCCACCACGATGCCACTCTCTATCTCTGAGCGCCACTCAGCAGGCACCTCAATACCATATTTAGTACCCAGATAAGTCACTCCGGTGGTCACTGCAAGTGCAATAATTTTGCTTTGATAAGCAGGTTTTGAATGCTTAGATGAAGCGTCATTGGTACGCTTTGATTCAGACTTGCCAGAGGACGAGCTCGAGGATGATGATTTACGTTTTCCGGAGGACTTTAACGAAGTTCGGGTTCTTCGTTTACGGGACGTCGTTGCTGCGGCTGAATCAGCTGAGCAGCCCTCTTCCCACATAGAACACTCAACTTCCCGACGGTTCGCCAGTCCTCTACTAACCTGTTTTTGTCCGCCAATGGTAACAATATTCCATTTGCGAATTTCATCCGGAACTGCGTCATAGTCGCCTGCGTTCAGGCGTTTCAAAAGTGTACTTTTTTGGAATGCACCAGTGCCAACATTAAAGACAAAATGTACCAGTGCATCAAACTGATATTGATCAAGAGTCACTTTGACCATGCGGTTGACTGCTTTTTCACGCGGTATCAAATCATCCGCCAGCAAACGCTCGATATTAGCCTTACTGATGCGCCCTTTGCGTAAATCAATGACAGAACCATCAGACAATTCAATCTTGCCACTCGAGACTTCTGATTGAGTCATACAGTGCCCGACACCAATAGTTGGAAGGCCGGCCTGATCATTATAGACGACGTTCACAGAGTCCTCTGAATCAATCAGAGTGCGAATGCCTTGTCTGGACATTTTCATCATAAAATTTAAACGAACCTTTAAATCACAGCATTATAGTCGCGAATAAGACCAGAATCGTTCAAGTATCGATATATGTAATCAGCTTTGAATAAAGCTTTCTATGAGATAAAGCTATTTTACCTTTTCAGACCACACAGCAAACTCATTGCCACTTGGTTCGATAAAATGAAAACGACAACCACCGGGAAAGTCGAATATCTCCTCAGTAATTTGACCACCGTTGCTACGCACTTTCTCCAAAGTTGCACAGATATCGGCACTGTAAAACACTAACAACGCACCACCTGTGGCAGCTGTGGTGGCCATATCTGCTTTATAGAAGCCACCATCCAGACCTTCGTTGTTAAAAGCCGTATACTCCGGCCCATAGTCAACAAACTCCCATGCAAAGACATCACTGAAAAACGTTTTGGTAGCTTCAAGATTACTGGCTGCGAACTCGACGTAGTTTAATTTTTCATGCTGGTTCATTGGATGACTCCTCAGGGTGAAGTTCTGGCCGCAATAAACACGGTCATGGTGATAGTGATTGAGCTAGGCCGGATTATCAATATCGATAAATTGATGCTCTATGCCAAACTGCTGTGCCAAATACTCACCTAGTGCCGGAGCGCCATAGCGTTCAGTCGCATGATGACCCGCTGCAAAATAATGAATACCATTCTCACGCGCTTCATGAGTAGTTTGCTCAGAAATCTCGCCACTGACGTAAGCATCCACACCTAAAGCTATCGCTTGCTGAATATAAGACTGCGCACCACCGGTACACCAAGCGATAGTTTTGATGGGATGATCACCAGCAGTCACCACCGTAGGGGTACGATTTAATCGCTGCTGCATGTACGCTGACAGTTCACTTGCAGTCATCGGTTTTTCAAGGTGTCCATAATTACCAACGCCCTCAGCATTCATCACACCTTCGCTGATAAACCCAAGCTGCTTAGCTAATTGTGCATTATTACCAAGTTCAGGATGGGCATCCAAAGGCAGGTGATAACCCAGTAAGCTGATGTCATGATCCAGTAAGGCTTTGATCCGATATCTTTTCATGCCGACGATACGTTGATCCTCACCACGCCAGAACCAGCCGTGATGAACCAGAATCGCATCGGCTTTAGCTTCAATAGCCGCATCGATCAATGCTTTGCTCGCAGTGACGCCTGAGACAATGCGTTGCACATCAGACTTACCTTCTACCTGTAAGCCATTCGGCGCGTAATCTTTAAAGCGCGCTACATCCAATAAACTATCAATGGATTCAACCAGTGTCGTCAGTGCAACCATTCATTTAGTCCTTAATGCGGTACTCAGCAGAGCGTGCATGCGCAATTAAACCTTCACCACGAGCCAAGACAGATGCTGTCTTGCCCAAGCGAGAAGCTGCATCCGCAGAGCATTGGATTAGCGAAGAACGTTTCTGGAAATCATACACCCCCAGAGGCGATGAGAAACGCGCAGTGCGTGATGTTGGCAATACATGGTTCGGGCCAGCACAGTAATCCCCCAATGCTTCTGAGGTGTAACGACCGACAAAAATGGCGCCGGCATGACGGATATTGGCAGCAACATCCATGGCACCATCCACAGACAACTCCAAATGCTCCGGTGCAATATAATTAGCAACCTCAACCGCATCATCCATATCATTGGCCACAATGATCACGCCACGGCTACTCATAGACTCACGAATAATGTCAGCACGTGGCATTTCTTCGATCTGCCGGTTAATGCTAAGTACAACTTTATCGGCAAACTCCGCATCAGTCGTCACCAGAATTGCCTGAGCGTCTTCGTCATGCTCCGCTTGTGAAAACAAATCCATAGCGATCCAGTCAGGATCAGTCTTGCCATCACACAGCACCAAAATCTCCGACGGGCCAGCAATCATATCGATGCCGACAGTACCGAAAACCATGCGCTTTGCAGTCGCAACGAAGATATTTCCTGGCCCAACGATCTTGTCAACCTGCGGAATACTCTCTGTACCATAAGCAAGTGCAGCAACAGCCTGAGCGCCACCAACAGTGAATACCTTATCAACACCGGCAACCGCAGCAGCGGCTAATACCAGCTCATTGACTTCACCATCAGGTGTAGGTACCACCATGATTAGCTCTTCAACACCGGCAACTTTCGCAGGCAAAGCATTCATGAGTACAGATGATGGATAGGCTGCCTTACCACCGGGTACATATAAACCAACGCGATCTAGCGGTGAGACTTGCTGACCTAGCACCGTACCGTCTGTTTCAGTGAACTGCCAAGACTCCATTTTCTGATGCTCGGCATACACACGTATACGGGTTTCAGCCGTTTGCAACGCGATTCGCTGCGCTTCCGGAATGGTCTCAAGGGCCTGTTGTAAACGCTCCTGAGAGATTTCCAACTGCACCATCGATTCAACATTCATACGATCAAAACGATTCGTGTATTCTATGAGCGCACTATCTCCACGACTGCGAATATCTGCAAGAATGCCGTTGACCGTTTCAAACACCTGTTGGTCAGACACCGTCTCCCATTCCAGCATGCCTTTTAAATCAGCCCAGAACTGATCGTCGTCAGTGTTTAAGCGCTTAATATCCATGTGAAAACCTATTTCTGCTTACGTCTCGTCTCAACAGCGTCAGACAACTGCTTGAGTACTTTTTCCGTATCTTCCCAGCCAATACAAGCATCTGTAATACTCTGACCATAAGTCAGCGTGCTCTTATCAACACCCTCGCCTTTCTGATTTCCGGCCACCAAATGACTCTCAATCATTACACCGCTAATGTCATAGCTGCCGTTGGCAATCTGGTTAGCAACCGTTGTCGAGACTTTAGGTTGGTTATTGTGATCTTTACGGCTGTTAGCGTGACTAAAATCAACCATCAGTGATGGTGACAGGCCATTTTTACGCAACTCATTAGAGGCATCTTCCACACTGACAGAGTCATAGTTTGGACGAATACCACCACGCAGAATCACGTGACAATCTTCATTACCCGCGGTACTGAAAATCGCAGAATGGCCTTCTTTGGTCACCGACAGGAAGTGATGCGGCTTAGAGGCCGCTTTAATGGCATTAATCGCAATATCGACATTACCGTAGGTGCCGTTTTTAAAGCCGATTGGGCATGAACTACCAGAGGCTAATTCACGATGCCCCTGACTTTCAGTGGTACGTGCACCAATAGCACCCCAACTAATTAAGTCCGCTACATACTGAGGAGATATTAAATCTAGAAACTCTGTTGCCGCTGGCATGCCTTTCTCAGACAACTCTAACAACAATTTACGGGCTACGCGCAGGCCTTTGTTAATATTGAACTCACCAGAGATATCAGGATCATTGATAAGCCCTTTCCAACCCACACTGGTACGCGGCTTTTCAAAGTAAACACGCATCACAATTTGCAGATTATCTTTAAGCTCTTCTTTGAGCGCAGATAAACGATCCGCATACTCATGCGCTGCTTTAGTGTCATGAATCGAGCAAGGGCCAACAATAACCAGTAAGCGATCATCTTCACCTTTGATTATACGATGTGCTTCCTGACGTGCCTGATAAACCGTCTCACCTGCTGTCTCAGTTAAAGGAAACTCCTGAATTAGCTCAGCCGGAGAGGAAACTTCAACCATGCCTGTAATCCGTAAGTCATCTGTATTGTGTTTCATAATTTTGCCCTTTATTAACCTTTATCGACTGCAGCAGCGACCTGATCCAGAATTTGCTTTAAACCGTCGTGTTTTGTTTTCATTGAAGCCTTGTTGACCACTAAGCGTGAACTAATATCCGCCATGTGTTCTTGGGGTACTAAACCATTTGCACGAAGTGTATTTCCCGTATCGACCACATCAACAATGCAGTCTGCTAAGCCAACAATCGGTGCTAACTCCATAGAACCGTAAAGCTTGATCACTTCAATCTGACGACCTTGCTCTGCAAAGTAATTACGTGCGCAGTTTACAAACTTGGTTGCTACTTTTAGCTGGCCTTCTGGCAATGGCACATCTTTAAGCCCAGCAGTCATTAGTTTGCAGCAAGCAATCTTCAAATCCAGCATTTCATACAAGCCATCGCCGCCATGCTCCATCAACACATCTTTACCGACAACACCTAAGTCAGCTGCACCGTACTGAACGTAGGTAGGCACATCCGTCGCCCGGATAATGACCAATTTAATATGATCAATCGTCGTGTCGAGAATCAGCTTTCGGCTGGTTTCCGGATCATCCAACGCCTCAATACCCGCTGCTTTTAGCAGAGGCATTGTCTCCTTGAAGATGCGCCCTTTAGACAGCGCAATGGTAATTGTGTCAGTCATGCCTTTTGTATCCCTGTGCCCTTAGTTACGGCTTATTCTTGCGCCAATCGCAGTGAGTTTATCTTCAATACGCTCATAACCACGATCCGTATGATAAATACGATCTACCAATGTCACACCGTCTGCAGCCAGACCGGCCAGAATCAAACATGCCGATGCACGCAAGTCAGTCGCCATCACTGGAGCACCTTTTAAGCTAGGCATACCTGCAACAATCGCGGTATTACCTTCCAAACGAATGTTAGCGCCCATACGCATTAATTCTGCGACATGCATCATGCGATTTTCGAAGATATTCTCCACAACCACACCAATACCCGTTGAGACAGCATTCATCGCCATAAATTGCGCCTGCATATCAGTCGGGAACCCCGGATGTGCTTCCGTATGAATGTCTACTGCTTTTAGTTTGCGGCCACGCATATCTAATTCAACCCAGTCATCACCTTCGGTGATTTTGGCACCAGCGTCGCGGAACTTATTGAGTGCAGCGGTCAAAGTGTCTGGCGCAGCATTTAAACAGCGAACACGACCACCGGTAATGGCAGCAGCAGCTAAGTAGGTTCCTGTTTCGATACGATCAGGTAGTACGGAGTAGTCAACGCCTTTGAGTGACTCGACACCTTCAACCGTGATGGTATTAGTCCCTGCACCTTGGATTTTTGCACCCATAGCGATCAGACAGTTCGCCAAATCAACCACTTCAGGTTCCAGTGCTGCATTGTTCAGAACGGTAGTGCCTTCAGCCAAAACGGCTGCCATTAACAAGTTCTCAGTACCCGTGACAGTAATTTTTTCCATACTGATATTGGCACCCTGCAAGCGCTCACATTCCGCACGGATATAACCTTCTTCCACTGTAATCTGTGCGCCCATGGCTTCGAGACCGGACAGATGAATATCAACCGGACGTGAACCTATCGCGCAACCACCCGGCAGCGATACTTCAGCTTTACCATAACGAGCCAATAATGGCCCTAATACAAGGATTGATGCACGCATGGTTCTTACTAAGTCGTAAGGTGCGGTTTGACTACTGATAGTCTCGGCATCGGTAGAAAAATTATTATCGTCGTCGATATTGACGGTCACACCCATGCCTTCGATGAGTGCGCCCATAGTCTTGACGTCTTTCAGGCGCGGCACATTGCGAATAATCATCGGACCATTCGCTAATAAAGTGGCAGCTTGAAGCGGTAATACCGCATTCTTTGCACCTGAGATAACGACATCGCCTTCCAGCGCCACACCACCTTCAATCTGAAACTTCTGCATCTAGCCTGATTCCTGCAGTAAAAAACAAAAGCGAATCATAACCAAATTAACCGTGAATAACACCCTGCGATTAGGCATGCAGCCGGATTCGTCATGAAATTTAAGATTAGTATCGGTTTATTGCTTTTCCAGAGGCTTCCAGACGCCCTGCACCAAACCTTCCAATGGTTGATATCGGGTTTTGTAGTTCATTTTACGGCAGTCTTTGATCCAGTAACCGGGGTAAACATATTCCAGCCCAAGCTCTTTGGCATAATTAATCTGCCAAGTCAGTGCGAATACACCTAATGCTCGCTTACTGCCTTTATCGGGATCAAAGAAGGTATACACCGCTGATAAACCGGACTCCAACTGATCGATCGTCGCAACGCCAATCAACTCGTCCTGCTCATAAAACTCTACGAATAAAGTATCGCACCAATGCGCTGTTAAAAAGTCTTCAACACCATCCGCTTCAGTATCCTCATGACGGTCTTTGAGGTACTTTTCATACATCTCAGCGTAGCAGGATTTAAAGCCTTCTTTGTTCAGTTTGACCGTCAGGTCTTGGTTCAGCTTGGCATTGCGCCGCTGACTCCGGTCGGGTTTGAATTCATTAACCGCAACCCTGGTGGTAATGCATCCGCTGCAGTTCTCACAATACGGGCGATATACCTGACTGCCACTACGTCGAAATCCTGATTTGATAAGATAATCATAAACTTGCATTGTCATCGCAAGCTCAGGATCGACCACTGCATTTCTGGCTACCTGACCCGGTAGGTAAGAGCATGCGTGCATCGCTGTGGGGTATATTTTGAGGGGTTTAGAAAAATCCATAAAGGGTATTGTACCTTAATTTGACAGAGATATGAGGCAAATTGGGGGTTACCTCAGGCTTAGCCGTAGCTTAATGTGGCTATTTTATGGTCGCAATAAAACCCTGATCGGAGGCAAGCCATTTGGCCTACCATCCGACAAAGTGAATACTCAGGCCTAGTACTTCGCAACGAGGCCGGATTTACAATTGGACTGCGGCGCTTTACCTTGTGCCATTAACGCTGCAATCGGTGTTTTCTTCACATCACCACGTAAGCCAATCCATAATTCCGTGATTTGATTGCGACGACCACAGCGTAATGCCACACGTGAAGCGGCCTGTTTGCCGAGTGACGCTGCGACATTCTTTTGAATCTCAGACAAGCTAATCTTTTTACCCTTTTTACTGGTAATCAACTCATCAAGTGAAGTGAGATTCACCTGCTTCGTCAAATGCACCGAGTCCACATAATATTCTTCGGCTGTCTTGCTGTAGCACGTACCGTGTTTTACCCATTCATGACGTTGTAGCAAAGATGCAAATCCAGGCATTGCTTTGCTTAGCTCCTTTTTGGTTGTCGCACTTAAGGTCAACGGCTTTAGTAAATCCCAACGCCCTCTTCGGTCAATGCTCCTCACCGTTTCACTCACACCACAATAAGCATTATCACGTGGTTGCGGCCACAGACCATGAAGTGATAAATGTGAAGCAGAGTAAGAACGACTGTTACCAGACTTACACTCTTTCTTGCTGCCATGCGTTAAACAAAAGCCCGGTTGCCAACTCAGAGCCAACAGGTAATCTTTGGATGATCCACCTGTATTAGTGGATACCGGTGCAGCCTTACCATCAAGTGATCCACACTCCACTGCCACCCAGTTATTTTGTGAGCGGCTGTCTGATACAACGATTCGATAATGAGTCGCAGAAGCTTTGTTCTTAGCGACAACTTTGTACTGCTCTCCGACGCTTAGCTTTACCGGATTTGATTGTTTACGTATAGAGCTGTAAGCATTGCAGTTTTTGGTCAACGTAAAGGTTCCGTCCAGCTTTTCACTGGCCAATAAGGGTGATTGCCAACAGAAACCCACTGTTAGCACTAGTGAG
The DNA here is from genome assembly GCF_003172875.1 of Leucothrix pacifica. Taxonomy (GTDB): domain Bacteria; phylum Pseudomonadota; class Gammaproteobacteria; order Thiotrichales; family Thiotrichaceae; genus Leucothrix; species Leucothrix pacifica. Next base: position 12,775 of record NZ_QGKM01000053.1, on the reverse strand, counting down.
CCCAATATTTTTTTATTCATTAATGTACGTCCAATAATTGTAATTTGATTTCGTCTTTTTGCAGCTGTTCTACCAGCCATTTTAACCCAAGCCCTTTATGATGTTTTTTCCAGGCGCAGATCATGGGGAATGGACGATCACTACCCATTTCTGTTGCTTTGATCACCATCGACCCATCATCGATATAAGGTTGCGCCAGTTGCCGCGCTACTGTGCCTACACCTAAGCCGAGTCGCTGAGCCTCCAGCTTTACCTTGTGATCAGGTACTGTCAGCACCGCTTGCCCATCTAGTAAGCCAATCGAGCGGTGAGGAATGTTGCGCGATGTATCCGCAACCGCCACTACATGATAGGGCTTGATGTCATCATGGGACAAAGGTTCCTCAACCGAGGCAAGCGGATGATCCGCAGCCACTGCAAACACAAAGTCAAAATTACCTAAGTCACTGGTACTCACCGCACCGATCACTTCAGGAATAAAGATATCTGCCCCAATCACAATGTCTGCCCGATTGGTAGCCAGGCTATCCCACACACCATTAAGTACTTCGATATTAGTACGTATATGCATTTTAGGGGACTGTTCAAGCAAATGATTAAATAATGGTAACAAGGCATTCGGGTTGACTAAGTCGCCCAAGGTAATTCTAAGCTCTGACTCCCAGCCGCTGGCGATTCGCTCTATCGAACGTTGCGCATCATCCGCAACTTGCAATAAATGGCGAGAGTGACGAACCAACTCCTGACCCGCTTCAGTCAGTCTTACACCCTGTTTTTCACGTTCGAAAAAATTAACATTAAACAGTGATTCCAGTTTGGATACGGTGTACGAAATCGTTGAAGGCACCCGATGTAACACCGCTGCAGCACCGGAAAAGCTGCCTTGATCCACAATTGCTTCGATAACACGTAGACTATCCAGATCAATTTTATAGTTCGAATTCATCGATGGCTGCATCCAATTTTTTCTAATTGCGTAAATATAGCAGAGGCTTATGATTGTCTCATCTGAAGAGACACACTCTTCTCACATTAAGGATTAAGCATTGATAAGAAATACCTCCACCGCCTATGGATCAGTCACAATTACATTGCATTGGCTCATGGCACTGTTAATGGTTTCACTGTTCGCAGTGGGGCTGTATATGACGGATCTCGGCTATTACGATAGCTTGTATCATGTTCTCCCCTGGTGGCATAAGAGCTTCGGATTATTGGTGATGGGCTTACTGCTATTTCGCATCATCTGGAAAATCAGCAACACGAAACCAGCAGCACTGCCTACCCATAAACCGTGGGAAGTAACACTCGCGACATGGACTCACCGAGCCTTATATGTACTAATCTTTCTGATTGGTATCAGCGGCTATTTAATTTCAACCGCAAAAGGTAAAGGAATTGAGTTTTTTGACTGGTTCGAGGTTCCGGCCTTTCAGGAGCTGAGTGCTGATGCTACGGATTTGGTTGGTGAGATTCACTTCTACCTCGCGTGGAGCTTAATACTGCTTGCAGCGGCACATGCTGCTGCCGCATTAAAACATCACTTTATCGATCGTGATGACACACTTAAACACATGACATTTAGGAAACAACGATGAAAAGAATACTATCAACCGCATTACTGGCAACCGCACTTCCGTTTGCTGCAAACAGCTTTGCAGCCGATTACACCATTGATACCAAAGGCGCTCATGCTGCCATTAACTTTTCAGTCAGTCACCTTGGTTATGGCTGGGTGGTAGGACGCTTCAATGAGTTTGAAGGCACCTTTAGCTATGACCCTGAAAAGCCGGATGAATCAAGCGTTGAAGTCACTATCGATACCAGCAGTATCGATAGCAACCATGCAGAACGTGATAAGCACTTGCGCGGCGGAGACTTTCTGGATGTTGATAAACACGCTGAAGCCACCTTTAAAAGCACCAGTTTCAAAGTGAGTGATGACAAGAAAGCCACATTGGTAGGCGATCTGACACTGCACGGCGTCACCAAGCCAGTGACTATCGATGTTGCTATCAGTGGAATGGGAAAAGACCCTTGGGGTAGTGAGCGCGCAGGATTTTCCGGTACTACCAGTATCAATCTGACGGACTACGGCATTAAGAATATTCTTGGTCCAGTCTCTGAAACGATTGATCTGAACCTGTATATCGAAGGTGTAAAAAAGAAATAACGCTGGAGAGTAATACACTAAGGGTAGTGCCCAAATTTTGAGTACTACCCTTATTTTATAGTGGCAGCAAACACCTGAAATAGCATTTTTCTGACTAGTGTCGGGACAATAAACCAATCACTTCTGCGAACATTTCCTGACTGAGTCCTTTATCCAGATCTACCGCTAAGCATTGTCGATAAAATGGGCTCAAATCCAAGCCTACACCTAAGCCATACACATTAATTTCACCCTGCGCCTCTACTCCCTCAACCACCGCTTTTAGATGATTATCCAGATAGAATTCATCGTTAGCCTTATTGGTCGCGGTATCCATCGGAGATCCATCGGAGATGACGACTACAATTTTGCGTCGGCTATCTCTTGATGATAAGCGGCCACAAGCCCATTGCAGTGCTTCTCCGTCAACACCTTCTCGAAACAAACTGTGCTTAAACAGTGCGGCAATCCCACTACGATTGCGCCGCCAGCTGGCATCAGCCGATTTAAAAATCATGTGACAGGTCTCATTCAGCCTGCCCGGATGTTCTGGTTGTCTTGCTCTTAACCAGTCCTTAGCCACTCGCCCACCATTCCAGGTGTTGGTGGTAAAGCCTAGCACCTCAGTCATCACACCTGCTTGTTCCAACGCGCGCACCAGAATGTCCACCAGCATAGATACATTGCTGCTGTGTTGTTTCATAGAGCCAGAGCAATCCAGTAAGAATGTAATGGCACAATCAGCTTTGGGTACATGACGCTCACGTAGGAATAAACGTCGCTCCGTGGGTGATGTCAGCAATTGTGACAAGCGCCGTCCATCGAGATAGCCTTCTTCCTGACCAAAATTCCAGCCGTCACGCACCGGTTCAGCAAACAGTGCTGCCAATTTACGACTCAGTCGAGGCACATTAATGCTTTGCTTGGCTATTAACTCATCGAGCTGGACTCTGTACTCTCTGAGTTGTGCAGCACGTACTAATTTAGTGGCATCCACCTCCCGATCATATTGACGGGTGAAAACACGGTAAGCCGCATTCGCTTCATCAAATACCCGACTTTCGCCGCTTTTTGCCAGAGCGACAATCTCATCGTCTTCATCATCAAAGTCTAATAACAACTTGAACTTAGATGCATCCAGCTCTTTATTATCTTCACGGTTTCGGGCACTAGGACCTTCATCGGTAGACTGCATCAGATGAGTAACTAACTGGGCTATGGTTAAAGCATGTTGCGCATAGCTCTCCTGATTATTAACTGACGTCATCAGTCCTTTTAAATCATTACCCATCGATGGAACCAGACTGGCTCGCGTTGCCTCAATATGATCTTCGGTCTGCTCTATCACGTGCCAACGATTCAGGCGCGCCCAGACAATTTGCGAAATGGTATACAACAGAATCCCAAACTGCCCCTCCGTGAGTCCGGAGCTATAAAACTCGATGGACCAATCGGTAAATCGCTGCTTTAGATTATGTTTAACACCCGGAAAGCGGTCAGGCACTAAGCTCTCTACTCGAATTTGCTCAAGTAGCTCAAACACCAAACGTTCCACGGCATCTGTCGGGCAATACTTATTGTGAATCGCCGGGTCATGATGCTGAAATCGCAAGGCCATCGCATCACTAATCGCACGCTGCGATGAAAAACCATCAGTGTCTGGATCAGCCTGTAAATGAGCGGCATTGATGGGTAATTTCTGCGTGCCGTTATATAGTTTTCGTGCACGGAAATACAATAGTGGGTGGCCTGATACTGCACGCACAGACGCACCGCAGAGTGCTTCCATTTTTTCATGATGTTTGGTGTGTTGCGCGATATCAGACACGTTAGTTTCCGTTTATTAGCAGTTTGGCTAAGTAGCTGGTGAGTTCGTTTAAGCAATTGAAAGCGGATCACTTTCAAAGGCCGATTTATCAGATATTACGACATCCCTACCGCATAAGACTCTGGCAGCTCTTCATCAAAACAGCGCTGATAATACTCAGCGACGGTACTGCGCTCAGCCTCATCGCATTTATTAAGATACGACAGCCGGAATGACACGCCCAGGTCACGGAATATCTCATAGTTCTCCGCCCATGAAATAACGGTGCGCGGTGACATCAGTGTAGAGAGATCTCCGGCGGCAAAACCGTTTCGGGTTAACTCGGCCAGTGCCACCATGCCACTTAAAATCCCACGGTCGCGTTCATTGTTCATCGTTTCAACACGCGCCGCAACAATCTCGACTTCTTCCTGATGAGGCAAATAGTTCAGCGTTGTCACGATATTCCAGCGGTCTACCTGGGCGTGATTTAGCAACTGAGTCCCATGATACAAACCATTCAGATTACCCAAACCTACGGTATTGGCAGTCGCAAACAAGCGGAAGTATGGATTGGGCCGAATTACTTTATTTTGATCCAGCAAGGTAAACTTACCATCCCGTTCCAAAATCCGCTGAATCACAAACATCACATCAGGGCGACCTGCATCATATTCATCAAAGATCAGTGCGGTTGGGCGCTGAAGTGACCAGGGAATAATACCTTCCTGAAACTCAGTGACTTGCTTACCATCACGCAGAACGATGGTGTCTTTACCGACCAGGTCCAGACGACTGATATGACCATCGAGATTTACGCGTGTACAAGGCCAGTTAAGCCGTGCTGCAACCTGCTCAATGTGAGTAGATTTACCCGTACCGTGCAGGCCCTGTACCATCACCCGGCGATCTTTCATAAAGCCGGCCAATATCGCCAGAGTAACATCAGCATTAAAGCGGTAGGCTTTATCGATTTCAGGAACATGGGCGTCACGTTCGCTAAAAGCTGGCACCATCAAATCCATATCAATACCAAATAAATCACGTACTGATACTTGCTGATCGGGTTTCATTTCCAGAATATTTGTCACTAATCACCTACCGGCCTCAGGCCTGAACTATTTCAGCAGCCTTATAACTGCCCTTGTACTACTGTCACTGCAGCGACGTAATAAACATCATCCGCGTTACAGCCACGGGATAAATCGTTAGCGGGTTGGGCCAAGCCTTGCAGCAATGGTCCAATCGCTTTAGCGCCAGAAAAACGTTCCACCAGCTTATAACCAATATTGCCGGCTTCCAGAGAAGGAAATACCAGAACATTGGCTTCTCCATGTACTTCTGAGTCCTTCACTTTGCGCGTTGCAATCGAAGGAATCACCGCTGCATCCAGCTGTACTTCACCATCAATACTCAGATCCGGACGAGCTGCTTTGACCAAGCGCGTTGCTTCAGACACCTTCTCAACCTCAGCATGTGCTGCACTGCCATGAGTTGAAAATGACAGCATGGCGACTTTAGCTTCTTTACCACTAAGGGATTGATAGCTATTAGCTGCTGCTGATGCAATCTCTGCTAACTGCTCTGCGTTTGGGTCAATTATCAAACCGCAATCCGAAAACACCATGCCTCCCTGACGAGGATGATGCGGCTGATCCAGCACCATCAGGAAAAAACTGGAAATCATTTTGAAAGCTTTATCGACGCCAATCACCTGAATCGCGGTTCTGACCACATCACCTGTGGTATGAATCGCCCCACTCACCACGCCATCCTGATGACCTGCCTTAACCATTAGATTGGCAAACCATAAAGTTTCACCGGCAAGCTCGTAGGCTTTTTCAGCTGTCATACCCTTTTTGGCACGAATCTCATGGAGTAACTCAGACAGTGGTTCACGCAAGGCGGATGTCCTCGGATCAATAATCGCAACACCAGACAAATCAATACCTGCCGCTGCCGCTTTTTCCTGAATAACCGACTCATTACCCAGCAACGTTACCGTCGCCACCTTATCCTGACTGAGGCGCACACCCGCTGTGATAATGCGCTCGTCTTCACCTTCCGTTAAAACAATACGGCCCGGTGCTGCCTGTGCGCGTTGAACCAGTTGTTGTAAAATCGACATGTCCTTTCTCCCAAAAATAAGTCCTTTGCAGGATACTGATTTAACAACAAAATACCTAGCAGCTCAGCGGAGGTATTAATCCGGTTAAAGCTTAATATCAGTCCCGAACCGGTTAAGCCTAAACTACCACTGTCCCGGATTAGCAGCCGCCCAATCCCTTAACCAACCATCGGGAACAGTATTCTCATTAATCAAACAGCCGGATTCCAGTGCCGGATAAAGCTCTGAGAATGTTTTAACCGTTTCATTATTAACGCGGCGCATTACCAGATCCGGACTAATATCTTCAACACGGTGCAATCCAGCCGCTTCCATAATCTCAACCAAATGCTTGATCATCGCTCCTTGATAGCGGGCAACTCGCTCAGACTTATCAGTCACATCCAGTGCCATATACCGCTCTGGATTTTGTGTCGCGATACCCGTTGGGCAATGATCGTTATTACAACTTCTGGACTGTATACAGCCCAATGCCAACATCATGCCACGTGCGACATTGACAGTATCTGCACCTAAAGCCATGGTTCTGGCCATATGGAACGCAGAAAATACTTTACCCGCAGCAATTAATCGCATTTTGTCGCGCAAGCCAAATCCAATTAGTGCTGCATTCGCAAAACTCAAACCTTCCCGCATTGGCGTTCCTACAGAATTAGTCAGCTCAACGGGGGATGCACCAGTGCCGCCCTCACCTCCATCGATGGTAATAAAGTCGGGTGTAATACCTGTGATTACCATCGCTTTGCAAATGGCTAAGAACTCAGACTTACGACCAATACATAGCTTGAAGCCGATCGGTTTGCCATTGGATAACTCACGTAATTGTTTAACAAAAGCTAACAAACCCTGTGGATCAGAAAATGAGGAATGGCCTGAAGGCGATATCACATCTTTACCCATGGGTACATGTCGTATCGCAGCAATTTCCTCCGTCAGCTTAGCGGCTGGTAAAATCCCACCATGGCCTGGCTTAGCACCCTGGGACAGCTTGATCTCGATCATTTTTACATTCTCAAGATTCGCTGTTTCAGCAAATTGCTCAGCGTCAAAGCCACCTTCAGCATTCCGGCAACCAAAGTAACCCGTACCGATTTGCCAGATTAGGTCACCACCTGCTTCCAGATGGTATGGACTTACACCACCCTCACCGGTGTTATGCGCGAAGCCACCTTTTTTGGCGCCACTATTGAGTGCTTTAATGGCCGTTTTACTTAGCGAGCCATAGCTCATCGCAGAAATATTCAGCGGTGATGCGGCGTATGGTTGCTTGCAGTCGGGCCCACCAAATACAACACGCAGATTGTGATCTTCGATATGACTCGGTGAAATCGAATGAGCCAGCCATTCATACCCTTCCCGATAGGCATCAAATAACGTACCAAAAGGACGCGTATCGCGCTGTCCTTTTGCTCGCTGGTATATCAAAGAACGAAACTCACGACTAATAGGACGGCCATCAATGTCAGATTCGATAAAATATTGTTGAATCTCCGGACGGATTGATTCCAGCATATAACGGATGCGTCCAACCACCGGGTAAAGTCTTAACAGAGAGCGACGCTTTTGCGTCATGTCATGCACACCGAGCAAAACCAGTGGCACTATGATCAGGAATAGCCAAAGTAACGCTGGCCAGAAAAAACTAAGAAAGATTGTTGCGACAGTACTAATGACTGCAGTTAGAACAAACACCGTGCGGACGCTCATGTAGACAGTTTCCTTTTCTATTTATAGTTTAGTGAATAATGTAGCGGTCTAAAAAATGGACTCATTATATTCACTTCCTCAAGGATGCACAGTGAAAAAAACACGTCAGCGAAACTGACGTGCCCGGAGGAACCAATTGACTGGTAATGACAACGCACCACCAGTGCAACTGATTAAACGAGATACGGTGTTAAACGTAGTCTTTGTATTTCTCCAGATGACGAACCGGCTTTGACAGTGCATCTTTACGGAACGGGTCGCCCAGCTCACGAGTACACATAATCTCAAGGATCGTTGTCTTTCCTTCTTCCATCTGAATACGGATCGCTTCTTTCAGAGCCGGACCAACATCTTCCAGCTTATCAACAGTCACGCCTTCAGCGCCCATTGCACGACCAATACCAGCGAAACTTTGATTCTCAAGCTCACCTGCAACGAAACGACGTCCGTAGAAGTCAACCTGATTCTTCTTCTCAGCACCCCACTGACGGTTATGGAAAACAACCGCAGTGACCGGAATGTTCTCACGAACACAGGTCATGGCTTCCATCATGCTCATGCCCCATGCACCGTCACCCGCGTATGAAACCGCCGGACGATCCATAGCAGCACATTTAGCTCCCATAATGGTTGGCAATGCGTAACCACAGTTACCAAAACTCATTGGTGCGAAGAAGCTGCGTGGCTTTTCAAAGCGTAAGTAGCTGTTTGCAACAGAGTTGATGTTACCAATGTCTGTAGAGACCATGACATCTTCAGGCATTGCTTTTTCAAGCTCACGCAGTACCTGACGCGGATGTAGGTAGTTACCTTCCTCACCTGATTGCTCTTCAATCATATCCAGACTGAAGTCATCATTCTCATGAATCCATGCGTCCAGTTCTGCTTCCCAGTCTGCCTTTGTGGCTGCAGTGTGAGCCATGCGCTCGTCTTTAGTCGCATCACAAGCCAACTCTTTATCAGCGATCAAGCGTGAGATAGCGGTCGCCGCTGCACCGGCATCACCACAGATACCGACAGAGATTTTCTTAACCAGACCAAGCATACGAGAGTTGCAATCGATCTGAATGATCTTGGCATCTTTCGGCCAGTAGTCCATACCATGTTGTGGCAGAGTACCAAATGGTCCAAGGCGCGTACCCAATGCGATAACTACATCGGCTTCGGAGATCAGGCGCATAGCCGCTTTAGAACCCTGATATCCTAGTGGTCCACACCATTGTGGGTGACTTGCCGGGAATGAATCATTGTGAAGATAGCTATTAACAACTGGCGCACCTAAACGCTCTGCCAGCGCAATGCACTGGTCAACCGCACCACTCATGACGACACCACCACCAGAAATAATCACTGGTGTCTTAGCTTGTGCGATCAAGTCTGCTGCTTCCTGAAGGCTATTCTCACCACCCGCACCACGCTCAATCACGATAGGCTGAGGGATTTCACACTCAATATCTCCGTAGAAGAAATCACGAGGAATGTTTAGTTGAGTAGGACCATTTTCCTGCATCGCAATATCGAAACAGCGACCAGTGAATTCCGCCATACGCTTAGGGATTGTGACGTGCCCCTGATACTTAGTAATAGTTTCGAAGAATGGCAGCTGCTCTGCTTCCTGAAAACCACCTAATCCTGTGGTACTCGCGCCCGTCTCAGGTGTAATCGCAACTACCGGGCTATGTGCCCAATAAGCCGCAGCAATTGCTGTGACAAAGTTAGTAATCCCCGGACCATTTTGTCCGATACAAACACCATGACGGCCTGACACACGCGCATAACCATCTGCCATGTGTGCTGCACCTTGCTCGTGTACTACAGGAATCAGGCGAATTCCGGCTGGCGTAAAGATATCCATCGCGTCCATGAACGCTGAGCCCATGATGCCGAAAATATCAGTGACATTGTTCGCCACTAATGTTTCAACAAAAGCTTCACTTGGAGTCATTTTGGTCATTATTAATTTCCTTTCCTGTGGGTGCAATCTTTAGAAATGCGGTTGAATAGTAATGATGTCCGATGCTAGGAAAATAGCACCTAACTGAATAGAACCAGATAACCTTTATCGTGGTACCAGAAACGGACGAATTAGTGAATACCGTCAATCTTGATATTTAATGAAACTTTCAACGACAATTTATTGAAAAATCATTCATGGAGTCTACCGTAGAGGTAATCCGCTATCATCAAAATACCGGGTTCAATCTTATCAACCGGTATTGATGCATAGCCTAAGCGAAAATGATTCTTAGGGGCATTTTTTCCAATAAAAAATACACTGCCTGCTTCAATTATCACACCTTGTTGCTCAAGCGCAGCGGCCATCACATCAACATCAAGATCTTTATCGCCTTCCAGCCAAAAAGATGAGCCTCCAAAGTTAGGTACACACTTTAGCGTTGGCAGGTGCCTCTCAATAGCTTCATACATAGCCTGCCAACGCTCTTTATAGATCGTATGCAAGCGGCCAATCATTTTATCGTAGTGGCCGAGACTAATGAACAAAGCAGCGGAGCGTTGATTATTTGCGGGCACATGACGGTACATCAGGCGGCGCAAGGCACGAGCTTCCTGAATCATCTTGGCAGGCGCCACCATGTAACCAAGTCGCAAACCCGGTGCAAACGTTTTAGAGGTACTGCCCACATAAATGACAGGCGCGGTATCACTCAGGCTTTTCAGGGCGGGCTGAGGTTCGTGTTTGAAGTTAGACTCAGCTTCAAAGTCATCCTCAATAATGACGATCCCCTCGCGAGTCGCAGTTTCCAGTAAGGCATGTCGACGACTATGTGACATGGTGACGCCACTCGGCACTTGGTGGCTTGGTGTCACATAAACTACGTCACAATCACTAAAATGCTCATCAATCACTAAACCGTCATTATCAACCTCTAATCCAACAAGGTTCATCGTTTTGAGGCGCATGATGTTACGAACATCCGGATAGCCTGGGTTTTCGATACCCACTTTGGTATCTCTACCGACCAATAAACTGGCAATAATATACAAGGCGTTCTGCGCACCGAGTGTCACCATAATGTTTTCAGGCTTAGTCCAGATACCCCGGCGTGGCAGCACGCGCTTTTGAATCTGCTCGATCAGTAGCGGGTCGTCTTCATCCACCTGATCCGTTGCCCATTGACGCATCTCCCCCACATTGAGAGAGTAATGCACGCATTCCCGCCACTCATGAATAGGGATTAAATTAAAATCGAGTTGACCGAAAATAAAAGGGTATGGGTGATCTTTCCAGTTTTTATTCTTACGAATATTACGTTGCAGTGAAGGTTGTTTTAATAATAATTTCTTACACCAGTCCGGGCAATCTTCGGCTATGTTCTGATCGCTGGTATTCGGCTGATCTATCCGGTCACGATACACCTGCGGATTAATAAAAAAGCCTTTGCGTTCATGAGAGTCAAGGAATCCTTCATCAACTAAATGCTGGTAGGCCAGCACTACGGTGTTTCTGGCAACTTCCAGCTCTTTAGCCAATTCGCGTGAGGATGGTAAAGGTTTGTCCGTTTCAAGTAATTTTTCGAGTGCGGCAGTAACAATGCCCTCGCGAATTTGTATTTGCAGGCTCTTGCTACTTTTACGATCCAGCTTGATTAAACGGTTCCATAAGCTTTTCATTGACACCCTCAGAGTCGCAATTTATACCAAACATCTGTCTGGCACTATTGCAGTGTAGTCCAGATGAAATAAAACAAGCAACTCTATCCCGGATCGGCATACTCCACTTTTTTGATGCCTCTTGAATGGCTAAATACACAACCTTCTTAGCCGAATCATCATTTGGAAAGAGCTTTCTATTCTTAGTGGCTTTACGAATCACACTGTTTAGCGACTCAATGGCATTGGTCGTATAGATCGCTTTGCGGATGTCTTTTGGATAAAGAAACAGTGTGTTTAGGTTTTCCCAATGTGCACGCCACGAGCGACTGATTAAAGGATATTTTTTATCCCACTTTTCAGCAAAACTGTCCAGTGCCAGCAACGCGGCTTCTTCCGTGGCAGCCTGGTAAATCCGCTTTAGATCTTTCGTGACTTCACGATAGTCTTTCCAGGGAACAAACTTCAGTGAGTTGCGCACCATATGCACACTGCACAGCTGTATTTGAGTCTTAGGAAAGACGGTATTAATGGCATCAGGAAAACCTTTAAGCCCATCAACACAGGCGATCAGAACATCATTCACGCCACGATTATTCAATTCTGTGAGTACACCCAACCAGAACTTAGCGCCTTCATTCTCAGTAATCCAAAGGCCTAACAGCTCTTTGTGCCCTTCCATATTAACGCCTAACGCGAGATACACCGACTTATTGATGACTTGCTTATTCTGTCGGACTTTAAGCACGATACAGTCTAAATAAATGATGGGATAAACGTCATCCAATGGTCGTGATTGCCATTCAGTAATGAGATCAAGCACACTATCGGTTACATTGGAGATCAACGTCGGAGAGACGTCTACCCCGTAAAACTCGCTCAGGGTTTCAACGATGCTACGTGTTGTCATTCCTTTTGCATACAGGCTAAGGATTTTACTATCTAAAGCCGGCGTACGTGTTTCACGCTTCTTAATAATCTGCGGTTCAAACTCACTCTGACGGTCACGGGGTGTGTTAATTTCTAATTGACCGTCATCCGTTTTTACCGTCTTTTTGGTATAGCCGTTGCGGCTATTGGTTCCTTATTTTGCTTCGTGACGATGATAACCAAGGTGGTCATCAAGCTCTGCATCAAGCGCTTTTTCATAGAAGGATTGGCGCAACAATTTGGTGAGTGCTGCAATATCTTCTTCGGAATTGAGGCCTTGGGCGGCCTCTTTAGCTAAGGCTTTAAGTTGTTTCTTATTCATGTGATCTACTCTAACAGGTTAGGATTGAGCAGATACACAGTTCAATTTACAGCCTCGGCAATCAGAACTTAATATAGATCACCTGCTGGGCACTACTAGTGCATCATTTTTGAATTG
>NZ_QGKM01000052.1 GCF_003172875.1 Leucothrix pacifica | reverse complement strand
TTTAGCTGGTGGTTGTTGAGTCTATTAATAAACAAATACTTACGGTTCTATTTTGTGTGTAATTTATTCATTCTAAGATGCGATGATACACAGTAATCAGCCTGCTAACTGAACGTCGTTCAGCTAGCAGCTTGATTAACTGAACAGCGATTAAGCAAACAAGCTTAACGCAAAGCTGCGAAGGTGTCGCAATCCGTAGGGTCACCACTCAGCATTCCCCGTTTGAGCCACTCCATTCTCTGTGCAGAGGAACCATGGGTGAAACTGTCAGGATTAACATATTGGCCAGCACGCTTTTGCATTCGGTCATCACCGATGTTACCTGCTGCATTCATTGCTTCTTCAAGGTCACCGTCATCTAGAAGGTTGTAATTCGCTTGGCGGCGTGCCCAAATTCCTGCATAACAGTCCGCCTGTAGTTCTAGTAAGACTGAGAGTTGGTTTGCTTGTGTCTTGTTAGTCTGACGTTGCATTCGCATAACCTGATCAGAAATACCCTGCAGTTTCTGAACATGATGCCCCACTTCATGAGCGACTACGTAAGCCTGAGCGAAATCACCGCGTACACCCATTTGACTAAGCTGTCTGAAAAAACCAAGATCCAGATACACTTTCATATCGCCAGGACAATAGAAAGGACCTGTAGCTGATGATGTCAGGCCGCAAGCGGAACTCACCTGATCATTAAACAGAACGACGGTTGGTTCGCGATAACGACTACCTGCTTTTTCGAAAATAGGGTTCCAGACATCTTCTGTGTCCTTTACAACAACACCAATAAATTCTTTTCCTTCATCCGTTGCGCCTGACGCAGCGCCGGTTTGGCTGGGGGGCTGAGACACACTGCCACCCATTTGAGCGTCACCGCCCATCATATCCATGAAGTTCTGGCCTTGTCCGGTAAACAGAAATATCAAAAGGGCGATAAAGAAACCAATACCACCTATCTTCATTCCGCCACCGGGTCGACGTTGGCCCGAATATCCGCTTCGTCCACCTCTACGATCTTCTATATTCGTACTTTGTTTACGTCCCTTCCAACGCATAATCTCGCTCACTAGCCTGATAATAAAGGCTCAATCATACACACGTAATATGAGTATCACAAAATTGCTCGTTGGCGAGTCAACTTGTCGGGTAAATAACGTCGATAAGATGCCTGCTTAACCTTTTGTCTGGCAAATTGGCTCGCTTAATAGTGACTAGATTTAGGTAGATTTAAAATTGAACTTAAATGGTATAGTCAGGCCATAATATAATAATAATGAGAAGATAATGAGGTGCTAAAACCTCAACAAACCCTAAAAATTGTGAGAGAGAGTTCGAGTATGTCAGGAGTTAATGGAAAGACCCCGTCTGCTGAATCTGCTACCAGATTTCGCTCCGGCTTAGGAAAGCAATTTGTTTCCGGTGGAAAACGGCAACAAGATGCTGTTAATTTGTATCTCAGAGACATTGAGAAAAACCCACTATTGAGTGCCGCAGAAGAAGTTTTCTACGGTAGACTGGTGAAAAAAGGAGATCAGTCGGCTCGTAAGAAAATGATTACCTGCAACCTCAGGTTAGTAGTGAAGATTTCGCGACGTTACCTTGGAAGAGGTTTGGGCTTATTAGATCTTATTGAAGAAGGTAATCTTGGTCTAATTCACGCCGTTGAAAAGTTTGATCCAGAGAAAGGATTCCGTTTCTCTACTTATGCCACCTGGTGGATTCGTCAGAATATTGAACGTGGCCTAATGAATCATTCACGCACTATCCGCTTACCTATCCATATAAATAAAGCACTTAATGGCTGTCTTAAAAAACGTGCGCAGCTCGGGCAAAAATTAGGGTCAGAACCCAGTCTTCATCAATTAGCACGAGAGATGGGTAAGTCTGAGAATGAAGTTCAGCACTTACTGCGACATACGGAGCATACTACCTCGTTAGACTTTACGGTCGGAGAAGGTAATGACACATCGATTATGGACTTCGTATCTGCGGACACTGTTAAACAGCCCGATGAGGAAGTCATTTCAGGTGATATTTCAAATGCCGTTGAAGCGTGGTTAGGCCAGCTCGATGCAAAGCAACAAGCGGTTATCGTCAGACGGTTTGGATTACATGGGCATGATATTACGACACTGGAACGCGTTGGTGAGGAATTAGAGATTACGCGTGAACGGGTTCGGCAAATCCAACTGGATGCTTTGAAACGATTGCGCCGTATTTTAGAGATGGAAGGTGGTTCGAGAGAGCTATACTTGCAAAGCTCATAAAAGCAAACCCTTAAACATAGCCTATTGCTTAGGCTTACTTTATACTTGCCGCAACTTTTTTTACGTTTCGCAGCGATTCTTTTTCGAAGGAATCGCTGCTTAATTATGTCTCGAAATTTTACGATAGGTAGAGTAAATGACTCCGGTAAAGGTTGGTCTGCTAGGTTTAGGAACGGTTGGAAGTGGAACCGCGACGGTATTAAAACGTAACGCTGAAGAAATTGCGCGCAGAGCAGGGCGAGGTATTGAAATTGATTTTGTGTCTACCTCAAAGTCAGAGTTACCGAGTGGACTAGGTTTAGCTAACAGCCGAATTAGTGCTGATCCTTTTGACATTGTCAATGATCCGGAAATCTCTATTGTTGTTGAGCTTTATGGTGGTGATGAACCGGCTAAGAGCTTGGTGTTACAAGCGATTGATAACGGTAAGCACGTCGTCACAGCAAACAAGGCTCTGATTGCGAAATACGGGAATGAGATTTTCGCCAAAGCTCAGGAAAAAGGGGTCATCGTCGCGTTTGAAGCAGCGGTTGCGGGTGGTATTCCTATCATCAAATCCCTAAGAGAGGGATTGTCTGCCAACAAAATTAACTGGCTGGCAGGTATCATCAACGGTACCGGCAATTTCATTCTGACTGAAATGCGTGACAAAGGCCGTGATTTTGAAGATGTACTTAAAGAAGCTCAGGCGCTGGGTTATGCCGAAGCAGACCCAACCTTTGATGTTGAGGGTGTTGATGCCGGGCATAAATTATCAATCCTGTCATCCATCGCGTTTGGTATCCCGCTACAATTTGAGAAGACCTATATGGAAGGTATCTCGATGATTTCCCGTGATGATGTAAATTATGCTGCCGAGTTGGGCTATAACATCAAGCATTTAGGTATTGCACGTCGTACTGAGAAAGGCATTGAGCAGCGAGTACATCCGACACTCATTCCAAAGCGTCAGTTGATTGCCAATGTTGATGGTGTCATGAATGCTGTGCTGGTTCAAGGCGATGCCGTTGGTCCGACCTTGCACTATGGAGCGGGTGCCGGTGGCGAGCCTACTGCGTCGGCGGTTGTTGCAGATATTATCGATATCACGCGGGCTTTAACCTCTGATCCTGAAAATCGTGTACCACATCTTGCCTTTCAGGCTGATGCTTTGTCCGATACGCCAATTCTGTCAATGGATGACGTCGAGAGCGCCTTCTACTTGCGCCTGAGTGCACTAGATGAGGCTGGAGTATTAGCTAATATCACTCAGATTCTAGGTGATAGCAGCATCAGTATCGAAGCATTCATTCAAAAAGAAACGAAAATCAGCGACGGTAAGGCAGATATCATTTTGTTAACTAAGTTAGTGAACGAGGGTGATATGAATCAGGCGATTAGCAAAATTGAAGCACTGGATGTGGTGAGTGGTGCTGTCACACGCATACGTGTTGAGAACCTTAGCTAAGTCATCGATGATTATCGGGAATTCATTATGAAATTTATAGAAACTCGTGGTAATGACGGACAGCCACGCCATCCAGTATCCGTTGAATTTTCACAAGCTATACTAGGTCCTATCGCTTCTTATGGTGGTATTTATGCACCTGAGAGTTTGCCGGATTTGGGGTTGAGCTTTTTAGAGGCTCATTTGCAGTCAGACTATAAGCAGCTAGCAAAAGCCATTTTGCTGGCATTCGAGATTGATATTGAGGAATCAGTGATTGATGAGGCGTTAAGTCTCTATGATCACTTTGATGATGCGGAAGATCCGACACCACTCGCTAAGCTGCGTGAAGATTTGTTTGTTAGTGAGTTATACCATGGCCCGACACGTGCCTTTAAAGACATGGCGTTGCAGCCATTTGGTGTGTTGTTGTCGGCATTAGCCAGGAAGCGCGATGAAGAATATTTGATTCTGGCAGCGACCAGTGGTGATACCGGGCCTGCAGCATTAGAGACGTTCAAAAATCGTGACCGGGTACGTGTGGCTTGTATGTATCCTGAGGGCGGTACATCAGATGTACAGCGTTTGCAAATGATTACTGAAGATGCTGATAATCTTAAAGTAATTGGTATTCATGGTCATTTTGATGATGCACAGGCTGCACTGAAATCGTTACTGGGTTCGGCGCAATTTAAAGCGACACTGCAAGAAAAGAAAATTCACTTGTCTGCCGCTAACTCGGTGAATTTTGGGCGTATTATTTTTCAGATTATTTACCATATTCATGCGTACTTAGAACTGGTCCGTAATGATGAAATTACGATGGGTGATAGCATTTATTTAGCGGTGCCGAGTGGTAATTTTGGAAATGCATTAGGTGGTTATTATGCGATCCGCATGGGCTTACCCATCGAGAAGTTACTGATCTCAACCAACAATAATAATGTATTAAAGCAATTGATTAATCATGGACGATATGATTTCCGTGATTCATCTGTGATTTCTACCTTGTCTCCTGCGATGGATATTCTTAAGGCATCTAATGTTGAGCGTGTTCTGTTCGATCTGTTTGGTGCTGAGCGCACGCGCGAGCTGATGAAGCAGTTAGATGATGAAAAGTTCTATGAACTAAGCGAAGCGGAGCACAATCAATTGAAGCAGTATTTCATTGCCGATGATTGTGATGATGTTGAAACGATCGCGTATATCAAAGATTTCTTTGAAGAAGGCTACGTCATGGATCCTCATACCGCGACATGCATCAAAACGTTTGATACCTGCCGTGAGAAGAACCTGAAGACAGTGGTGACGTCGACCGCTGAGTGGACTAAATTCTCAATGACCATTGCGGATGCTATTGGGGTAGAGTCAGGTTCTGGTGATTTAGAAGCCTTGAATAACATCTCTGCAAAAGCTGATATCAAAATCCCTGAGCAAATTGAAGCCTTATTCGATAAGCCAGTTGCACAAAAAACGTTAATCGATAAGGCGGATATTGAGAAGACGATTTTATCCTTTTTGTAAGGTGACCTTTTGAGTCGACGTACTCAGCTTTTAGTCTTTAGTTTATTAGTCATTACTGCAGCGATTGTTTATTTTCAATCGCTGCAGTTCCGTGCTTCTGAATTACCCAACGGTGCAAACTATAGGCCAGTCGACTGCTGGTTTGAGAGCAATAAATTCATGCGTGTCGAGTGTGGTTATATGACGACACGTACTGAAACACACTCAGATGCAACGTTTGAGTTACCTATCGTGGTATTACGGCACTCTCTGTGGCGTAACTCTGAATCACCCATGCTACACATTGCCGGTGGGCCGGGTGGAGCGGCCTATATTGATGCCAAGATAATGCCGTTCTGGATACAGAACTTTATCCATCAGGATTGGGGTATTGATTTCGTTATTTATGATCAGCGTGGAACCGGGCTCAGTAAACCACGACTGACTTGTCCCGATAGCCATTCACAGCGACTGGATAGTTTAAAAACATCGCTAACCGCCCGTGAGGACTCACTACAGTTTATAAGGCAAATGCAGGAATGCTACGAGGCGTTGACGCAAAAAACATCGCTTAGTCAACATATGCAATATATCAGCACTGATGATAGCGTGAATGATATTGCTGATCTGCACTCCCTGTTAGGCATTGAGCAATGGGTATTGATGGGTGTTTCATATGGCACCCGGTTGTCTTTGGAGTTTGTTCGTCGTTATCCGGCATTAGTAAAATCCATGGTGCTCGATTCAGTGTATCCGCCCCGTTACGATGGCTTTGAAACATTAACTGAAAATGGTTTGCGGGCGATTGAGCGATTGTTGGAGAGTTGCCGCTCCGATGTTATGTGCGATGAAGAACATCCGATGCTAAGCAAGCGACTCAATGATGCATTGCTTGCGCTCAAAGCAGAGCCGCTGGATTTATCAGTTCCACAAACGGAAGTTGGTAAGCCTGCTCGGGGACTGTCACTAACCCCGCATCGTTTGATCCTGTTGCTAGACTATGCCAGTTACGACTCCAGTCTGCTTGCCAATGTTCCGGCAGCGATCTCGGCTGTGGTTGAGGGCGATTTACAGAATAAGCCGTTACTTGAGCTTGCCACAAACTATCTGGAAATAGAGTTGTTCGAAGAGTTCAGTGAGCCTGTGTATATGATCACGGAGTGCAAAGAGAATGGGCAGTTTTCGATCGATGAATTAATGGAAAGACTCGGCCCGTATCTTGACAGATATCCGATGTTAGATTGGTCCGAGCAGGCTATTTATAGCCCTAAAATGTGTGAGCAGTGGAAAGATGTGTCCATATCTGCTGAGCGTGATTATCGTAAACCCGTAGTGAGCGACATCCCAACGCTTATATTAGCTGGAGCATTAGACTCCATCACGCCACCGGAATGGGGAAGGAGTCTGGCTAAAACGTTGAGTAACAGTCGCTACCTTGAGTATCCGGAATCAGCGCATTCCGTCTTGAGTTCATCGATCTGTTCAAATGATGAAGTGCAGGTATTTCTCAACCCTGAGATCAAAGAAACCGCCTTTTGTGATGCCGAAGAGCGACTTGTTGAGCGGAGCCTTAATCTAATTGTGTGGGCTAAATAATCGTTTTAAAAACGCATCTGATAAGCCAAGCCAACGTAAGCCTGATAAAGGCGATTACCATGCTGAATCACCCCTTTAGCGGTTAAATGGGTGACATCTGATTTTTCCAGACCATACATGGAAGTAGCTGCGGTATTTTGGTCCTCGTTGGCGAGGCGCTGCTGGGCAGCGACCACCTGAGGTCTTTGTTTTACCAGAGGATGTTGTTCGTCAACACCTAAGATTACAGGCAGACTGTTATTTCTGGCGACATTACGACGAAAATGGTGAATGAGTCGTTTGAGATTGCCATAGTAGCGATTGGCCAGTTGATCATTCTTGGCATCTGTTTCACCCTGAATCCAGGTAAAAGACCGGATATTAACCTGATGTCCTTGCTGTTTCAGCAGATTGATCGAGTGCTGCAATTCACGAATCATGCGGTCATACAAGCCACCATGTCCGGGAGCCTTCCAGACGGTTTCAAGACTGCTACTACCAAAACTAAATTTGAAAATTGCAGGATTAAATCCGGAGTTTTTGACCGCACGTGCAAAGGTCACTTCCGGACCAAAATGGCCTTTTACAAAATGTCCTGCTTGTGGGCGAAGTACATCCCATTGTCGGTGAGTTGATGCATAATCAACCGCTTCGAAATAGAACGGGATACGCGAATCCACTCTGCCGTGATCGTGTGGGTAGAATTGAGCATCGCTGCGCCATCCTTGCATATTTGATTGACCACCCATGACATGTAAGTCAATGGTGTCCGCCTGAGCAACCGTAGTGACGACCAGTAACAGGCCGCTCAGGTAAAGCTTTATCATTTTAGTCATTATGCTGTTTCTTGTTTTTGTGGTTTTTCAAGGTTGAAAAGCCACCTTGTAATGGTTCCTAATATCCGCTTTATATCCTCAAGGATCAGATAACTGACCGGCACTAATACCAAGGACAGCAGGGTGGCGAATAAAATACCGTATCCCAGACTAACCGCCATAGGAATCAGGAATTGCGCCTGCGTACTCTTTTCAAACATCAACGGTAATAAACCGGCGAATGTCGTCAGAGAAGTCAGCAAAATAGGGCGGAAACGAGCACCACCTGCCTTGCGAACAGCCTCGTGTAAATCAATGCCTTCACGGCGTCGACGGTTGATATAGTCGACCAATACTAAGGAATCGTTCACTACCACACCGGTCAGTGCCAACATCCCTAAAATACTACTGATACTCAAGGTCATGCCCATAATGGCATGTCCGATTAGTGCACCGATTATACTAAATGGAATGACCCCCATCACGATAAATGGTTGCACATATGAGCGAAATGGGATGGCTAACAGGGCATAAATCCCCAGTAAGGCAAAGCCAAGACCATAATACATACTGTTAAAGGCATCTGACTGTTCTTTCAGCTCACCTTCCAGCGTGTATGACACATCCGGATATTTTTCCAATATCTGCGGTAGCCATATGCTCATTTCTTCTTGGATGCGCGGCATATCCACGGCTTCTTTGTCAGCGTCAGCAGTAATATTCAACACACGGGTGCTGTCATAGCGTCTGATGCTTGAAAAGCCTTGTTCAATCGCCACATCCGCCACTTCAAGCAATGGCACTAAGTCACCATTACTGGTACGTATGCGGATTTTCTCAAGCGCCGTGACGGAATAACGTTCTTCCTTAGGCAATCGCACAACGACCTTGGCATCTTCTGTACCTCGTTGTAATGATTCAGCTTCTGAGCCGAAAATACTGTTACGGATTTGCTGTCCTAAATCCGCCAGAGTGAGACCGAGTAGTTCTGCCTCTGGTTTAATTTGCATACGGATTTCATCTTTACCCCCCTCGAAGCTATCGGCAATATCAAACAATCCTTCATAGTCACCAAGGCGTTGCTTGATTTCCTGAGAGGCAGCAGACAATAGTGCAAAATCATCGCCCTTAATTTGAATGTCCAGCGGCTGTCCGCCACGGCCTATTTCAGCACGGAATGATAGACTCTCTGCGCCCGGAATATCGCCGATCATCCGCTGCCATTCTCGAATCAGTTGTACACTCGTGATATCGATTTTACGTGACTCTGGAGGCGTGGTTTCAAACTGGATACGCGCGATGTTTGATTGACCACTGGTGAGTTGACGCCTACTTCCGCCAAGCGTACCAACAGTCGTCAGAATATGCTGAATGACGCTCTCATTCGTTTCTTCTTCAACATACTTCTCCTGCAGAATCAGTAATTGTTTTAGCATGTTGTCAACATGCCGGCCGGTGACCTCAATAGGGGTCCCTTCAGGCATCGTAAGATCCGCACGAACGTACTCACTTTGAATTCGCGGAAAGAAAGTGAATGCAAAGCGACCTGTCGTAATACTGAGAATTGACAGCACCAACAAAGCAACAAAGAACGTCAGCATGAAGTAACGAAGCTTGAGCGAAAAGTTTAGGAAAGGTGAGAATATCTTCGCAATAAACCATTCCAGACTCCGTGCAATACCCTGCTGAATACGTGACAGAATATTCGGTTTTTCATCAGGGTCTGGCGACTTAACCGAGCTCATATGCGCCGGCAGGATTAACTTTGACTCAATCAGTGAGAAGAGCAGAACGGGCAAAATAACCGCTGGTATCACTGCAAAAATCTGACCTCGCGTGCCCCCAATCATCATCAGTGGAACAAAGGCGGTCATGGTTGTCAGAACACCAAATGTCACCGGAACGGAGACTTCCTGTGTGCCTTCAATGGCTGCGGTCGTGGGGTCTTTACCGCGTTGCAGGTGAGTGTAGATATTCTCACCGGTCACGATGGCATCATCGACCACGATCCCAAGTACTACGATAAAGGCGAACAGACTAATCAGATTAAGCGTTACCCCCAGTTCCGGCAGCAGTGACATCGCGCCCATGAAGCTGATTGGGATACCCACACTTACCCATAGCGCAACCTGAGGGCGCAAGAACAGTGCCAATAGTAAGAAGATCAGTAAGCAACCCTGTACAGCGCTATTCACCAGGGTAGTTAAGCGTGCTTTTAATACTTTCGAATTATCACGCCAGTAGGTCACTCCCATGTATGAAGGTAAGCGATCATTCTTTTCGGCAATATAATCAATTACCGTTTTCGAAAGTGCGATTGCGCTTTGATCGCCAACCCGATAAACCTCCAGCGATGAACCACGCTTACCATCGAAAGTGGTGTACTGAGGGCCTTCATCAAATCCATCGACGATAGTCGCAATATCTCCCAAACGAATCTGCGTGCCATCCTCATTACTGCGAATATTGACGTTGTAGAAATCTTTGGCTTCAGTAGCTTTACCCAGAGTACGGATACGGATTTCACCAGCATCAGTTTTCAGTGAGCCAGCCGGAATATCCTGTGAGGCGGTTTGAATGGCGCGTGAGATTTCTGCCAGACTCAGGCCGTAACGCTGTAGGGTAATCTCAGGAATCTCAATGCCCACTTCATAAGGACGCAGACCGCTTATCGCGACTTGGGTAATGCCGGGTAACTGTAATAGCTCATCCCGAATTTTTAGCGTTTCCTTATTGAG
This sequence comes from Leucothrix pacifica, assembly GCF_003172875.1. Lineage (GTDB taxonomy): Bacteria > Pseudomonadota > Gammaproteobacteria > Thiotrichales > Thiotrichaceae > Leucothrix > Leucothrix pacifica. The sequence goes on along the minus strand of NZ_QGKM01000052.1, from coordinate 97,675 downwards.
TTCCATCTCTGTGATATCACCATAAAAAATCACATTAATGTTTTCACGGATGCGCACTGAGGTACTGGCAACCGGTGAGCTTACATCATCCGGAAATTCTGAAATCGCATCGACCCGGCTTTTAATCTCATTTAACAGTTGGTCTTTATCACTACCGGGTAAGATCTCTACGTTGACCGAGGCAGAGCCTTCTCTCGCGGTACTAATAATATGTTCGATTTCAGGGATGTCTGAGATAGCTTCTTCAATGCGGCGGACGACTGCAGACTCAACCTCATTGGGCGCTGCCCCCGAGTAACTGGCTGAGATATTGATCACATCACGTTCAAAAGCCGGAAAGACTTCAAGCGGGATACGATTAAACATGGAGACTATACCTGCCGAGATGATTACCACCATTAACAGATTAGCCGCGACGTGGTTTCTGGCAAACCAGGCTATTGCACCGTGCATTAGTTACCACCCTCAGCATTTGCTTGTGCTTGCTTTCTGCGTTCAGCTCTACGGGCAGCTCTTTGCTCAGGAGTCAGGTTAGCACCACCACCTTCGCCGTTAGCAGGTCGCTGTCGTCTCTCACCGGTATTTTGTCCTTGTCCTTGTCCTTGAGCTTGCCGTGAAGTGCTTTCGGCGTTTGCAGGTCTTGCTTGTTCGCCTGAGCCCCTGTTTCCGACAGGTTTAGTTTGGGACTCATCATTAGAAGCGGTTGTCCGTGGCGGTCGGTTATTTGTACCTTCACCTGCGCTTGCTGGCCTGCCACCTTCTCCGGCTCCAGGTGGTCTTCCGCCTTCACGAGGTCGCCCACCACCCGGGCGTTGAGTTCGCTCACCGGGCAATCTGACTGTCATGCCGTCTTTAGCCGAAGGCATTGGCGTGATGATAAGTTTTGCCAAAGGTGGTAATGAGTCTTCAGCAATCACCAGACGGTCATTATCCGTTGCCAGTACATCAATCGGTAATACGCGTAACTTACCTTCGTCATAAAGCATGACTTCTCGATTTTGGCGAGTTGCCGTGGTTGGAATTACATAAACATCACGAAGCGTGGTGCCGATTATCTCAGCTTGAAGAAATTGACCAATCTTGATGGGTGGCGCGTCACTATCCGTTTTTTTAGTAAAGGGATCGTCGATTCTGGCGATGACAGAAATCTGTCTGGTTCGGGCGTCCATGGCTGGACTGGCTCTCACAACACGGCCTGTCCATTGATAGCTCTTGTTACCGTAGCGAGCAGAAAAACTAACTTCCGGCATGTTCTCGCGCTTAGCTGACTCTTGGTTACGGAAATTCTCAGGCAGCTTAAGTTGCTCGTATTCCGCCAGTGACAAGGGTAGGCGAACTTCTACGTAATCTGTGGAATAAACCTGACCTAGTTGTGTTCCGGGTGTTACATATTGGCCGATATCAACATTTCTACTCAGAAGGCGACCATCATAGGGTGCCATCACACGTGTTTTATTAAGATCGTCGCGGGCTTGTTGTAAGCGAACTTTCGCAGCTTCTAAATTTGCTAATGCGGATGCGATGTGGGGTTTACGACTAGCGATTTCATTAGGGCGGCGATTGTTTCCTAAAAGCTGAAAATCTCTGACGGCAAGATTGGCAAGGTTTTGCTCATTCTTAAGCTCTAGTGTTCGTTGGCTTACCTCTGCGCTGGCGATAATGATCGCGTTTTTGTAGTTCGTATTATCGATGGAAAGGAGCTGTTGGCCTTTCTTAAAATAATTGCCTTCCTGAAAAGCACTGGTTAACTGAGTGACTTTGCCGGAGACTTCCGCGATGATATTGGTGCTGCGGTTGGCCTCTACGGAGCCTGAGGAGCCAATTTTTTGTGTGAATGACTGCGGCTGTGGCGTCATGATTTCAACCACCGGAATCGAAGGTGCACGGACGCGTTTTCTGGGCTCAGGTTTGGTTTTGATCAGATAACTGCCTAGCGCAACAGACCCTGCGATTAATGCGATAATTAAAATCAGCTGTTTCATAGTCCACCGTCTTATTATGTTCTTTATGAGTGGCCGTGAGAGAATAAATAGGTTTAATAGTGCGAGCCACGGCTAGCCACATTGTAGCTAAAGCCGTTTAGCCCGACTATAAATCTTACAGAATCTTTACTTTATAATTTTTTCCTATAGTCCAAAATAATTTAAACCCAGAAACGTAGCGGCGGCGACAAGAATCAATAACACAAGACCTGCCCCCACTTTTAAGAGTGATGACGGCGGTCTGGTTGGTTCTCCATAACGGTTGACCGTTGTATTGCCCGGAATAATCCAGAACAGAATGCACGCCAATGGCAATATGACAAGTAACGACACCCAACCGTTAGCATTAAAGTCGTGGCACCGCTGAATGGTCAGTTGAACATATATAATGACTGCTGCACAAAAGCCTGCTGCTAATAACACGTAGGCAATGGCGCCACCTAATTCCCCGAAATGACTGGCAATTCCAGCCAGCGCTGCAACGATCCAAAATACCAAAAATGGGATGACTAACGAGTAAAAGAAATACTCAAAGCGTCCAACCCTGCCGTCCGCTGATAAAATTCGGACTTCGCTGTAACGACTTGAAGGTTTTACCATCCGCTGGTATTGCTCAAAATCAACTGTTGAATCCATTAACAAGCTCCTTTTTAAAACTTTCCCCTAGCAATGATTAAGGTTTTACTGTGTGGCATAAAAAAAATGTATGCCCATAGGGATGAAAGTACCGTTTTTAGCGCGGAGCTGAATGCCGACTTAACTAGTATGGAAAGACTCAGTAATACAGCGTGAATAGCACGTGAATAGTTTTAGGCTGCCACCGACCATCCCGCTATACTGTGTGAAATCAAAAAATGTTTAAAGAGGAAACACCATGCCGATTGCACCACTGATGCTTGATCTGGAAGGGACTGTGCTCACAGCAGAAGAGAAGGAGTTACTGCAACACCCTTTTTGTGGCGGTTTGATTTTCTTTTCCCGAAACTTTGAAAGTGTCGAACAATTGCAAGTGTTAATCGATGAGGTGCGTGCTGCAGCACCGGAAGATTTTCTGATATCCGTTGATCACGAAGGAGGGCGGGTACAACGTTTCCGCGAAGGGTTTACAAAACTTCCAGCACTGGCAAAGCTGTATGAGCAAAGTGAAGATGAGCCATCAGCGCTCAGAGCTGCTCACCACCATGCCTGGTTAATGGCCTCGGAGCTTCGGGCAATGGGGATCGACTTTAGTTTTGCGCCGGTATTAGATTTGAACTATGGCGTCAGTGAAGTCATTGGTGATCGCGCATTTCATTCGCAGGCAGACATCGTGGCGAAAATGGCAACGTCTTATATTTCAGGCATGCATGATGCGGGTATGGCGGCCACTGGCAAACACTTCCCAGGGCACGGGGCTGTGGTTGCAGATTCCCACCTTGAAATTCCGGTTGATGAGCGGGGAATGGCTGCATTAGATGCGGCTGACATGCGTCCATTTGCACATTTGATCCAACAAGGTATGGATGCTGTGATGCCTGCGCATGTGATCTATTCTGAAATTGATTCACAGCCGGCAGGGTTTTCGAAGATCTGGCTACAAAAAATCCTTCGCCAACAGCTAGGGTTTGACGGTGTGATTTTTAGTGATGACTTGAATATGGAGGGCGCTTCATTTGCCGGAAACTATGCTCAGCGGGCAGAGGCCGCTATTAGCGCAGGCTGCGATATGGTACTGGTCTGTAATAATCGACCCGGTGTGATTCAAGTGATGGATGAAGCCAATATCGATCTGACCTCGGCAACTAGTCAGGCCAGCATGCAGCGCTTGGAACGGATGAAAGGTCGTGAATATATGAACCGAAGTGCGTTACTGGATACTCAACGATGGAGTGAAATTGAATCCGAAATGAGTGCTTTTGTCTGAGGTTCCTATGAAAAATTATGCGCATACAGTCCGTGAAGAGCTGAAAAGCATTATTATCTTTATCGCACTGATCTGGCTGGTATTTGCCTTGGATTTTTTCCTGCCACTGGAGCGTTTGGGATTAATTCCACGAGATGGTGGTGGGTTAATTGGTATTCTAACCATGACGTTTTTACATGGTGATCTGGCCCACATTATGGGGAATATTGTACCCCTAGTCATCATGCTGGCATTGCTCGCAGGGTCACGTGCCAACAGCCTGATGATAGTTGGCATGATCGTATTGATTGGCGGCGGCCTACTGTGGATGTTTGGGCGGGGTAATACATTGCATATCGGAGCTAGCCTTCTGGTGTTTGGCTTGGCTACTTTCCTGATTGTTTCCGGCTTACTTGAAAAGCGTATCGTGCCAATGATAATCGCGGCCTTTGTTGCGATCACTTATGGCAGTGTATTGATTTCTGGTATCGCTCCGTGGCAACAAGGGGTGTCATGGGATGGTCACTTATTCGGTGGCATCGGCGGTGCGATTACAGCGTGGCTATTGGTTGGTCGGAATGTGCATAAAATACTACCGTAAACCAAACGATGATATCTCGGTGTGCATCTGTCCAAGCTGAACCAATGCCATGTTGACACTGACTAAGCCACTGAATAATAAGACTGATTGAGTAACCGTTTAACGTGAGCAGCTTGAAAGCAGACGGTTATATCACTATCTTCAGCAATAAATTAAATGACCTTTAGAGGATCTTGCATGAAACGCACATTACTATTGATGGCAACTAACTTTGCCGTTGTGGTTGTATTAGGCATTGTCTGGAACATTCTGGACAGTGTGTTTGGCATTAGCCAAGCCTTACACGGCATGGGACTTCCTGCCGAATTTGGTTACATCGCTTTGATGTCCTTGGTGATGGGCTTCGCGGGTGCATTCATTAGCTTGTGGATGTCTAAAAGCTCTGCCAAGCGCAGTATGGGGGTTCGTGTAATTGAACAGCCAGCAAATCAGGAAGAGCGTTGGTTGATGAACGTCGTCGCGCGACAAGCTGAAAAAGCCGGAATCGACATGCCGGAAGTCGGTATTTTTGAAAGCCCTGAAGTGAATGCGTTCGCCACTGGTGCCCGTAGAAATGATGCTTTAGTCGCAGTCAGTCGTGGCTTATTAAATACGATGACGGCTGATGAAGCCGAGGCGGTCATGGGGCACGAGATTGCTCACGTTGCTAATGGCGACATGGTGACACAAACCTTGCTGCAAGGAGTGATGAATACCTTTGTATTCTTCTTCTCCCGCGTTATTGCCACTTTAGTCAACTCATTACTGTCCGGCAACCGTGGCGAAGGTAACCGTGGTAACTCATATGGCATGGTTTATTACATCGTATCGATGATTGCTCAGGTGGCGCTTGGCTTCCTGGCCAATATGGTGGTGATGTGGTTCTCTCGTTATCGTGAGTTTCAGGCTGACAAGGGCGGAGCTGATTTGGCAGGTCGTCAGAAGATGATTGATGCGTTGAAGGCATTGCAGCGCGGTAGTCAACCACATGACTTGCCAGGCTCACTGGCTGCATTTGGTATTGCCGGTGGAATTGGTAGCGGTTTAAAAGAACTATTTACGACTCACCCACCACTGGAAAAACGTATTGCTGCTCTGGAAGCGATGCGTTAATCAATTTTACACAATCTTATCGTTTGAAAATAAAGGTCGCTGTTGCGGCCTTTGTTGTTTCTGGGGATAATCACGGCTCATTTTCGTCCGGGAGAATTCCGTGTATCACATCGCGCGCCAACTATTATTTAAACTGCCGGCAGAAACCTCGCATAACATCACTCTTAAAAGCTTGAAACTAGCCCAGAAAGCTCACCTGCTATCAGTCTTCACAAAGCAAGCTTCATCTGAACCCGTTGAAGTGATGGGACTACAGTTTCCCAATAAAGTGGGATTAGCTGCTGGTTTAGACAAAAATGGTGATTACCTCGAAGGCCTTGCAGGTTTAGGGTTTGGTTTTGTTGAAATCGGTACAGTCACGCCAAAGCCGCAGGATGGCAACCCTTTACCACGGTTGTTCCGCCTACCGGAGGCGCAAGGCATTATCAATCGCATGGGGTTTAATAACCATGGTGTTGATCACTTAATTGAAAATGTCAAAGCTGCAAGAGCCAGAGGTTTTGATGGCATTATTGGTATTAATATTGGAAAAAATGCGGTTACCCCCGTTGAGAATGCTCTGGATGATTACCTGATTTGTCTGCGTAAAGCCTATGAGCATGCCTCTTATATCACGATTAATATTTCTTCACCCAATACGCCGGGATTGCGCTCTTTGCAGTATGGTGAAGAATTAGATGCTTTATTGTCAGCACTGAAAGCTGAGCAAACAACCTTAAGTGAATCTACTGGATGTTATGTGCCGTTGGCCGTTAAAGTTGCTCCCGATCTGTCCTCAGAAGAGATAGCCGGCATATCGGAATGTTTAGTGAATAATAAGATCGATGCGCTGATTGCAACGAACACTACCTTGTCACGCGATGCTGTTCAGGGTATGCAGCACGGTGATGAAGCGGGTGGTTTGAGTGGTGCGCCTGTCACACAAAAATCTACTGAAGTGATTGCAGAGTTTGCTAAGCAGCTGAAAGGTGCGATGCCAATTATCGGGGTGGGCGGTATCTTTAATGCTGCTGATGCGCGCGATAAAATTAATGCTGGTGCCTCGTTGATACAGGTTTATTCTGGTTTAATATATCAAGGTCCTGCTTTAATCACGGAATGTGTTGCCGCACTCAGTGATGTATCTGTGGAAGACCATAAAGGGTGAGTCATGGCTGAAGAAATCTACCAGCAACGCGACACTCCCCTGATTATGGGGATCTTAAATGTAACACCTGATAGCTTCTCAGATGGCGGGCAGTTCAATGACCCCAAAAAAGCAGTAGCGCACGCTCTTGAGATGGTATCACAAGGCGCCGACATCATTGATGTGGGTGGTGAGTCAACACGTCCTGGTGCGGAAGCTGTTGATACGGACGAGCAATTGAGTCGGGTGATTCCTGTTATTTCAGCTCTGCGGGAAGCGCTGCCGGAGGGTTTTCCAATCAGCATTGACACCACCGATGCTGAGGTGGCAAGGCTGTCTGTAATTGCGGGCGTGAATTGGTTGAATGACATTTCGGCTGCTGAAGATTCACCTGAAATGTTAACGTTGGCAGCCAGGCATGACCTCCCATTGGTGCTAATGCATCGCAAAGGAAAGTCTGCCACCATGCAGAACGACCCTTATTATGATGATGTTTGCACTGAGGTTTTCGCTTATTTAGAAGGCAGAGCAGAGCAAGCGCTAAACGCTGGCGTTGCCGCTGATAAGATTGTTCTCGATCCGGGGATTGGATTTGGCAAACGTTTTGAAGATAACCTGCAGCTACTGGCGAACATGGCCGAGTTGTGTGCGAAACCATACCCTGTATTACTGGGCACCAGTCGCAAGCGCTTTCTGTCTATGATTTGCCAGGTGGATCAGTCGAATCAACTCGGTGTTGCGACGGCAGCAACAACGGCTCTGGCGGTGAGGTCAGGCGTAAGAATCGTGCGGGTGCATGACGTACTTGAAAACAGGCAGGCGGCGGATGTGGCCTGGGCCATTCATTCAGCATAAAACTGACATTTACTTATTGATTTATCAAGGATAATTATGCGTTACGCTAAGTATGCAGCGGCTATCATTGGCTACATCTATTACGGTTTTTGGGGAGCCTTGATTGGCTTCTTCTTAGGTGCATGGCTGAGTAATCGTTTTAGCCGCAGTAGTGCGGGCATGTTTGGTGTAAATCCTAAAACGCGTGAACAGCGACAGTCTGGTTTTATCAAAACCTTATTCTTGTTAATGGGTAAATTGGCAAAAGCTGATGGACGTGTCTCTGAGGCTGAGATAGCCCATGCCGAGGCGTTTATGCAGCAGTTGGGAATGACGCCAGAACATCGAAAAGAGGCGATACGTTTATTCAAGCAAGGTGCACGTTCAGAGTTTTCTCTGGATGAGACGATTTCAGAATTCAAAACAACTACCGGTAATGCGGCTAATTTAAAGCAACTACTAGTGATGTACCTGCTGGGTGCTGCTCTTGCCGATGGTAAGATAGAGTTAGTTGAACAGGAGCTATTGCGTGAGATTGCTATAAAGTTAGGTTTCTCAGAGCAGTCGTTCAATCAATTGTTAATGATGATTCAGGCGCAGAGTCAGTTTAGAGGGGGAGGCTATCAATACTCTGGTGGCGGCCAGCAGTCTTCAGCGGCAAGTGCTGCTTCATCGCTATCCTCGGCTTATCAGGCCTTAGGCGTCGATAAGGATATCAGTGATTCTGCACTGAAAAAGAGTTATCGGAAGCTGATGAGTGAATTCCACCCTGATCGTTTGATTGGGCAAGGCTTACCAGAGGATATGATTAAAGTTGCTACAGAGCGTTCCAAAGAAATACAGGCAGCATATGATCTGATCAAAAAGAGCCGTGGCATAAACTAGCATTTAAATCGTTGTTGCATGCATGCGATGTTGCTGATTACCATTGTAAACTTCGCAATGCGGGCGGATGATTAGTAGCAAGAGTGATCAGCTTAAGCTCAAGCAAAAATTTGACGTAGATAGGGCAGTAGAAGTGAAGCGAGCCCAAGCACGCCAGCATAACCAACAATGTCTGTCACGGTGGTTAGCAAAACACTGCCCGCCAATGCCGGGTCGATATTCATTTTACGCAGTGTCAGCGGTAATAGAACACCCGACAAAGGTGCAGCCAGTAAATTCAGTAACATAGCAACGCCAATCAGGATGCCGATTTCGATATCCTTCAGCGCAATCGCTGAAATGGCAAACACCACCACTGCCCAAATTACCCCGTTGATCAGTCCTAACAATAGCTCTTTTCTCAGTAGGCTATGCGTGTTGGATTTACCGATTTGTCCCAGTGCTATGCCACGGATGACCATAGTTAAGGTCTGACTTCCGGCTATGCCGCCCATGCTGGGTACAATGCCCATCAGCACTGCCAAAGCGACTGCAGATTCGATAGTTTCAGTAAATTGAGAGATAACTGCTGCTGCCATAAAGGCGGTGATCAGGTTTGTTCCTAACCAAACGGCGCGTCGCTTTACACTTGGTAAAATCGGTGCAAACAAATCATCTTCTTCATTCAGGCCAGCCATGCTTTTAATAGAATGTTCGGCCTCATCACGAATAACATCGACCACGTCATCGATGGTAATTCTACCCAGTAATTTACCAACTTCGTTAATGACGGGTGCAGATATTAGATCACGATCTTCAAATAATGCAGCGACCTCATTTTTATCAGTATCAGCATGGATTGCTGAATACTCATGATCCATGATAAACAAGATAGAGTCATCGGGCTGACTAGTCAGAAGCTTGGATAAAGAGACGACACCGAGATATTTATCATAACTGTCTACTACAATCACACGATCGGTATGTGAGGGAAGATCCCCGCGCATTCGTAGATAGCGCAATACCACTTCGACAGTCACGTCAGATCGGATAGTTACAACCTCGGTGTCCATCAGGCCGCCAGCAGTATCCTCGTCGTAACCAAGTACGACTTCAACACGCTCACGCTCCTGACGTCCCATAGCGGATAGTGTTTCCTGAATCACCGTGTCCGGAAGACCTTGCAGGAAATCAGCCATGTCATCGGTATCGAGGTCTTTTAGTGCCTCGATCAGGTCGCCGGTATCCATTTCCTCAGTGAGTTGAGATCGCACATCATCATTGAGCTCGATGAGGACCAGACCTTCGTTTTCGCGCTTGATCAGCTCCCAGGCAATTTTACGTTGCTCTAGTGGAGAGGATTCTAGCAAATGGGCGATTTCAGCAGGGTGCAAAGCATTGAGCATTCGCTGTAATCTAAACAACGATCCACTCTCAATCGCACCGCTTAAGGAAGCGAGGCGATCTTCTTTACTGAGGTGCTCTTGATTGCCCATGAGAATTGATTGGTAGAATTTTCAAGTTCCGTATTCTACCAACATTCATCGCATTACTGGGTGTTTTTTGAGGTAATCTCGCGATGATTTACAATAATTGAGACTCGTTCATCCTGTCTGAAATAGTCTGCTAGTTTGTCAATTAAATAGACAGAACGATGATGCCCGCCTGTGCAACCAATTGAAAGCGTCAGATAGGCTCGTTGGTTATCGATGAAGCTAGGCATCCACTTTTCAAGAAAGTCACGAATGTCAGTATACATATCCTGAACCGCGTCCTGAGAATCTAGCCATGTCGAAACGGCTTCAGTTTGCCCGGATTTAATGCGTAACTCTGGCACCCAATAAGGGTTAGGCAGACAGCGCACATCATAGATAAAGTCGGAATCGCGTGGAGCACCGTATTTAAAGCCAAACGATTGAAAGGACAGTGACAGTTGTTTCTTTGCAAGCACACAAATTCGTTGTTTAATCAGTGAGGCAAGTTGGTAAATATCAGTGTTACTGGTTTCTAACTGAAAATCTGCTATGGCCCGAACCGGCGTGAGTAGTTCATACTCTGCCCGGATCGCAGCTTCTAACCCCATGCCTTCGCTAGAAAGAGGGTGCTTACGTCTGGTCTCATTGTACCGTTTGAAAATAATACCTTTAGAGGCATAGAGGTACACTAAATCAGTTCTGAAGCGATTCTTTAGGTTTTGAACAATCGCCGGCAGTTCACTTAATTGAGCTTTGCCGCTTCTTACATCAACGCCGATGGCCACTTTCTCTTTTGACTGTACCCACTCATTATCAAAAAGCGACTCAAGCATGTTGAGTGGCAGATTATCGATGCAGTAGTAGTTCTGATCTTCCAGAGTATTGAGTGCCTGGGTTTTACCTGCACCTGACACGCCTGTGATGATTAAGACATGCATTTAGGCGGCCTTTTCCTGTAGTAGTAATGTCTCAAAATAGTTGATGGCAATTTGAGGTTCGCTAATTTCTGAAAGTTCTTCTGCCACAGGGCGTGAAGCCATCCTCAGCATCAGATTTGAAATCAGATCAGAGTACTGTTGAGCGTTGGTTTCCGGAAGTAACAGCGCTAAGAACACAGAGACAGCTTGTTTGTCAGGCGTCTCGATGGCTATGCCATCCTTGAGAACCAGTAGCGCTGCATAGGGCTGTGATATCGGTACTCGTGCTCTCGGCAGCGCGATTCCCCCACCAATGGTCGTACTACCGAGTTTTTCCCGGTCAATCAGATAATCGAAGATTTGGCCTTTCTCAAGCTGTGGTTGCTTGTGTGAAAGTAGTTCCGACAGAGTGTCGAAAACGCGTTTTTTGCTTTCAAGCTCCTGAACGAACAGCGTCCGCTCAGGGCTTAAGAGTGTTGTGATGTCACTTAACATAAGTGATCCCGAATAAGGCTACTCCGCAATAATATTACGGTGGCTACCTTCCTGTCGATGCTTTCGGGTGATCTTTTCCTTATGTTTCAGGACTTGGCGGTCTAATTTATCCGCAAGGGAGTCAATGGCTGCATACATGTCTTCATCGACAGACTCGGCAAACAGTTGGTTTCCACTGACCAGAATTGATGCTTCAGCTTTATGCTCAAGCTTCTGGACTTCAAGGATAACGTTGATATTCAGTACCTGGTCAAAATGACGGGTAAGACGTTTCGTTTTTTCCTTGATGTAATTGCTCATAGAAGGAGTAATCTCAATGTGATGACCGGTAATGTTCAATTGCATACTAATTGTCTCCATTTTGTTACATGAGCGAAACAGCCTATGTAGGCATGTTTCGATTCGTGATGCTAAGTAATAAAATCTCCTTTCAGATCAAGACAGCGCTTTGCGGTCATGAGAGGAAGGTATCGCTAAAGCTTCACGATATTTTGCGACAGTACGTCGCGCTACGTTGACCCCCTGCTCATTCAGCAGGTTCGTCAATTTGTTGTCACTATAGGGTTTACGTGGGTTCTCCGAGGTAATTATTTTCTTGATCATGGCTCGGATTGCCGTTGCTGAACATTCTCCGCCAGTATCCGTATTGACATGGCTTGAGAAGAAATATTTGAATTCATAAATTCCCTTAGGTGTATGCAAGAATTTACGCGTAGTGACACGAGAAATGGTTGATTCATGCAAGTCGAGTTGCTCGGCTAAGTCTTTTAGCACCATAGGCTTCATGGCTTCATCGCCATACTGTAAAAATGCCATTTGGCGCTCTACGATTGCGTGAGCGACATTCAGGATTGTCGAGTTCCTGTTTTCGAGACTTTTAATAAACCACCTCGCTTGCTGCAGATTATTTTTGATGTACTCTGTTGCTGCTTTATCTACGTGCTTGTCTGAAGCCATCTCTGCATACTCTTGATTGATGCAGAGTTCTGAGACAGTCTCAGCGTTTTGGCTTACCTGCCAGCGGCCTTTCACTTTTCTCACGTAGACATCAGGTCTGATGTAATCCACGTCATCCCGGTTAAACTGACTTGCCGGATTGGGATCTAAGGTCTTCATCAGATTGACCAACGTGTCGAGTTGATCATTATTTAACCTTATTTCTTTCTTAATACTTTTATAATCCCGTTTGGCCAGTAAGTCCAGATTTTTTTCTAAAAGTAACTGAGCCTTTTTCTTTAGAGGGTGGTCAGGGTAGTGAAAATTGAACTGCAGCCAAAGGCTTTGTCCCAGGTCTCTGGCCCCGATACCTATTGGGTCGAGGTGTTGTACAAATCGAATGACAGCCTCAACATCATCTTGCTCTATCAATAATTCTGATTCCAGAGCATCAAGAATTTGCTCTGGTGACTCAGTAAGTAATCCATCATCATTGATGTAATCCACAACAAGGTGAGCGATGGTTTTATCGATTACACTGAGATTGCTCAGGTCAATCTGCCACAGAAGGTGTTCGGTCAAACCTTCGGAGTGAGAGTGCAGTTTCTCAATGTAATCTGAAGCACTTTCACTGTCAGGATTGCTTGTTTTCCACTCTGTATCATAAGTGTCTTCCCAATTAGAGTCAGTACTCAGTTCTTCGGGGATAGTCTCACTCAATGGCTCATCAGAGCGTGTTACTTCCTCCTGAGCTTGACCGCTGTCGTACTGATCAACTTCATCAGCACGTTCCAGTAATGGGTTGGTTTCAAGAACGCTTTGAATCTCTTGCTCGAGCTCCAAAGATGACAACTGCAGCATCTTAATGGCCTGTTGCAGTTGCGGAGTCATTGAAAGACTCTGTCCTAGCTTTAGGTGAATTCCTTGTTTCAGCATATTATTATCATTGTCTTTTTGCTGTCATCGGTCAATCCCAAACAAACAATATCTACCATCAAAATGCCACCAATGGGAAATGCTTGCAGGAGTGCCGGGGAGGGTTTGTTTTGGTCATTCCATTTTTCCTGATCAGGATAGCATGCGTGCATATTAGCGTGGTGCCGAAACCGATTGAAGGTAGTTATAGTGACTAATATGGCTTGAAGTTAATAAACTATAATTTAAAGTCTTCACCTAGGTAAATTTCCCGCGCCTGACGATTGTCCAATACTTCTGCCGGGGTGCCTTGAGCCAGTATCGAACCATTACCAAGAATATAGGCCCGGTCACAAATTCCCAGCGTTTCACGGACATTATGGTCAGTGATCAATACACCGATACCACGCTGTTTAAGGTGGGTGACAATCTTTTGGATTTCAATCACTGAAATAGGATCAACACCCGCAAAGGGCTCATCCAGAAGAATAAATTCAGGTTCTGTGGCTAAGGCTCTGGCGATCTCAACACGCCGTCGTTCACCCCCGGAAAGACTGATCCCCAAGCCGCTTCTGATGTGAGTAATTTGAAACTCTTCCAGCAAGCTTTCCATCTTTTGACGACGTTGTTGGCGTGTCATGCCCTTGCGGGTTTGCAAGATAGCCATGATGTTGTCTTCTACAGAAAGCTTTCTGAATACGCTGGCTTCTTGGGCTAAATAACCGACCCCATACCTGGCCCGTTGATGCATCGAAAGCTTGGTCAGATCTTTATCATCCAGCGTTACCGTACCGCTATCGATGGGGACGAGTCCGACAATCATGTAGAAACAGGTCGTCTTTCCCGCTCCATTGGGGCCTAGTAGCCCAACGACTTCTGCACTGTTAACCTGTAGGCTGATGCTTTCAAGAATGGTTCGTTTGCCGTAGCTTTTACGCAGACCGTTTGCCGCTAGAACGCTCAACTGGAATCCTTTTACTGCGCTTTATTAGTAGGGTAGAAGATAGCGCTAACACGGCCTTTCGGGTCAGGCTTCTTACCTTTTACTCTGGCGATACCCGCTTTGAGTTCACCGGTACGGGTTGAGTATTCAATGTGTTGGCTACTGAATTTATCATTGTTCTGAGTCAGTTCAGCAGCACCGTCTAAATACAACTGCTTTTGTGGCACTAAGTAGCGCACAAGGTTTGCCTTACCTTTAGCGACCTTTCCATCGTCCATCGTTTGCTGAAACTGCACTGGTGATCCTTTCGCAGTTATCGACTGAATCGTGTTGTTTGGTGCTTGAATCGTGATTTCCCATGCTCTGATCTGTAAGCTGCCTTGTACGATCACTACATTTCCAGAGTAGACGGCGAAACCTTTAGCTTTATTGAAGACAACCGTATCAGCGTTGATTCTGACGGGTTTAGTCACATCGTCCCGGAGTGCCATCAGTGGTGTGCTTAATAAGCACAGTGAGAGTACAACAAGTAGCTTACTGAGTGGCTTGAAATTCTGCTTGTACATTTGAAAGTATCCTTAGTTCTTGTTCATCCAGACTGGTCTCAAAACCAGTACCCTTTAAGGTGCCTGCTGCACTATTAAATTGAATAGCTGCAGTGGTTGATATTAGTCTTTGTTGTGGATTGTAAAGTAAATCTTCTGTGCTAAGTGTAAATTCTGGTGAAGATGAAGTGCCCACCTTTTTCACCAAAACATCGCCACTCAGCGTAATGCTATCATCTTTCGCCTGTTGCAATGCCTTTTCTGAAACCACGGTCATGATTTGTCCATCATCCGATCGCATTCTTATGCGGGGTTGATAGATTTCAGTCGCACCGCTTGCTTGTTTATGCGTCAAATGTCGACCATTCAACTGGTAGTCAATACTGCCACTCTCGTTAGTCTTCATCAGCGTGAAGTCACTCAGATAATAATCAATACGGGACTCACTGGGTGAGTTGGTCAACTGCTCGATGGATTTCCATGACAAGTTCAACCATGTCACGACTGCTGCCACGATAAGCGACAATACGAATAATAAGCGCCCGATATTTTTCATTATTAATCAGTGTTTAACATAAATGTGGTCATTGCCGTCAGACGATACCTGCTTTCAATAAATCATGCATATGAATGATACCTACCGGCTCATCGTGACTATTCACAACCGGTAACACCATAATCTTTTTGCTTTGCATTTGCGAAAGTGCCTCGACTGCAAGTGATGATTCCTGAATGCGATGACATCCTATCTTTATGACATCAGCAAGCGAAGAGCGTTTCAAATCAGTGCCAGATTCGAACGCTCGTCTTAAATCACCGTCTGTAAACACACTTAACAGATTGCGTTGAGAGTCGACAACCAGAGTTGCTCCGAATTGTTTGCCTGTCATAACCAAGATGGCTTTTTCCAGCGTTTCCTCTGGTAGCGCGGTCGGCATTTCTTCACCACTGTGCATCAGATCGCTAACCAATATACTCAGTCTCTTGCCTAAACGTCCGGCGGGATGTGAACGCGCAAAGTCTTCTGGCGTGAAGGAGCGTGCTTTAAGCAGTGAAACCGCTAGTGCATCGCCCATCACTAATGTTGCGGTCGTACTGGAAGTGGGTGCTAAGTCATGCGGACAAGCTTCCTTTGATACCCCTATATTGATGTGATAGTCAGCTAGTTTTCCCAGCAATGAATCGGGGTTACCGGTCATGGCAATGAGTTTTGTGCCTTGGCGTTTCACCACAGAGCATAGAGTGACTAACTCGTCAGTGCTACCTGAGTTTGAGATAGGAATCAGAACATCTTGTTTGGTGATCATCCCCAAGTCACCATGTAGTGCCTCACTAGGATGTACGAAAAAAGATGGTGTCCCGGTGCTAGCCAGTGTAGCCGCTATTTTGTGCCCAATATGCCCGGATTTCCCCATGCCCGCAATAATTACCCGACCTTTACAATCCAGTATGATCTGGCACGCATCAACAAACTGCTCATCGAATCTTTCTGTTAAAGACTGGATAGCAGACAGTTCGTCCGTGATGACTTGTTTGGCATTAGTGATGAGCTCATGTCTTTGATTATCATGAAGTTGTTTCATGGGAATTCCTTTTCTTATTATGGGAAGGCATGTCGATACCTTAATGCTGATAGTAAAGCAGAAATTGGTAAGCGACAAATATCATGAGAAAAAATGCACCACGTCCGCGAGTTATCATATAGCGGGAGCGAGATAGCAAACCGTAACCAAGTACAATCAATAATAAAGTCACGGCCATCATGATTGGCATATCCCGATTTAATACACCGTCAGGTACTACGCCCGGACTTATGAGTGCAGGGATTGCTAATACGCCAAGATTATTGAATAAATTTGATCCAACGATATTGCCTATTGCCAGATCTGTATCGCCTTTTTTTACACTGCTAATACTGGCTGCAAGTTCAGGCAAGCTGGTACCGATCGCAACAACCGTCAAACCGATTACCAAGTCACTGACCCCGAATTGACTGGCAATGCCGCTGGCGCCCCAGACCAGGACTTTGGAGCTAACGAGTAGTAATACCAAGCCTACAGCTGTCCAGATGAGTGCGCTTTTAAAAGGCATCTCATCTGGTAGTTCATCAACAGAGTCCTCCAGTAATGGGTCTGTCACGGACTGTTGCTTTTTGGCGGTTCTGGCTAACCAGAAAAGTACAGCAAACAATCCTGTCAGGAGTAATATCCCATCAAATCGACTATGCATATGATCCGCCATGAGAATCCAGCTAAACAAGCCAACGCATAATATAAGCGGTAACTCTTGTTTAACAATCTCGGACCGCACAGGCAGATTTGCCAGTAGTGCCGTGAAGCCAAGCACTAAAGTGATGTTAGTAATATTGGATCCCAGCGCATTACCAATCCCTATGCCAGGGTTACCTTGGAGTGCCGCGACTGCTGCGACCAGCATTTCAGGGGCCGATGTACCTAAGCCAACAATAAGTACACCGATAATGAAGGGAGAAATTCCCCAATTGCGCGCAAGGTTCGCAGCGCCGTCAATAAATTTATCTGCGCTCCACACAAGCAAGAGGAGGCCGATAATTACAGCTAAAATAAGGCTAATCATGATGATTCTGAGTATGTCAGTTTGGAATGAATTGGCGATTATACAGAAGTTTGATTAGTCACAAAGGATTACAGGTCTTTCACATGAAAAGTACCATGACTTAGGGTGCGTCATAATGTCGTCTGTGATAGGATTCGCAGATTATTTTTTGGGGTTAAGAATGCGGTTATTTCACGACTTTCTTTTCACCTGCATAGTCAATTTTCTCAGGTAGTTAAGTACCTGAAAACTGTTTAGGATTAATTCAATGGCGCGTTACATCTTTGTTACCGGTGGTGTGGTTTCTTCTTTAGGTAAAGGAATTGCAGGTGCATCTCTAGGCTCAATTCTGGAAGCGCGTGGTTTGAAAGTGACCATGATGAAGCTGGATCCCTACATTAATGTTGATCCGGGAACGATGAGTCCATTTCAACATGGTGAAGTGTTTGTCACAGAAGATGGAGCTGAGACGGATCTGGATCTTGGTCACTATGAGCGCTTTGTTGGGTTTAAAGCATCAAAACTCAATAACTTTACAACTGGCCGTATCTACAGCGAAGTTATTCGTAAGGAACGTCAGGGTGAATACCTCGGTGCGACGGTGCAGGTGATTCCGCATATCACAGATGAAATTAAGCGATCTGTTCGTGCTGCTGCTGGCGATGCTGACATTGCGATTGTCGAGATCGGTGGCACAGTTGGTGATATCGAGTCACTACCATTCCTCGAAGCGATTCGACAGATTCGTGTTGAGGAGGGTGAGAAGGCTTTATTTATGCACCTGACACTGGTGCCATATCTGGCAGCTGCCGGTGAAATGAAAACGAAGCCAACGCAACACTCAGTAAAAGAGCTTCGCTCAATTGGTATTCAGCCGGATGTGTTGCTATGTCGAAGCGAACGTAAAATCCCTGAGCATGAGCGCCGTAAAATTGCCTTGTTCACCAATGTTGCAGAAGAAGCCGTTATTTCTGCGATGGATCTGGATAATATTTACAAAATCCCACTGTGGTATCATGCACAAAAACTGGATCAAATTGTAGCGAGACGTTTAGGACTGCATGATTTACCGGAAGCAGACTTAAGTGACTGGCGTAAAGTAATCAATGCCATGGAGTTCCCGGAAGCGGAAGTGACGATTGCCATGGTTGGTAAATACGTCGATTTAACAGAATCCTATAAGTCATTGAATGAAGCACTAACACATGCAGGGATTCAAAATAGCGCACGTGTGAGGATTGACTACATTGACTCTGAAAAACTTGAATCAGAAGGTTTGGATCGTTTAGCAGAAGCCGACGCAATCCTTGTTCCCGGTGGGTTCGGCATCCGTGGAGTTGAAGGTAAAATTAGCGCAGTGCGTTATGCTCGTGAGAACAATATCCCTTATTTGGGTATCTGTTTGGGTATGCAGGTTGCTGTGATTGAATTCGCGCGTGATTGTGCCGGATTAACGGCAGCGCACAGTACAGAGTTTGTGCAGGATACGCCAGATCCGATTATCGGATTAATTACTGAGTGGCGCACTGAGACCGGTGAAGTCGAATTGCGTGATGAGGAGTCAGACTTAGGCGGGACAATGCGACTGGGTGGTCAGCGTTGTGAGCTAAAGGAGGGATCTTTATCTGCTGAGATTTATGGTGCAAGTTCAGTGGTAGAACGTCACCGTCATCGCTATGAATTCAATAATAACTACAGGGAAGTCCTGGAGCAAAAAGGGTTAACTTTATCTGGCTTGTCCGAAGATGGCAGCCTGGTTGAAATGATCGAACTGAAAGAACATCCATGGTTTGTTGCTTGTCAGTTCCATCCTGAATTTACATCGCGCCCTCGTGAGGGGCATCCATTGTTCACCAGCTATATCGGTGCAGCGTTGGCCTACCAAAAAGAAAAAGGCAATAAATAAATTAAGGGGTTTAGTATGCAGTTATGTGGATATGAAGTCGGTGATCAGCAAGCATTTTTCCTGATATCAGGGCCATGTGTGGTTGAGTCAGAAAAGCTGACCTTAGAGATCGCGTCCTCACTGAAAGAAATTACGGATCGTTTGGGTATTCCTTATATCTTTAAGGCATCTTATGACAAGGCGAACCGTTCATCTCACGACAGTTATCGTGGACCGGGTATCTCAGAAGGCTTGAGAATTCTTCAGAAGGTCAAGACTGAAATTGGTGTGCCGGTATTGACCGACATACACGAAGACTCTCCGTTGGATGAGGTGGCAGAAGTTGCTGATGTGTTGCAGACGCCGGCATTCCTGTGCAGACAAACAAATTTTATCCAAAGCATCGCAAAGTTAGGACGTCCGGTAAATATTAAGAAAGGGCAGTTCCTGGCGCCTTGGGATATGGGGAATGTTGTTAATAAAGCTAAAGCAGTCGGAAATGATCAAATAATGGTCTGTGAGCGAGGCTATACATTCGGCTATAATAACCTTGTTTCCGATATGCGCGGTCTCGCAACGATGCGTGAAACCGGTTGCCCTGTTGTGTTTGATGCTACTCACTCCGTTCAATTACCGGGCGGACAGGGTAATGCTTCAGGTGGTGAGCGCCAACATGTGCCGGTATTAGCACGTGCAGCCGTTGCTGCCGGGGTATCGGGCTTGTTTATGGAGTCTCATCCGAATCCTGCAGAAGCACTGAGTGATGGGCCTAACTCATGGCCGGTGCAGCGTATGGAAGAGCTTCTCAAAATATTATTAGATATCGATCGTGCTGTAAAAGCAGGGCCGTATTTGGAAAGCACACTTTAATCTCATTTTCATTTAAAAATACAAAACTGGTAAGTATTAATGACAAAGATAGCAAGTATCGTCGCACGCGAAGTGATTGATTCACGTGGAAACCCAACAGTTGAAGCGGACGTAACCTTAAGTAATGGTGTAATGGGTCGCGCAGCGGTGCCATCGGGTGCATCAACAGGTGTTCGTGAAGCGATCGAGCTGCGTGATGCTGATTCTCGTTACATGGGTAAAGGTGTTCAAACAGCAGTTGCCAATGTGAATGGTGAAATTGCTGGCGTTGTGGTCGGTATGGATGCTGATGATCAGGCTGCACTTGATGCTAAATTGATCGAGCTTGATGGCACGGACAATAAAGGGCGTTTAGGTGCGAATGCGCTACTTGCAGCGTCAATGGCTACTGCACATGCAGCAGCTAATGATAAGGGCGTTGGCTTGTACCAGTATTTAGGTCAGGGTACGGAGTATAAAATGCCGGTTCCGATGATGAACATCATCAACGGTGGGTCTCACGCTGATAATAGCGTGGATATGCAAGAGTTTATGATTCTTCCGGTAGGTGCAAGCAGCTTTTCAGAAGCGGTTCGCTATGGTGCTGAAGTATTTCATACATTGAAAAAAGTGTTAACAGAACGCGGCATGAATACCGCTGTTGGTGATGAGGGTGGTTTTGCGCCTGATTTATCTTCAAACGAAGAAGCAATTGAAGTAATCCTTGAAGCTATCGAGCGTGCTGGTTTTGTTGCCGGTAAAGATATTTATCTTGGTTTAGACTGTGCAAGTTCTGAATACTACAAGGATGGTGCTTATCAGCTTGAGTCAGAAGGTAAATCATTTAGCGCAGCTGAAATGGTTGATTTCCTGGCAGACTGGGTTGAGCGTTACCCAATCATCAGTATCGAAGATGGTTTGGACGAAGGTGACTGGGAAGGTTGGGCGCTGTTGACTGAACGACTAGGCGATAAAGTACAATTGGTTGGTGATGATCTGTTTGTGACTAATCCTTCTATTCTTAAAGAGGGTATTGATAAGAATATTGCTAACTCGATCCTTATCAAGTTGAATCAAATTGGTACTTTGAGTGAGACTTTAGAGGCGATTCAAATGGCTCATGATGCAGGGTACACTGCGGTTATTTCGCATCGCTCAGGTGAGACGGAAGACGTCACTATTGCTGATTTAGCGGTTGCCACGAATGCGGGTCAGATCAAGACTGGCTCCTTGTCACGTTCAGATCGCATTGCAAAATATAACCAATTACTACGTATCGAGCAGGCACTAGGAAGCAATGCCAGCTATGCGGGTGCTTCAGCATTCCGTTACTTGGGCTAACGAAGGATCGCTTAGTATGAAATACCTGATAACTATCATGGCTGTGTTGCTCATTCTGCTTTTAGTAAGCCTGTGGGTGGGTCATGGTAGTTATCCGGCTAAATGGCAGCTTGAAGATGAAATCAAAGCCATGCAGCAGCAAAACGAACAGCAGCGAGAGCTAAACCGGCAAATCAGAGCTGAGCTTGAAGATGCTCAATCAGGGAATGCTGCTGTTGAAGAGCGTGCACGCAGTGAGTTAGGTATGATTCGCAATCGTGAAACGTTCTATGAAGTCATTCTGGATAAAAAAGAAGAGTCACCGCGAGCGGTGCTTCCTTCCGAAAATCCATCAACTTCCGCAACGGAATAGCGTGTTTGTCAAAGCAGTCTACTGATGATGGCGTCTGGGTAATAATCCCAGCAGCGGGTGTAGGCTCACGGATGCTTAGTGAAACCCCAAAGCAGTATCTAACCATTCAATCCCGAACTATCCTGGAGCATACAATAGCTTGTTTTCAGGGTGTTGATGCAGTGTCCGGAATCTTAGTCATACATGGGGCAGACGATTCGTATTGGCAGGATATTGAGATGCGTTTGCTTGCCTCAGGTGTGCGAGCACCATTCTTGCAGTCAACCGTAGGGGGAGCTGAGCGATCAGATACT
Source organism: Leucothrix pacifica (assembly GCF_003172875.1). Taxonomy (GTDB): domain Bacteria; phylum Pseudomonadota; class Gammaproteobacteria; order Thiotrichales; family Thiotrichaceae; genus Leucothrix; species Leucothrix pacifica. The sequence goes on along the minus strand of NZ_QGKM01000052.1, from coordinate 75,774 downwards.
GTCATGATGGGTCTGAACTATTTATCCGAGGAGGTGGGTCTTAATAAAGATCAATGGGTGATGGTGCACGATGCTGCCAGACCTTGTCTCAGAGAGCATGATTTGATGGAGTTATTAAGGTTACGAGAATCCGGTGGTGACGGTGGTATTTTGGCATCATCAGTCAAAGATACTATGAAGCGGGCGACAAGCGACAACCAATTGATTAGTCACACAGAATCACGTGAAAAATTGTGGCACGCACTAACGCCCCAATTATTTCGTTTAGGGGCATTACAGTCGGCGTTTAGATCAGTAATGCATGACCCAGGAGTGAAAATTACGGATGAAGCGTCCGCTATGGAATATGCAGGAGCAAGTGTGGCATTAGTAGAAGGGGCGTCCGATAACATTAAATTAACAACGCCTTCCGATCTCCCGTTAATTGAATTTTTACTACAGCAAAAAGAGCGCTCAAAACATGTTTGATATGAGAATAGGGTGTGGCTACGACGTTCATGCATTTGGTGAAGGGGATCATATAATGCTGGGAGGTGTGAAAATACCTCACGACCAAGGCTTTATTGCTCACTCTGATGGTGATGTATTACTTCATGCACTTTGCGATGCATTGCTCGGCGCATTGGCGATGGGAGATATAGGACAACACTTTCCCGACACTTCCAGTGACTATGAAAATATTGATAGCAGAATACTACTCAGGCATGTTTATGAGTTGGTTAAAGAAAAAGGTTACCGACTACAAAATATGGATTCAGTGATTTCAGCACAGGCACCTAAAATGGCCAAACATATCGGGCTAATGCAAGAATATATCGCAGGTGATTTAGGTGTGGAAAAAGATAGAGTCGGAATCAAAGCAACCACCACCGAGGGGTTAGGCTTTGTTGGTTTGAAACAGGGGGTCGCGGTGAATGTATCCGTGCTCTTATACAAAGATCAGAGCGCTTAAGCTGCAGGCAGTATTGACGCTCTGATCCTGTTTTGTATTTTACAGTAAGCCGTGACGCTTGAGTTTTGATCTTAGCGTTGCACGGTTCATACCTAAGCACATCGCCGCTTTGGATTGGTTTCCACGTGTATGCTTCATGATAACTTCGAGTAATGGACGTTCTACCTCGTCAACTACTTGACGGTAAAGGTTAGTTGCGTCGTGATCTCCTAGCAGATCCAAATATTCAGATACTGCCTTATCCGTTGCTTCAGACAACGAGTCTGCGTTGAGGGGTGTGTTTGTCATTGTTCACGTGACCTATGTATTATTGTATGGGTTTGTGTTTTTGCCAAGGACAAAGCCAATCGAGGTGTCCGATTTTGGTGAAAATTATGCAGCTGCATCTAATACCTCTTTGAAGAGCGATATTTGTTCACCGGGGGTTCTACTTTTCAGTAGTCGGGGCCTTAGATTAGTTTGAATTGACATACTTAATAAATACCAATTGATTACTTTATTAGCAAACCCAGTATGACTAGTGGTTGCTTTTGCATGATGGGAAGTAGAATCTCTGTAGAAGTCATGTACACTTTCGAGATGCTTTAACGCGATATCACGTTTATATTGCCAAGTAATTTCCTTGGTAGGTATTCCGAACAAGCTATGATTCAGTTCGCTGAATATCCAAGGTCTGCCAAATGAGGCTCGCCCGATCATCAGTCCATCAGCCTGAGTATAATCCAGTATGAATCTAGCCTGTTCTTCATCGCCAGCAATATCTCCGTTGGCAATGATAGGAATGGAGTTAGCGTGTTTTTTAACCTGGCGTATCGACTCGTATTCCGCGTAGGGTTTGTACTTGTCTTCACGCGTTCGCCCATGAAGTGCCAAAGCTGCGACACCTGCTTGTTCTGCTATTTTTGCTATTCTGACGGCATTCCTGGTACTTTGACACCATCCAGTGCGGTATTTTACTGTGACAGGAATATTTCCGGTTGCCTCGACTACTCTACTTATTATTTGCTCTACCTTTTGCTCATCTTTTAAAAGAGCAGATCCCGCTAATTGCTTGCTCCCCGCTACTTTTTTCACCGGGCACCCAAAATTGATGTCTATTATTTCAGCACCGATATTGACATAGTGTCGGGCGGCTTCTGCCATGGTATCAGGATCTGTACCGACAATCTGAATGCTGCGTGGAGAGCACTCATCGAGTTGTGGCAGTCTTAGCTGAGTTTTCTGGGTTTTTAGTAAAGACAGTTGACTCGTCACCATCTCGGAAGTAGCCATGCCTGCGCCATGCTCTCTGACAATGTCCCGATAAACCCGGTCAGTAACACCTGCCATAGGCGCCTGCAGAAGAGGGCTGGATAAAGTGTATTGTGCGATCTTCAACATATCAACAAGTCTCCACTACAAAAACGAAAACTTGAATTGTTTAGCACCAGGAAAATCAAGTATCTTCAGGCGTATTGACGCTTGTTGATCGCTCTGTAGTAATTGATCTGGCTGGTAGTTTTCAACATACTCATGTGGTCTGAAACGTCTCAGCGCAACCACTCTGTCATTCCCGTCAAGTAGACGAGTTTCAAGGTAAGGGTAAGGCTGTGAGCGTTCAGCAGTGTTTTGTATAGCTCCTGTGATAATCAAGGCTTCAGGTTGGCTTGGGTGGGTAAAAACTTTGCGACTAAGCATTTTAACCTTTTCAGGATCGCGAGCACTGAACCATAAATCACGTGTCAACCAAACTTGTGAGGCTAAGATGGTGGCTAACAGTCCCGCCAGAGCAACTGGCAGAAACGGGCTATAAGTAGCAGGTTTCTTATGTTCCCTGACTTTTTCATTTCTGCGTGCGGCTGTTCCGCTGGTTTCAAAGTGCTGCTTAGCGTTTTGGTTTAATGTTTCGAACGAAACATTACCCGTTGGATCTTCTTGCTCCGGTAGCTTAGTGGATAGACTGTCCATTGCATTAAACACGGATGCGCATTCGCCACAGCGGAGTTTACCCTGAGCTGCGGTGAGTTCTTTCATTGTGACACGAAAGATAGCTTTACAATGACTGCAACGTGTATACATGAGTGATTCTGTATTAGTTACTAACTATAAATAGTGTAGCAAAATTAACGAACTAACGCAGTCATTCTAACCCAGCCATCGACTGTAGCAAACTGAATATCATTACAGTATTGGTTATATTCTTCATTTAGCAGCTTTTTTTGCTCTTCAATGATGCCAGAAAGGACGATATGACCACCACTCTTTGTCATAGAGCAGAGTGTTTTTGATAGCTCTATCAAAGGGCCACACAATATATTCGCTAGCATTAAGTCTACTTGAACTGACTCTGGCATATCCTCTGGTAAACAGCAATCAATCATCCCGTCCGGAATATCATTTTTGAGATTATTGTCCTGTGTCGCAAGAAGAGCCTGAGGGTCTATGTCAGTAGCTAATACATGTTTCGCGCCCAGTTTTACTGCCGCAATAGCCAAAATTCCACTGCCACAACCATAATCAACAACGGTGAGGTTGCGTGGGTGGTTTTGGTCAAGCCATTCCATGCACAATGCGGTAGTAGGGTGTGTGCCTGTCCCAAATGCCAAACCCGGGTCTAGCTTAATTTTTACAGAATCATCATCAGGGATATCAGACCAGCTTGGATAAATCCATAGGTTTTCACCAAATTTCATAGGATGGAAATCATCCATCCATACTCGCTCCCATTGCTGTTCTTCGAGTTCTTCTTGGCGAATGTTTGAGATTTTCCAGGCTTCTTTGCTCGCTTCAAGCTGTTGCTCAAGGCTGTCAATCAGGAATTTTTCTTCCTCCCGAAACAATATGGTAACGATAATATCATCCCATAACGGTGTTTCGTTAGGCAGAGGTTCAAGAACCGGATTGTCACCAGCATCGCTGAGCGTGATAGACGCAGCACCCATGTTTTCTGCCGCTTCACTGACCAGAGACTCAGTATCTCTGGCCGTTTGGCAAATCAGTTGTAACCACATTAGCTTTCTGATTCCAGTTTTTTCTCGAGGTAGTGAATATCCGCACCACCTGCTCTGAAAGCATCATCTTCTAAAATACGACGTTGTAGCGGTGTATTCGTTTTAATACCTTCAATGACCATCTCATCAAGTGCACCAACCATACGAGCAATCGCACTGTCGCGATCTTCTGCATGAACGATTAACTTGCCGATCATTGAGTCGTAGTAAGGAGGAACGGTGTAGCCACCATAAACATGGGAATCCACTCTCACCCCAAGACCACCAGGTTGATGAAAGCGCTCAACTTTACCAGGTGAAGGCATGAAAGTATTTGGGTCTTCAGCGTTAATCCGACACTCAATCGAGTGGCCTTTAGGTGTGATATCTTCTTGTTTTATCGCCAACTTTTCACCGGAAGCTATCAGTAATTGTTGTTTAACAAGGTCTACGCCTGTAATCAGCTCAGTGACAGGATGCTCTACCTGTAGGCGAGTATTCATTTCGATAAAGTAAAATTCACCATTCTCGTATAAAAACTCAAAGGTACCTGCGCCGCGATAGCCAATATCAGTGCATGCTTTAGTGAGAATACTGCCGAGTCTTGCCCGTTCTTCTGCTGTAATACCCGGTGCCGGTGCTTCTTCGACAACCTTCTGATGTCTGCGTTGCATGGAGCAGTCACGCTCACACAAATGGATGGCGTTACCGAACGAATCTGCGAGCACCTGAAATTCGATATGTCTCGGCGTTTGTAAGTATTTCTCCATGTAAAGTACATCGTTACCAAACGCACCACGTGCTTCTGATTTAGTCAGCGTAATCGATTCCAACAGGTCTTCGCTTTTTTCTACCACACGCATACCGCGACCACCACCGCCACCAGTAGCTTTGATGATAACGGGATAACCAACTCTTTCCGCCATTTCCAATGCTTCATTAGTGTCGTCAGGAATGGCACCGTCAGAGCCCGGAACACACGGGACGTTGGTTCTGATCATCGCTTCTTTAGCAGAAATTTTATCACCCATTAAGCGAATAGTTTCGGCCTTCGGGCCAACAAAGATAAAACCGCTTTCTTCAACGCGTTCGGCAAAGTCAGCATTTTCTGAGAGAAATCCGTAGCCTGGATGTATAGCGTCAGCATCTGTTACTTCAGCTGCACTAATGATGGCTGGAATATTTAAGTAGCTATCGGTTGAAGAGGCAGGCCCTATACAGACTGACTCATCGGCCAGACGCACATGTTTTAAGTCGCGATCTGCTGTTGAGTGGATGGCAACAGTCTTGATGCCCATTTCCCGGCATGCTCGTAATATACGCAAGGCGATTTCGCCCCGGTTTGCAATAAGTAGCTTTTTAATCATGATAGCTCCTATTTACTCAACCACAAACAAAGGCTGGCCAAACTCAACAGGCTGCTCGTTCTCAACTAGAATTTGTGTGATAGTACCGGCCTTGTCAGATTCAATCTGATTAAGCATTTTCATGGCTTCGATGATACAAAGCGTATCGCCTACAGCGACTTTTTGGCCTACTTCAACAAATGCCTTTGAGGTTGGTGACGATGCTCTGTAGAAGGTACCAACCATCGGTGATTCTATATGCTCACCTTTCATGGAAGGTGCTGCCTCAGCAGCGGCAGGCGCTGTAGCAGGCGTTGCCGCTTGTGCAACCGGAGCAGGAGCAGCTGCTGGTGCAGCATAAACAGGTGCTGCAACTGAACTAGTCCTGGATATTCTGACTGACTCTTCGCCTTCTTTGATTTCAATTTCAGCAATGTCGCTGCTGTTGATTAATTCGATCAGTGTTTTAATTTTTCGAACATCCATTTGAGATCCTTGTTCTGTTAGCTGTCGGTTTATTTCGATTTTTATATGCAACTCTGCAAGCACTTCGGAGTGAAGGACTAACACAGTTAGGATACGCTTATTATTGACTAAATAGCTTAAAAAAGTCAGCTTAATCGAAGTTAGCCGGTGTTAGTGAAAGATCGATGCATTTTACTACTAAATAACGTCACCGGCTAGTTTTCTAATGAATTTTTAACAACTAAATTTTATTTTAGAAAAATGAGCTGATTGCTCATCATAGATTCAATGGCTTATGTTGCTTCTGCAACACACATAGATTAATTCAGAGTACATACTCTTCGGGGAGGGCATGACAGCCTCTACTGACATTGCTTATATTTATATCTGCGAAGAATACTCGCATTCATAGGGTTCTTTCAAGCTAAATGAAAGCACCATAAAAAAGGCCTGTCAAAAGACAGGCCTCAATTTGTACTTAAAAAACTGAGTAATTACTCAACTAAGCTTAGTGCACGTAACGTGTCACGGTTCAGTGTGCCCGTTTTCAGGCCACGAGTTTCCTGAAACGCTGTCAGAGCCTTCACTGTGCTTGGGCCTAAGCGACCATCGATCGCACCCGGGTTAAAACCACGTTGCTGAAGTGCTTTCTGGATACGGTAAACCGCATTAGCACGAGTCAATGGAGTCTTGTCGTTATTAGCAGCAACAGGAGCTTGCTGCACAACTGGCTGAGCCTTCACTGGTGCAGCTACATGGACAGGTGCTGCAGGGCGTGGCTTAGGTACATGTCTGACCTGAGTCACTTTTGGTTTTGGCTTAGCGTACGCAGGCTGCTGATGCCCCTGAGACAGAGTGCGCATCTGAGCTGCTTTGCGCTGTTGTAGCAGTTGTGCATCATGTTGAGCTTTCAGCGCTGCCTGACGGCGTTGGTGATTAGCTTGTGCCTGACGTTGCTTTGCCGCTGCAGCCTGTTGGCGTTGCTGCTGTAATTGAGCCTGACGCTGTTTTTGCAGTTGTGCCTGTTGACGCTGCTGTGCAATTTTACGTTGCTTCGCTGCAGCTGCCTGTTGACGTTGTTTCTCTTGCACTAACCACTGCTGACGTAGTATCCGCTGTTGCTTATCGAATTCAATTTTCAAACGGCGTTGCTCTGCTGTCTGCTGAGGCGTTTGCTTAGGTTTGTAAGCAACTGTCTTTGGCTTATGAACCGGTGCTGGAGCTTTACAAGCGATCGGCTTCCACTGATAGCGTACATCACTTACTTTGACGCGATATGATTTGTTAACAAAGCGAGCCGGTGTTCTGACGGTCTTGTATTGAGCTGGTGAAACTAACTGCTTCTGCTTAACATTCTTGTAAACAGCAGGAACGTAACGTTTAACGCGTTGTGCAGGTCGTGCAACCACTTTTTGAGTCACCGTGCGATATACCGCAGGTACTTTAACACGGCACATGATCTCGCCAGTCATGTTATCGATGCGCGTTATTGGGCCTTGTTTGCCTTTCTGCCACTTGTAGTGTGCAGGCTTAACGAGTACGCGCTTTGTTATATTCTTGTATTGTGCAGGAATGTATTTATAAGTATGTGTGGCTGGGCGTGCTAATACTTTCTTGGTGTTCCAGCGATACTGAGGGCCACGAACTAAAACACGCTTGCTGGTTGCAGGGCTTACCTGAACTCGCTTTACAACATTTTTGAACTTAGCAGGTGTCTTTACCTTAGCAAAACACTGACCTGGTTGTGCCGGAGGCAGACCAATACCGCGGTGCTGAACCACTGGTTTAGGACGGTGTATAGGTTTAGGAGCTGCCGGGCGCACAACAGGTGCCGGGCGCTTAACAGCGGGAGCAGGGCGTTTCACAACGGGTGCTTGAGCAACAGGCTTAGGTTGCTTGAACATCACTACTGCTGGCGGTGCTTTGTGTGTCTTAGGGAGTGGGACGTAAACGCGCTCCTGCGACTGAACATTATGCGAATGAGTTTGTGACTGTAAAGTGTGGGAGTGAGTGTCAACAACTACCCGCTCCTGAATTTGTCTATCCATCGACTGCTGGCCACCCATGACCTGCTGACCGCCTGCGAGCTGTTGGCCACCAGCAACCTGAGAACCACCCGATACCTGCTGTCCGCCAGCTAGTTGTGAGCCGCCAGCAATTTGTTGGCCACCAGCGACCTGAGAACCACCCGATACCTGCTGTCCGCCAGCTAGTTGTGAGCCACCGGCAATCTGCTGCCCACCACCCTGGAATTGTTGCTGACTACAGCCGGTCATGAAGCCGGCAAGCAATACGCTTGAAACCGATAATTTAATTGTTGTATTCATAGTTTTTTGGAACCCCTTTCACTGGGTGATATTTCGATGTGATTTTCTACGTTGGATATATCTTAAAGTTATAACAGTGAATTAATGGTGTGATTCCAGCTAAGCGGTTGTCTTTTCCGTATAAAATTATCCCGCTCACCCATAATTCAGGGTGAGCAACACAAATTTAAGTCATGGAATCTTATTGTTATAGTTTGCCCTAACGTTTCTACCGATTAATATTTTTAATGATTATTGGTAAATACTTATGTGATTACGTCTGCTTTTTCTCTCCCGGTTAATGTCGTTAACTGCGCCAGCTCTTCTGCAATATTAAGTAAGTCTTTCAGTACTTGCTGAGTATCAAGCTCAAAGCGGGTTGGGTCGCTTTCGAAGTGCTCCACATAGAGCCTCAATGTCGCACCGCTGGTGCCAGTGCCGGATTTACGGAAAATAATGCGTGCTCCATCTTCGAATAGAAAACGAATACCTTGATTGGAGCTCACTGAGCTGTCAACCGGATCATTATAGGCAAAATTATCAGCCTTCTTGATGGTTCTACCTGACATGACCTTGCCTGCACTGTCAGCCAGTTTTGACTCCAGTAAGTTGAACACTTCATCAGCACGGCTGGTCTCAATACCTTCATAATCATGGCGCGTATAGTAGTTGCGGCCAAAATGCTTCCAGTGATCCATGACCAGATCACTGACACTTTGCTGCTTAACTGCAAGAATATTCAACCAGAACAGGACAGCCCACAGGCCATCTTTTTCGCGAACATGATCAGAGCCTGTGCCAAAGCTTTCCTCGCCACACAGCGTTATTCGACCATCGTCGAGTAAATTACCGAAAAACTTCCAGCCAGTTGGTGTTTCAAAACATTTCAGTGACAAAGCTTCAGCCACGCGATCAACCGCTTGACTGGTTGGCATTGATCGGGCAACGCCGGCAAGTCCATCTTTATAGCCGGGTACCAGCTGAGCATTAGCCGCTAATATTGCTAAGCTGTCGCTTGGTGTAACGTAACAGTTGGCACCCAGTATCATGTTACGGTCGCCATCACCGTCAGAAGCAGCCCCGAATGCGGGTGCTTGGTCTGAAAACATTCTTTCGACAAGCTCTTTGGCATGAGCCAAGTTAGGGTCAGGGTGTCCGCCACCAAAATCCTCAAGCGGTTCTGCACGAATAATATTTTCAGCTTGTACGCCAAGTCGGTTGCCAAGGATTTCTTTTGCATATGGGCCGGTTACCGCACTCATTGCATCGAAGCAAAGCTTGAAGTCAGACTGTGAAATCAGATCACGGATTTTATCGAAATCAAAAATCGACTCCATCAAGTCAGCATAGTCTGATACGGAATCAACAATCTCAACAATCATCCCATCAAGTTCAGTCGTCGATTTAGTTTCAAGATCGACAGGGTCGTTGTCGGCTATCTCATATGACTCAATATTCTGGCTTACTTTAAACACAGCATCCGTGAAGGATTCAGGAGCAGGGCCGCCATTACTTGCATTATACTTTACGCCAAAGTCACCGTCAGGGCCGCCAGGGTTATGACTGGCCGACAGTATGATGCCTCCTAAAGCATTGTTGCTGCGTATCAGATGTGACACGGCAGGCGTTGAGAGAACACCCGACTGTCCGATCAGTAACTTTCCAACTTGATTTGCAGCCGCCATACTGATGATAATCTGGATAGCTTCACGGTTATAAAAACGACCATCGCCGCCAACTACGAGCGTTGCACCTTTCAGATCAGGCAGGCAGTTGAAGATGGATTGTATGAAGTTGGGCAGGTAGTTAGGTTCCTGAAAACGTGTGACTTGCTTGCGCAAACCAGAAGTACCGGGTTTTTGATCTGAAAACGGAGTGGTTTTTAGTAACATGCTCAGCCTTTTGGTCTATTTTTAAGGGTTTAGCAGGATTTAACGCTATTAATTGATACACTGATGATAGAATGAATCACTATCCTCGTGCCATAAAAAACGCTAAACGGAATGAATAATATGCATTTTTTTCTAATACAGATTGGCCAATATGCAAACTAGTCTCACTACAAAACTGTCTACCAGTGATATCGAGTTGCTGAAAAATATTCAGCAGGCCATCTTCCCTCCACGTCCGCGGTCATTTGCTGCGTTGATGGAAATGTATGAAATCAATTATATGCAATTACGTCTGCTTTGCGGGGATATTCGTAGTCTGCAAGGCACTTATTTCTCTAAACAGTCCACAGGGATACCACTTCGACTGGAGGTTTTGGAGCAAAGTAGTCACACCACTATTTTATTACTCACGTACGACTTTAATAGTGATGACCAGCCTAGGCCGGATTTACAAATTCAGATTTATCACGATTCACGCCAAGCGAATGTAATTTCCCGTCGATGCAAGTTCCTTGGGGATCAAATCAATACTCGTAAGATGGGGGCAGATACTCAGTTACTTTGTCAGTGGCGCACCAACCGATTTCTCTTTAAATGGGTGAAATATCTGCGTCGCCAGAACTACTCATTTTGACCAAAATTCAGTAGATTAAATTTTCTTCAGAAAGATTGACTGTTTTACTAGGTTATTTATAATACCCAGTAAATCACTCAGGAATTATTTCCATGGGTGCAGAGGCTTAAATATCTGTTAGAAAAACGGACTGGAGATTGCAAAATGAAACTTTCTACAAAAGGTCGGTATGCAGTAACTGCGATGATGGATTTAGCCATTAATGATCGAAATGGGCCTGTCACGTTGGCAGAAATTTCGAGTTGTCAAGGCATATCTCTATCATATCTGGAGCAACTGTTTGCCAAGCTTCGTAAAGCCAGATTAGTTGAGGGTGTGCGTGGGCCCGGCGGCGGCTATCGTCTGGGTAAACCATCCAACAGCATCAGTGTTGCGGAGATAATTTTGGCGGTAGATGAGACTATCGATAGTACTCAATGCCAAGGTGCTGAGGACTGCCAAAGCGGTGACCGTTGCATGACACACAAGCTTTGGGAAGACTTGAGTGTGAGGCTCTATGAGTTTTTGAATGGTATTACGTTGTCTGACTTTATTAAGCGTCCTGAAGTGAAACGTATTTCGGTGCAGCAGAACTCCACGTCAAACCGTATCAACAAGATGTTTCAACCAGTAGCACGCGCAAGTTGATTCATATCCGGGCTGTGTGCAGATCTAAACTTAGTCTGCATTCTGCCGGTATGATTTGCATACAGCCCGCAACAGGTTGTATCGATAATCCCCGATTTGCTACCTTTTCTTTTCCCGAGTCTTTTGTTGGAAAACTTTCTGTTCCGGATGAACCTGCAGCATTGTAAGCCGTGAATCAATGCCATATCCGGTGTATGCCGCGCCCGTGTCTATGTAGCATAAGTTTGCGGCGAACAATGGCTTATCAACGATTGAATGCCCTACCACCATCAGATCAATGCCTTTGACACTTGGAACACTTTCAGATGCAGTGATGTAGCGATGCCTGATGCGTGACCATTGCGCATGTTGTTGTAGTTCAGGGTCATGTTGAAGGGCTTTTATGAACTCCTGCCATGTCAGACCAATAGGGATGTCAGCGTGTACGACGCCGATCTCGCCGGTATCCGTTGAAATCTCAAATGCCATCGGTAATGCTTCTATCTTCTTTCGAATATTTTCTCTGTCCACATCACTAACGGTCAACCACCAGGCACCACCAGCGCGTTGAGTCCATGCTTTATGAATGGAATGAGACGTGATGGATTGGAGTAGTAATTGCTCATGATTACCTTGAATCGCGTGGAACCAAGGCTCGTCAAGAAACTGTAAAATGCGTTCTGACTGTGGGCCACGATCAACCAGATCACCCACCGAAAATAAACGGTCCAGTGTTTTATCAAAATGAACAGTTTCCAGCATGGTTTCCAGAGTATGGAACATGCCATGTAAATCACCGATGATAAAGTCTCTACCTTGGTGATTTTTTGGAAAATATTTGAATAGAACTGTGGTCATCTCAGGCGTTATAAGTCGATTTTGTTATGGCCGCCTATCAATTCGCATGATTGGCACTAAACGCAAGGATAACACGAAAGCGTGAGGGAAGGATTATCCCTTGAAGGCGGATTTCGAATTTAAATAAGCTATTTCATTTTCACTGCTCTCACGACCAAGTATTTCATTGCGGTGAGGGAAGCGACCAAATGTCTCAATAATGCCCCGATGATGGTGTGCAAATCGTACATTATCGTCTAATCCAGCTGCTTCAAAACATGCAATGGCTAGATCCTGATCATCAAGGTTTTCGCTATGCATTAATGGCATATATAAAAAGCTGAGATGGGATTTGTCGAGTTGCTTATCGTAATCCTGAACAATGGCGTGTTTAGCGACAGTGACCGCGTGTTGCTCTGTACTAAATGCTAATGCTTGGCCCCGAAACATATTCAGAGGGAATTGATCCAGGATGATACATAAGGCAAGACAGCCCTCAGGGCTATCTTGCCAGATATCAAGGTCGCCATTGGCAGCAGTCTGCCAGATGAATTCGTATTTTTCGGTAATCAACGCATCGATTTCAGGCGTTGATTTAAACCAATGAGATTTCATCGGCTCGCTGTACCAAAATTTTAGAATGTCATCTGGTGAATGCATAGGTTTTAACCTTTCTTGGGCGCGTAAATATCAGTACACGTTCCTTCAGCCACTTCCGCAGCGAAGTTGAGTGTCTCAGATAAGGTCGGGTGCGGATGAATCGTCAGCCCGATATCATGAGCGTCTGCATTCATCTCTAGCGCTAAGACCGCTTCAGCGATTAACTCACCGGCGTTTGAGCCAACGATACCGGAACCTATCAGGTGTCCGGTTTCCTTGTCAAACAGCACCTTAGTCATTCCTTCATTACGACCACGGCTTAGAGATCGACCGCTGGCTGCCCAAGGGAATACACCTTTCGTGTAGGCGATACCTTTAGATTTACAGCTCTCTTCAGTCTCACCCATCCAAGCAATTTCAGGGTCAGTATAAGCGACTGAGGGAATGGTGCGCGCATCAAAATAAGCTTTGTGGCCTGCGATAACTTCAGCAGCAACCTTACCTTCGTGAGTTGCTTTATGAGCAAGCATTGGCTGACCAACAATGTCACCAATAGCAAAGATATGATCAACATTGGTACGCATCTGGTTGTCAACGTTGATAAACCCACGCTCATCAACCTGTACGCCTGCAAGATCAGCATCAATAGCCAAGCCATTCGGGCTGCGTCCAATAGCAACTAAAACACGGTCAAAGGTCTCGGTTTCAGGTGCTTTATCACCTTCAAAATGACACACCAGACCTTCATCAGTTGGCACAATTGCGGTGACTTTGGTATTGAGGTAAATATTTTCATATTTAGCCTTGATGCGCTTTTCCAACGGGCGAATCAAATCACGGTCTGGCCCGGGAATTAGGCCTGGCGATAATTCAACGACTGAGATTTTAGCGCCCAGTGCGTCGTAAACAGTTGCCATTTCCAGTCCGATAATTCCACCACCAACAACCAGCATACGCTCAGGTACTTCTGCCAGTTCCAATGCTCCGGTCGAGTCGATAACGCGAGGGTCATCCCATGGAATAAACGGCAGTTTAGTCACCCGTGAACCTGCTGCGATAATGCAATTATCGAAACTGATCACCTGCGAACTACCGTCTTCATCCGTGACGCTTAGGGTATTGGCCGAGGAGAATTTACCGTAGCCTTTCACAATAGTGACTTTGCGTTGTTTCGCGAGACCTTTCAATCCGCCTGTTAATTTGCCTACTACATCATCTTTATGTGCACGCAGCTTGTCCAAATCAACTTCTGGCTCAGAGAAAGTCACACCCTGATGAGCAAATTCTGCAGCTTCATTAATGATCTCTGCAGTATGTAGCAGTGCCTTCGAAGGAATACAGCCTACATTTAAGCAAACACCACCAATATTCTCATAGCGTTCAATCATAATGACATTCAGGCCAAGATCCGCTGCACGGAATGCGGCGGTATAACCACCAGGCCCGGAGCCCAGCACAACCACTTGAGCATGCTGATCGGATTCACCACTGAAGGTAACAGCCTGAGGCGCAGGTGCACTAGGCGCAGCTGCTGCTTCGGTAGGCTTTGCTGCTTGTGCAGCAGGCGCTTCTGGTGCAGCTGCCGGAGACTCTGGTTTCTCTGCTGATGCATTCGCTTCCAACTTTAAAATCGGACTGCCTTCTGCAACTGTATCACCTACATTTACATAAATAGCTGTAACGGTACCGCTATCAGAACTTGGAATTTCCATGGAAGCCTTGTCAGACTCCACAGTAATCAAAGAATCTTCAGCAGCAACTACATCACCCACACCAACTAATAGTTCGATGATTTCGACACCATCAAAATCACCGATATTCGGGACTTTTACATCAATTTCCTGACTCATGGGATTCTCCTAAACCAGTAAACGACGTACATCGCTTAGCATGCGACATAGGTAAGTTGTGAATTGAGCACCAGCAACACCGTCAATCACACGATGATCATAGGACAGTGATAACGGCAAGATCTGGCGAGGCTTAAACTCATTACCATCCCAAACCGGCGAGGTACGTGTATTAGATACACCCAAAATAGCCACTTCAGCACCATTAATAATCGGTGTGTAAGCCGTGCCACCAACACCACCTAAGCTTGAGATAGTGAAACAGCCGCCTTGCATTTCAGCAGGCTTGAGTTTCTTGTTACGCGCTTTACCCGCGTATTCACGAATCTCATTAGAAATCTCAACCAAAGACTTCTTATCTGCATCAGTGATCACAGGAACCACCAAGCCATCAGGTGTATTCACTGCAATACCGATATTGAAGTATTGCTTCATGATCAGATTTTCGCCTGATGAGTCCAAAGAGCTGTTAAAGCGAGGGAAGGCTTTCAAGCTGGCAACGACGGCCTGAACAATGAATGCCAGCGGTGTAATTTTCACCCCTTCTTTTTCCATTTCCTTAGCAACTTGCTTGCGGAAGATTTCCATTTCAGTGATATCAGCTTCATCGAACTGTGTGACGTGAGGAATGCTTACCCAACTGCGATGTAAGTATTCACCCGTTAGCTTATTGATCTTGCTCAGTGGCTGAGTTTCGATATTACCCCATTTGCTGAAATCAATCTCAGGCATAGGTGCGATACCCAGTGGTGTATTACCACTTGGTGCGGCTTTTGCCGGTGGTGCCGTCATTACTGACTTCACGTAAGCGAATACATCTTCTTTTATGATGCGTTGCTTGCGACCAGTACCACTGACTTTACCCAGGTCTGCGCCTAACTCACGGGCGAGACGTCGTACCGATGGGCTGGCATAAGCTCGCTTAAACCCAACATTATCAATCTTTGCCGTTGGTGATGGTTTAGCTTGCTCAGCTGGCGCAGCGGCTGCAGGAGCAGGTGATGGTGTTGATGATGCCGGTTGAGCAGGCGCAGCAGCTGGTGCAGCGGCCTGAGCCGGGCTTGCTGTCGCAGCATCTGCTTCAAGTATTAATACCACACTACCTTTAGATACATTGTCGCCAATAGCAACTTTAATTTCTTTGACTGTCCCCGCATCCGAGCTAGGAATTTCCATAGAGGCTTTGTCGGATTCAACTGTAATCAGCGAGTCTTCCACTTCAACACGATCACCGACAGAGACTAATAACTCGATTATCTCAACCGAATCAAAGTCACCGATGTCAGGTACAACGATTTCTTTTGGACCTGCAGCGACAGGAGCACTCGCCGGTGCGGCTGCAGGTGCCGGAGTTGGCTCAGGTGTTGCCGGCGCAGGTGCAGCCTCAACAGCAGGAGCTGGTACTGGTGCTTCTGCAGCGGGTGCATCAGCATCAGCTTCAATCGTCAGGATCACACTGCCTTCAGCGATTTTGTCACCAATATTGACAGCAATTTCTTTGACAACTCCAGAGTCAGAGCTAGGGATTTCCATCGACGCTTTATCAGATTCAACCGTAATCAGTGAGTCCTCAGCTTCAATGCGATCACCCACAGATACCAATAGCTCAATGATTTCAACTTCATCAAAGTCGCCGATATCGGGCACAATAATGTTTTTAACAGACATAATTACTTCCTCAGGCCTTTAATGGGTTAATCTTATCTGCGTCAATACCATATTTTTCAATGGCTTCAGCAACTTTAACGGCAGGTAGTGTTCCTTCATCTGCTAACGCTTTTAGCGCAGCAACCACTACGTGGAAACGGTCAACTTCAAAGTGACGACGCAGTTCTACACGAGTATCACTTCGCCCGAAACCATCTGTTCCCAATGTTGTATAGCGGGCAGGAATCCACTGACGGATTTGCTCAGAGTACTGCTGGATATAATCCGTTGCCGCAATGACCGGGCCACGGTGTCCCTTCAGTTGCTCAGCTACATATGGTGTACGCTGATCTTCGAGCGGGTGTAGACGATTCCAGCGATCTGCATCCTGTGCATCACGAGCCAGCTCATTGAAACTTGTGCAGCTCCAAATGTCCGCATCCACACTCCATTCCTTATTAAGAATTTCAGCCGCTGCGATAACTTCACGAAGAATCGTACCGGAACCCATGAGCTGAACCTTCTTCTTCTTCTTTCCACCACCTTGAAGCAAGTACATACCTTTCAGAATGCCTTCTTCAGCGCCCTCAGGCATAGCAGGCATCTGGTAGTTCTCGTTCATTGATGTGATGTAGTAGTAGATATCTTCCTGATCTGAGTACATGCGCTTCAAACCATCATGGATGATAACGGCCATCTCATAAGAATAAGTCGGATCGTAGCTAATACAGTTAGGAATCAGTGCAGCCTGAACCATACCGTGACCATCCTGATGCTGCAGACCTTCACCTGCCAGTGTCGTACGACCAGCAGTTGCACCGACTAAGAAACCACGTGCACGAGAATCACCAGCTGCCCATGCCAGGTCACCGATACGTTGGAAGCCGAACATTGAGTAGTAGATATAGAACGGAACCATGTTAACAGCGTGCGTGCTGTAAGAGGTTGCCGCAGCGATCCACGATGAGAATGCACCTGCTTCGTTGATACCTTCTTCAAGAATTTGACCAGTCTTATCTTCTTTGTAGAACATAACCTGCTCAGAATCCTGAGGCGTGTATAACTGACCAACCGAAGAGTGAATACCCAACTGACGGAACATACCTTCCATGCCAAAAGTACGGGCTTCGTCAGGGACGATTGGAACAATGTGTTTGCCCAGTTTCTTGTCACGAGTAAGGATTGTTAAGATACGTACAAATGCCATCGTAGTGGACATTTCACGATCGCCAGATCCTTTAAGGATCGGATCAAGAACCGATAACTCAGGAACCGTCAGTGGAGCAGCTGTGGTGTTTCGCTGAGGGAGTGAGCCACCTAACTCTTTACGACGTGCCTTCATGTACTGAATTTCTTCACTATCTTCAGGAGGCATGTAGTAGTTGGCTGCAGCAGCATCCTCTTCACTGATTGGGATGTTGAACCGCTTAGCGAACTCCATCATCTCTTCTTCATTCAGCTTCTTCTGACCATGAGTTCGGTTTTGGCCCTGACCCGCAGAGCCCATGCCGTAACCTTTTACTGTGTGTACAAGAATGACAGTAGGTTGACCTTTGTGGTTAACAGCCGCGTGGTATGCCGCGTAGACTTTATGAGGATCGTGGCCACCACGGTTCAATCGCCAGATGTCATCATCAGTCATATTCGCCACCATCGCTTTTAGCTCTGGTGAAGCACCAAAGAAATGCTCACGAACATACGCACCATCTTTAGCTTTGTAGTTTTGGAATTCACCATCAACCACTTCCATCATGCGACGCTGAAGGATGCCATCTTTGTCTTTAGCCAGTAATGGATCCCAATAAGAACCCCACATGACTTTAATCACGTTCCAGCCAGAGCCACGCAGATTAGCTTCAAGTTCCTGAACTATTTTACCGTTACCACGTACCGGACCATCAAGGCGCTGAAGGTTACAGTTGATTACCCATGTTAGGTTATCCAGCTGCTCACGACCTGCCAGTGAACAAGCACCCAGTGATTCCGGCTCATCCATTTCACCATCGCCAAGGAATGCCCAGACGCGACGATTCTCAGTATTTGCCAAACCTCGTAAATGTAGGTATCGCATGAAGCGGGCTTGATAGATTGACTTAATCGGGCCAAGACCCATTGATACTGTCGGGAACTGCCAGTAATCAGGCATTAACCACGGGTGAGGGTATGAGGACAGACCACCGCCATTACTTTCCTGACGGAATTTATCCATTTCTTCAGTCGTGATGCGACCTTCTAAGAAAGAGCGAGCGTAAATACCCGGTGTAATATGGCCTTGGTAGTAAATCAAGTCACCACCGTTCTCTGCAGAAGGTGCTTTCCAGAAGTGGTTAAAACCCACGTCATAAAGCGTTGCAGACGAAGCGAACGATGCGATGTGACCACCTAGCTCAGATGCCTTTCGGTTAGCGCGTACCACCATCGCTGCAGCGTTCCAGCGTATGTATGTACGAATTCGGCTCTCAATCGCCTGATCACCCGGAATTGGGGCTTCAAGGTGAGGCGGGATGGTATTGATGTATGCGGTGTTCGACGAGTAAGGTAAGTTAGCGCCGTTGACTCGTGCGGTTGATATCAATTTTTCAATAATAAAATGAGCACGTTGCACGCCTTCTGCTTCAATTATCGCCGAAATAGATTCGGTCCAGTCGGTCGTTTCTTGTGGGTCAATATCCAGATCAGGGTTATTGATCGACATAGTAAGGTCTCTCCTCTGGTGTATGTGTGGCTTAGGATAACAGTGATTTAATTTTTTGGGTAGTTAAAATCAATCAAAAAATAACAATTTGTAAAACAATTACTTAGCGACGTAAAATAAAATTAAAGTCGTTTATACATTTTCTTTAACGATGATTTAAATCTTAATGCGGTGTTAATTTATTTTTCATTACTGTAAGATTCCTAAATGACTGAAGAATCCCAAATTTACCCTCTAGGAGGGCGTTTCAGAGGCTTTTTGCCAGTGGTCATTGACCTTGAGACAGGTGGTTTCAACCACAAAACCGATGCATTGCTGGAAGTGGCTGCCGTTTTTTTACGTCGCGATGAGCAGGGCGACTTGCATCGACTAAAGACACTGAGCTGGCATGTGGAGCCATTTGAAGGGTCTAACTTAGACCCAAAATCACTAGAAGTAAATGGAATTGACCCATTTCAACCGTTTCGTCAGCAAATAGCGGTTGATGAAAGTGTTGCGGTAAATGAAATGTTTAAAGCTGTCCGGCAGGAAGTTAAACTGAATGAATGCAACCGCGCGGTGTTAGTGGGGCATAATGCAGCTTTTGACCTGAACTTCCTGAACGCTGCGGTTGAGCGCCTTGGTCAGAAGCGAAACCCGTTTCATCCCTTCAGTACCTTTGACACTGTAACTTTGGCTGCGATGGCTTTCCAGCAGACTGTGTTGGCACGTTCAGTAAAAAGAGCGGGATTTGACTGGGATGCTTCAGAAGCCCATTCCGCGGTTTATGACGCTGAGAAAACGGCTGATCTGTTCTGTCATATAATGAATAAGTGGCGTGCTAACGTACCGGACTGATTCATGAGCTCGCCGTTTCAGCCGCTTGCAGACCGAATGCGTCCGGAAACACTGGACGATTATGCGGGACAGTCACATCTACTGGCGCAAGGTAAGCCGTTGCGTGCAGCTATAGATCAGGATCGCTTACATTCCATGTTGTTTTGGGGCCCACCCGGAACAGGTAAAACCACTTTAGCCC
Source organism: Leucothrix pacifica (assembly GCF_003172875.1). Classification (GTDB taxonomy): domain Bacteria; phylum Pseudomonadota; class Gammaproteobacteria; order Thiotrichales; family Thiotrichaceae; genus Leucothrix; species Leucothrix pacifica. Next base: position 55,957 of record NZ_QGKM01000052.1, on the reverse strand, counting down.
GATTAATTGCCAATTATAGTGGTGCTGCTTTTCAGACATTGTCAGCGGTATTGTCAGGTGTTAAAGATATTCGTTTGGCAGTGGATCATGCACGTCAGCACTTTGATATGACGCAAAAAGCCTCTGTGCTATTTGTCGATGAGGTGCATCGGTTTAATAAAGCACAACAAGATGCGTTTCTACCTCACATAGAAAATGGCACATTCGTGTTTATTGGCGCTACTACGGAAAACCCATCCTTCGAACTGAACAATGCTTTACTGTCTCGTGTGCGCACCTATGTGTTGCGCTCACTTACTTCAGAGGAAATACAGAGTGTTATTCGTAGAGCATTGATGGATGACGTTAATGGCTTGGGTAAACTAAGTCTGCAAGTATCTGATTCTGTGATTGAAAATATTGCCTCTGCCGCTGATGGTGATGCAAGACGTGCTTTGAATTGGTTAGAGATTGCGGCAGATCTCGCTGAGACAAAGCAGGGTCAAGCACATCCTGTGATCTCAGATGCGGTTATACGGGAATTAGCCAGCGAGAACACTAACCGGTTTGATAAAAAGGGTGATTTGTTCTACGAGCAAATTTCCGCATTACATAAGTCAGTGCGCGGTAGCAACCCGGATGGTGCGTTGTACTGGTTTTGCCGAATGTTAGATGGGGGTTGTGATCCACACTATATTGCACGGCGTATCGTTCGAATGGCCAGTGAAGAGGTTGGTAACGCCGACCCGAGGGCGTTGTCATTATCTTTGGATGCCTGGAATACTTATGACCGGCTTGGAAGCCCCGAGGGAGAATTGGCTCTGGCACAGGCTGTGCTTTACTTAGCCGTCGCGCCCAAAAGTAATGCCGCATACACCGCCTATAATCAAGCCCGGGATGATGCTGCTATTTCAGGTAGTCATGATGTGCCGATGCATCTACGCAATGCACCGACCCAGCTAATGAAGGGCATGGGATTTGGGGATGGCTATCGATATGCCCATAATGAGGAAGATGCTTATGCGGCAGGTGAGACTTATTTGCCAGAGCCGCTGGAAGGACGTCGGTATTATGAGCCAGTAGCGCGTGGTCTGGAGATAAAAATTCGCGATAAATTGAACGCACTTCGCGAGCGGGACGAAGCGGCCCGCGCTAAAAAGCGTTGAATGATTGCTCTTACTGTAGATTATGACGAGTTACTGGTAAACTGTTCAAATAATTGATACTCAAGGTTCTGATATGTTGTTGGATTTTGGATCAATGCGATTAAATTGGGCGTTAAACTTATGAATATCACTGTCATTATTAGTATTGTTTTTCTGGTCATATTGATACTGCTGATCTTAGCTTTTTTTCTTTTCTTCACCCGTTCAACAAAGGAAAAATCTTTTGTACGCACAGGTTTCGGTGGTGAAAAAGTTTTCATGGACAGCGGTGGTTTCGTATTCCCTGTGCTTCATGACAAGATTGATGTCAATATGAAGACGCTGAAAATCGTCATTAGTCGAAGTAATGAAAAGTCACTGAGAACGCGTGATCGTATCAAAATCAATGTTAATTCAGAGTTCTTTCTTCGTGTTGAGCCAGTAAAGGAATCTATCTCAAGAGCCGCGCAAACGCTGGGTTCAAAGACCATGGACTCCGAAGCACTGAAAGAGCAGGTAGAAGGTCGTTGTGACGACGCATTGCGACGTGCTGCAGTCTTGATGGATCTGGAAGATCTGAACGATAAGCGCAAAGAGTTCGGCCTGAATGTCGAAGAAGGTGTTAAGACGGATTTATCAAAAATGGGTTTAATGTTGGAATCTGTCGCATTGACTCAGCTCAATCAGGCAAGCCTTGACTATTTTGATGCTGAGAATGCATTCGACGTACAGGGTCGAACTTACGTCATGGAAAAAATCGCTGAGAACGAAAAAAGACAAAACGAAGTTGAGAATAATAAGAAGGTTGCCATTAAAGAGGGTGACTTAGCGGCGCATAACAAACAGCTGAATTTAGAAGAACAGGAAGCGGTCGCTGATCAGCAACAACAGATGAAAATTGCTGAAGCAAAGTTTAAGACGGATTTGCAAATCGAAGAAGCCCGAATTCGTACTGAAGTGGAGCTGGAAGAAATTCGCCGTCAACAAAGCTTGGCGCTGGCTGCTGCTGAAAAGTCGGTCGCCGAAAGTTGGATTATCACTGATGAAGTGAAAGCTGCTGCTGCTGCAAAGAAAGAAGAGATTGTGACTGCACAAGAGAAGGCGCAAGCTGAGCGGACCCGTTTAGTTGAAGTCATCAGCGCTGAGAAAGAGGCAGAGCGCCAAAAAATATTTGCAGCTGCTCAGGCAGATGCAGAGGTGCGTGAGGCGGGTGCTGCCAAAGTACGTTTTGAAGTCGAGGCGAAAGGAAAAACTGCATTAAACGAAGCGGCTAATATGCTTTCTGATAAGCAAATAGCAATGCAAGTTAAGTCTCAAATAGTTTCTCAATTACCTGATATTATTCGTGAAAGTGTTAAACCATTAGAGAATATCGACGGTATTAAGATTATGCAGGTCGATGGTTTCTCAAATGTTATTGGACGCGGTGGTGCGGCTGGTGGATCAGGCGGTGGCGGTGCTTCTGCCGGATCAGGTGGTTCCGGAGGCAGCAATGGCGGTGGTAGTCTTGCGGATCAAGTTGTTGATAGTGCGTTGCGTTATCGCGCTCAGGCTCCAATGGTCGAGTCTTTACTTAATGAAATCGGTCTAAATGGTTCTGGCATAAAGGATTTAACTAAAAGTTTGCAGCGTGAAATGAAACCAGAGTCGAATAAGTCCACACCGGAGCTTGGTCAGGTCTCTCGTGCTAAAGAGAGTATTGGTGAGGCAGCTCTGGCTGATCAGGACACTGAGTCCTCCAGTTTCTTCAGCTTTGGCGAGGTGGATGACGCTGCTGAGGATCACGAAGATACGCCGAAATAAGCACTCGCCTGTAGGTGGGTTAGGCTTTGTAGTCTTTGCCAGTAAATACTGTTCTATGATACCTCGGTCAGGTGCTTCAAAAGCTTTGACCGAAAGTCACGTCGATGTAATACCAGTACAACCCAAGTGATAATAGCGATGTAAATCAGTGGGTGGATAAACCAGCTGATCGTGGCCAGTGCAAAATAATACGCACGTATTCCATCGTTAAAATGCTCAGCCCCCAAGCTACTGAGTTTTCCCATTAACTCTGCTTGTTGCGCGTCTTTTCGCAGGTCTGCTGTTTTAGCGTCTGGAACGGCTGCCATCACAACAGCGCTGTATGAGTGTTGCTTGATTGCCCAGCCAAATTTAAAAAACGAGTAGACCAAAATGACGATCAGTAAGCCTATCTTCATTTCTACAGTCGCTATGTTAGTAGACTGCATGAAGGAGAGCTGATTGACGATCATGACTATTTGTTCTGATGCACCCATGGCTGCAAATAAACCGGCAGTGATGAAGATTGAGGTGGAACAAAAGAATGTCACCACATTATTAAGTCCGGTGATGACTTGCGAATCCACGATGCGATTATCACGCCTTAACATGCTTAGCGACCAGCGCGCACGCCACTCCCGCATCTTCGACATCAATGATCTGGGGTTGTTATTTACGTAGTGGCTATAGCCTATCCAGCATAGTAAAAACCACACGAGCGCAAAGATATCGAGTAGTGAAAGTGAGAGGTTGTTTAGTTGCATAAAAGACCTTTAATCACTGCCGAGAATTGATCATAATGCACCGCTCCAAAATCATTAAAAAATAAGCTTATGATCGCTATTGCAGAACGTATCGCAAATGAACTCAATGTCAACACTCAGCAAGTCACTGCAGCAGTGGCATTATTAGATGAGGGGGCTACAGTACCGTTTATTTCCCGATATCGCAAAGAGGTGACAGGCGGTCTTGATGATGGCCAAATGCGCCTTCTGCTGGAACGACTGGGCTACCTTCGTGAGTTGGAATCGCGACGTGATGCAATTATTAAACTCATCGATGAGCAAGACAAGCTAACGCCTGCTTTGAAGAAGGATATTTTAGAAGCTGACAGTAAAACACGTCTGGAAGATCTTTATTTACCATTTAAGCAAAAGCGAAGGACCAAAGGCCAAATCGCGATTGAAGCAGGAATAGAGCCTTTAGCTGAAGCCTTGCTACAAGACCCAAGCCTTGACCCCGAAGTGGAAGCAGCCAAATACATCAACGACTCAGCAGATTTCAAACAAGCGTTTGAAGCCACTAAAGGCGTACTTGATGGTGCCAAATACATTCTGATGGAGCGTTTTGCTGAGGATGCAGATCTGCTGGCGGATATTCGTCAGTATATGGGTGATCAAGGTGAATTAAAGTCGACGGTTGTTCCCGGAAAAGAGCAGGAAGCGGCTAAGTTTAGTGACTATTTTGATAATACAGATCAACTGAAGAAAATGCCTTCTCATCGTGTTCTGGCGATGCTTCGGGGGCGTAATGAAGGTTTCTTGCAGCTAAAAGTGGATGCGCCGGATGATGGCTCTGATACTCATCCCTGTGAATTTAAAATTGCCAAGCGTAATGGTATTCAGTCGCAAGGCCGTAAGGCAGATGACTGGCTCAATGAAGTGGTGCGCTGGACCTGGAAGATAAAGCTACAGCTGAAAATGGAAACTGAGCTATTAGCAGAAATTCGTCAGGCAGCAGAAGTTGAGGCAATTCATGTATTTGGGCAAAACTTAAAAGACTTATTACTGGCAGCACCGGCAGGACAGAAAGCAACGATGGGACTGGATCCTGGTCTCAGAACTGGTGTGAAAGTTGCTGTCATCGATAGTACTGGTAAGTATCTGGACTCAATGGCGATATTCCCTCACCAGCCACGCAATCAGTGGGACGAGTCGATTGCTCTGCTCGCGAAGATGGCTGCTAAACATAATGTTAATTTATTGGCAATTGGTAATGGTACGGCATCGCGTGAGACTGATCGTCTCTGTGCTGAGTTGATCAAAAAACACCCTGATCTTGGCTTACAGAAAATCATGGTGAGTGAGGCAGGTGCATCGGTATATTCTGCTTCAGAAATTGCCGCTGCTGAATTCCCAGAGCTGGATGTGACGATTCGGGGGGCTATTTCTATAGCGCGCCGGTTACAAGACCCACTGGCGGAGCTTGTTAAGATTGACCCTAAGTCGATTGGTGTTGGTCAGTATCAGCACGATGTGAATCAAACACAACTAGCGAAGAATCTGGACTCTGTCGTTGAGGATTGTGTGAATTCAGTAGGTGTAGAGGCAAATACAGCGTCTGCTGCGGTATTGAGTCATGTGGCAGGTTTGAATAAAACCATTGCGCATAACATTGTGGCGTATCGTGATGAAAACGGTGCGTTTACCAATCGCAAGCAATTGAAAAAAGTCCCGCGTTTGGGTGAGAAAGCATTTGAACAAGCTGCTGGTTTCATACGCATTCGCAATTCGGATAACCCACTGGATGCCTCAGCAGTACATCCGGAGTCTTATTCAGTGGTTCAGCGTATGCTGGCAGATACTCAGTGTGATATTAAGCAGTTGCTGGGTAATAAGCAGAACTTGTCGAAACTGCAAGCTGAGAAATACATCGATGAGAAGTTTGGTTTACCAACTGTAACCGACATTATTTCTGAACTGGATAAGCCTGGTCGTGATCCTCGTCCTGAGTTTAAAGCCGCTGTGTTTAAAGAAGGTGTTGAAAAGGTTTCGGACCTGAAGCCGGGAATGATTCTGGAAGGTACAGTCAGTAATGTCACACATTTCGGAGCTTTTGTTGATATCGGTGTGCATCAGGATGGCTTAGTGCATATTTCAGCGATGTCGGACAAATTCATCAAAGACCCGCATGAAGTGGTCAAGGCTGGTGAAATTGTGAAAGTGAAGGTGATGGAAGTTGATTTGGAGCGTAAGCGGATTGCGCTGAGTTTACGCCTTGATGATCCATTGGAATCAGAAGCTATGACCTCTAAGAAGTCCGGTCAGAATAAACCGAACCAGAATAAATCTTCTCGCACTCATTCGAATAAGCCTAAAAGACAAGGTAGCGGTCAGAGTTCACAGGGTTCAGGTAGCAATAATGCGCCGGTAAACAATGCGTTTGCTGAGGCATTTGCTAACGCAAAGAAAGGTAAGTAACACTTCGATAATGAGTTCGCCCAAATAAGAAACCGCGGTAGTTACAATACCTACCGCGGTTTTGTGTGCTATTGAATTGACTAGATCAAGGTTTGGCGGTGTTTGCCGCCAGCTTAATCAGTGCCCTCAAGCTCAGAGTGATTCTATGAAATGTTTGATTCTCTGAGCAGCTTCAATACATTGAGCAGGCTCAGCCACTAAGGCTAAGCGAATTCTGTCCGCACCAGGGTTAAGTCCATCTACTTCTCTGGATAAGTAGCTGCCCGGAACCACATTCAGGTTCTCTCGTTCGAAAATATCACGGGTAAAGCTGACATCATCAATCGGCGTTTTAGCCCAAAGATAGAAGCTGGCCTGAGGTTGAGGAATTTCCATGACTGGCGACAATATCTCCAGCACGGCTTTGAATTTTTCGCGATAAAGCCGGCGGTTTTCCTGTACGTGTGTTTCATCACCCCATGCCACGATACTAGTGGTCTGGGTATGAGGCGGCATTGCGCAGCCGTGATAAGTGCGATACAGCAAAAAGGATTTCAAAATCTCTGCATCACCAGCAACAAAACCAGAGCGTAGGCCCGGTGCATTGGAGCGTTTAGATAAGCTATGGAATACTAAGCAGCGGTTATAATCTGTATTACCGACACTCGCAGCCACCTGAAGTAATCCCGGTGGTGGGCTTGATTCATCTAAGTAGATTTCTGAATAGCACTCGTCGGATGCAATAACAAAGTCATATTTTTCAGCGAGTGCTAGTAGTTTTTTGATTTCGCTAATAGGTGTGACAGCACCTGTTGGGTTGTCCGGTGTGCATAAGAAGAATAACTGACAATCCTGCCATGTTTTTTCGTCAACCGCGTCTAAGTCGGGAAGGAAATTATTCTCTTCCAGAGATGGCAAATATACGGGTGTAGCACCTGCCAACAACGTCGCCCCTTCATAAATCTGATAAAACGGATTTGGCATCAACACTTTAGCATTAGGTTTGCGTTCAATCAGACATTGAGTAATTGCAAATAGTGCTTCACGAGTACCATTGACCGGTAGTATTTGAGTGTCTGGATTAACACCTTTTTCAGGAAGATTAAAACGTTTGATTAGCCAATCAGCGATAGCTTCCCGCAGTGCTGGTATGCCCTTAGTGCCGGGGTATTGTGCAATCTGTGAAATACTGTCTTTCAGGCTGTCGAGAATAATGGCCGGTGTTGGGTGTTTGGGCTCACCAATTGATAGTGATAGTGGTGACAATTCAGGATTCGGCTGAACACCTTGTTTAAGAATTGCGAGTTTTTCGAAAGGATAAGGCTGTAGCCGTTGCAGGTCTGAATTCATGGTCTGAGGGAAATAGCAAAAGTGTGATTATAGCCTAACTGCTATTTCTTTTACCCAAAAAAAGTGCCGTCCGAAGACAGCACTCTTAAACGTAGGGTTTAAATAAACGGTATGGTTTGGTGACCTTGCCAGGGATGCTGGTTTTGACGCCAGATCCGCTGAGCCAAGGTTGCATATACCTGACGGAAGTCTGTGGTATGTGCCACATTACCATTCGCATCAAGCTGGTTCATATTGGGGTGTCGACCATATAGACCACCGCGGATTCCACCACCCATTACAAATTGTGCTGACGCCGTACCATGGTCAGTACCGCCACCGCGATTTTCAGCAGCGCGTCGACCAAATTCAGAGTAAGTCACAACCACGACTTTGTCCCAAAGACCATTTTGTTTCATGGTATTTGCAAAGCGTGATAGGGCATGATCAACCTGATATAGCACGTTGTTGTGTCGGCCAACCTGACCGGAGTGCATATCAAATCCACCCTGAGTTACTTTGTAAACAGGGGAGTCGATACCGGCAATAATCATTTGCGCAACTGACTCAAGACTATGACCCAGCACGCCCTTGCTTCTGCTTCTCTTTTGATTGCGCAGGCTTCGTGTCATTTTTTCACGAAGCTGCAGACCAACTTCATAAAGCTGGTTTTGTGTCTGTGTCAGATGCGCAAGGGCCGGTGTGGAATTCACGGGGGTGATATTCTTGATTGATTTTGACTGCTTAACGAACATGTGAGGGCTTTGCATGCTAACGCTGTTGAGTCGTGCGCTGTGCAAAGGTCCGAGGCTACCGCCGTCGTTGCTAACACTGATACCGTGAAGCCCTTGCTTAACACGTGGCAATACATGCGTTAACCAGCCATCGTCTAAAAATTGGTTGGCGTTAGAACCGGAGTCCCAAATGTCCATGGAACGGAAATGTGACAGCACGCCACGAGGGTATCCAATGCCCTGAACCCAGGCCATGTCACCTTGTTCCCAAATTTTCATTAATTGTTGCAGGCGAGGGTGCATACCCATATCGCCTTGTCCTAGTTTTAGGACTTTTCTTTCGTCTATCTTGAGAGTCGGGCGAAGTTTCTTATACGCATCGTCCATATAAGGAACGAGTGTGTTGAAACCATCATTTCCACCTTTTAGCTCTACTAAAACGACAATTTTTTCAGGGCTTCTGCCAGTTGCAGAGAAGGCCATCTCCGGAACGAAACCAGCCGCTGAAATTAAACCTGAATACTTTAAAAAATCACGACGATCCATAATAATTTCCTCGACTATTAACTAACTTGGTAAGCAGGGTCCAAAACCAGTGCACGAACCAGGCGTTGTCGCCCTGGCTCAGTCGGTAATGGATTGAGTGGAGTTACCGGTAACAGCCAGGTAATTAATTCTTCATCGCTACAATTTGGCATGTGCTGCATCATTCTCGCATCATTCGTTTTGCGCAAATTGCCGCGTGTTAGATTGGTTAAAATACCGCTACGACGCATTAATGATTGCGTGCTAATCCAGCTTTCACCACCATCCCAGCCTTTAACACTAGGGTGAGCAAATAGCGACTGCCCCATGAGGGAGAGATTGTGCGATAAATTATTGGTGCGTAAGCGATATGGTAGTGCTCGCATCGTACCGATAGTGAGCTCGACAGGAGACTTAATCAGACCACCCATATTAGATGGATGCCAGAAAGCATCACTACCAAGTACCGCCATTAGTAGCGTTTTGATATCGTAATTAGAATTACGGAATATCTGCGCCCACTGACGGGTATAGCCAGGATTTGGTCGGGAGGTGTTAATAAACTCAGACCACATCTTTTCTGCAATTGTTTCAGCCGTTCGTGGATGCTTTAGCAAAATCTTAAGAATATCTTCACCCGTGAAATTACCGCGCTTACCCATGAAGGTTTTGATTCCTCTGTCATGTAGCTCCGGGCGGAAGCGGTATTTACCCGTGCGATCATCAATGCTCCAGCCGGTGAAGGCTCTGGCAGCTTCTTTGATGTCGCGCTCTGAGTAGTAGTGCGTGCCGCCTAAAGTGAACAGTTCCAATAGTTCACGGGCAAAGTTTTCGTTAGGGTCTTCTTTGACGTTTTTGTAGCCGTCAAGGTAAAGCAGCATTGCAGGGTCTTTAGAGATAGCAAATAACAGGTTGCCATAGTTACCCAGTGCATGACGGCGCAGAGTCTGGTTTTGCTCCAGAAGCGCACTCGGCTGCTTGGTGCCATCAATATTTGACGGGAAGTGGTTATGCCAAAACAAAGTCATGCGTTCCAGAAACGGAGATTTGGTGGTCAGCATATGATTTGCCCACCAGTTCTGAATTGCCTTGCCTTCAGTCTTAGCCATGCGCTGCATGTTACGTTGTCGCGCCATGGAATTACGATTGCCCAACGTTTTACTCCAAGCGGATGTTTGAGGCATCCTTGGTGTTTCATAGTTGACGGCATTTAGTGTGTGGATTATCGCATCGCGCATGTTTAAATTTTTATAGCGCTGAATAGTCTCCCACTCGGCCCCTATACTGGTTCTGGATACCAGATGACGGGCTTTGAAAAGTCCTAGTTTCCCCATTGAAGATGTACTCGCATTATTTTTGTTATTGCAGGGTATGACAATAACAGTTTGGATTAGTTCACCGAGAATATAGACAAATTATTTTGTACATACTAATTACTCTCTTGGTAAAAGCTAATCAAGTTAATTTATAGGTTATGCTCGGGACCTGATATCAATGACCACTTACAACTCAAACAGCATTGTTTCATCCCTAAATAAAACAAATCGATGTCATTAGTAATAATATTTACCAGGCAGCTCTCTCAAAGCTCGGGAGATACTAACAATAATTAATGGTTTTTTGGGTTACCGTTTAGAGATCTTTAATTAATATATGTTAATCTCGACCTCGTTTTAATGCATATCAAGGACGGAGCATGCAGAAAGCAATAACACCAGGCGCAGTTATCGAACGACGCTATCAAATACAAAAAAGAATCTCAGATAATACCCTTAATTGTTGTTACCTTGCGGAAGATGCTAACCAGAGTAACCGATTGGTTGTATTGTCTTTTCCCCGAATTGAATTGCTGATCCTGCCCGGATTTGCCAGTGCCTTCAAAGATGCCTGCGATAATCTGGCGGCGGCCCGTATCAGTGGCGTTGTTAAGGTGTTGGATAATGGCTTGTATGAGTCACAGCCTTTTGCAGTGCTGCCCAACATCACTCATGACTCACTTAAGACGCTTTTTCAAAAGCAGATCAGTGATAAACAAACGGTTTCTGTTGAGTCTGTCTTAGATTGGGCAGCCCCATTGGCTGTGTCGCTGGATGAGCTGCACGATGCAGATTACATTCATAGTAACGTTCGTCCTGACAGTGTGTATGTTAGTACTCAACAGGTGCTATTGGGCGACTTCATTACCGAATTTTCCTTGCAAAGAATGGGCAAGTTTAAGAATGCGATCAGCACGCTTGATGTAGCAGGCCATCTGGCGCCGGAATATTTAAAAAGCTTCTACACACCAAATTACGATCAATATTTGCTGGCTACATTGGTTTATGAATCATTATCCGGAGTTCAGCCATTCACTAACATGAACAGTGGTGATGACTACCGTATGCATGTTGCAACACTGATTGCTGACCCTCTGACAGAGCACCGTCCGGATCTTCCTGAAGTCTCTGACGTACTGGCTAAAGCGTTATCTCGTAACCCGAGTAAACGATTCAATTCATGTCGTGAATTTATTTCACAACTTCAGGAGCTTCAGTCAGTGGTTGTGCCAGCGATAACGGCGTCATCGTCTAAAGTTGTGGCTCTAAAACCTGCTCTCAAACAGACGGCTGAGCAAACGGAAGAGGTACCTGCTGAGCCAATCATCACCTCTATTCGAAAAGAGAACACGGGAGCCAGAAGCAAGAAAGGATTGATGCTGTTAGGTGGTTTACTTCTGGCATCTGCAGCAGTGGCGTATACCGTAATTAGTCAAAACAATGCTGACCAGATTACTTCGACCAGTAGTCGTGATAGTGCAGCATCTTCTGCTGCAGACATCGCGGCAGTTCCAGTGACAGTAATCGAAACAACTCCTGCTTCCAATGTTAAGGCGGTTGATGATGTGGCTACAACGTCGTCTGCGGCTACAGCCTCAGGTGAGTCTGATAATTCCACGACTGCTAAAGCGGATGTCGAGCAGAGTGCGTCGGCCACAAAAGTTGATCCCGCCGACAGTAACGAGCTGAAGAGCTTGATTCAAAAAGAGGCGCTATTAGCCCATCAGCAACTGACACAGTCTGGAGAAGATGCTGCTCTCGATGCTGAGGTAGCATCCAATTCAACAACTCCCCCTGAGTCTCCTGTTAAACCCAGTGTACAAGACCTTGCGGGGCTGGCCGCGCTCGTCAATAAAGCAGTCAATGCGGGTGAGCAAGATTTTTTGGCAGCTCAGAAAAAAGCGGCTAATACGCAAGAGACAGCAAGTACAGCTACTGCCATCAATGTGGTTGCTATTAATAACGAGGTGGCAATTGCCAATACTGAAGCAGTGAATGAGGCAAGTACGGAGGAGGAGCAACCACCAACAGAGCAAACTGATCTAGCTGGTGAAGATGAACAGAGCGCTGATCAGCAACGGATCAATCAGGAGCTCCTCAGGGCTCAGGCTTTGGTCAGATCCAGAGAAGCAGAGGCCAGAAGAGCAGCTGTAGCTGCCAAGGCTGCGAAAGAGAAGGCAGAGGCTGAGGCGGCTAAGAATAGTAATGATACTGTCAGAAGTAATACCAATGGTCAAGCGGATGCTAACCAAGATAGTGCTACTGCAGAAAGTGATCAGGACTCAAGTCAGGTAATCGCAGTAGGCAGTCAAGGTCAGGCGATGCCAATCGAAACGTCTGTTGGCACTAGTCAACCTAATGGTGCACCTAACTCTGGTAATAACAGCACACTTCAGTCGCAGCTTCAGGAACGCCAACGTCTTCAGGCATTCAAAAAGAAGGAAATGGCAAGGATAAAAGCGGTCACTGATGATTGCACGGTAGGTGGTAAAATACATCGTGAGGCAGCGGCAGGAAATCTTACATTTGTAAAATCGTGTATGGCAGTGGGAGTTGATCCTAACGTTGCTCAAAGTAATCGCTGGACGCTATTGCATATTGCGGCGCGCAGTGGACACTTGAATATGAGTAAGCTGCTGATTGCCAAGGGTGCGAGAGTCAACGCCAAGGCAGCAGATGGTCAGACAGCTTTAGATATGGCAATTGCGCAGAAGAAAAGCAAAGTGGTTGATTACCTGAAAACCCGAGGTGGGGTGACGACTCGTTAATCATCACATTTTACACATGCTATACATGCGCATGATGTAAAAAATTCATCATCAAAAAAGCCCGGCAGAGGATGACCTGTCGGGCTTTTTTTGAAAGCAGCGATAGATTTACATTGATTCGATCTTCGCTAATTGCTGTTGCAATTGCTCCAAAGCGACCTGTTGCTCATCCGCTTGTTTCTGAACCTGAGCGACAACATTAGCCGGTGCTTTGTCAGTAAATGCCGGATTGTTTAAGCGCCCCATTACACCTTGCAGCTGCTTATTGATTTTCTCAATTTCGCGAGTCAGACGCGCTGTTTCCGCATCCTTATCAATCAGCCCGGCCAGAGGAATCAGAATCTGCATTTCTCCAACTAAAGCGGTGGCTGAGTCTGGTGCATCTGAATCACTATTTAACCATTCAACCGATTTAATCTTAGCTAGTGACAGGATTTCTCGAGAATATTGCTCAAACTGCTGCTGATCAGTATCAGACCAGTTATTCAGCAGTACAGGGAGTGTTTTACCCGGCTTGATATCCATTTCCGAACGAATCTTACGAATGCCTATAATGAACTGCTGTGCCCATTCCATACCTTGCTGTGCTGCTTCATCAATCAATGTTGCATCCGCTTCAGGATAGGATTGCAGCATGATCGTGTCGTGATTAATTTCAAGCAGAGATTTGATTGACTGCCAAATCTCTTCGGTGATGTATGGCATGATTGGGTGCAGCAGGCGTAAGATAGACTCAAACACACTTACAAGTGTATGTCGCGTACCATGCTTTGCGGCATCACTCACATCATCTGCAAACAGAACAGGTTTGGATAGCTCTAAATACCAATCGCAATACTCATGCCATGTGAATTCATAAAGTGCCTTGGCCGCAAGATCAAAGCGATACTTTTCAAAGTGCTCTGCAACTTCCGTCGCTGTACTTTGAAGGCGTGACACAATCCAGCGATCTGCCTGAGATAGCTCACGATCCGGGTTGTTAAGACCGATATCTTTGTCTTCAGTCTGCATCATCACATAGCGTGCGGCATTCCAAAGCTTATTACAGAAGTTACGGTAGCCTTCGATTCGTTGCAGGTCAAAACGCACATCACGGCCTGTTGAGGCCAGCGCAGCAAAGGTAAAGCGCAATGCATCGGTACCAAATGCCGGAATACCCTCAGGGAATTGGCGCTTAGTCGCTTTCGCAATACTGTCTTTCTTATGATCTTGCATCAGGTTGCTGGTACGTTTTTCCAGCAAATCAGGCAGGCTGATACCTTGAATGACATCCAATGGGTCAATGACATTACCTTTGGATTTAGACATTTTCTGGCCTTCGGCATCACGCACCAAGCCATGAATATAGACCTCTTTGAACGGTACTTCGCCATCCATAAATTTGAGGCCAAACATAATCATTCTGGCAACCCAGAAGAATATAATATCAAAGCCGGTCACCAATACATTAGTTGGATACCAAGTCTTGAGGGCGTCCGTTTGATCAGGCCAGCCTAAAGTAGAGAAGGGCCATAGGGCAGATGAGAACCAGGTATCCAATACATCATCATCTTGTCTAAGCGTCGTATCAGCGGCTAAGTTGTATTTTTCGCGAACGATGTCAGCTGTTTTACCCACATAAACTTTGCCAGAATCGTCATACCAAGCCGGAATACGATGTCCCCACCACAATTGACGGGAAATACACCAGTCCTGAATATCATTCATCCAGCTGTAGTACATGTTTTTGTAGTTGTCAGGAACGAACTTAATACGGCCGGTTTCAACTGCTTCGATAGCAGGCTCTGCCAATGGCGTGATTTTTACATACCACTGATCTGTCAGGTACGGCTCAACAACGGTGCCGGAGCGATCGCCACGCGGTACCATGAGAGTGTGGTCTTTGATCTCATCGAGCAGCCCCAGTTTGTCCAGATCAGCAACAATCACTTTACGGGCTTCAAAACGATCTAAACCACGGTATTCCAGTGGGCAATCGTCGTTGATCTCAGCACTGTCAGTGAAGATGTTAATCATTTCAAGGTCATGACGCTTACCGACTTCATAGTCATTAAAGTCATGAGCAGGAGTGATCTTTACACAACCCGTCCCTTTTTCAGGATCAGCATAATCATCGCCAACAATTGGAATCAGACGACCCACTAACGGAAGCTTTATGAACTTACCGATCAGGTGCTGATAACGAGAATCTTCAGGATGAACTGCAACACCGGTATCACCCAGCATGGTTTCTGGTCGGGTGGTTGCAACGATTAAGTGTTCATCAGTGGCGTTGCCTTGCTCATCCGCCAGTGGGTAGCGGAAGTGCCACATGTGACCATTTTCTTCTTCGTTGAGTACTTCAAGGTCAGAAAGGGCAGTGTGTAGAACTGTATCCCAGTTGACCAAACGCTTGCCACGATAAATCAGACCTTCATCGTATAGACGCTCAAATACATCGCCGACGGCTTCTGATAAGCCATCGTCCATAGTGAAGCGTTCGCGTGACCAGTCTGGTGACGCGCCTAAACGACGCAACTGCTGCGTGATCGTACCGCCAGATTCTTCTTTCCACTCCCAGACACGTTTAACAAAATCTTCGCGTCCAAGATCGTGGCGTGTTTGTCCGGCAGCGTTGAGCTGACGTTCCACCACCATTTGTGTGGCGATACCCGCATGGTCGGTACCTGGTTGCCAAAGCGTATTATCACCTTTCATACGGTGATAACGAATCAGCGAATCCATAATGGTATCCTGGAATGCATGACCCATGTGCAGCGTTCCCGTCACATTAGGTGGCGGAATCATGATGCAGTATGGGTCGCCTTCGCCTGCTGGTTGAAAATAGCCCTGAGATTCCCAGTGCTGGTACCAACGTTGCTCAATGTCCTGTGGGTTATACGTTTTATCCATGCGAATACAGTCTGATAGTCATCTTGAAAGGGGCGAATTATAGCCCGAATCACGGCTTAACGGCACTGCTTATTCACATGTCACACATTGCAATTTCAGAAAACGGATTTTTTAATATTCATTAAAAACGAGCAATGGCGAAATAATCGCTTTTTTACGAAAGTTCTTTGAAATCTTCCGGTTCTTTTTTGTGCTTACCTTTGATCTTTTTGCGGGGAGGAATTCTCCCTCGGTTTGCTTCTTCACGGATGGCATAGGCGCGACTTTGCGAACCCATTGTATCTTGTCCGATGGCGGATTCTAGTTCGTCAATTCTTGAGTTGAGTGCATCTACGTAGCTACTGTTTCCGGACGCCTTCGATTGTTGTCTGAGTCGGGGATTACCAGGCACAACAAGGTCCGATACAACAGGGATATAGCCAGATGATTTCGATGGGGGAGTCGACATCTCTGTAATTCCTTATAATTGGTAGTACTTCAAAGTATACCCCCTATCTCGATAATAGGCATATCTTTTGCGACCATCGGTCAAAATATCGGGGGTTTGATCAAGAATCTCTCCCATTCTCTCGAATCGGGAAAAAAACTTGGGTTGCTCATTCGATAGATTAATTAAGTAGTCACAGTTTTGATTTGGTTCAAAATCATGCGCAATGATTACGCGTTCCTGATCGGCATTGTCGGCTAATGCATGAGGAATGAAGCTGCTAGGGTGCCATGTCCATAGCAGATCATCCAGCTGACGCGAAGTACTCTCAGAGTCAGTATGGATATGAACATGATAGCCTTTATCAAACGCTTTTTGAGTAACGCGGCAGGCTAAGATAAGCCTGTCGCGCAAGGTGTTATTTTTACCGACGTAAAAACTAATTTCTGTCATTTCACCTGATCGATCAAGAATTGGGTAAGAAGCGGGACAGGGCGGCCGGTTGCATCTTTGCCTTGCCATGCGGTTCCGGCAATGTCTAAGTGAGCCCAGCGGTAATCTTTAGTGAAGTGTCCAAGGAAGCAAGCCGCCGTTATGGTACCTGCTGACTTACCACCGATGTTACCGATATCTGCATGTGCGCTTTTCAGTAATTTTTGATAGTCATCATTCATTGGTAACTGCCATGCCTGATCACCAATGCTTTTGCCGGATGCCATAATCTCATCAGCCAGTGATTGATCATTCGCTAATACCGCGCAGATCTCGTGACCCAATGCCACAATGCACGCACCTGTTAGTGTAGCGATATCAATCACCAAACGCGGCTCGTATTTGCCGACGTAGGTTAGGGCGTCACACAGCACTAAGCGGCCTTCCGCATCTGTATTCAGCACTTCGATCGTTTTGCCAGACATTGACTTAACGATATCACCCGGCTTAGTTGCGCGTGAGCTTGGCATGTTTTCAGCAGCAGCCAGCACACCAACAACGTTAATTGGTAGTTTCATTTCAGCACAGGCTTTGATGGTACCGAGTACGCTGGCAGCACCGACCATGTCGAACTTCATTTCATCCATGCTTGCGCCAGGCTTTAATGAAATACCACCGGTATCAAAAGTCACACCTTTACCGACAAGAGCAACCGGCGCCTGGTCATCTGCAGCGCCTTTATATTGAATGATCACCATTTTACCGGGCTGATCACTTCCTTTACTCACAGACATGAAAGAACCCATACCAAGCTTTTCCATATCGGCTTCTTCAAGCACTTCAACGTTTAGTGAGCTAAATGTCTTTGCCATATCCATTGCTGTTTCAGCCAAGTAGGAAGGCGTAGCCACATTACCCGGCTGGTTCGACAGATCACGCGATAATTCACAACCTAAGGCCATACCGCTGGCGTGATTAAGCGCCTCGTCTAAACCGTCTACGTCACTGCTAAAGGCGAAAGTCAGTGTTTGCGACGGAACTTCAGCATTGTGATCTGACTTGTGAAGTGTGAATTTGTAGTTGCTGTCAGAAGCGGCTAATACACCTTGAGCAATCGTTGCACCGGCTTGGTCAGCCAGATCATCAGCAAGGTAGCTATAAATCGTGCCGATGGACTGATTGGATAAGCTTTTTAGTGCAGTCTTAGTGGCTTTGTTCACCGCGAACGCATCAAACGACTCTTTTTCACCCACACCAACGAGCAAAATACGCTTCGCATTAATGCCATCAGCTTGATAAAGCATCTGTGTTTCACCAGCTTTACCTGTAAAATCATCGAAGCTTAAGCAATTCGTAATAGCACCCTGTGATGCTTGATCAACAGCATCTGCCGCATCAGATAATTGTTTGTCTTGATAGACAGCGAGAAATAAGCAATCACCTTCAGCCTGAGGTGCGGGAAGGTTACTAATAGTCGAATAATTCATGAAGCTTCCATTTTAGATTGTTGTTAGTGTGTTTTATTGTGCCACGTTTTACGAGAACATGGCCATTTCCAGGATCGCAAAAAAGTTAAATGTTCCATGCAGAATGATAGGAACGAGTAATGAGCCGCTGGCAATGCGTGAAGCAGACAATACAATACCGAGTATAAAAATACTGATCAGATCAAATGCGCCGTATTGTGTGTGGATAATTGCCCAGGTTGCTGATGTAAAACCAATCGCAACACCAGTTCCTAAATGACTTTGCTGAATACCGGTAAACAGAAAGCCACGAAATAGTGTTTCTTCAAAGATGGGTGCCACGATGACGATTGCGATAATGAGCAGAATAATATTGTCTGTGCTATCCCATATGCGCTGCATAAAGTCCGAGCTTTCAGGAGACAGCACTGACGAAACCAATGCCAACAGAATGGTGAATGCGGCTAACACCGCCAACCAACTCAGTAAGTCTCTCTTTTGAAAGCGGTAGAGCTTTAGATGTTCAACGGGTGATACATTTCGCAGGTGAACCAGCAAGACGATGAACAGGGTTGTTAAGGTACCGCTGATAATTTCCAGATAGCTCAGTACTCTGGCGTCATACACCAGTGACTTCATAGTGTCTGTCATTGCTTTGGCGTCTGCTGCGTTGCCCAGTTGAGCTCTGGCAAAGTGTTGCAATAAGGAACTCTGAAGAAAGATATAGACCACCAGCACCAGCAGTCCCAATGATAATGTCTGGAACAGGGTAATAGCGGGTTGTGGTGAATCCGGCGTCTGCATTACTTCAGATCGGCAATATAGGTACGTGACACTTTGTCGTGCCAGGTCTGTTTCTTCTTATCGACAATCATCCATAGGTAGCCAGCACCCAGCGGTATCCAGCTGATAATGGCATAGCAAAAACGGAAAAATGCCTGGCCCCATGTAATTCGGATATTCGTTTCACCAACCAGTTTCAGCTTCCACGCTCTCATGCCTAATGTTTGGCCGCCATGCGTCCAGAACCAACCGTAAAAAACAAAACTCAGGAACAACAAGTATGGAAAGAACATTTTAGCAACCGGGCTGCCGGCTTCAACACTGTCTATACTAAAGATCGTCATGACGACAACCATGCTAAAGAAACCAACGACCATCACGAAAGATAAGGCAAGCATGAAGTCGTAAAACATGGCACCTAGGCGCTTCATAAAACTTGCGGCTTTGAAGTCTTCAATCATTAGCGTGGCTCTGCAGTTAAGAAATTCTTCAGCATGTCATGGCCATGTTCACTGAGGATTGATTCCGGATGAAACTGTACACCCTCCACATCCAGTGTCTTATGTCTGACACCCATAATTTCATCAATAGTACCATCTGGTTTTTCGGTCCAGGCAGTGATTTCAAGACAGTCAGGAAGGCTGCTTTTTTCAATCACCAATGAGTGGTAACGGGTGGCTGTAAAGGGATTTGACAGGCCTGAAAAAACGCCCACATCGAGGTGATGTATCGGTGACGTTTTACCATGCATGATCTCAGCTGCCCGAATCACATTTCCGCCAAATGCCTGACCGATAGCCTGATGACCGAGACATACACCAAATAATGGTATTTTGCCTGCAAACTCATGAATCGTTTCCAAAGAAACGCCTGCTTCAGAAGGAGTACAAGGCCCGGGAGAGAGCATAATGCGCTCCGGTGCCATTTCCTTAATATCATTAATCGTAATCTGGTCATTACGATGCACTTCAACATCAGCGCCTAACTCGCCCAGATACTGTACAAGGTTGTAGGTGAAGGAGTCATAGTTATCAATCATTAAAATCATGCTGTTGCTCCTTGGTCACGGTCAAGATTATCAAGGCCATTGCTGACTTCAGCGACAGCGGTAAATATCGCGCGTGCCTTATTCATGGTTTCGTCCCACTCAGATTGTGGCACGGAGTCATAAACAATGCCTGCGCCTGCCTGAATGTGGAGTGTTTCATCCTTAATAACCGCAGTTCGGATCGCGATAGCGGTATCCATATTACCGTTCCATGATAAGTAACCGACCGCGCCGGAATAGACGCCACGCTTTGTCGGCTCAAGCTCGGCAATGATTTCCATCGCACGTATCTTAGGTGCGCCACTAACGGTGCCAGCAGGGAAGGTTGCGCGTAGCACATCCATCGCACTCATGCCTTTTTTGAGATCACCCGTCACATTCGACACGATGTGCATTACGTGTGAGTAACGCTCAACACACATTTTTTCGGTGAGTTGTACGCTACCAATCTCACTAACACGCCCGGCATCATTGCGACCCAGATCAATCAACATCAGATGTTCTGCCAGTTCTTTGGGGTCAGCTAATAACTCTTTTTCTAATTTCAGATCTTGCTCGTCATCCTTGCCACGACGTCGTGTACCTGCAATGGGTCTGACCGTGACTTCATCATCTTCTAGCCGCACTAAAATCTCAGGTGAGGAGCCAACAATCTGGAAGCTGCTCAATTGCAGGAAGTACATATAAGGTGATGGATTCAGGCTACGCAGTGTGCGATATAGATCCAGTGCGCGCGCCTTAAATGGAATACTTAGACGCTGTGACAACACAACCTGCATGATGTCACCACTACAGATGTACTCGCGTGCTTCACTAACGGCTTCTTTAAACTTTTCTTCAGTGAATTCAGAGACAAAATCTGATTCGGTAACTTCCTGCTGCGAGACAGGGCGGTCAAGCGGGTAGCTGAAAGGCTCACGTAGCTGTTGGTGGAGTTCTGTAAGACGTTGCTGAGCAGAATCATAACCATCAGCATCCGCATGAACGATCAGATAGAGTTTGCCACTGAGGTTATCAAACACCACTACCTCATTGGATACCATTAGTAAAATGTCTGGTGTATCGATCGGGTCAGCATTTTTTAGTTTAGCTAGTTTTGGTTCGATATAACCGATGGTTTCGTAACCAAAATAACCAACTAATCCACCGGTGAAGCGAGGTAGTTCAGGTACGTCAGGGATTTTACAGGCAGTTTGTTTCTCTTCCACCCATGCCAGTGGATCGTCTACCTGAAATGATTCGGTGACCTCATCATTGAGTCGTATCTCAACCGTATTCTCACGGATATGGATTGTCTCGTTACAAGGCAAGCCTATAATTGAGTAGCGACCCCATTTTTCTCCGCCCTGAACAGATTCAAACAGATAGGAGTATGGGCCATTGGCCAATTTGAGGTAAGTGCTGAGTGGCGTATCGAGGTCTGCCAATACTTCGCGAACGAGTGGTACACGCTGATAACCTTGCGCGATGCAAGCCTGAAAAGTCTCTTTTAACATGTGTATAAACCTGTAAAAAACATATAACTGTGGGTGATCCGGCCGTATTAAGGGAGCTTCACCATCGCCAATGTTTGTACAGATTTAATAACATGATATAAGTATTGAGTTGATTGCTCATGAGTCTAACTTTTCCGATCAATGATGTCACGTTCAAAAATGCCCTGTGATTATACGCTAGCCAGCTGTTCGCGGAAGGCTTTGCAGATGGAATCATAATGGTTCGGGTCATCCTGATTCGCGGCGCCAAAAATAGCAGAGCCTGCCACGAAGGTATCAGCACCAGCGGCCTTAATCTCTGCGATATTATCTGCTTTCACGCCACCATCGATTTCAAGACGGATGTCTAAGCCAGAGTCATCGATGCGCTTACGCGCTTGCTTGAGTTTTTGTAGTGTGCCGGGAATGAACTGTTGACCACCAAAGCCCGGATTCACTGACATCAGCAGAATCATGTCCACCTTGTCCATCACATAATCCAGTACATCCAGTGGTGTAGCTGGATTAAACACTAAGCCCGACTTACATCCCAAGCTACGAATCAGTTGCAAACTGCGATCGACGTGCTCAGAGCTTTCCGGGTGAAACGTGATGTAGCTGGCGCCGGCATTAGCAAAATCCGGAATGATGCGGTCCACCGGCTTAACCATGAGGTGAACATCTATATCCGCGGTTACACCATGTTTGCGCAATGCTTCACACACCAACGGGCCAATAGTCAGATTTGGTACGTAGTGGTTGTCCATTACATCAAAGTGCACCATGTCTGCACCAGAACGTAATACGTTATCAACTTCTTCGCCCAAGCGAGCAAAGTCAGCAGAAAGAATAGAAGGTGAGATCAGATCGGTCTGGCGTGCCATGTTTTAGCCTGAAGATTTTAAAAGAGGCTAATGTACTAGAAATGCTGAATCATTGCATCGCTGAAAACAAAAAAGGCAACCCGAGGGCTGCCTTTGATACTGAACTATTAGATGATTGCTTACAGAGTATCTAACTCAATACCCAAGCTCATTGTTGTTACATCACTTTCACGGTCTCCGGCAGTCTTAACATCTGAGATGTTTTCCCACTCTGCACGAATCTTCATGTTTTCGTTCATGCGAACTTTGGCACCAAAGCCGTAGGTCAGGCTGATACCATCTTCGTCATTGTCAGAGTTATCAGCACTCCAGCTTGCAGCACCAATTTTACCCAGTGCCTGTACTGAGTCATTTACATCGTATGTACCAACAGCGTTGATAGCCAGAGCAGAAATTTCTGAAGTTTCAGTGCCTGCATCTGTGGTGCGGTTGATGTCGCCAATGCTGGTATAGCTTACTTCAGCGTCAAGCATATCGTTGATTTTGTAACCACCATAAACTTTCCAGGATGTGTCTTCATTGTTGCAATCACCTGCTGTGCCACAGAAGCCGTCGAGCTCTGATTGGCCGAATGCGCCACCGAAGAATACATCTTCAAAGAAATCACCACCTTCGCTACCAGAATTATCAAATAATCCGGCGTGTGCAGGAAGTGCTGTTAATAGAGGAAATAAAGCAGAAGCTAAACCAATTTTAGTAATTGTTTTCATGGTCGGGGATCCAATTGTAAGGGGTTATTGTTGTTGTTTTATTTATACCAGCTCTGGTCGTTGCCAGAATCTGAATAATAAACCAACCTCTTGTGATGTAAATATAACTTGGATAAACGGATCGACCACTAATCGTAGTTTTTATTGGATCAGTGCCTGCTCACGAAGCTTGGCAATTTCATCACGAGTCTTGGCGGCGGCCTCAAACTCCAGATTTTTAGCTTGTTCAAACATTTCTTTTTCTAGCTTAGCCATCATTTTGACCGCTTTGTCAGGTGTCAATGAATGGTAATCTGCTGCTGGCTCAGCCACTTTACGGGTTCGCTCGCCTCGTTTTCTTGAGCTACCTTGACTGTAGGCACCTTCCATGATGTCGGCGATGCGCTTCTTAATAGTCTTGGGGGTGATGCCGTATTCTTCATTATGAGCGATTTGTTTAGTACGACGTCGTTCCGTCTCATCTAAAGCGGCCTGCATGGAGTTAGTAATGCGATCAGCATATAAAATAGCCTGTCCCTGAGCATTTCGGGCGGCACGACCGATGGTTTGGATCAACGAACGCTCCGAACGTAAGAAGCCTTCTTTATCAGCATCTAAGATCGCGACTAAACTCACCTCAGGCATATCCAAACCCTCACGGAGTAAGTTGATACCCACCAACGCATCGAACTCACCGAGTCGTAAGTCACGAATAATTTCCACACGTTCAACGGTGTCGATATCAGAATGTAGGTATCGCACCCTAATGTCATGATCCATTAAGTAATCTGTCAGGTCTTCAGCCATCCGCTTCGTCAGTGTCGTAATCAATACTCGTTCGTTCTTCGCTGCACGCAAGGTGATTTCTGACATCACGTCATCAACCTGAGAGGCGACGGGGCGGATTTCAACCGTTGGGTCGATCAGACCGGTAGGGCGCACCACTTGCTCGGCCACATTGTCGCTATGCTCATTTTCATAATTCCCCGGTGTCGCAGATACATGAATCGCTTGCGGGATGAGTCGTTCAAATTCTTCGAATTGTAGCGGTCGATTATCCAGAGCAGACGGTAGCCGGAAACCATAGTCCACCAAATTATTCTTTCGCGAACGGTCACCCTTATACATGGCACCGATTTGTGGAACAGTAGCGTGTGATTCATCGATGACGACCAACGCATTGGGTGGTAGGTAGTCAAATAAACAGGGCGGTGGCGCGCCTGCGGGTCTTCCCGACAAATACCGAGAGTAGTTTTCAATGCCCGAGCAATAGCCGACTTCCATAATCATTTCGATATCGTACAGCGTACGTTCCTGAAGGCGTTGCGCTTCAACCAATCGACCATTATCTCTCAGGTTTTGTAAACGCTCGCGCAGCTCGTCTTTAATTTTATCAACGGCCTCGAGCAATGTGTCGCGAGGTGTTACATAATGGGTCTTAGGGTAAATAGTGAGTCTGGGAACTTTTCTCAAGACTTCACCCGTCAGTGGGTCAAAATAACTGAGTTGCTCTACTTCATCGTCAAACAGCTCGATACGTACCGCTTCCAAATCTGAGTCAGCGGGATGCACATCAATCACTTCGCCACGTACTCTATAAGTACCACGTGACAGCTCAATGTCGTTACGCGAGTATTGTAATTCAGCAAGTCGTCTCAAGATGCTACGTTGATCAATCTGCTCACCCCGGTCGAGATGTAACATCATTTTCAGATAGGATTCCGGATTACCCAAACCATAGATGGCTGATACGGTCGCCACGATGATGACGTCACGGCGTTCAATCATCGCCTTAGTCGCGGACAGACGCATTTGTTCGATGTGATCGTTTACCGAGGCATCTTTTTCAATATAGACACCAGAGGAGGGCACATAAGCCTCTGGTTGGTAGTAGTCATAATAGGAAACGAAATATTCCACAGCATTGTCAGGAAAAAACTCTTTCATCTCACCATAGAGCTGTGCGGCTAGCGTTTTATTGTGTGCCATTAATATCGTCGGACGCTGAGTCTGTTCAATGATATTGGCAATGGTGAAGGTTTTTCCGGAGCCGGTGACCCCGAGTAATGTTTGATGCAGCAGTCCGTCATTGAGCCCTTCAACCAGCGATGCAATGGCTGTCGGCTGGTCTCCGGCAGGCTTGTAGTCAGTATGTATCTTGAATTCTGTTGCCATATTCGCATGCTCTGGCCAGGCTCATACATTCGTCGGAAATGAAATGATCCTCGCGGACTCTGTGTTAGGATTGAAAGCAATACTAACAATTATAACCCCCAATATCATGACTTCAATTAAGCTAATTGCTTTGACTCTTCTTTTGACCAGTAGCGTTGCTCAGGCAAGCCTGTACCGTTGGGTTGATGAGAATGGCAAAGTGCATTTCTCCGATAAAGTACCGCCGTCTATGGCTCAAAAGGGCCACACATCGCTGAACAAGAATGGTGTGGAGTCGCAACGAGTTGTTTCTGCAGAAGAACTAAAACAGAAAAAGCAGGAAGAGCAGAAAGAAGTTGCGTTGGAAGAAGAAAAAACCGAAGCAAAACTGGCAGAAGAAGAGCAGAAGCGTCAGGATGATCAGTTGTTAGCGACTTATGAAAATCGTGATGAAATCATTGCTGCTTATCAAAAGAAACTGTCTCTACTAGACCAGAGTATCGGAATTTTATCGGCAAGGGATGAGAGCCTGAGTCAGAAGTTGGTTCGCTTATCAAAGCAGCGCAAGTCTACGAAGGAAGAAATGTCACGTCTGACTTTAAGTATGCAAATTGAGAACACCCATGAAAGTCTGCAGGAGTATCGTAAGGCGATTAAAATCAATCAGTCTGACCGTGAAATCATGCTCGATCAATACCGTGAAACGTTAACCCGGTTTGATAAGCTCACCAGAGCTGATCGTTAAATTTTAGCGCTTAAGAAAAATAATAAAAAATGAAAACACATTATTCACTAGTCTTACTCGCATTCGTTTGGAGTACCGCTGTTTACTCCGGCTTATATCGCTGGGTGGATGAGCATGGAAAGGTTCACTATGGCGATAGAATTCCGCCGGCATACGCTCAGAACGGGCATGTGAAGTTGTACAAAAGTGGCCTAACGAAAGAGAAGGTTGAGTCTGCGGCGGCGCGAAAGGAAAGAATTGAAAAAGCGGCCAGAGATATCGAGATTCAGAAAAAGCTAAAAGAAGAACAGCATGAAGCTGACCTGCAGGAAATGCGCGATACACAGCTTCGCTCTATGTTTAGTAGTCTTGAAGAGCTGGAGATGGTTTACCAAAGTAAGCTGGAGATGGCAGATGGTGGGATTGCAATTCTACAGGCAAGACATAAAAAACTGTCCGAGTCACTGGAAAAGCTGGAAGCACGTCATGAGCGAATGCTCAATCCTAATGATAAAAACTTATTGGGCATGAAGATCGATGATATTCTCGATAATCTTCATATCTATCAACAGGCTATCACCGATAATCAGATTGAACGAACCAAAATTGAAGAGCGGTTCAAGAAAGATTTGCTCCGTTATACACAGTTAACGGGCGAAGAGAAGAAGTCAGCTTCGGACAACTGACTTCTTCGCCAAAGACATTATTATTTAGCGCGCATTCCGGGTTGAGCACCATCATCAGGGTGTAGTACGAACAAGTCGCTACCACCTGGTCCTGCCGCTAAAACCATGCCTTCCGACATCCCAAAGCGCATCTTTCGTGGTGCCAGATTGGCTACCATCACCGTTTGTTTACCAATGAGAGTCTCTGGCTCGTAGGCTGACTTAATCCCTGCAAATACCTGACGTTTCTCGCCGCCGATATCCAGCACTAGCCGCAACAATTTATCAGCACCCTTGACCGCCTCAGCACTTTCAATTAAGGCAATACGTAAATCGATCTTATCGAAATCCTCATACGTGATTTCTGGTTTGATCGGGTCGTTGACTAGATGCTCACTCAGCGCAGGTTTATCGGCAGCAGCCTGGATGGCTTCCAGTACTTGCTTGTTTTCATCAAGCATCGCATCGATTTGCGTTTCTTCAATGCGTGTCATTAATGGTTTGAACTTTGTCACTTCATGGTTCAACAATGGCGTTTGTACAGAGTCCCACACCAACTCACCGGCATTGAGGAAAGCTTCAGACTTTTCTGCTAGCTCAGGTAAAACAGGCTTAAGGTAGCTCAGTAGCGCACGGAACATATTAATGCCTTGCGTGCAGATGCCCTGTACCTGACCAAAAGTGTCTTCGTCTTTGATCAATACCCAAGGCTTGTTGTCGTCAATGTACTGATTAGCCAAATCTGCTAATGCCATGATTTGACGCATTGCTCTGCTGTATTGACGTGTCTCGTAGCTTTCAGCAATTTCCTCACTGGCTGCTGCGAATTTTGCATATAGCGCAGGATCCGGTAGTTCAGCGGATAACGTATTATCAAAACGCTTATTGATAAAGCCGGCACAGCGAGAAGCAATATTGACCACTTTGCCGACCAGATCGCTATTAGAGCGCTGCTGGAAGTCAGCAAGATTAAGGTCGATGTCATCGATTGTATTGTTGAGCTTTGAGGCGAAGTAATAACGCAGCTGCTCAGCAGGCAGGTGTTTAAGGAACACGCTTGCTTGCACAAACGTACCGCGAGATTTAGACATTTTCTCGCCATTTACTTTTAGGAAGCCGTGACAATTCACCCCTGTCGGTAAGCGATAACCACCAGCTTTTAGTTGCGCAGGCCAGAACAGCGTGTGGAAGTATGCGATATCTTTACCGATGAAATGATACACCTCAGCATCAGAGCTTTCTGCCCAGTAGTCATCAAAACTCTCACCCGTTCTGTCACAAAGGTTCTTAAATGAAGCAAGGTAGCCAATCGGTGCATCCAGCCATACATAGAAGTATTTGTCTTCAGTACCGGGTATCTTGAAACCCCAGTAGGGTGCATCACGTGAGATATCCCAGTCAGCCAAGCCATCATCGACCCACTCTTTCATCTTATTAACGATTTCTTTTTGCACAGAACCGCTGGCAAGCCATTCCGATAAAAAGTCAGTGAAATCACCCAGCTTAAAGAAGTAATGTTCACTGTCTTTCTCGATAGGTGTTGCGCCCGTCACAACAGAGTAGGCATTTTTTATTTCTGTGGTTGAATAGGTCGCACCGCACACTTCACAGTTGTCACCATATTGATCAGATGAACCGCAGTTTGGACAGTCACCTTTAATAAAGCGATCTGGTAAAAACATTTCTGCTTCTGGGTCGTATGCTTGCTTAATCACCCGGGTAGCAATGTGGCCTGCATCTTTAGCAGCACAATAGATGGCTTCGGAGAAAGTTCGGTTTTCTTCAGAGTGTGTGGTGTAGTAGTTGTCAAAGCTGATATTGAAACCCGCAAAATCCGCCTGATGCTCCTGATTGACCTTATCAATCAGTTCCTGAGGCTCAATACCTTCTTGCTGGGCGCGTAGCATAATCGGCGTGCCATGTGCATCATCAGCACAGACATAATAGCAACTATTACCACGGTGACGCTGGAACCTGGCCCAGATGTCCGTTTGAATGTATTCAACCATGTGGCCGATGTGAATCGGGCCGTTTGCATAAGGTAGTGCGCTGGTGACGAGAATTTTACGAGTCATTTCAATATCCGTTGTTTCAGCAGTATTTTTTGATCAGGTGCTGTTGTTCGTCGGCTTCAAGACGTGTTCCAAAACGAGACACAATAATAGAGGCTGCTTCACTGGCCAGATTGCCAGATTGTAAGTCGCTAAAGCCGTGAGTAGCGCCATACAGGTAAGCACCTGCAAACATATCGCCCGCGCCATTGGTGTCAACTGCAGTGGTTGCTACAGGGTCAATGGCGATGCGCTCATCATTGTCTTTAATAATCATCGCGCCTTTGCTGCCCAGTGTCAGTACCAATGTGCCACACAGTGCTTTAAGGTCAGCGATTGCGTCATCCAGATTGTCTTTACCAGTGAATATTGTTGCTTCTTCTTCATTACTGAAAAGAATATCTACACCATCACCGATAATTTCTGCCACACCATCGCGGAAGTAGGTCACCATTGATGGGTCTGAGAACGTCATTGCTGTCTTTACGTTATTATCAGCAGCTACTTTACGTGCTTCTATTGCTGCTGCTCGAGAGACATCAGATGTTACCAGGTAGCCTTCTATATAAATGTATTCTGCCTGTTTCAGATCTTCAAAATGTAGTTCACTTACAGAGAAGTCAGTGGTAATCCCTAAAAAAGTATTCATGGTGCGCTCTGCATCTGGCGTCACCATAACCATACATTTGCCGGTGATACCGTCATGCTTAACCTGCTCGAGACGAGTAGTAACACCTGCCTTGTGAAGGTCATTCATATAGAAATTACCGCCTTCATCATCGGCAACTTTACAGGCATAAAATGCATTGCCACCAAGCTGGCTTATCGCAACAATACTGTTTGCTGCAGAGCCACCACCAGTACGCTTTGTCACGCCATATGACTCAGTCAGGCTCTTGGAGAGTGCTTGCTGCTGCTGCTCATCGATCAGCGTCATCAAGCCTTTTTCGATGTTGTTGTCCTGCAAAAAGGTTTCAGCAACCTCGAACTCCATATCGACAAGTGCGTTGCCAATACCATAAACGTGATAAGTCATTTGTGATTCTCTATTGAAATTATTGAATGGGGGCATATATTAAAGCATTATAAAATTAGATAAACGATTACTTTTGTGATTATGGCTAATCGAATATCAAACGATCTATATTAATAAAACAGATAATTATTCGGGCTATTCTTGATACAATGCCGATCACTGCTACTTGATGTAGCCAAACTACATAAATTTACTGAATATTATTTTTGGAGCCTATAATGAGCTTTCAGCATATTACCGTCCCTGCGAATGGGGAAAAAATCACAACGAATGCAGACTACTCTCTGAATGTCCCTGACATGCCAATTATCCCATTCGTTGAGGGTGATGGTATCGGTGCAGATGTCACGCCAGTGATGCAAAAGGTTGTGGATGCTGCTGTAAGCAAGGCTTATGGCACAGACCGTGCAATCCAGTGGATGGAGATCTACGCGGGTGAAAAAGCCAACTCACTATATGGTGGCGATGTGTGGCTGCCGGAAGAGACAATTGATGTTGTTAAGGACTATGTTGTCTCTATTAAAGGTCCGCTAACAACACCTGTCGGTGGCGGTATGCGTTCTTTAAACGTAACGTTGCGTCAGACATTGGATCTTTACACTTGCCTGCGTCCGGTACGTTACTACGAAGGAACACCAAGCCCGGTAAAAGAGCCTGAAAAGACGGATATGGTTATCTTCCGTGAAAACTCAGAAGATATCTATGCAGGGATTGAGTGGGAGCAGGGATCACCAGAAGCTGAAAAGATGATCAGCTTCCTTCAGGATGAAATGGGTGTGACAAAGATTCGTTTCCCTGAAACAACGGGTATTGGTGTAAAGCCGGTTTCTCGTGAGGGAACAGAGCGTTTGGTGCGTAAAGCACTTCAGTATGCAATCGATAACAACCGTAAGGTGGTAACGATCGTACATAAGGGTAACATTATGAAGTTCACTGAAGGTGGCTTTAAGACTTGGGGTATTGATGTTGCACGTAAGGAGTTTGGTGCAACAGAATTAGATGGTGGTCCTTGGTTATCATTCAAAAACCCGAACACAGGTGAAGATATTATCCTGAATGATGTGATTGCTGATGCATTCTTACAAAATATTTTGCTTTACCCTGAAAACTATTCAGTAGTTGCTACACTAAACCTAAATGGTGATTATATTTCTGATGCACTTGCGGCTCAGGTTGGTGGTATCGGTATCGCGCCGGGAGCTAACCTGTCTGACACCATCGGTGTATTTGAGGCAACTCATGGAACTGCACCAATGATTGCAGGTCAGAATAAAGCTAATCCGGGGTCAATTATTCTTTCTGCAGAAATGATGCTTCGTCACATGGGTTGGATGGAAGCGGCTGACCTTATAGTTAAAGGTATTTCTGGTGCTATTTCTGCAAAAACAGTAACCTTCGATTTTGCTAATGAAATGGACGACGCACAAGTCCAGACTACCGATGAGTTCGGTGATCGCATCATTGAAAACATGTGATAAATAAGAAGGAAGGCTGGGAGTAACATGGCGAACGAGCATGAAATAGATCACGATTCTGGTTTGGCGGTAGAGGAATCCCGCCCAGAAGTCAAAGAACCAAAACGATATAGCGTTATACTTATCAACGACGATTTCACTCCAATGGAATTCGTTGTCGAGGTACTAATGGTGTTCTTTAATCTGGATCATGAGTCTGCTACACGCGTCATGCTGAATGTGCACCAAAAAGGCAAGGGTGTCTGTGGAACTTTCACCAGAGAGATCGCGGAAACAAAGGTCGTAATGGTTAACGAGCATGCTCGTCAATCCCAGCACCCCTTGTTATGTACTATGGAAGAGGCCTAAGGAGACTAAGTAATGCTGAGTCCGGAAGTTGAATACTCTATAAACAGCCTGTTCAGGGAAGCGAATGAAAAACATCACGAGTTTGTGACTGTTGAGCATTTGCTGCTATCCATGACAAGGAACCCTTCTGCGGCGGAAACGCTGCGCGCATGTGGTGTGAATATTCCTATGCTTCAGCAAGAGCTGGAGGGACATATTGAAGAAAGCACACCCATATTAGTTGAAGATGACGGTCGCGAAAGTCGTCCGACCATTGGTTTTCAGCGTGTGTTGCAGCGTGCTGTTTACCATGTGCAGGCTTCATCCAAAGAAGAAGTAACTGGTGACAGTATACTGGTTGCTATCTTCGGTGAGACTGAGTCACACGCTGTTTATTATCTGGCGCGTCAGGAAATGACACGTCTCGACCTTGTAAACTATATTTCTCACGGTATTCAGAAGGATGATGATATCTCGTTCGATAGTTTATCTATTGATGAAGAAGAGTCAGGTTCTGAAACCAATAATGAAGAAAGCGAATTTGTTGAGGACGAGTCTAAAGCAAGTCCTTTGGAGCGCTTCGCTAGTAATCTGAATCAAATGGCTGAAGAGGGCAAAATTGACCCTCTGATTGGTCGTGATGAAGAAGTCGAGCGCACGGTTCAGGTGCTTTGTCGTCGTCGTAAGAATAACCCTTTATTAGTCGGTGAGGCAGGTGTTGGTAAAACTGCCATCGCAGAAGGCTTAGCTAAGCGTATTGTTGATGGCGAAGTACCTGAGGTATTAGCTGATGCGACGATTTACTCGCTAGACTTGGGTGCTTTGGTTGCTGGTACAAAATATCGCGGTGACTTTGAGAAGCGTTTAAAAGCAGTTCTGAATCAGATTCGTGATGAAGATCATGCGGTTCTGTTTGTTGATGAAATACACATAATCATCGGTGCAGGTGCTACCTCTGGTGGAACCATGGATGCATCAAACCTGATCAAGCCGGTACTAGCGTCAGGTGAATTGAAGTGCATGGGATCAACTACTTATCAGGAGTATCACAGCATTTTTGAGAAGGATCGTGCGTTGGCGCGTCGGTTCCAGAAAATTGATGTGAATGAGCCTAGTGTGCCTGAGACGATAAAGATTCTGAAAGGGCTTAAGTCGCGCTTTGAAGAGCATCATGATGTGAAATACACCATGCCTGCACTTGAGTCCGCAGTTGAGTTATCAGCTCGTTATATTACTGATCGTCGCTTGCCGGATAAGGCAATTGACGTGATTGATGAAGCCGGAGCTAATCGCCAGCTTCAGCCAAAAGCGACGCGTAAGAAAACGATTTCTGTGGGTGATGTTGAGACCATCGTTGCGAAAATTGCGCGTATTCCACCGAAGGCTGTTTCAAGTTCTGATATGGACGTACTGAAGAGTCTTGAGACTAATTTACAACGTGTTGTATTTGGTCAGGATGAGTCCATCAAGCAGATCGTTACCGCAATCAAAATGGCGCGTTCTGGTCTGCGTGATGATGGAAAGCCGATCGGTTCCTTCTTGTTTGCCGGCCCTACGGGGGTTGGTAAAACTGAGGTTACCAAGCAGCTGTCTGAACACTTAGGTATTAAATTACTGCGTTTCGATATGTCTGAGTACATGGAGCGTCATACTGTTTCTCGTTTAATTGGTGCGCCTCCGGGCTATGTTGGCTATGACGAAGGTGGTCTGTTAACGGATGCCGTTAATAAGAACCCACATGCTGTTCTGTTATTGGACGAGGTTGAAAAAGCGCACCCGGATGTCTTCAATCTGTTACTTCAGGTAATGGATAACGGGGCGCTGACAGATAGTAACGGGCGTAGCGTTGACTTCCGTAATGTCATATTGATTATGACCAGTAATGCTGGTGCGCAGGATATCAGTCGTAGTTCTATGGGCTTTACGCAGCAAGATCATTCGATGGATACCAGTAAGGCGATTGAAAATGCCTTTACACCGGAATTCCGGAATCGCTTGGATGCTATCGTGCAGTTTAATCCGCTGCCAGAGTCGGTGATTACCTCAATTGTTGATAAGTTCCTGATTCGTCTTGAAACTCAGCTTGATGAGAAGCAGGTTAGTCTGGTGGTTGATGATAAGGCGAAGCGTTGGTTGGCTGATAAAGGCTATGATATCAAAATGGGTGCACGTCCTATGGAGCGTGTTATTCAGGAAAATATCAAGCGCCCACTGGCTGATGAAATCTTATTCGGTCATCTTGTAAAGGGTGGCGTTGTTAAAGTCACGGTCAAGGACGATAAGTTATCGCTTGAGTTCGAGAAAGAGGCTGAGCCTGCTTAACGTTTGATAAAATAGAAGCACGCAAAAAGGCGGTACTTATTACATTAAGTACCGCCTTTTATGTATTCGGTGAATCAATAAGCCTGTGATGCCCGATAAGGGCGCAGCTTATTATTTACTACGGTAGGTAATTCTACCCTTCGTTAGGTCGTACGGTGTTAGCTGAACAGTCACCGTGTCACCAGTCAGTATACGAATATAGTTCTTACGCATACGTCCGGATATGTGAGCATTCACAACGTGTCCGTTTTCCAGTTCAACCCGGAATGTTGTGTTTGGTAAAGTCTCGATGACCGTACCTTCCATTTCAATATTTTCTTCTTTAGCCATGTGTTCCAATAATCTTACTTAGCATTCAAGCGCAGTATTATCCCTCACCTGATTGATTAAACAAGTCATTTTTCATCGAATGGCGGTTTATTTATGATTAATTAGTTAACTATAAGACGCAAATAGTTAAATATAAGGTTAGTTGCTAATTCCCCTGAGCGCGCTATTGGATATATTGCATTATGGGCGGTATTATCCGCAGCAATTAATTTGGTTCAGGTGTGCAAGTACATGAATTTTGCAGCAGTATTTCCCGGTCAGGGCTCTCAGTCGTTGGGTATGATGGATGATTTAGCATTCCATTTCCCTATTGTTAAGGAAACATTTGATCAGGCCTCTGATGTTCTGGAGCAAGACCTCTGGCAAATTGTTACCGCTGGCCCTGAAGAGCTACTGAGCCAAACCATGATCACTCAACCACTAATGCTTGCTGCGGGTGTTGCAACATGGCGCGTTTGGTTGTCACAAGATGGGTCGATGCCGACAGCGACTGCCGGTCACAGTTTAGGTGAGTACAGTGCTTTGGTTGCTAGTGGCACCATTGATTACGCGACAACGGTAAAATTAGTCGGTATCCGCTCATCGCTGATGCAACAAGCAGTACCAGAAGGAAAGGGCGGTATGGCTGCCATTTTGGGCTTGGACGCTGAGGCTGTTATTGAAGGTTGCGCAAAAGCTGCGAATGGCCAAATCGTTGAGGCTGTAAACTTTAATTCACCAGAGCAAACAGTTATCGGTGGAGAGTCAGATGCTGTTGATCGTGCTATGCAGGTTCTGAGTGAAATGGGGGCAAAGCGGGCGATTAAGTTGGCGATGAGCGTACCGTCTCATTGTAGTATGTTAAAAGAAATCTCAGCAGATATGGCTGAAGCGCTCGCGCAAGCTAACTTCGCAAAGTCTGACATTCCGGTGCTACACAACGTTAGTGCTGATACTTGTGGTAGTGAGGAGTCAATGAAAACGACAGTTGCAGAGCAGCTGTATAAGCCGGTTCGTTGGGTAGAGACCATTCATGCGCTTGAATCCCACGGCGCTGACACCATTATTGAGTTTGGACCGGGAAAGGTGCTGTTCGGTCTTAACCGAAGAATTAATCGCAAACTGGGTAATTTAACAATTAATGATATGGCGTCATTAGAGAAAGCATTAACGGCGGCGAAAGGATAAGACATGAATTTTGAAACTATGCTAGACGGAAAAATTGCATTGGTCACGGGTGCAAGCCGCGGTATTGGTCGTGCGATTGCTGAGAAGCTCGGCCAGTCAGGTGCAATTGTTGTCGGAACTGCAACCTCTGAGTCTGGGGCTGAAGCTATTTCGGCTTACTTTGCTGAGGCCGGTATTAAAGGCGCTGGTAAAGTACTGGATGTATCTGATGCAGATTCGATTGCAAGTTTGCTGAAGGTGATTACTGATGAATATGGCGCGGTACAGGTATTAGTAAACAACGCCGGTATTACGCGTGACAACTTGTTAATGCGTATGAAAGATGATGAGTGGGATGATATTATCAACACGAATCTGAGTTCCGTGTTCCGCCTTAGTAAAGCGTGTTTGCGTGGAATGATGAAAGCACGTTATGGAAGAATTATTTCAATTGCCTCAGTGGTGGGTGCTACAGGTAATCCCGGTCAGTGTAACTATGCTGCAGCGAAAGCGGGTATTGTCGGTTTCTCAAAGTCTTTGGCAAGAGAAGTCGGTTCACGAGGTATTACTGCAAATGTAGTCGCTCCTGGTTTTATTGATACAGATATGACTAAAGCTTTGTCAGAAGAACAGCGAGATGCGATGTCTTCGACAATTCCATTAGGACAGTTGGGGCAACCTGACGACATTGCCAATGCAGTGTTGTTTTTAGCTTCAGAAATGGGTAATTATGTAACGGGTGAAACCTTGCATATTAACGGTGGCATGCACATGGCATAATGCCGTCTTGCTACAAAACTTGTGTACTTGATTTTTATATTGATAGTATGCATATTATATTTTTTTAATTGAGGAAAAAATATCATGAGTGATATTGAAAAGCGCGTCAAAAATGTAGTTGTTGAGCAATTAGGTGTTGATGAAGCTGAAGTTGTAAACACTGCATCTTTCGTTGATGACCTTGGCGCGGATTCACTGGATACCGTTGAGCTGGTTATGGCACTAGAAGAAGAATTCGGTACCGAAATCCCTGACGAAGAAGCGGAAAAGATTACTACTGTACAGTTGGCAATCGATTACGTTGTTGCACAGCAGGGTTAATTCAAGATTCGTTAAGACCGCAGTTTATTGCACATAAACTGCGGTCTTTGTGTAATTGAAAAACGAAAAATATTTCGATTATCGATTCACTCATCGGTAATCCTATAGCAGTAAAGGAAGTATCATCGTGTCAAAACGTCGTGTAGTGGTAACGGGACTGGGAATTGTTTCTCCTGTTGGTTCCAAAATTAAAACAGCGTGGGATAATATTGTCGCCGGTAAAAGCGGTATCAATCGAATTAGTCCGGATCTGTTTGATGCCAGCGAATTCAGTGTGCAAATTGCTGGGAATGTGACTGACTTTGACGCGACTGAATACATGAAACCAAAAGATCTGCGCAAAATGGACCCGTTTATCCATTACGGTATTGGCGCAGGTACTGATGCATTGAATGACTCAGGTATTGTCGTCACAGAAGACAATGCTGATGGAATTGGTGTGATCGTTGGTTCTGGTATCGGTGGTATCGGAACGATTGAAAAAAACTGTGAGGCATACCTGAAAAATGGCCCACGAAAGATTTCACCTTTCTTCGTCCCAAGCAGTATTGTCAATATGGTAGCAGGTAATCTATCTATTATGCATGGACTTAGAAATCACAATATGTCACCAGTGTCAGCCTGTGCGACTGCGACTCACAGTATCGGAGATGCAGCCCGTATGATCGCTTATGGAGATGCTGATGTTATGTTGGCCGGTGGTGCCGAAATGGCAACGACGCCGTTAGGTATTGGTGGTTTTGCAGCGGCACGCGCCTTATCGACTCGTAATGATGATCCTGAAGCAGCAAGTCGCCCATGGGATGCTGATCGTGACGGTTTTGTATTAGGTGACGGTGCCGGTATTTTGGTGCTGGAAGAATATGAAACAGCCAAAGCTCGTGGCGCGGAGATCTATTGTGAACTCGTTGGCTTTGGTATGAGTAGTGATGCCTTCCATATGACCTCACCCTCTAAGGATGGCGAGGGTGCTGCGCGTTGTATGACGAATGCACTACGTGATGCAGGCTTGAATCCTGAAGATGTGGATTACATCAATGCTCACGGTACTTCGACACCAGCAGGCGATGTTGCTGAAACAATGGCACTTAAGCGTGCTTTGGGTGATCATGCCAATAATGTTGCGGTGAGTTCAACTAAGTCAATGACAGGCCACTTGCTCGGAGCAGCCGGTGGGATTGAGGCGGTGTTCAGTGTTCTTGCTGTTCGTGATCAGATTCTGCCACCGACTATTAATCTTGATAACCCTGATCCGGCGTGTGATCTGGATTATGTTGCCAATACTGCTCGTGAGGCCAAAGTAGATGTTGCGATGAGCAATTCATTTGGTTTTGGTGGCACGAACGGCACATTGGTCTTTAAGAAAATTTGATCGACTCACCATTAGCCCAGTAAAGGCGGAGCAATGAAAACAGTATTTACTACTTTATTTTTATTTTTACTGCTCTCAGCCCTGGCTGTTGGCGGCTATGGTTTTGTTCAGTACGAGCAATTCACCAAACAAAAGGTTTCGGAATCAGCTCCTGAAATTTTTGAAATCAAGAAAGGCAGCAATATCAGACGAGTTGCTGCTGATCTTGAAGCACAAAGCATTATCAAGCCTGCCTGGCAGTTTCAGTTACTGGCAAAAATCACCAAACAAGAAAATAAAATTAAGGCGGGTGAATTTGCCATTGAGCCTGGTATGGGGCCTCAGGACTTATTGGATCGTTTTACGTCCGGTAAGACCATTAGCTACAACACCACGATTGTGGAGGGGTTTACCTTCAAAGAGCTGGCTAAGAAGCTCCAGGCTGATCCTAATCTGGTAAAAACGCTGACGCCAGATGATTACAAGTATGAAAATATCATGGCCAAGATAGGCTCGGATGAGAAAAACCCGGAAGGATGGTTCTTTCCGGATACTTATAACTATCCTCGTGGTACAACCGATGTCGATTTTTTAAAGCGAAGTCACAAAGCCATGAAGCAGTTCCTACAAGCTGAGTGGGAAAAGCGTGACTCTGTTGTACCTCTGAAAAATCCTTATGAAGCATTAATTTTGGCGTCTATTGTTGAGAAAGAAACCGGTGTCCCCGAAGAACGTCCACTGATTGCACAAGTGTTTCAAAACAGAATTCGTAAAGGCATGATGTTACAGACTGACCCTACTGTGATCTATGGTATGGGTGACCGTTTTAAAGGAAATATCAGAAAGTCTGATCTGAGGCGTCCTACGCCTTACAATACCTATACACGCCATGGATTAACACCAACGCCAATCTCAACGCCAAGTGCTGAAGCGATTCAGGCGGTTATGCATCCTGAACCCTCCAAGGCGCTTTACTTCGTTGCGCGAGGTGACGGTACGTCACACTTCACAAATACTTATCGCGATCATCGTAAAGCCGTTATCAAATACCAGTTACGTGGTAACGCTAAAGCGTATCAGGGTGATAAATGAGTGGGCGTCAACGCGGTCTGTTTCTGACGTTTGAAGGTGTTGAGGGTGCTGGCAAAACCAGTAATCTTCAACATGCTAAGTCATTAATTGAAGCGACGGGCAAAGACGTTGTGATATCCCGTGAACCCGGCGGCACTGAAGTGGGTGAGCGTATACGTGAGGTATTGCTAAATCCCGACTTACCAGCGATGCACTCAGACACTGAGTTGTTACTCATGTTTGCTGCGAGAGCAGAACATTACCAGCATAAAATATTACCCGCCTTGGAAGCCGGCCAATGGGTATTGTGTGATCGCTTCACGGATGCCAGTTTTGCTTATCAAGGTGGTGGTCGCCAGATTGATCAGTCACGAATTCGCGAACTGGAAGCATGGGTTTTAGGTGATTTTCGTGTGGATCAAACTTACTTATTCGACCTTCCTGTTGAGATTGGTTTGTCCAGAGCAAAAGCCCGAAGTGCTGCTGATCGAATTGAGCAGGAGCAGGTTGAGTTTTTCGAGCGAATACGTCTATGTTACCTGCAGCGCGCAGAGCATGAACCTGATCGCTTCACTGTGGTGGATGCCTCGCAGTCACTAGATAATGTGCAGGCACAGTTGAGTCGTGCAGTGGAGACACTGTTGGAGTCAGTTGGGTGATATACACTTGGCAGCAAGCTGTTTGGGAGTCAATTTCCCGAACGATCGGCAATGATCACATGCCCCATGCGATATTGCTTGCCGGCCCCGAACACTGCGGTAAGTTCGATTTTGCACGTAGTTTTGCTAAGTCGCTGATGTGTGACTCGCGTGATGAGCATACGCAAATGGCGTGTAATGAGTGCAAAAGCTGCCATTTATTTGAAGCCAACTCTCACCCTGACTTTACCTCGGTACAGTTAGCCGAGAAGAAGACACAAATTGTTGTCGATCAGATACGCACTTTGAATGAGTTTGTCTACCTCAGCCGTAGTTATCAGGAAAGTAGAGTGGCGATCATTTCGCCTGTTGAACGCCTTAATATCAATGCAGCGAATAGTCTGCTGAAAACACTTGAAGAGCCACCGGAGAGAACAGTGTTATTGCTGGTGAGTTCAAATCCCTCTGAGCTCATCCCGACTATACGCAGCCGTTGTCAGGTATTGCATTTACCTCAACCGAGTCAGGCTCAGGCATTGGAGTGGTTGAACACTCAGTCACTTGAGCACCCGGCAGATGAGCTATTGCTTGCAGCATCTGGTAAGCCTTTGTTGGCAACGATGTTGGATTCCGAAGATCGTTTGGCAATGCGCAAACAGTTTGCTGCTGATGTATTAAAAATGCTTCGTGGTAGTTTATCGCTGGTTGGCGCCGCCAAGAACTGGGAAAAGACGGCTAAACACGAATTGCTGGATTGGCAGCTTCAGTGGGTAGATGCCATGATTCGTCGATTACATCTTCCTGAGGGTGAGGCGGTAGATGCGATTAGTCCTCACCTGGCGAAACACTTAAACGGCTCTCAGGCAGGTTTGTGGCAACTGCGCGAAGGCTTGATGGAGTTAAAATCACATGCCCATACGTCGTTAAACGCTCTGCTATTTACAGAAAACATGCTACTTTTATGGCAACGTCAGGCTTTGTCTAAATAAAGTCCAAAATAATAATAAGATCAGGCACAAATCATGGAAAAACAACAAGCAGTTCGCAACGTCATTGCTGTTTCGCTACGAGACAAAACTGCCCTGCATGCGAATTATATGCCTTTTATTAGAGGGGGGGGCTTGTATGCGATCACAGATCAGGAATTTAAACTGGGTGATACCGTTATTTTGTCAGTGAAGATAGAAGCCTTATCAAAGAAGTTTGCAATACCCGGAAAAGTGGTTTGGATGTCTCCACGACAGTCGCAAGGACAAGGCGTCGGTGTGCAATTCACTGGCCGAACTAAAGATAATGTGCGCCGTACCTTAGAAACGATATTGGGTGACTTAGCGCAAAAACCGTCGATCTACCACACTTACTAAGGCCATATTAAAGGGAGTCCGCCCCCCAAATCAAAGCATCTAAATCCTCAGGTTCATCATTATCAGGAGGTATTACTTTACCGTTCAAAAGCACAACACCCTCCGACATCAAAGATGCTTTTTGTTGTTGGTAATAGTCACTGTCGGCAGGAAAGGCAAGTGTGCCATCAGATTTAATAACGCGGTGCCACGGCAGCTTTTTATCACTTCGGCTCATCGCGCGGCTTACCATTCTGGCGTGTCTGGGATAGCCAGCTGCCTTCGCCACTTGGCCATAGCTCATGAACTGACCATAGGGGATTGATGAAACCACATCCCATATAGCCGTATCAAATTTAGCCTGAAACAGACTCACCGATTATTCCCATGCGTTCGGTGCACTTGGGTCATTAAATAATTCCTGAATTGCTTGCGACTCAGCACGCGTTGGGTTGCTCCAGCCCGCTCGTTGCATCACAGGCTTTTCTGTTAAGGACAAACCGGCTTTGACAAACGTTGGTTTAGCAGCAGGCTTAGCCAGCACTGGCTTACCCGGTTTAAAGCGGCGATTCATCACATACGCACCAGGGTTATAACTGGGTTTACTCTTGCGGGCAACGTGGCCTGCGCGAGAGCAAGCGTACCACCAGCACTTATTCTTTTTCTGGAAATACATGAGTGCACGGTATTTGGGAGCATCCTCGGCTTTTTGACCGATGTGTTCCTTAATTCCCCAGCTACCAATCCAGTTGTAATGGCGCGGTGCAGAGAAAGCAATAAATAACTTTCCGCCTTTCTTTTTCCACCCCTCCAGAAACTCATAGTACATCTTGGACATACGCTCATCTTTATTCGCCTGAATCAAATAGCGATTAGATTCATCTTCAATGCTGTGAGTCTTGTAGGCGACCAAATGTTGTCCACCTTCATAGGCGATTAGATCTGTACCATACTGGGCGGCGATACGGTTTTGTTGCTCTACGATTGCAAGAGTGCGTGGTACAGAGTAACGGTTGCTTGGAGAGCTCAATAAGGCGAATACCTCATCAACGCTATTGATACGCTTTTGAGCTTTCTGACTGGCATGGAAGTAAGGAGCAATCGCTAACGCATCGGTATGTTTGAAGGCTTCTTCATAACCCAATACCATGTGCGACATCGGTAGGTTGGTCGTCATCCCCCCCATCACACGAACCAAACGATTATTGCCCTGAAAAGCTTCTTCCCAGATCTTAAAAATTTCTACACTACGTTTTGAATAGTATTTAAAGCCACCATAAATTTTATTTGCGTCCAACCCTAAACGTTGCCCCATCTTTTGCATGTGATGGGTCTGTGAGAAAACACCGTTCCAGGTTTCATTGCTGTATTCGATATAGGCTTTTAGCTCAGGACGTAAGTGCTCACTGACGTACTCAGCATACTTTTTTACAAATTCATTATTCGCGCGATGAGGTAGGTTGAACCACGGATCAGCACCCGTCAAATTCGCTAGTTTAACCATCGCTTCCAGTGGTGCACCGCGAACCCCTTCTTTACCACCCCAAGTTGCTTTGGACAGGGTAGGACGGTTTTCCCAGACACCAAGTGGATTACGGGTGATTCCAGACATATTCATCAGGCGAATAACCCGGAAGTCCTTCATGAAATTCAAATAGTCAGGATTGAAGATAATATCTTCATGGTGTTGGGCAAATGACATGAAAGGGTTATTTGGTCCGCAATCCTTTTTAGTTTTTACTTTACGGAATGGGTTACCTTTGCAGATACCGCCCGGCATGACGATGCTGATATCACGGATGTAATTGTTTGGGTTGGATTCAACGATTGTTAAAGAGGCGCTGATTTTCTTGTCTTTCCCCGGGCGTATTTCGATAAGATCACGTCCGGGAAGTCTGCGCACCAGTCTGGCATTCACGCCATAACGAATCTTTCCCTGACCTTTGTAAAACACAGAATAAACCGTGCTTGGGATACTGTTGGCCGGATAACCTCCGATGAAACGAGTACCAGCAACACCACCATTTAGTCGTTTAGGCCAGCCGTTTTCATCGTACTCAATGTTGCCTTTTGTAATCCATGGACGCGCTTCTTCAAAAGGGAGGGCTAGTTTGAACAGGTTTATAAACGGCACACTCGAATCCATATCCATGGTTTCGTTGGTGTTGATTCCCAGTGGGGAGGTACGGTTACCGGTAAACGCTTGTGATGAAAGGCTCACACTAAAAAGCACTGCCAGCGCGATGACTGCGCGGAGGTTTATACGAATTATTTTCATGATAATGATTTTACAGTTAGCCTGAAGTCTTGCAGCTTCTGGCGTTCATCATACTTGCTGTTCGCTATCCTACCGATTGTTGGGAGTAGGATAGAAAACACGGGGTTGGATACCTATATATTCAGGTTTTTATAAGCTGTCAACCTATTAGGCGACTCATGATATAGATTAAGAAGTCTTATGTGCATTAAAAATACACAAAATAAATGATTTACAATCAATTTAATTCAGCGACGTGGTGCATTGCGTGGCCAAAATGGCTCATGCAAGTTATTCATATCAGCGACGGCAAATTCAAAGATAGAAAAACCCTCTGAACCCATTCTTAAATCACTAACCACTAACATGTTCTGCCGGTCACTTAGTTTATAGAAACCGCCTGTAAACCAGGCCAAACGGTTCGCTGCCCAATTATTAGGAATATTCTGTAGCCAATGCTTGTTGTGAGTGTAAGCATTAAAGCTCAGCGGCCCTGCTCGTCGCAGGGCATTGGCGCGAGACTCATAATAATATTGTTCATCCATGACAATGACACGCCAGAATAGGGTGTTATAACGTTCCGGAGTGACTTTGACTTGTTGGTATGGAATGTTTTGTCGTTTCAGTTCCTGATGGACATAACGTTCCACCGTAACTTTGGCGTACATACTCCACGTTAAGTAGCCACTGCTGATGATCAGGCCGATGACACTCAGCTTAGCTAGTTTAGGTTTTTTAAATAACACCCACAGTCCGGTGATCAGTAACGGAACAGTGTACAGGGGGTCGATAATAAAAATGCTGGCCCATGATTCAGGCACTTTAGGTAGCGGCCAAAACAGTTGCGTACCGTAAACAGTAAAACTATCGAGAATAGGATGAGTAATTAGGGCGAGAAACACGGCTAGTAGTAGTCTGGATTGGCTAATCACTCTAAAAGCACTGAATCGCCGCAGCAGTAACATAATGACCGGGCTGATTAAAGTAAGTACCAGTAATGAGTGACTAAAGCCCCGGTGGTAGGTGAAATTAGCCACCGCATTGCCATATTTGATTAACACATCCAGATCAGGAAGCGTGCCAAGCGCGGCTCCAAGTACGAGCGCCTTTCTTCCTAATTGACGCCCTGCGACGGCATGACAGCAGGCTGCGCCCAAAACAACTTGTGATACAGAATCCAAGATATCTCCTTTGTGATTCTTGTTATATCGCCGCTGACTTATTCAGGCTTGTCCAGCCGTAGTGAGCATGCATGATTTAGTGAGTAGTTTAAAGTTTCTTCTCAGAAGATCAATGCACAATATTCTTTAGCGCCATTCATAATATTCTTGAATTAAAACATAGCAGTACATTAGTGGATGTGTAAGAATTCCCAGCTTTATTTCTAAGCCACTTAGTCTGATGTCCTTTTTAAAACAACTCTCTCCCAAAAGCCCGAAAGATGATGTGCTTTCTGGTCTAACCGTGGCGCTAGCCTTGGTGCCTGAAGCGGTCGCCTTTGCATTGGTTGCGCAAGTTCATCCCTTGTTGGGTCTTTATGCTGCATTCATTATTGGTTTGATCACCTCAGTATTTGGTGGTCGTCCCGGTATGATTTCCGGTGCAACAGGTGCAATCGCGGTGGTACTAGTCAGTTTAGTCGCTCAACACGGTGTTGAATACTTGTTTGCGGCCGTGATCCTGATGGGTATTTTGCAGATACTGTTCGGCATGTTACAGCTTGGTAAATTCATTCGTCTGGTGCCGTATCCGGTCTTTCTGGGTTTTGTTAATGGTTTGGCGTTAGTGATTTTCCTTGCGCAGCTAAAACAATTCCAAATCATTGGAGAAGACGGCACAAGCACATGGATTGAAGGAACCCCTCTGATTATCATGTTGGTGCTGGTTGCCGCAACCATGGCGATTATTCACTTCTTACCAAAATTCACGACAGCTGTACCGTCAACATTGGTAGCGATTATTGCGCTGAGTCTGGTGGTTATCTTATTTAACGTCGAAACACGTACCGTAGGTGATATTGCTTCTGTAGCGGGTGATTTACCGACATTCCACATTCCAACCGTCCCGCTAACGTGGGAAACCTTTATGATTATTCTGCCTTATGCGGTGATTATGGCGCTGGTAGGTTTGATCGAAAGTTTGCTGACATTG
The DNA here is from genome assembly GCF_003172875.1 of Leucothrix pacifica. Lineage (GTDB taxonomy): Bacteria > Pseudomonadota > Gammaproteobacteria > Thiotrichales > Thiotrichaceae > Leucothrix > Leucothrix pacifica. The sequence continues at coordinate 10,962 of NZ_QGKM01000052.1, read as the reverse complement.
AATCTGGTTGATGCGCTGACAGAAACGCGTGGACAAGCGAATCGTGAGAGTATGGCGCAAGGCTTGGCAAACTTCGTGACAGGTCTGTTCGGAGGAATGGGTGGTTGCGCGATGGTCGGTCAGAGTATCATTAACATCAACTCGGGTGGTTCTGGTCGTTTATCGGGTATCACCGCTGCGTTGGCATTGCTTGCAATCATCTTATTGGGTGCACCACTGATTGAGCAAATTCCAATTGCTGTTCTGATTGGTGTGATGTTCATGGTAGTGATCGGAACCTTCAAGTGGTCTAGCTTACGATTGTTCGGACGTGTGCCTCATATTGAATTGATTATCACCGCTATTGTTATGCTGACCACCGTACTGGCTGACTTGGCGGTAGCCGTTATTCTGGGTGTAATATTGTCTGCGCTGGTGTTTGCCTGGGATCACGCTAAAAAGATTCGGGTACAGAAATACACCAATGATGGTGGTAACACTGTCTATGAATTGATTGGTCCAATCTTTTTTGCCTCAGTGCATAACTTTCAGGAGTTGTTCCAGCCGAAAGAGGATGCACAAGATGTGATTATTGATTTCAAGCGTTCACGTGTTGCTGATCACTCTGCACTAGAGGCCGTTGATCAATTAGCTGAGCGTTATGAGAGAGCAGGTAAGCGTTTGCATCTGGTACACCTCAGCCCCGAGTGTCGTTTATTGCTGAAGAAAGCAGGTGACATGGTGGAAGTGAATGTACTTGAAGATCCGGTTTATTCGATTGCGGCCGGTTTAACCGCTGCTGAGATTGATGCCTATGAAGCTCGCAGCAAAAAGGTGTCCGCTGGTCACTAGTTCGCTCCTTTAATATGCGATGCATTGTTTTAAGGCAGTTAACTGTGAAAAGTTGACTGCCTTTTTACATGACCATCGATCGACTTTTTAAACAAGAACATGATTCATAGGATAAAGTACGACTAAAAATTACTATCATAATAATATGAATCAAGCACCTGAAATCCTGTTTGATTGTGACTCGCAATCATTAGCCAGTTTTGAACATCAACTCAAAGATATCGAACAAATAGGTGTGAAAAGCGTAACGCTGTTGGTAGCAGCGCTATATCCGCATACTTATGATGAAATGAATAGTTTCCTGCAAAGAATGCCGGTCACTGTATCAGGTGGAATATTTCCGGAAGTGATTTACCACAGCAAGTACTATAATAATGCAATTATCGCAGTGCTGTGGTTTGATGATTTACCTGTTGAAACCTTTGAAGAGGTAAGTGCATCTGGTTCCTCATTATATAAAGGTGATCTCGCCTTACCCGATACTAACCAGCGCACCAGTAGCTTGGTCTTCTCAAATGCAAAAACCAGAGCCGCCGAAGCAACGCTTGATGCATTGTATTATCGAAATGGTCAGATTACACAGTATGCGGGGGCAGGTTCAGCGTACTCTGAAGAGTGTTCTGATCCCAGCGTGATTACAAATCACGGTTTAGTGACAGATGCGATACAAATTGTGCGTTTACCGTATGTGCAACAAACGCGGGTGGGGCATGGTTGGTCGGTTTTATCAGGCCCTCACTTAGTGACGGATGCAGAAAAAAATCGTATCAAGACCTTGGATTATCAGCCGATCGCATCCTACTTCGAGGGAATTATTCGCGACAGTATGGATGATGTTGAAAGTGGCTATTCTTTGCAAAAGATGTTGCAGGAGCATCCTATTGGTATTCAGCCATATGATGAGGATATGATCGTTCGTGATATTCTCAAGTATGATGATAAGACAGATGAATTTGAGTTTATTGGTGATATCCCGGAGTTTTCGAATATATTCATACTGAAGGGCGAACAAGATAGTTTGCTGAAGTACGTCAAAGATAGTGACTGGGAGTTTAATCCTGACACGGAGTCACCTCATAGTTTGACAGTGATATTCAGTTGCATAGGGCGGCGTGTTCATATGAGTGATAAGAGTAATGAGGAACTCAATATATTATCCGATCGAATTGGCCATACCGACCGAATCATTGGCGTTTCCTCACTCGGAGAAATCGCCAGCAATGAAACCGGGCTGGCACGTTTACATAGCATGTCTTTGGTAGTGACAAATTTATGCGCGTAGCGATGAATAACACCCACCGCCTGGTCATGCTACAACATGAGTTGTTCATGGCTTTGGGCTCATCCTCTGATCCTCAAGAGATTTGTGAGCGGTTTACAATGCGTGCTATTAAAGCATTGAATCTGCGGTGTATTTATATTCTGCAAAAAGAAAATAAGGCAGTCGGGCTGATCGAGCAGCAACACCGTATTCCTATTATGGCTCCGCAGATAGAGTCACACCCTCATTTAGCGCAGTATCTTGATGCTGAGATTCCGGAATCAAACGGCTTTCTGGAAGAACGAATAGTGGGTAATTGTTATTGGTATTGTTACAAGGTTAAGAACCTTGGCTTCATGATATTGGAGCGAACAACCAAAGCGTTTGATGAGGGTCTGATAACGGCAATGAACGCCCCGATCTCCCGGTTTGGCCAAATTTATGTCGACAGAATGTTGTTTCTGCTGAACGAGCAGCAGCGCCATCAGATTAAAACCATCTCTGAAAACCTCAAAGCAGAAAAAAATAAGCTGGAACACATATTGAATGCAATCAATGACTGCGTCTTGGTACTGGATGCTGAAGGAATGGTTTATTTTGTAAACCCTACTGGTCGACGCTTGTTGGCAATTAACGATAAGAGCGGACGAAGTCAGCATTTTACCCAATACTTCCGCATACTTGACCATGAGAACTCGCAGGATATAACGCGTGAAATTGTAGAAACCTGTGAAGGTGACGGGCAGTGGTTTTACGAAAAACCTGTCATACTATCTACCACTGACAACCGTATGCACGTGGTGCGGTTAAATGTTCAAAATATGTCTAAGCTATTGGACACTTTAAAAAGTGACAATACCTATTATGTGTGCACTTTTACTGACATTACCGAGGCTTATGAACTAGAGCAGAAACTGAAATGGCGCGCGAGCCATGACCCACTCACTCAGGCTTATAACCGACGTGGTTTTGAGGACAAAATGAGTGCTTTGGTGGGCTCTAAACGCTATCTTAGCTCTGCCTTGATCTGTATGGATCTTGATCGCTTCAAGCATGTGAACGATCTTGGTGGGCATCCGGCCGGAGATGCATTGCTCCAGCAAGTGACTTCTTTGATGCAACACGAAATACGCAAAAACGATGTGATTGCTCGGGTTGGTGGCGATGAGTTTTGTGTCATTCTCAATCATTGCAAGATTGAAGTAGCGCTTAAAATAGCCGAGCGTATTCGTAAAAGAATTGATCGACTCAGGTTTAGCTGGGAAGGCAGCATTTTCACAATTGGTATTAGTCTTGGTGTTACCGAGATCAAAATGGAAGATACGGATGCGGATGCTGTTTTCCTGCGTGCTGATGAAGCGTGTTTGATGTCTAAGGAGAACGGACGTAATCAGGTAACACTTGCTGAGAACAGTCAGAGCCAGCAAGGTAGTCGCGAAGGGCATATGAACTACTTACATTGCATCAATCGCGCTTTGACCGATAGTGATCAGGATTTCCGGTTCGTCTTGTATAAACAAGCGATTATGCCTATCACTGATTCAAACAGAAAACCGCATTTGGAAATTCTGCTTAGAATTCAGAACCAAGGGAAATTAATTCCACCGAATGCCTTCCTGCCAACGGCTGAACGTAGCGGCAAGGTGAGTGAGATAGACCTTTGGGTGCTGGAAAATACGCTGAAATATTTACGCCAAAACAAAGACTACATGCTCAACGTCAATATCTCTGGCGTCACGTTAAGTGCGGCTAATAGTCGTGCCAAGCTATTCAATGTTATTTCAGAATATCCTGCAGAAGCGAGTCTGATTTGTCTGGAGATTACAGAGACATCGGCGATTACTAATCTCACTCAATGCATTGAATTTATGGAAAAGCTTAATTATCTCGGCGTTTGTTTCGCCTTGGATGACTTTGGAACTGGCGTATCATCTTTTGGTTATTTGAAGAATCTGCCGGTTAAATATTTAAAGATTGATGGCTCATTTATTCGTGATATTTGTCACAATGAAATCGATGCTATTGTGGTTCAATCCATTATTTCAGCTGCTAATGCCATGAATATCTCAACCGTCGCTGAGTATGTGAGTGATACGGATATTCTGGATAAAGTAACGCAGTTGGGTGCTGATTTTGCTCAGGGGTATTGTCTGAGTCAACCACAGCCGCTGCATGAGCAAACACTGGAGCTGGCATAACTCCCTGGAAATTCAGCAAATCCCCAGAACCTATTCCACTTACGCATGACCTAGGTCAACGCTGACACTGCTCAACATCGCATAATGAACCTGTACATTAAGCTATGCGGGTAAATGCGAATGACTCAATCCTCACAAAATACAGAATTACGCCGTTCATTGTCGTTGCCACTGGTGGTGCTTTATGGTCTGGGAGTGACGATCGGTGCGGGTATCTATGTGCTGATTGGTGCAACAGCGGGTAAAGCCGGTATTTATGCTCCGTTATCTTTTGTGTTGGCGGCCTTTGTGATGATATTCAGTGCGGCATCCATGGCTGAGTTATCGGCACGGTTTCCGGTAAGTGCGGGGGAGGCAGCCTATATTCGCAATGGTTTGCGATCACCGTTACTGGCGTTGGGTACTGGGTTGCTAGTGGTGACTTCCGGATTAATCTCCGCGGCAACGGTCAGTATAGGCAGCGCGGGTTATATTCAGTCACTTATTCATCTACCCGATGCTGTGATTATTGCGTTGGTAATTATCTGTATGGGTTTGATTGCTTTATGGGGAATCACCGAGTCAGTGACCTTCGCCGCGATATTTACCTTTGTTGAGGTCGCCGGTCTTGTTGCGATTGTTGTTGCTGCACTCTGGAATGAACCTGAAATTGTTCAGGAGATTCCGAAAGTAATTCCGTCTTTCACGGATTTTGAAGCGTTTGGCGCTATCTCAGCTGCAGGCTTATTGGCCTTTTTTGCGTTCATTGGCTTTGAGGATATCGTCAATCTGGCGGAAGAGACCAAGAACCCCAGTAAAACCATCCCATGGGCAATCTTTCTTACCTTGATCGGCGCAACCTTGGTTTATGTGGCGGTTGTTACAATTGCGGTTTTGACGGTACCCATTGACGAATTGTCAGGTTCAAATGCACCGGTGGGTCTATTGTTTGAACGTATTACCGGCGCCTCACCTTTAGTCATTACACTGATCGCTATTGTGGCGACTTTAAATGGCGTGATCATTCAGATGATTATGGCGTCACGGGTTCTCTATGGTTTGGGTAAACAGGGTTGCTTGCCTGCTATGTTTGCTAAAGTCAGCCGCCGGACACAAACCCCTGTGGTATCAACCATGATCGTCATTGTGATTATTCTGGCGCTTGCACTGGTATTCCCGATTAACTCATTGGCTGAGATGACGTCACGAGTTGCCCTAACCGTTTTTACGTTGATCAACCTGTCACTGATCCGAATAAAGTTACGGGGAGAAAAGGCTGAGGAGGGTATATTCCAGGTGAGATTGTGGGTTCCGGTACTCGGCTTTATCACTTGTGTAGGGTTTTTAGCGAGTTCATTTGTTTAAGCCCAGCTGAACCCGCTATAATCGCGCGATGAATACTCAAGCTCGCGATATCTTCTCGCACCGTAAATACTGGCCGCATAAGTTTGGCCCTGCCACAGAACTCCCCATGACCCGTGAGGAAATGGATATTCTGGGCTGGGATTCCTGCGATATCATCATTTTGACCGGTGATGCCTACGTTGATCACCCTAGTTTTGGTATGGCTATTATTGGCCGCCTGTTGGAATCTCAGGGATTTCGGGTTGGCATTATTGCGCAGCCGAATTGGCATAATGTGGAGGACTTCCAGCGCCTAGGGAAACCTAACTTGTTTTTCGGGGTAGCCTCCGGAAACATGGATTCCATGGTGAATCACTATACCTCTGATCGCAAACGTCGTTCAGATGATGCTTATACGCCAAATGGTGAAGCGGGTAAACGTCCGGACCGTGCAACTATTGTGTATTCGCAGCGTGCCAAAGAAGCCTACAAAGGCGTGCCGGTAGTTATCGGTGGTATTGAAGCCAGTCTGCGCCGAATTGCTCAGTATGATTATTGGTCGGAAAAAGTACGTCGTTCCATTCTGCCAGATTCCAAAGCAGACCTGCTGGTGTATGGAAATGCTGAGCGAGCGATTGTTGAGGTGGCACATCGTTTAGCCGGTGGCGATAAAATCACCGAGATCACTGATATTCGCGGCACAGCATTTATGCGTCAGGGTATTCCGGAAGGTTGGACGGTCATTGACTCTACCAGCATTGACGATGAAGTGTCATTGGAGCATCCGGAAGCGAATCCTTATATCGACACCACAAAGCAAAACGATTGCGAAAAAAGCAATAAAGAGGCTGTGGCGAAGATCGAAAAAGAGAATGAGGGTGCGGCGCAAGTTGTGTTCTTTGATCATCGCCCAAAGAATATCGACCGCGAAACCAGTGTGATTCGTTTGCCATCTTATGATCAGGTAGTCGAAGATAAATATCTGTATGCACACACCTCCCGCGTATTTCATCTGGAAACCAATCCGGGTAACGCTCGTGCTTTGATCCAGCGCCACGGTAAGCGTGATGTATGGCTTAATCCACCGCCAGTCCCATTGAGTATGTCGGAGTTTGATAAGGTGTTTGAACTGCCTTATACCCGTAAGCCGCACAGCGCTTATGGTGATGCGACTAACCCCGCTTACAATATGATCAAATTCTCTGTGAATATTATGCGTGGCTGTTTTGGTGGCTGCACTTTCTGTTCTATCACGGAGCATGAAGGACGAATTATCCAGAGTCGCTCAGAAGACTCGATTATTCGTGAAGTTGAAACCATCCGGGATACGGTTCCGGGCTTCACTGGTAACATTTCAGACTTGGGTGGCCCGACGGCGAATATGTATCGACTTGCGTGTAAAAGTCCTAAGATTGAAGCCTCTTGTCGACGTCTATCCTGTGTATTCCCCGGCATTTGTAGCAATCTGGATACCAATCATAAACCTCTGATTAAAGTGTATCGCCGTGCGCGGGCATTGCCGGGTATTAAGCGGGTGTTTATCGCTTCAGGTCTGCGCTATGACTTGGCGGTTGAAGATCCAGAATACGTTAAGGAGTTGGTCACGCATCATGTGGGTGGCTACTTAAAAATTGCACCGGAGCATACGGAATCTGCGCCCTTATCAAAAATGATGAAACCGGGGATTGGGACTTACGACCGCTTTAAGCAGTTGTTTGATAAGTACTCTGCTGAGGCTGGTAAAGAGCAATATTTGATTCCATACTTCATCTCGGCACATCCGGGGACGACGGATGAAGATATGTTGAATCTGGCGTTGTGGCTGAAGAAAAGTAATTTCCGTCCGGATCAGGTTCAGGCATTCCTGCCGACTCCGATGGCGCTGGCTTCTGCTATGTACCACACTGAAATTAGTCCGCTTAAGAAGGTTGACCGCCTTAAGTCTGAGCATGTGGGCAGTGTGCGTGACTCTGGTCAACGGCGTTTGCATAAAGCCTTCCTGCGTTATCATGCGCCGGAAAACTGGCCAGTAATCCGTCAGGCGTTAAAGCGTATGGGACGTGAAGAACTGATTGGTAATGGCAAGCAGCATTTGGTGCCTGCCTGGGACCCGTCTAAACCTCGTGCGAAATCCACGGGTGGAAGTGGTAGTGATTTGCATCACCGGATTCGTGGTAAGCAAGGTAGTAAAGGGCCGGTTAAAGGTAAGGGCGGTCGTGGTGGCCGTGGTAAGGGGCGCAAGGGTGGCGCGCCTGCTGGCAAAAGGTGATTTTGGGGTCACAGTAGCCGATATTAACTCCGACAATGCCACCTGCGGTGGGAACATTTTCGGAGTTAATATCGGCTACTGCTGGTTTGGGGGCTGAGAGTGGTGTTCTTTTTGGCTGCTGGCTTTCTAGGGCTTGGGCTTTGGTTTATAGCTTGCTTAGGTGGTTGGTTTTGATCCAGAGTTTTGTGCCGTGGTTTCCGGCTTGTAGGGTTGTTTGGTAGCCGCAGGGTAGGCGTAGCCATGAGTTTTTAGTTAGTTCATCGCCGGATTCCAGGCAACTTCCATTGAGGACAAAGATTTCAGCGCCACCTTCTGCGATTAGTTCAATATTAGCTCCTGCTTCCCAGTGTTCTATGCGTACATTCTCGTATTGATCTTTGTATAGGGGAGTTACTCTTACACCATCGCGATCTCTGTCGGGGATGCTGTCGATTTTGTTGGTATCGATGTGTACGAAGGTGCGGTCTTCCATGTCGAACTGACCAAGTTTGACCATGATGATACAGCCGTCTTTTGAACCGGGTTGGTGACGTGAGGTCGGTGGGTTTCTGACGTAGGAGCCAGCGGGCCAGTGGCCATAGTCGTCTTCAAATACGCCTTCCAGCACAATGAACTCTTCTCCAGTGTCATGGGTGTGTGTGGAGAAGTGACTGCCCGGTGCATAGCGGACGATGGTGGTTACGCGTACGTCGTTATCACCAACTTTATCTAAGCGACGACGCTCGACGCCTGCCATTGGTGAGTCTTCCCATGGAATATCATCACTGTGTAGCACGACGCGTTTTGAAAAATCACCATTTACATCCATTTTCCGACCTCTTTCTATATTTATCTGAGTGTTATGCTATTAAACGCGAATAATATCGCTATTGGATGCCTGATGTGTGATTTATCATGCAGTTTCTGAGTAACATTATTCTGAATTCCTAAGTTGAGGTTTGTTTGAAAACACAAGTACTGATAGTGGGTGGTGGTTTAAGTGGGTTGCACACCGCTTATCAACTGAGCCTGCAGGGTGTTGGATTTATTTTGCTAGAAGCCAGAGACCGCTTAGGTGGTCGTATATTGTCGCGTAACTGGCAGCAAGAAAAATACTCCGCAGCGAAGCCTGCTTTCGATATGGGGCCAGCTTGGTTTTGGCCCGGGCAACAGCACATTGAGCGTCTGGTACATGAGTTAGATCTTGTTGATTCGGTGTTTTATCAGCAAGAATCCGGTGATGCGATTTACGAGAATGATCAGGGTGTCATTCAGCGCGGTATCCATGGTATTTCAATGGCGGGGTCGTATCGGTTGCAGGGTGGCAATGCACAGCTCATTGCGGCTATGCAAGAAAAGCTGCCTATTGAATCTGTGATTTTAGATGCGCGGGTGAAGCAATTGAAATATCAGGGTCAAGCAGTGCAAGGGGAGGTATCAATAGACGGAGAACAGCAGTTAATCGAGTGTGAGCATGTAGTCATTGCAACGCCACCGAGGGTCGCATTATCGCATATTGACTTTCTGCCGGAGTTTGCTGAACAAAGGGTGCATGTGTTGAATAACATCAAAACGTGGATGGCAGGTCATGCCAAGCTATTAGCGTTTTATGAAACACCATTTTGGTTGGAACAGGGCTATTCCGGGGACTGTATTAGTCAACGAGGGCCCATGCATGAGATTCATGATGCTTCTCCGAAACAAGGAGGACCCTACGCATTGTTTGGGTTTATGGGTGTTCCAGCAGCGAATCGGGGTGATCAGGAGTTGTTAAGAAGTGCGGCGATTCAGCAATTGACGCGGCTGTTTGGCGATGCTGCCAGCGAGCCTTTAGATGTCTATTTTAAAGACTGGGCGAAGGATGATCTTACGGCGACGAGTTTAGATCAGAAAATGCTAACTGCCCACCCTAGCAATGATATTGAACAAGTCACTGAAGCCAGCTGGGGTCATCGATTGATTTGGTCAGGCTCTGAAACAGCAGCAAACGGGACTCGTTTTAATGGCTATCTTGAAGGCGCACTGGAAGCAAGTCACAATACGCTGGTGATACTAAATTCGAGCAATAATTAATCCAAAAAATTACCAGAAAACAAAGAATACTAATAAAGAAAAATTCTGGCTAAGTGCATTGACGCTTCGCGTTTAATATACTGACTCACTCGCCGGAATATCTCATCAAATTAAAGGTTTTATATGTCAAAAGTAGCATTAGTCACAGGCGGTAGTAGAGGCATCGGCGCAGCAACAGCTTATAAGCTTGCTGAAGAGGGTTACTCTATTTGTATCAATTACCGCAGTGATGCAGTGTCTGCCATGAGAGTGGTACAGAAAATTCAAAATAAGGGAAAAAAGGCGGTCGCCATTAAAGCTGATATTTCACAGGAAGAAGATGTGATTTGCTTGTTTTCTTTGATAGATGAACAACTCGGGCCGATTAGCTTATTGGTGAATAATGCCGGTATGTTACTCAAGCAAATGAGTATCGAAACGATGGATGCAGAGCGTATTAATCAAACCTTTCAAACCAATGTGACAGGGACTTTTCTGTGTTGCCGTGAAGCGGTCAAACGTATGTCTAAAAAACATCATGGCGAAGGTGGCGTGATTGTTAATGTATCATCGGTTGCAGCAAGGCTTGGAGCACCGAATGAGTATATTGATTACGCAGCGTCCAAGGGTGCGGTTGATACCTTGACCATAGGTTTAGCGGCAGAAGTCGCTGAGCACGGTATCCGAGTTAATGGTGTACGCCCGGGGATTATTAAAACGGAAATGCATGCCAGCGGTGGTGAGCCTGATCGGGTGAATCGCGTGAAAGAAGCCGTGCCAATGAAACGTGGCGGTGAGCCGGAAGAAGTTGCTGAGGCAATTATTTGGTTAGCATCAGAAAAGTCAGTTTATACAACGGGATCATTTATTGAAGTGGCGGGTGGCAGGTAGTCTTTGCCGTTATTGATCACGCATTCAACAGCATAAATATACAGAAAATCACATATAAACGTTTGGAGTTTTAAAATGGAAATCAGTGGTAAAAAAGCATTAGTTTTTGGTGGAACATCAGGTATCGGTTTAGCGGCAACCTCTGTACACGACAATTT
>NZ_QGKM01000051.1 GCF_003172875.1 Leucothrix pacifica | reverse complement strand
GATGGTGGCTTTACTGGTGATTGGGTTTTGTTGGGCGCATAAAACAGGTGAATGGAAGCACAAAATGATTAAGCCGTTACGTGTTAAAAACCATGGCAGACTTGAGAAAAACCTGTTTCGCTATGGTCTGGATCACTTGACTGATCAGTTGATGACAGGTGCGTTGGATGCACTGGAGGCTAGTCGTTTGTTAGTGTTGTTTCTGTGCCCACCTGACTGGTTGGAGCCTACTGAATCAACGAATGGCTATGGCTTTTCAATCGTGGATTCCTAAATTGTCGTGTACAGAGAAGCATTTTATACCCAGTGCGGCTGCACTCGGTATAAAATGCTTTAACGTTAGGTATTAAATACGCTCGATATTTAGCAGTATTTACAATAGAGCGTGAGGATGAAATTATGGCAAAGAAGCCAATGAAACCCAGCGACAATAGTGCGAATCAACAAAACGCGAATAAAGGTACATCAGGTCAAAATAAACAACACGCTCAGAATCAAGGAAATCGTGGCAAGCAAATGAATCCAAATCAGAGCAATAAGAAATAATGTAAGGCACGTATGCTGTGGAAATAGTAGGCTGTTTTCACAGCATTTCAACTTCATAATTTCATGCTAGAATGGAGGCATGAAAATTTATTTTGATGTTTGTTGCCTTAACAGACCATTTGATGATCAAACACACGATCGAATACATCTCGAAGCTGAGGCCGTTCTTGCGATTATCCGTCGTGTTGAAGAAAGTTCATGGCAATGGATAAGTAGTGACGCTGTTGCGTACGAAATCAGCAATACACCCAATGAGGAGCGTCAAGAGCGTCTTTGGTCGTTAGAGTCTCGCGCAACTGATAGCATAGACCTGACCGATACCATCTTACAACATGCAGAAGCAATTCAGACACTTCGCTTTACTAGTTACGATGCTTTGCATTTAGCGTTTGCTTCATCTGTCAATGCAGATGTTTTTCTCAGTACAGATGATAAATTACTCAAGCGAGCTAAACGCTACCCAGAAGAAATAAAAATTATGGCTGCCAATCCCTTAGCTTGGTTACAGGAGGTAATGACATGAACGCAAAAGCAATGACATTAAACGAAATACGTCGTACTGGCATTGAATTGCTCACTCAAAATTTAGGTGCGGTGGGTATGGTGCGCTTTCTTCAGCAAAGTGACCTTGGCTGGGGAGATTATACAAAAGAACGCCAACAGTGGTTGGGTAATCCTAGTCTTGCTGAAATAGCTGATGGTATAAAAGCGATGAGAAAAAACAGGCCTAACAAGGCAAATTAACGCGGAAATTTACTCCAGTGCGTCTTTTGTGTGTCGCTTCACTCTCACACAAAAGTCACTCTTCCGTAATCTCCGGTTATTTGGACGTGAGGGCTTAAAAAACATATTGAAAACTAAGCGAGTGTACACCGCTTATTGAGGCTTTATTCGGAGTTGCTACGAATATGTCATTACAGAGTTATACAAAAAGAGAAATCGGCAAGTGCTTGGAATAAAACAAAAAGTCTTTATCAACAGTATAAATGTTTAATTTTGTCCGAACTGCAACAGCACAGATTAAATAGTCAATGTGTGAGCCCTGTATTCCTTTTGTCCGACAAAAGTTGGAGTACTCAGCAGCGGCTTCATAGTCGGAGTCAATAATTTCCTCATTAGGAAAGTAGCTCAATTTTTTTCTCAGGTTCTCGAAACTATTTTTGTTACTGTAACCGGACAATACTTCTTGTCGAATCGCTCCGATTATTCTTACCGTGTTCTCGTCTATCAACTGACTGAGTTGCTCTGCAATATCGATATTTTTCGGGGTATCTCCGCGAAGTGCCAGAGACCAAATACAACTATCGACAAGCACGCCGCTCATTTGCGACCCTGTTTATAGTCATAATCATTGTCTTGGGGAAGCTTGCCAAATAATGCGATGATCTCTCGCTGTTTTCGTCGCTGGATAAATTCTTTAAGTGCTTGATTTACTGTCTCTTTTTTAGTCTTTAATCCACTTATATGTAGAGCTTCATCCAGAAGGTTTACATCTATAGCAAGATTAGTAGCCATTTTTACACCTCGTGTTACACATATGTTTACACAATATAATACACATGGTTGTTGGTACTATCAAGCTGCTCACGCAATACGCGAGCAGCAATAGATGCCCTTAAAACGGCGCATAATGGTCATACGGAGCCGTTGGTATTGTCCAGCGCTGATCCGCATCAATCACTTCACGATGAGTGCCATGCGGTATTTGCCCACGATCACCCAGCAACCAAAGGACAATATTTGAACGCTCGCCACTGGTAATAGGCTGGGCGGCATGTGCCACATGGCCACGGTGGATCATCGCAACGCCAGGCTTGAATGTAAGCCTGTTCATACCTCCGTTCACAGGGTCATGAAAGTCGACCTCAGAGCCGGTAAATGCCTCACCGAGCCTATTCAGGTTGATATTCAGAGTGGCTGCAGACGCATCGGTATGAAGTCGAAGGGATGTATCAACGCCCGCTTGGTACTGAATCGAAAAGCCAAAGATCTGCGTATCGTATCCCATGATTTCAGGGAACAGCAGACGAGCAATTGGCCGCATATACTTATCAATTAACTCACGACAAAACGCCTGAAAGCCCGGTGCAGCGAGATATCCCTCAGAGCGAGGGTCGAGCATTGCGCCACCACGATTGAGCGCAATACCGTAAGGTGGTCGCATCGGAATTTGTGCATCTGCGATTTCGTCTAAATAATCGCGAAATTCTGACAGATGTTCAGGATCGAATAACTGGAACTGAAATACGTCCGGTGATACTTCCTGTATCAGATCGCTAACCGCAGATTCTTTGCTAGGGTCTTCCCATGCTTGTGTGACTGCATGACGCAGCTTTTCATCAAGCAGCGACTCATCTGGTGTGAGGAGGTGGTCTTTATTGCTGTTTTCCCACTCTGCCCATGCCTTGCTAAGTAGCTCTCTGTTCTCGTTCCAGAACTGTTGAACTGACGGAGCACGTACTAGCATTTCGTCACGTGACGGTAAGGTCAATGCACGTGCACGCTCTAATTGATTCAATGAAGTGTTGTTAACCGTTGTTGTGGTGTTCATTGTGTAGTCTCCATATAGGTTGTCAGGCCATTGTTCTGCCTGATTTGAGGCTTACTTTATTACATCATTTATTTTTAATAAATGCTTTAATTATGGAGTCAGTATTTAGTTTTTGCATATAATCGGCAGTGCTAGTGACTATTTTCTTTCAAGGAAGAGAGGAGAGTGTAAACACTAATGAATATTGGTCTTTTCATGTTGCTAACCGCTCAGTCTCATGCGTTCGCATTAAACTCCATCTACTGAGATAATGAATAAAATTCGTGATTGGGAATTGATAATGAATAAGAAAGTAGGGTTCGTATCGAGCGTTATAGTCGCGTCGCTACTCAGCGCATGCGGTGGCGTCAGACCAGATGTAGAAGAAAGCGATAATTTTATTGATATAGGTGGCATCGAGTTCCGCAAAAAGGGGTCTACCAATGCTGCAATTTTATATGCTGGTGTGCGTAGAGAGGGCTGGGTGGATACTTTCGATCCGAAGTTTCTGCCAGTGCTAAGTAAGGAAATCCGCGCGCGTCAGGTCACCCGAGTCTTTAATAAGGAAACGGGGCGTCTGGCATTTGAGTCTGCAGCCAGTGCCGGTATTAATCTCTCCAATGACAGCAATAGCGCGACTGCCGCTGTTCAATCCAATGTAACGGGTAAGTACTCCGTGTTTACCTTGTTTGATGTGAACGACTTTGTGGCGGAGTTAAACTCCGATGCTAATAAGAAAAACCTCGCGCTGCTCAAACGTTACGAAGACCCCAGAATTATCACCAGTATCGCCACAGTATTTGATCGGGAATCCAGTAAGAAATTCGGAGCATTAGGTCGTTTGTCGCTAAATATCACGAATCCAGCGACGGGTAATCCGGTGTTTAATCTGAAGTCAGAAGTGTCTGGTGATTCTGTAGCAACACTTTCCAATGGCACCGTGTTTGCCTATGAGTACGCAAGACTTTGTTGGGAAAAAGTGAATGACAAGGTGCGGGTAGCGACTATCGAAGTTGACCGGCCGGGACTGGATGGAAACTGCCCTGCGGGTACTAAGGAGACTGCAGCGGATTTGTAAAGTGTTATGCTTTAGTGAATAAGCTTGAGTTTTTGATACAACGCTGGTGGTGTTTACGATGTCTGATTTTCCAAAGAAGGTACTCATTATCGGCTAGGGCCCGACGGGTTTAACTGCGGCACTGGAGTTAGCTAGACAAGGCTTACAGCCTGATATTGTTGATAAAAAACCAGCGCCATCTAGTCTCTCACGCGCCGTTGGTATCATGCCCGCTAGCATTCAGGCGCTGGCAGCCAGTGGTGTCGGGCAAGCAGTTCTGGGTGAGGCTTTGCCACTGCAGCGGGTTAGATTTCATCGAGGGAGCCGTTGTCTGGCGAATTTGGATTTCTCTGATATTACGGAGCCAGCAGAGCGTATCAGAGCATTGCCTCAGGACCGCACCGAACAGTTGATGTCTGATGCCTTACAGCGAATGGGTGTGCAGGTGAAATACAATAGTAGGGTAGAAGGGCTGAAAACGGATGGGCATCAGGCGACGGTGACAATTGCGGATGAGACCCAACAAAACTATGACTGGGTAATTGCTGCAGATGGAGTGAAGTCAGTCGTGCGTCAGCAGTTGAATATTCCCTATGTGGGTTACGATTTACCAGAAAAATGGTCTATAGCCGATGTGGATTACACGGGTGATTATGATGCCGATTTGTTTTCGATACATCTTCAGAACAATGGTCGCCCCACCATTATTGTGCCAATTGGGGTGAAACGACTAAGAATTGTTTCTGCGACACCTGATGCCATTGAAAGCCTTCCAGCAACTACCCGCGAAAGGATCGATATTAGCAAAGTGCGTCGTGCTGGCAGTTTTGTGATATCTGTCAGACAGGCAGAAAGCTATCATGTCGGTCGGGTGTTATTGGCGGGGGATGCCGCGCATTGTCATTCTCCGGTCGGTGGTCGCGGCATGAATCTGGGGATTGCAGACGCTGTGGCTGCAGCTCATGCGGTACTCAATGACGAACCGGCGCTTTACAGTCATCAACGTCATGAGCATGGCAAACGCGTGATGCGTGAGACGGAGCGTGCCCGAAAAGTTCTGACATCAGCAAACCCTGTTGTCCAATCGACCCTGAATGTCGCGCTGATGGCATTGGGGAAATTGCCTTTTCTGAAGTCACGTATGTTGCGGCAAATGATTTCTATGTGATGTGCTGTGGGCACTCATCCATGTCTTTTATAGCTTAGTAAGTAAGTGGCTTAAGTCGGAGTATTGCATTTGAGGGCTTTTTATTGCACGCTTTCGCTCTTATCTATACAGAAAGGCTTCTTTAAATGATCATCGCACCTAAAGTCCGCGGATTCATCTGCATCAATGCTCACCCGGAAGGTTGTGCCGCTAATGTGCAGGCGCAAATCGATTACATCAAAACACATTCTGGTTATAAAGACGGTCCGAAGAATGTATTAGTCGTGGGCTCATCGACCGGCTATGGCTTGGCTTCACGGATTACGGCTGCTTTTGGTTACGGTGCAAATACACTTGGTGTGTTTTTTGAAAAGCCTGCCACAGAGCGCAAAACAGGTTCTGCTGGTTTTTATAATGCAGCGGCATTTGACAAGGCGGCTACTGAAGCTGGTTTGTACTCTAAAAGCATTAACGGCGATGCATTTTCTGATGAGTGTAAAGACAAAGTCATTGAAATGATCAAGTCTGACATGGGCGGCAAGGTGGATCTGGTGATTTATAGTCTGGCCTCTCCGCGTCGTAAAGACCCGGCGACTGGCGAAGTGTTTTCATCGACGTTGAAGCCTATTGGAAATAGCTACACTGCTAAAAACCTCAATACGGATACGCAACAAGTCAGCGAAATTACCGTTGAACCAGCCAATGATGAAGAAATCGCGAATACCGTGAAAGTGATGGGCGGTGAAGACTGGGAACGTTGGATGAGCGCACTAGCAGAAGCTGATGTACTTGCAGAAGGCGTAAAGACGGTTGCTTACACATATCTTGGCGAAAAGCTGACATGGCCTATCTATGGTCATGCAACTATTGGTAAGGCTAAAGAAGATTTAGACCGTGCAGCAGCAGAGCTTCGCGAATCGCTAGCTGGTTTAAAAGGCAATGCATCGGTTGGTGTATTGAAGGCGGTTGTTACTCAGGCGAGTTCAGCTATTCCGGTAATGCCGCTATATCTTGCGATTCTGTTTAAGGTTATGCAAAAAGCAGGAACACACGAAGGCTGTATCGAGCAGTTGGATCGCTTGTACAAAGAGTGTCTTTACACAGATACACCTCGCTTAGACGATGCGATGCGTTTGCGTGTTGATGATTTAGAACTAGATCCTGCGATTCAGGCTGAGGTTGAAGCAATCTGGCCACAGGTTACCTCTGAGAATCTGCATGAGTTAACCGACTTCGCACTGTATCAAACTGAGTTCTTACGTCTGTTTGGCTTTGGTGTAGAGGGCGTGGATTACGCAGCCGACACATCACCTTTGGTTGAAGCTGACTTTGTAGCGGTATAAGTGATTTTTGATGGTGTTACTTGGGGTGATTTAGCTCTCCAGTAGCACCTGATTGTGGGAACCGAGCTCTAGCTAAACATACTGTCAATCCTGACAGGTCAATTGTTGCTAACTCAACAGACGTTTACTGACTCCCGTGGTGTTCATAAGCCATCATGACGGTTTGTAAGTGGATATCTACAATATCCTCAACATCATTGGCATAGCCGCCAGCCATGCTTACACTCGCGGGAATGTTACGAGCCTTACAAAACTCAAATACCCGCTCATCACGTTGCTTCAGACCTTGTTTAGTCAACGATAACTTGCCCAAACGGTCATTTTCATAAGGGTCAGCCCCCGCCACATAAATAACAAAATCCGGGTCAAAGCGTTCGCCGACCTGCGACAAAGCATTGTCTAGGGCCTCCAGATAATCAGCATCATTGCAGTCATTGTCCAGCGGCACATCGAGATCACTTTGCTCTTTGCGAGTCGGGAAGTTCTTAGCGCCATGTACGGACAAGGTAAAAATGCTCTGATCATGCTGTAGAATATTTGCGGTTCCGTTTCCTTGGTGAACATCTAAATCGATGATTAGGGGATGTTTGGCCAGGCCTTGTTGTTGCAAATAACGAGCAGTAATTGCGCTGTCATTAAACACACAAAACCCCTGAGCTTCTGCGTAACATGCATGATGGGTTCCACCAGCAAGATTTACCGATATGCCGTCACTGATGGCTGTGACGGCAGCTTGCATGGTCGCACCGGATGAGCGTCGGGAACGCTCTATTAATGCTTCTGTCCACGGAAAGCCAATTGCGCGGACTTCTTTGTCATTGAGCATGCCTTGCGTCGCTTTTCTGACATACTCCTCATCATGTGCCAGCATTAGTTCAGCATCGCTTGCCGCAGGTGGTAATACTAATTCAATTGCTTTTTTACTGCTCGCTGAGCTTTGGTTAAAGGCTTCGATCCTTTCTCTGAGTCTGCGATATTTGATCATGGGAAAGCGATGCTTCTCCGGTAAGGGCAGATTAAAGGTATCGCAGTAGTATGCTTTCATGAGGAGTTGGGTTCGTTGATTGCCAGGATGTTCAGGCCACGGCGAAAGTGCCGGTTTTCAAAAAACGGGTCACTAGCGCGGCAGCTTTTTGTGAGAATATCATCCCGGTGTGTGTGGTGTTGATGACGATGTGTTCTTTTAGCAGGGAATGCTCGGTTTCACTGAGTAAGACCGTACCGTCGCTTTTTTCAGGCATACCACCAAACAACACACCGAAACCCATGGAGTCATTGCTGCCAGCGATCATGCCTATCTCGCGGTCAGTGCTTTCTGGTAATTGGTAGCTGCCATCAAGACCAGACGGCATGCTTTTTACAAGTAGCTGATTGACTACTGGCCATCCACTGACTTTGTGGGCGGTATAACTTCCATTCAGTGGGGTTCCTAGCATCACCACGCGCCCTTTTGGAAAATCCGCACAATGTTCCAGTAGGTGCATCGTCATGATGCCCCCCATGCTGTGGGCGACGATATGTAGCTGATCGAGATTAAGCTTGTGAATTTTCTCGCAGAGTGTTCGGGTGTTATCCGCGACATTGCGACGGACAGAGGGGTAGAAAAAGTTGTGAACCGTGAAGCCGGACAACGCTAGCTGACGTTGCAGATAAAACATCTCCACGGAGTTCATTAATACCCCGTGGAGCAGTAATACGTTAGGCTTCGTCATCAACAGGATAGGGTAGCTCAAGTAAACGTGCAGTAGGACCGTCAGCAGACTCCAGGAACATATCTGCCTGCGTCGCTGCTATTTTCATAATAGCCAGACACTCCACCACGTCATCCGGGTTGATCACCGCATTCAGAATTTGACCCACTTCAGTGCCTTCAGCATTCACAATGCTGGCGTTGGTTTCTGGTACTTGGTCAGTTTGAATTTCCATCAGATACATGCGGCGCTTGGTTTTACCAAGGTAGTTTAAGCGTGCTACAACTTCCTGGCCGGGGTAGCAGCCTTTCTTGAAGTCGACGCCGTCGATGTGCGTCATATTGAGCATTTGTGGAATCCACGCCTCGCTACTCGCCAGTGTCACGACCGGACGTCCCGCACGGATATTCATAAAGTCCCATGCCTGACTGCTGACCGGTGCGGCGCGAACGTTGCACTTAGACCAGAGGTCAGACGCTTCTGCCAAGTCACCAAACACTTCAAAGCGTGGTGTATTCCCGGGCAGACGCAGAATGGTGAGATTGCCAATATTCAGCGTTTCTCTTTCTGCGGTAGGTACTTTGTCCAGAATTAAGCCCAGATCCCGTTCAGCATGTTCACCGGCATAACCAAAGTGCACCAGCGTGTCGGTTGCATCCGTGATGCTGACTTTCGACATCATGATGTAACGGCTGAGCTTAGTGATTACCGTTTCCACTAAATCTTTTGACAGAATCAGATAGATTTTGCCATCACGCTTAAAGGCACGAAAGTTAACAATCACGCGCCCTTTAGGGTTACACCACGCCGTCAGTTGATGAGTCGTCGCATCAATCTTAGTGATGTCATTCGTGAGTTGGTTTTGCAGGAAGGTGACCGCGTCATCACCGGTGACTTCCAACAAGCCACGGTCGGACAAGTTCGACAGCACTGCACCCTGAGGTGCAATACGTCGTTCACGGTTGGCGTTACCAAAAGAGACCAGTTCAGCGTCGTTAAACTCGGCTCCGTGGTCGATTAGAAAAGCTTTCCATGCTGATTTCATAGGCTTTTATTCCGCTTTTTCTGGTGCGGCTGTGGCTTCAGCTTTTTCTGCTGGAGCTTTTTCATCCGCAAGCATAATTTTGATGTCGGCAGACTCTTTCATCTTTTCCATGAAGTCCATCATCATTTGCTGAGCCATCATACGCTTAAGCTGTGGCTTCATAGTATCTAATGCTGGGAGTTTAGCCGGACGAGTATCTTCCAGTTTGATGACATGCCAACCGAATTGAGTCTTGACAGGTGCTTTAGACACGCCACCTTTTTCCATTTCCTTAACCGCATCTGCAAATGGCTTCACCATTGTGCTGGACTTAAACCAACCCAAATCACCACCATTTGACGCAGAAGGGCCTGTTGATTTTGCTTTTGCAACGTCTTCAAACTTACCGCCATCGGCAACTTCTTTGATGACTGCATTCGCTTCTTCTTCAGTTTTTAGCAGGATGTGGCGAGCTTTAAACTCATCATCCGCGTCTTTTTTAACACGCTCATCATACGTTTTCTGAAGGTCTTCATCGGTGACTTCAAAACCTTCAACTTTTTCTTTAGTCCAGGTTGTCAGTAGTACGTTACGCGTAAAGTCTTCGATACGCTGCTTAACGTCTTCGCGTGACAGGATGTCTGTCTTAGCTGCTTCCTGAAGGGCTAACTCAGTTGCTACTAAATCGTCTAGTGCTGCACGTGGGTCACTCTTTTTAGGATCAGCGGAGCGCTGAACCACACTAAGGTACTTGTTCAATGAATCTTGTGTAATTTCTTTGCCATTGACTACTGCAACCACTGATTCTGTTGCCTTTGGTGCCGCTTCGGCGTGTGAGTCAGCCAAAACAGCCTGTGAAAGGCCTAGGCTTAAACTGATTCCCGCAACAAGTAACGTTTTTCTGATTATCATGCTTTATGTCGTCCTAATTTAAGGTAATACTTTTTTAAAAGGTTTTACGGTCACACTGTCATATACGCCTGCTGCCATATATGGATCAGCATTTGCCCATTCTTGTGCGTCTTGCAGTGAATCAAACTCCGCAACGACCAGGCTTCCTGTGAAGCCTGCTGTTCCCGGGTCGTCACTATCAATCGCCGGATGTGGCCCTGCCAGTACTAAGCGTCCGGCATCCTTTAACGCATTCAAACGGTCCAGGTGCGCGGGGCGTGCTGACATTCTTTTTTCTAAACTGTCATCAACGTCCTGTGAAATAACCGCATAAAGCATAGATGATCTCCAATATTTTATAGATGGGGGCTGAATATTTCGGAAAAATTGCCAGTGATTGTATTTAATTTCTACTAATTACAGTGCCGGTCGGCTGTTGAATGCCGTTTTTTACTCATATCGCCTATATCAGTCGTACTATCCTAAAAATTCATAGTGTAGAATAACCGATTTTTCCGCCCTTGGCAGTGCAATGAGCGAGTATTTTCATATACACCCTGACAATCCACAGCGTCGTTTAATTATGAAGGCTGTAGAAATTATACACAGAGGTGGAGTGGTAGTATATCCAACCGATTCTAGTTACGCTATTGGATGCCAGCTAGACAACAAAAATGCTGCTGAACGTATCCGTCGAATACGTAAATTAGACAAGCATCATAACTTTACGTTGGTGTGTCGTGATCTGTCGGAAATAGCGCAGTATTCCAAAGTCGATAATATGAATTATCGTTTACTAAAGTCACAAACTCCCGGTCCATACACCTTCATATTGCCCGCCACCAGCGAAGTCCCGCGTCGCCTGCAAAATCCTAAACGTAAAACCATCGGGCTGCGTATTCCGGAAAATCAGATTACTCAGGCGCTATTGCAGGAGTTAAACGGGCCGATTATGTCGAGCACTTTAATTTTGCCTGATGAAGAATTCCCAATGACCGATCCCCATCAAATACGCTTACAGCTTGAGAATCAGGTGGATCTGATTATTGATGGTGGCTACAGCGGTCACTTACCAACCACTGTGATTGACCTGACGGATGACCAACCGCAGGTGCTGCGGGAAGGTGTAGGTGAGATTGATTGGCTGGTACGGCACTAATCTCTGCTTTATAATCGTACGAAATCATCTGAATAATCAACCATGAGAACAAATTCTTGAGTACCAACCTTTCGCAAAATGAACGTGTCGTTTCTGGCATGCGTCCTACTGGCCGTTTACATCTTGGACATTACCACGGTGTGATTAAAAACTGGGTGGACATGCAGCTTAACTATGAATGTTTCTTCTTTGTGGCAGATTGGCACGCATTGACCACGCACTATGAAGACCCCAGCCAAACACCTGATCATGTAGAGGATATGGTGATTGACTGGTTGGCTGCCGGTATTAGTCCAAGTTCAGCGACTATCTTTCTGCAATCTGCGGTACCGGAGCATGCAGAGTTGCATCTGCTGCTATCGATGATGACCCCGCTGGGTTGGTTGGAGCGTGTGCCGACTTACAAAGATCAGCAGGCTAAATTGCGTGAGAAGGACTTGGCGACTTATGGCTTCTTAGGGTATCCGCTGCTACAGGCTGCAGACATTCTTATGTATAAGGCAGACTTCGTGCCGGTGGGTGAGGATCAGGTTTCTCATATTGAACTGACTCGTGAAGTGGCGCGTCGCTTCAACTACATCTATGGACGTGAGCCTGACTTTGAACAGCGCGCAGAAGAAGCGATTGCTAAGATGGGTAAGAAGAACGCCAAGGCTTATCGCAATTACCGTAAAGCGTATCAGGAGCAGGGTGATGCCGAGGCGTTAGATGTGGCACAGGCACTGCTTGAGTCACAGCAGAATATTTCGGTTGGCGATAAGGAACGCCTGTTTGGTTATTTAGAAGGTATCAGTAAGATTATCTTGCCAGAGCCTCAGGCACGTTTGACGCCTGCGTCTAAAATGCCGGGTCTGGACGGGCAGAAGATGTCTAAGTCCTATGGCAATACCATTGCGCTGCGTGAAGAGCCTGCTGAAGTAGAGCAGAAACTCCGTACCATGCCAACGGATCCGGCACGTGTTCGTTTGACCGATCCGGGTGATCCAGCGAAGTGTCCAGTATGGCAGCTGCATGAAGTGTATTCTGATGAATCAACCAAAGACTGGGTGGTTCAGGGCTGTAAATCCGCAGGCATTGGTTGTCTGGATTGCAAGCAACCAGTGATTGAAGCGGTGATTAATGAGTTGAAGCCGATGCGTGACCGTGCACAAGAGTTTGAGCAGGATCGTCAGTTAGTGCGCGAGATTATTGCCAACGGCAGTGAAGCGGCTCGTGATGTGGCGCGTGAAACTCTGGACGACGTGGTAGAAGCCATGCGTTTTGCTCGCTAAGACTCACTAGTCAATGACCACAACGGTAGATCAGGCAGCGGCAGTTCCGGTTCAGCAGGAACTGCCGCTTGCGATTGTGCAGGGTGAAAAAGTCACCGCTTTTCCGGAGGATTTATACATCCCGCCGGATGCGTTGGAAGTCATTCTGGAAAGCTTTGAGGGGCCGCTTGATCTGCTGCTATACCTGATACGCCGGCAAAACCTCGATATTCTTGATATTCCAATTGCTGAAATTACCTCGCAGTACATGGCATATGTCGATGTGATGCGCCTGAGTAATCTGGATCTCGCCGCTGAATATCTGGTGATGGCAGCTTTGTTAGCTGAGATCAAATCCCGATTACTATTGCCTCAGCGTGAATCGGCTGAGGACGAAGAAGATCCTCGTTCCGAGTTAGTCCGACGTTTGCAAGAATACGAACGCTTCAAAAAAGCGGCGGAAGATGTGGCTGACTTGCCTCGCTGTGAACGCGACCTCGTACCTATCACAATCACCCCTGTCACGGTTAAAAAAGAAATACCACAGCCCGATATTGAGTTGCATGATTTATTAAGAGTATTGGGGGATGTGCTCAAGCGGGTTGATCAGAAAACACATCACCGGATCAAGCGTGAAACTATTTCAGTACGTGGCCGAATGACGCAAGTTTTATCATCCATGGGCTCGCTCAAAGTAGGGCATTATATGCCGTTTGAGGAGTTGTTATCGCAGGCTCAGGGACGTTTGGGTGTGGTGGTCACCTTTTTAGCTGTTCTGGAATTATTAAAATCCCGCGTGATTGATTTAATGCAGGAAGAACCCTTTGCGCCGATATACGTAAAGCCGGTCACGGCCGCAGAAGAAGGTGAGGAAGACGATGAAGCAGAATGAGATTGTGCGCATTCTTGAAGCGATATTGATGAGTGCAGAAAAGCCAATGACGCTAAACAGCTTGATGAAGTTTTTCTCGCTGGAAGAGTTGGTGACTAAAAACGCCGTTCGTGACGCTTTGGCTGAGATGGCAGGGCGTTGTGATGGCCGTGGTTTTGAATTACGTCAGGTTGCCAGTGGTTACCGCTATCAGACACGTCCGGAGTATCGCGACTGGGTGTCGAAACATTGGGATGAAAAGCCGCCGCGTTACTCACGTGCTTTAATGGAAATCTTGGCACTGATTATTTACCGTCAGCCCACAACACGTGCTGAGATCGAAGAAATTCGTGGTGTGGCCGTTAGTTCTAATATTATAAAAACACTGGAAGAGCGAGAATGGATACGTGTGGTGGGTCATAAAGAAGTGCCGGGACGTCCGGCGATGTTTGGAACCACTCCGCAGTTACTAGACTACTTTAATCTAAGCAGTTTGGATGAATTACCGGCTTTATCTGAGCTTAAAAACCTCGATGAAATCTATCCTGAACTTGCTGCTAAAGCTGACAAGCCAGAAAATGATGAGTCTGATGCAAGTACGGGGAGTGATGATAGCAGCCGGATTGATGCCTCAGATAATGTATAAATAAAACTACACCCAACCATAAAAAACTAAAACCCCGCTCCTTAAAACTTTGTGTTTAGATGGTAGTCTAAACTCTTAATTGATTTAAAAATAATCAATTAGGCTACTAATTAGCCATTAAATGGATCTTAATGGCTATATCTATACCTGTCCCCCCGCAGGTTCAAGTGATAAGGATGACACGATGAAAAAACAACTACTCATCTCGCTATTTCTATTATCTGGCGTTGGCACTGCTGTTGCGAATTCCAGCCACTTTTTACTCGCCTCAGCCGAAGTAGCTGCTGGCAGAAACCTACGTAATAACGGTACTCAATTCTGTGAAGTAACAATCTCTAGTGGGCGTTCCAGTGCCACAGAGGTCACCGCAATTATTGTATTACCGAAAGGCGCTCGTCTGCTAAATACCCGGATTAAGCGCCCTCACGGAGCAGTTAGTCATTGCTCGCGATCCCAGCTTGCAGGAAGCAAAAGTACAGTGAAATGTAAGCTATCACGACTTCCGGGTAGTCAAGATATCACGCTGGTTGCCCGCTATCATCAGCCGATACCAAACCGTAGTTCATGTTCTGGCTACATTGACAAAAATGCTCGATAAAACCCCGTGGTGCAGCCAATGTATGCTGTTGGCTGTGATCACTTTACCTTAGTAAATATATTGCATGTGATCTCATAATTTGTTGTGTAGATGGCGTCACTTACTGGGTTAGTAGTGTTATGATTGGCTTATTTTAGTAGTGTTATGATTGGCTTATTTTACTAGTTATTGGTTTGTATTTTTCTGTGTGAATGATGAACTAATAAATATAGTGACCCCACTTATCAGCCAAATGTTTAATATCATAGATTTACCCGGTTCAAACCCGCCAAACGTTGAGCAAAAAAATTATCGTAAATACGTGGTGATATTAATAACTTGTATCACAGGTATCTTCGGACATCTGGCTTTTGCCAGTCTATTCTGGGTTTTTCAGGTCGATATACTGAGTTATCTCAATATGCTCAGTGTTGCTATCTGGTTATGGGCTGCCTTCATGAATTACCGTGGCTATCACTCACTGGCAATTTATGTGATTTGTGGTGTGATCCTGGTCATGATTACTACCACCGTGGCATTGTTAGGTTTGGGGTTCGGGTTTCAAATGTACCTGTGGCCGGTCGCCTGTCTTGCGGTTATCAATCCCGGACTTCGTAAGTTGTATGGCTTCATTTTTGGTCTAAGCTTTATCATTTATGTTGCACTAATACATTATCTGTTTGCCGATGTGCCAGATCATAGCCAACTGTCTGAATATGCTGAGACTATATATATATTAAACATCGTAGTTGCCGGACTTCCGTTAATTATAGGAATCACCAGCATCCGGGGTATTTACGAGTCGCAAGAAAAGATGTTAACCGACTTGGCGACGATTGATGACTTAACCGGTTTATTTAATCGCAGATACGCTAATCGTTACCTCAAAAAACATTGCCATGCGACTAATCCTCATTCCAATAACTTCTGCGTCGTCATCGGTGATGTGGATCATTTTAAAAAGATTAATGATGAGTTTGGTCATCATGGCGGGGACACGGTGCTGAGTGTTATTTCAACACGTCTAAAGCATGCGTTTAGGCAGACTGATGTGGTTAGTCGCTGGGGCGGCGAAGAGTTCCTGATTGTTTTGTGTGAGACTGATACTGAAAAGGCATACATGATTGTTGACAGAATACGCAAAGAAATATCCAAAAGTATTACCGTGGATAAGACAACCGAGCTGGAGGTGACCATGAGCTTTGGTATTGCCTCTACTGCTGAGTGTGAAGATGTCATGCAGATGATTAAACTGGCAGATGATAATTTATATCACGCAAAAAATAATGGTCGTAATTGCGTGGTAGTGAAGCCTGAGGTGAATGGGATTAATGGTTTTACAGGTTTAGCGCGTACCTGAATCTTGTCACGGTTGTTTATACGCTGTTAGTCGGCCAGATCTTTATCATTGTAAAGCTGTTTACAAAACCACAGTCATTCTCTTTTCTGAAAGCCATCATTCTACGTTAATATCTATCTATGAATGGCTGGTAGTTTAAGTAACGAGGAGAAAATCATGGCATGTCAATATTTTGCACCGTGTGAGCATGGCGCGGGTAGTTTCACCATCGCGATTCCTAAAGTCACTTTTGGTCGCGGCACACTCTCTGAAGTGGGGCAGCGCGTTACTGCTTTAGGCATGAAGAACGTCGCACTGTTCACCGATCCCCAACTGGCTAGCGGGCCCTATGTGGCCACTGTCTCTGACTCCATAAAGGCTGCTGGATTGAGTTGTCAGATTTTCTCTGAGATTCGTGTAGAGCCGGATGAGACCAGTGTTGATAGTGGTGCTGCCTTTTTAAGAGAAGGCAATTTTGACGGTATGATTTCTGTGGGTGGTGGTTCAGTGATGGATACAGCCAAAGCGGCCATGGTATGCGCTCTATATCCTTCACCGGTACGCCATTATTTTGCCAAGCCAATTGGTGAAGGCATTGCCGTTCCAGGACCATTATTACCGCATATTGCTTGCCCAACCACGTCAGGAACAGGCTCAGAATGTACCTCAGTATCAGTGATTCGTATTAATGACCTGAATACTAAATTTGTGTTTGCGAGCCCGTATATGATGCCAGATCAGGCGGTAATTGATCCTGCCTGCTGTGATTCCTTACCGGCAAATGTAGTGGCTTCAACCGGCTTCGATTTATTAAGCCATGCCATTGAATGCTATACCGCCAAAGCTTATACGCAGTGGGCTGAAGTGAAAAACCCTAATGCACGACCACTGATCCAAGGGGCTAATCCGTGGAGTGATTTGGCTGCAACAAAAGCGTTGCAGATTGCGGGTGAATATTTGGTGCGGGGCGTGGCGGATGCGGATGATCACGAAGCTCGTGACCAGCTCATGTGGGGTGCGAGTTTAGCAGGTATGGCATTTGGTAACTCAGGTACGCATCTGCCGCATGCCTTGTCTTACGCGGTCACACACCTGATGAATGACATTACCACCGATGGATACGCGGTGAAATCACCCTTTGTGCCGCATGGCATCAGTGTGATTGTGACTGCGCCCGCTACCTTCCGCTATACCGCTGAGGCAGCACCGGAGCGCCATTTAGAAGCAGCGCAGTATTTAGGCGCAGATCTAAACGGTGCGGGTCTTGATGATTCCGGTGAACTGGTTGCTAATAGAATTATTCAGTTAATGCGCGAAACCAATATGCCCAATGGTTTAAGTGGTGTGGGCTTTGGAGAGTCTGATGTAGCACGTTTAACGGATTCCTCGATTCGCCAAACCCGTGCGATCGCTAACGCACCGCGTGACAGTAATCGTGTTGACCTTGAAAATATTTATCGTGATGCGGTGAGTTACTGGTAAAACCGCTATACAATTATGTCTATCGATTCAGTCAGGCGTTTATCATGAATAGCGAAACCAACCCCATTCTTTGGTCCCCTAGCGATGACAAGGTGACCGGCAGTAATATGTATGACTTTACCCAGTGGGTGAGTCAGCAATATTCTCAGGAATTTGCCGATTATGAGGCGCTCCACCAATGGTCAGTGGCTAATCCTGAGGATTTTTGGACAGCGATTTGGGATTACTGTGGTGTTATCGCCAGCGAGCGAGGTGAGATTGCCTTAGAGAGCGCCACGCCGATGATCGAGGCACGTTTCTTCCCTCAGGCACGTTTGAATTTTGCTGAAAACTTACTGCGTGGCGCGAATGATACGCCAGACAGTGATGCACTGGTATTTCGTGGTGAAGACAAGGTCTCACGTCGCTTGAGCTTTGCTGAGCTGCGCGACCAAGCCTCTAGTATCGAACAGTGTCTACTGGCTGCTGGTGTCGATGAGGGCGACCGTGTTGCCGCGATGATTCCTAATATGCCGGAAGCCGTGATTGGTATGTTATCCACGAGTTCACTGGGTGCGGTGTGGGCGTCTTGTTCGCCGGAGTTTGGTCTGGAGGGTTTATTGGATCGCTTTGGCCAAATTGAACCGACTGTGCTGATTATCTGTGATGGCTATTTTTACAATGGCAAAGTGATTGATGTGCGTGAAAAAGCATTGGCGCTGGCCACCGCCATTCCTTCATTAAAACAAGTGATTTGCGTGAGCTACGCTGGTTTGGATTTAGGGACAGAGACGGTGGGTGATGTACCCGTTGTTAGCTGGGACACAGCATTGCAAGATTATGCTCCACAGGCAATGCGCTTCAGGCAAATGCCGTTTGATCATCCTTTGTATATCCTGTTTTCCAGTGGCACAACCGGCAAGCCAAAGTGCATAGTGCACGGCGCAGGCGGGACATTATTGCAGCACCTTAAAGAGCATGCCTTGCATAGCGACATTAGAGCGGGCGACCGCGTGTTTTACTTTACGACGTGTACGTGGATGATGTGGAACTGGCTGGTGTCGGCTTTGGCAGTCAAAGCAACTGTATTGCTCTACGACGGATCGCCATTCTACCCCTCAAAAACCACGGTTCTTGATTATCTTCAGGATGAAAAAGCCACCTTCTTTGGGACGTCTGCCAAGTATATTGATGAGCTTAAGAAAGCCGAGTTAAAACCAGCGGATACACATGACCTTAGTACCGTGCGTACCATTGCTTCAACCGGTTCACCATTGATGCCGGACAGCTATGAGTATGTGTACAGTCATATCAAATCAGATGTGTGTTTAGCGTCTATTGCAGGTGGTACTGACATTATTTCCTGTTTTGTATTGGGTAATCCAACGCTGCCGGTATATCGCGGTGAAATTCAGTGCAAAGGCTTGGGGATGGCGATGCAAGCGTGGGATGACGATGGCAATCCCGCTGCAGACAATAAAGGGGAATTGGTTTGCTCCGTCGCATTTCCATCCATGCCGGTTTGCTTCTGGAATGATGAAGATAATGCGCGTTATACCGCAGCGTATTTTGAGAAATTCCCCGGATACTGGGCGCACGGTGATTTAGCAGAGTTTACTGCAAATGGCGGTGTGATTATTCACGGGCGCTCAGACGCGACACTGAACCCCGGTGGTGTGCGTATTGGTACTGCTGAAATATATCGTCAGGTGGAAATTTTCCCAGAAGTTAAAGAGGCGATGGCGATTGGTCAGCAGTTTGATGGCGATGTGCGGGTGATTTTGTTTGTGGTGATGAAAGCCGGAATGACGCTGGATGAAGACTTTGTGAAAACGCTCAAACAAGCGATTCGTAAAGGGGCCAGTCCTCGCCATGTCCCCGCCAAGATTTTGCAGGTGGCAGAATTGCCGCGCACGGCCAGCGGCAAAATCGTTGAGCTAGCCGTGCGTGATGTTGTGCATGGTCGTGAAGTGAAAAACAAAACAGCTTTGGCAAACCCTGAAGCACTGGAATTATTTAAAGACCTGCCGGAGCTGCAAGACTAGTGGAATTCTTTTTATCACCATTTGGTGAGCTCAAATTAGCGCGTTGGCCACTTCGCAAACATGAAACATTACGTGCCTGGGACGCTGCAGATGAGTTGTTGTTGGTGCATGTGGCTGAAAAAAAGTTGCTAAGTAATGACAGTACTTCGGGTGTTGGAGCTAATGCTGCAGGTATGCCCAGAGTGTTATTGGTGAATGATGCTTTTGGCGCGTTGACTTGTGCGTTACGTGCTTATCAGCCGTTGAATTGGTCGGATTCTTGTATTAGTCACTTGGCAGCACGGGAGAATTGTGCCGAGAATGGTGCTGGTGCTGGTGCTGGTGCTGGTGCTGGTGCTGGTGCTGGTGCTGGTGCTGGTGCTGGTGCTGGTGCTGGTGCTGGTGCTGGTGCTGGTGCTGGTGCTGGTGCTGGTGCTGGTGCTGAGACTAGTCCAGACGCTGCAGTTAGCATTGGCACCACGAGTAGCGATTCTCAGTCGTTCACACCCTTACGCTCCGTTGAGAGTCCGCAAGGTTTATTTGATGTCGTGTTGATCAAAGTCCCAAAGACCACAGCACTGTTGGAAGATCAGTTGATCCGCTTGCGTCCACATCTGCATAAAGACAGTGTGATTATCGCTGCAGGAATGATTAAGCATCTGCAAAAGTCAGCATTTCAATGTATTGAAAAGATCATTGGACCGCTGACAACTTCCTTGGCTAAGAAGAAAGCCCGATTAATTTTTGCAAGCTTGGATGAAGCATTGGAACAGCCTGTGAGTCCTTATCCGACACGTTACGATGAGACCGAGATTGGATTGACACTTAGCAATCATGCCAATGTGTTTTCCCGAGAGCATTTGGATTTGGGCGCGCGATTCTTTCTGACACACTTCTCTGAAATACCAGGGGTGCAGCGGGTGGTTGATCTTGCCTGTGGTAATGGCGTGTTAGGCATTAAATATCAGCAGCAAGCACCTGATGCTCAGGTTGAGTTTATCGATGAATCGTATATGGCGGTGGCATCAACGCAGGACAATTACCGTTCAGTGTTTCCGGACAATGATTCGGCGAGTTTTAGTGCGGTGGATGGTTTAAGTCAGACAGACAGTGGCTCAGTGGATTTGATTTTGTGTAATCCACCATTTCACCAGCAACATGTAATTGGTGAGCAAATGGCGCTGGAAATGTTTCGGGATAGCAAGCGGTGTTTGGCGCAGGGTGGTGAGCTTTGGGTGGTGGCGAATCGTCATCTGCCATATCCGGCTAAGCTGAAGCAAATGTTTGGTAATTGTCGTACGGTGGGGACCAATAAGAAATTTGCAGTGCTGCGGATGGTGAAGCGATAGTTGATGGCGCAGTAATCGGGCCGTATCAGGCGTTAATCCATTCTGCTCCGAACCACCGCCTTTGTCGGAAGACGCGGCGCAGGATGGTTAAACACCCTGATGAATGGGTATTGTTAGGCGCTCTACTGAGCTCAAGGTAACCTTATAGTACTCACTCAGCCCTGCCAGAATATTGGTGGTCGCTACCGAACTCAGAATTAATCCCATCACCCGACTGATTACGCTGGCTCCGCTGCTACCAATAAATTTATTAATAAAGCCAGCCAGCAACATCAGCAAATAGACCAAAAACAGCACTGATAGCATCACCAGTGCTGTTTGCATTTGCTCCCAAATACTATAAACCGCGTTTTTGGTTAACAGGACGGCCGCCAGCATGGCACCGGGGCTGGCAATTGAGGGTACAGCCAGTGGAAAAACCGCTGTTTCCTGATGTGATTTTCCTAATAGTTTTATCTCCTCCTCTGGTTTACTGTCACCAAAGATCATATTGAGAGCGAACAGGAATAACACGATCCCGCCAGAAATCTGAAATGCAGGGAGTGGAATAGATAGCGCATTGACTAGTAATTCACCAGCTACTACGAAAAACAGCAATATACAAGCCGAGACAATGGTTTAGAGTAGTGCAACCCGACGCCGTGTTTTCGGATCGTATTTATCCGTGACCGCAATAAATACAGGCACTGTGCCAACCGGATCTATTACCGCAAAAAACGTGATAAAGACCGCTATAAAATCTATCATTCATTATTCCTTAATTGATCGATTGCCTGATCGCCAGAGATAGCTTTTCTACCAATTCATCAATCTGTGTATTGCTGATTATAAATGGCGGAGCCAATAAAATATGGTCACCATTTTGCCCGTCAATGGTACCGCCCATAGGATAACAAATTAAACCTGCTTCAAAGGCTGCTGCTTTGATTTTCTTGTTAAGTTGCTGTGACTTTGCAAAAGGCGTTTTACTGTCCCGGTCTTCAACCAGTTCGATGCCACGGAACAAGCCACGGCCGCGAATATCGCCAATATGCGGATGCTCATCAAATGCTTCATGTAGTTTCTGAGTCAGTAAGTCACCTTGTTGATTAACCGCACTTAATAAATCACGTTCAGTAATCGCTGTTAACACGGCACTGGCGGCCGTGGCTGCCATTGGGTGGCCCATATAGGTATGACCATGCTGGAAAAAGCCTGAGCCTTCAGAAATCGCGTTATAAATCGCGCCGGAACACAGCATGGCACCGATTGGCTGGTAGCCTGCACCGAGTCCTTTGGCAATAGTGAGGATGTCGGGAGACACACCGTCTTGTTCACAGGCGAACAAACTACCGGTTCGTCCCATGCCGCACATGACTTCATCCAGAATCAGTAATACGCCATAGTTATCACAGATTTCACGGATACGTTTGAAATATCCCTCAACAGCTGGCACTGCACCGGATGTCGCCCCCACCACAGGCTCTGCAATAAACGCCATGACGGATTCTGGTCCTACGCGCAATAATTCGGTTTCCAGCTCATTTGCGACGCGCTGACCAAACTCATAGGTGGTTTCGCCATCTTGTTTTCCACGATACTCATAGCAGGGGGCAATGTGCGAGGTTTCAACCATTAAGGGAGCGAATTGTGCTCGTCGCCACTCATTGCCACCCGCTGCCAGCGCGCCCAGTGTATTGCCGTGATAGCTTTGTTGGCGCGCGATTACCCGATGACGTTGCGGTTGATCGATTTCCAGAAAATACTGCCTGGCCAGTTTGATTGAAGCCTCAACAGCTTCGGAGCCACCGGACACTAAATATACCCGCTCAATTCCCTCTGGTGCTAGTTTGATTAGCGTCTCTGCTAAAGCCTCAGCTGGTTCTGAGCTTAGGAAACCGGTATGTGCGAAGGCGATTTTATCCAGTTGTTGCTTGAGTGCTTCGGTGACTTGCGGGTCACTATGGCCAAGACAAGATACTGCGGCTCCTCCTGAGCCATCCAGATAACGCTTCCCTTGTTTGTCGACGATATAACAGCCGTCTCCGTAGTCTGCGATTGGTAAATTGCTGTGGCAATAACGTGGAAATAGAAAAGACATAGCTAAACCCTCTCTGTAGGGTAATGGTTTATGAAAAACGCAGTATAGAAATGTTCCTTATAAACCTAACTATAGTGCTTACCAGCTAAATTTATTAGGTCTCTAGTTTAGATTGGCTTGACCAATACAAATACTGAAAAACCAACTATTTACAATTCAGTGATTGAACTGATTAAACATGGCGCAGATACTGGGTTTCCATGAATTTGTATCGATAATTTTTACGGCGAATAAGGACATCCATGACTGCAAGTACAGAGCGCCTACGGGTACTAACTGCCGGTATTCTTAGCTTGATATTACTGCTCGGCATCGCGCGG
This sequence comes from Leucothrix pacifica, assembly GCF_003172875.1. Classification (GTDB taxonomy): domain Bacteria; phylum Pseudomonadota; class Gammaproteobacteria; order Thiotrichales; family Thiotrichaceae; genus Leucothrix; species Leucothrix pacifica. The sequence goes on along the minus strand of NZ_QGKM01000051.1, from coordinate 4,760 downwards.
TTTGCCTACACACCGCTATTACCGATTATGCAGAATCAGGCGGGACTTGGTGTTGTAGCAGCTGGTTGGTTAGCGACGATCAACTATGTTGGTTATCTGTGTGGTGCGATTATCGCCTCACAAATCGGCAATATGGTATTGAAAGATAAACTGTACCGTCTCGGCTTGATAGTCGCCGTATTGACTACGGTAGGTATGGGCATGACAACCAATGTGTGGTTGTGGTCGTTGTTACGTTTTTTTGCCGGTTTAAGTAGTGCCGCAGGTTTACTACTGGCCTCTGCACTGATTATGAATTGGTTGATCCGCCATGATTTTCGCAGTGAGCTTGGGATTCATTTCTCGGGACTTGGCTTGGGTATTGCGGTGTGTGCGATTGTGGTGGAAATTCTTAATCACTATTTCAGTTGGGATCAGCAATGGTACATTTTAAGTGCCCTCGGCGTGCTAATACTGATTCCGGCCTGGGCATGGTTGCCACCGCCTGACACCAGTAGCGTCACCAAAGGTGGTGGTGCCATGACCGACAATCCACCGAGTCCGATGTTTTTACGCATTTTTATGCTGGCTTACTTTTGTGCAGGAATTGGTTACGTGGTGAGTGCCACCTTCATTGTGGCGATCGTGGATGCTTTGCCAGGCTTAGCAGGTAAGGGTGCATGGGTGTTTATGGTGCTCGGTTTAGCCGCTGCACCCGCCTGTATGATCTGGGATTTGGTGGCGCGTCGCACAGGCGATATTAATGCCTTAATCCTCGCGGCCATATTACAGATTGTTGGCATCATGCTGCCGATATTGAGCCATAGTTTGCTGGCTGCGCTAATTGGCGCGGTATTGTTTGGTGGAACCTTCATTGGACTAGTGAGTTTGGTATTGAGTATGGCGGGTCGTTATTACCCGACCCGCCCGGCAAAAATGATGGGCAAGATGACCATTTCATATGGTCTTGCACAAATTATTGCGCCGTTGGTGGTGGGCTGGATTGCAAAGGGCAGTGGTGGTTATGAGGAAGGTTTATATTTGGCGGCGGGCGCTATGGTAGTGGCAGTCGGTTTATTGCTATGGTTACGCAGGATTTAGCCAATGTAGAGAACCATGCAAGCATTTGATCAGCACCCCGCATTTTACGAAAAAGATAACCGTCGGCACCGGCGCTTTAACCCTACGAGTAAAGCGTTTCTGGAGACGAAATATGCTGTGTTACTACCCGCTGAGCAGCTTTCAAATAAGCGTATTCTCGACCTTGGTTCAGGGAATGGAGCGGCCGGTCAATGGGTGCTGTTCCATGGGGCGGCCAAGTATACCGGTGTTGAAGTCCAGCAGAATTATGTCGATCAGTCACGCGAGTTATTAGCGCACTGGGATAAATCTGCAGATATTATCCAACAGGATATCAGTAGTTTTTTAGCACAAGCCGGTCATGCAACTTATGATTTGGTGCTGCTGGCGGGCGTGCTGTATCACTTTATCGATACCAAAAATATTATCGACCAAGCCTGCAAAGTTGCTGCCGAGCAAGTGGTGGTGGAAACCAATTATCCGCGCGGTATTAGAACGGGTAAATTGCCGTTTGATGCGGCAGTGACTGAATATGTCACGGATCAGGAAGTGAATTTAGACAGTGGCAATCAGTCAATGCTGGGAGTGTCAGCGACCACCTCCATCTCGGCACTGGATATCTTATTTCGTCTCAATGGTTTTGCCAAACAGGAGAATAAACTCAATTTTCCTATCACGCCTGATACCGTGATTTATGATGAAAGCATTCTCGGCAGCAGTGACTTGGCAATCCGTTTTGCCGTGCGTTATTACCGGGATGAGCATCAACAAACACTAACCACACTAGAAAGTAATCTACCAGAAAAGCGCGGTAAAAAGCGTTCATGGCAAGATGACCCCGTCTCGCAAACACGCACACGGGCCTATCAGAAGCAGGCTAAGTTATTGAGTAGTCAGGCCGAAGCTGGCCAGTGGAAATTTGATGCACAGGTTGCGGAGGTATTTGATGGGATCGCCCGACGCGAGATTCCCGATTATTTACGGGTCATCGATTTGTGTGTGGCGATGATCAAAAAGGGCGGTAAAGCCCAACCAAAAATCATCGATGTTGGCAGCGCAACAGGGGAGACCTTGCGACAATTACATCTGGCGGGCTATCGCAACCTCTTTGGAGTGGATTCATCGGCCGATATGTTGGCGCATTCTTTTGATCAGGCGACGCTGATTCACTCGGAATCATTCCCTGTAGAGCATGGTCCGTTTGATTATGTTCTGAATAACTGGACACTGCATTTTATTCGTCAGCCCATTGCTTATCTGGAATCAATCCGGAATGCCATGGCTCCTAGTGCGACGCTTATCCTGTCGGACAAAGTCACTAGCAGTGAGGCCGTTCACGACCTATATCATGACTATAAGCGCCAACATGGAGTGACTGAGGATGAGATTGAAAAGAAGCGTCAGCAGATTGAAGGGGTGTTGGTGACTTATCCTTTTAGCTGGTATCTGAATGCATTAACGTCCCTGGGTTTTCAGGATATTGAGATTATTAATGCGAATGTTTCGTTTGTGACCTTTATGGCTAAAAAGGCAAGCAATGACTAAGCGTTTACAGGCTCTCAAAGCGCATAACTGAGGCGGATAAGGCGACCAACGTGACAAAATAGATAGAATTAATGAGCCAATTCACGGTCTGAATAGTACTAACAATCATTGCTGCATGACGCAGCGCATGAGAACTAAAGGACTATGAACACATTATCTCAGCTTACTACACCCAACTTAAAAACTTTACTGTTATTACCCCTGTTGTTATTGATAGCCGCTACCTTGAGCAGCTGCGCGACACTCAAAAAGAGTGATTGTTTAGAGGGCGATTGGGCAACCATTGGTTATAAAGATGGCTCCGCAGGACGCCGCAGTGCGATTCAACTCGAAGGCCATAAACGTGCCTGTGCCAAATATAAAGTCTCACCTGATAAGCCTGTTTACGATGCGGGCTATAAGAAAGGTTTAACGCAGTTTTGTACCAAACAATCCGGCTATGCCTATGGTGTTAAGGGTAAGGAATACTTTGGTGTTTGCCCTGTGGCGATGCAGAAAGGTTTTGTGAGTGGCTATCTGACCGGGCTGGATGTTGCGATGCACCGGTTGAGTGCTGAGATTCGTGATTTGCGACATGAGGAGTTACGTCTCGAATTTAGTCGCGGGCGTATCAGACATCATCACCTTGATAAGCATAATGGTAAGCGCAATGACAAAGATAAGCGTAAAGATCACCGCAAACATCGTGACCGTTTAGAAAACCGTATTGATAGCATTGAATGTGCCATCTCTTCGCGCCGCTCTAAACTCTGGACAATGAAGCGCTGGCACGATGCTTGGGCAAGTAAGCTGAATAAGAGGTTGTAAATTGAACTGTGTATCTGCTCAATCCTAACCTGTTAGAGTAGATCACATGAATAAGAAACAACTTAGAGCCTTAGCTAAATAGGCCGCCCAAGGCCTCAATTCCGAAGAAGATATTGCAGCACTCACCAAATTGCTGCGCCAATCTTTCTATGAAAAAGCGCTTGATGCAGAGCTTGATGACCACCTTGGTTATCATCGTCACGAAGCAAAACAAGGGACCAATAGCCGCAACGACTATACTAAAAAGACGGTAAAAACGGATGACGGTCAATTAGAAATTAACACACCCCGTGACCGTCAGAGTGAGTTTGAATCGCAGATTATTAAGAAGCGTGAAACACGTACGCCTGCTTTAGATAGTAAAATCCTTAGCCTGTATGCAAAAGGAATGACAACACGTAGCATCGTTGAAACCCTGAGCGAGTTTTACGGGGGTAGACGTCTCTCCGACGTTGACCTCCAATTTGTATAAAGAGCTGGGTTTTGCAGATACACAAAGTATTCATTCTTGGTTGTATGCGGGCAAGCCAAGTGACACTAAAAATGGAAAAGCGAGTTAGTCGACCCTGAATAATATTTAACGCATTGATATTGTTTGATAAAATAATCACTCAGTGTAGGCAATCTCTCACTATTTGCTGCGCTCAGCCGAATAAGTTGCAGAATGAGTGTGTTTTATGAAGCCTAAACCCACTGTCAATGATCCTCAGGATGATCTATTCAAAAACCCGGCTCAGTGATTTGGTCAATCTGAATCATGCGCTGTGTCGCTTAGCTCATCAAATAGATTGGGCACTGTTGGAAAGGCATATTGTTCCCTACTTTAGTGACTTGGGTGCCGCCGCGTTACCAGTTCGATTGGTGGCGGGCCTGCTGTATCTGGAACATGCGTTTAAGGTCTCCGATGAGCGTGTGGTTGAACAATGGTTAGAGTCACCTTACTGGCAGTATTTCTGCGGCGAAACGTTTTTCCAGCATGAGTTCCCTTGTAACCCCAGTTCCCTAACCCGTTGGCGACAACGCCTGGGCGAAGAAGGCTGTGAGTGGTTATTGACAGCCACCATTGATGCGGGGCTCAAAAGCAAACTGGTTAAACCCTCCAGTCTGAAGCGGGTAGTGATCGACACCACACGTTCAGGAGAAAAACATCCGCTTCCCAACCGATAACCAGCTACAAAATCAGTCACGCAAGCAGTTAGTGACATTGGCCCATGAACTCGGCATATTCTTACGTCAAACTTATGAGAAACAAGCCCGCTTTTTGTTGCCAAAGATTGGGCGTTACGCGCATGCCAGACAGTTTAAACGGATGCAAAAGGCACTGAAGAAGAATGATATGAACGCATCCC
>NZ_QGKM01000050.1 GCF_003172875.1 Leucothrix pacifica | reverse complement strand
AACTTTTAGGTAGGTACTTAAGCGCTACATTTATTACAGGTTAATTAATACTCAATAAGAGCTGCTTAAAATATGACAATACAGTGATACATTTAACTTCTTGAATCTTTCACATGTGTACCGAGCTAGTGACGACTCTCAAAAGGCAAGCAACAAGAATTCTGGCAGAACTTCGGGAGTCCAAAGAACCAATCCTAATTACCGAGCAAGGTCAACCGTCTGCCTATCTACTGGATGTCAGCGACTATGAGTACATGGTAAGACGCATGGAAATTCTGGAGGGGATGTAAAGGGCTAGGAGTGAGACTCTTCCGTCAGACCCCGCAGATAACTAACCACATCCTCATTATCAACTCGCTGATAAATATCGCTATGTGTCGTCATCGCAGATTATCTGCAAATCAGGGTAGCGACAGACATTACTTACTGTGACATTTAACCATTGCCATCAATCATCTACCCAAGGGTTAATGATCAACGCTCCCGTCGGCTCAAAGTCTTTCACATTACGCGTAACAATGTGCAATCCTTGATGTAGCGCACAAGCAGCGATCAAACCATCTCCCGCAGGAATTTGCATACCACGGCGCTGTGCTTTTGCGGTGATTTCACCCCAAATCTGCGAAACCTCTTTATCCACGCTGACAATGTTCTCCTCGTAGTTATGCACTAAGCCATTCAACCACTGCAACAGTCCGCGCTTTCGGCTTCCTTCATCTAGCAAAGCAATGCCCTTGGCAATTTCTCCTATAGAGATGGCACTAACGAAAACATCTTTCTCGGGTAATCTCCGAACGAATTCACGGACAGATTCCGTGCAGTGGGGCTTTTGTAACTCAGAGAGTACGCAAGTATCCAGCAGCACTCTCATAGCTCGATATCTCGCATCGGCGATTTATCACGCGCTAAGTCAAGTCCTTCAAGCGAAGGGCCAGACATTAAGTAATCCACCAATGAAACCTGCTTACCCAGTAATTTCTGATACTCCTTTTCAGAGATCACAATCACGCTGTCATTGCGTCGAGTGATTCGTTGAGGTTCACTGAGTAACGCTCTTCGTACCACCTCACTAAATCGGTTTTTAGCTTCTGCTAACTGCCAGTCCATAGTTCACCTCACAAATAATCTAGACAATCTAGCTATATTGTAAAACAACTAACGTAAATTTGATATCTGACTTATGTGCCTACACCCTAAGTCAAGAAATCGTAAATCTCACTTATCTGAAGTTCAATACCGACGGAGTTAAGCGTTATGATGTCACCGCCGGAAAAGTACTCAGCACTCCAACTATTATCGCGTCGATGCAGTTCCACGGATGGTGAGTCCTGTGAGCATAATAGATATTCTTGCAAGCCGGGGATTTGCTGGTAAGCATGGAGCTTTTCAGTACGGTCTGTGCGCGCCGTACTGTTGGAAAGGACTTCGATTATCAGGCAAGGTGATTGGTTGTAGTATTGGTCATCCTCATTTTCGCAGCTCACCTGAATATCGGGATAGTAAAAGTAGCTCTCGCTTTGTGTGCTTATCCCAACTTTCATATCCGACTGGAATACTTCGCACGGACTATCTTCAAGGTGGTTAAACAGTTTATTGAAGAGTTTACCGCACAGTCGGTTATGGTTTCTGCTGGCACCCGCCATTGCATAGACTTTGCCATTGACGTATTCATAGCGCACACCATCAGGTCGGTCATTTTCACTCAACAGGTATTCAGAGGCCGTAATGTGATCGGATTGTGTTGCTGTACTCACAAGGTGACTCCTGATGAAATTTGTCTTCGTAAGTTATTGCATCGTAATCATATTAGCACACCGTAACCTTACATAGTCATCACGTGTTTTCGAAATAACGGATCGACTTGAACAGTTTCCAGAGTCATGTCGTCTCGTCGAAGAGGATCGATATGCTTCTCAAGAGCTTGAATATCCCCACAAAACCAGAAATTGATAAGCTTTAGGCCAGAGAAGCAGAACAGAGAATTGACGAGATTGATGATGGATCTGCGCAGTTAGTTGATGGTGGTGATGTTTCGTTTTCATCCTATCGCTGAAGAGGCCTGACAAGGCTTCCATAATCAGCTAGGAGTGAGATGCCTCCTGCAACTCCCGCAGATAACTAACCACATCCTCATTATTAACACGCTGATAAATATCCTGAACCGACACGGTGATACCGACGGACTCAAACGTTATATCTTGCCCAAGATAGTAATACTCTGGCTGCCAGTTAGCGCGCCGACGCTGGATTTCTATTTCCGCAACATCCTGCTCGATTAAGACATACTCTTGTACACTTTCTATTGCCAGATATTCAGCACGTTTCTCAGTTTTGTCGACTCTGCGAGTACTGCGTGACAGGACTTCCACGATAAGAACAGGATTCTCACGCACGTATTCATCTTCTGATGAATCGTCATCGCAGATTATCTGTAAATCAGGATATCGATAGCGATCCTTAGTTGTTTTGAGCAGCATATCCCCTGTTACGGGAAAGCATGGCTTATCGCGCAGTTGATTCCACAAAAGGCCGTTTAGATTACCCGTAAGCAGGTTATGCCAAAGACTAGCACCAGCCATTGCAAACACTTGTCCCTCAACGTACTCGTGCTTGATTTCACTCTCACGCTCACCCTCTAAAAAGTCAGCGACTAACAGGTGATCTGTTTTTGCATTTAGTGGTGGCATATGGCGCTCCATAGTCTTGATGTGCTAATTATAGCAAATTAACCAATCTGCTGTGCGCTATCCATTCGGCTATTTGAAGGTTCAACTCACAACCCAAGCTCTTTTCTACCCCTGAGGCATGCATCAGCAACCTCAACCTATTGTTTCAATCGGTTTATTATTCATGAGACTGAAGCAGAATATCACTCGTCGTTGTCTTCTCCTGCAAACCCCACTGATAACTAACCACATCCTCATTATCAATCCGCTGATAAATATCGACGACTGTTTAACGGCTAAATACATCTGTTATATCTATGCAAATCCAAAGTTCAGTTTGAAATTTACATAGATTCATTTACTCTTGATCACATGTATACACGTGATATCACTTCAGAGTATATCGAGAGCAGCCTTGAGTATCCGGTCGTTACGTTACTGGGGCCACGCCAGTCCGGCAAGACTACCCTTGCTCGCGAAACCTTTCCTGACAAACCTTACTTCCTTCTTGAAACACCCGATATTCGTCAAGCTGCGGAAGCTGACCCTAAAGGCTTTTTGTCACAGCTTCCTGATGGCGCAATTCTGGATGAAATTCAGCGCGTTCCTATATTGCTGTCATACATTCAGGGAATTGTGGATGAGTCCCAAAAGCCTGGAATGTTTATCCTAACGGGCAGCCACCAGCCAGACCTTCAGCAGGTGATTAATCAATCTCTGGCAGGTCGCACTGCAATGTTGACACTTCTGCCATTAGCGTTGTCTGAGCTGAAACAAACGGAAGTCACACTTGATGCCTATGACTGTATATGGCGCGGGTCATATCCACGTTTGCATCAGTTTGGTTTGAAGCCTGATCGTTTCTTTAATGGTTATTTGCAGACTTATGTCGAGCGAGATGTAAGGGCCATGATTAATTTGACTGACCTGAGTCGGTTTCAGCAGTTCTTGACATTAATGGCGGGGCGCGTCGGACAGGTTATCAATTATTCATCACTATCCAATGACATCGGTGTGTCATCCACGACGATTAAGAGTTGGATTAGCGTGTTGAAAGCATCTTACATTTTGTTTGAGCTACCGCCTTTTTTTGAGAACATCCGCAAGCGGGTAGTGAAGTCACCAAAGTTGTATTTTACCGATACGGGTTTAGCGACATTTTTATTGGGCATTCACAACGCGGATCAGGTGAGTCGCGATCCACTACGGGGTAATTTGTACGAGAATATGATTATTCTGGAGGTGCTCAAGTCGCTGTTAAATCAGGGAAAGCGGCCAGATCTATACTTTTATCGTGACTCAAATGGTAATGAAGTCGATCTACTGGTTCGAACTCATCAGGGCTTGCTACCTATTGAGATTAAATCTTCAGCAACATTTAACCCGCAGTTTCTGAAAGGGATTAAGCAGTTCCGACAAGCATCTCCGGCCTGTCTTGAGGATGCTTATGTTCTCTATAATGGCTCTGATCGGTTGCAGGTAGATAATGTAAAAGTTCGCAATATACTGGTGGATGCTTTAGAGGGGGTGTGAAGGGCTCCAGGAGTGAGATTCTTCCTGCAGCATACTCATGCTTAATTTCACTCTCGCGCTCACCCGCTAAATAGTCAGCGGCTAAAAGGTCACCTGTTTTTATATTTAGTGGTGGCATGCAGCGCTCCAAACACACAATTAAACCTCATCGACTCTGGCTAATACCGTCTTAATAACATTGGCCGATATTCTAAAATCAGACCGATGTAATACATCAAACGCTTCTCTGGCTGAGGCGATTAAGCCACGCTTTTTTGCCTCACCAATGATCGCAGCCGTTCCGATTACTGCAATACCCTTTTCTTTGGCAACAGCTCTTCCGGCCCGCTCATCCATTATTAACAGTACTGGCTCAGTTAATCCCATAGCAATGCTAATACAAGCACTTTCACCTTCATCAAGGTCTATATCAATTAAGGGATCAATTGGTTCAGGCCATAACTGAAGCCATCCTTTTTCCAAGGATAGCTCAATCGCTTGCTTTCCCTGAGCTGCACGTTTGGGTAGAACCTCACCCTTAACTGCATCAGGAATCCATACTGTTTCAAACAGTTCTGGCAACCACTTCAAACCATCGACAATGCTTAATCCAATCAGAGGACTAGCGTCTGAGACTATGATGCGAGCCATTCGTCAAGCGTATCCATATCTGATTCAACTTCTTCATCACTCTGACTAATTACAGGGATTCCTAACCTTGATATATGCGTAATGAAGCCAGCCAAGGTCATACTTGCCAACTTAGCTGCACGTGCTAACGAGAGATCTCCATCCTTAAAGAGAGCGGTCGCAAGTGCTGTACGAACTCCGGGCATATCCAATGCTTTCATCTGATTTACACCAATCATAAGCGCATCCGGCTCATCGCGATTCATAACCAGAACCATATCTTCCTTGGCACTTCTCAGGGCTTCACTGGGATTATTTTTTAATCCACTAACATTAACTGTTATCATTCCTATTCCTTATGGGAAGAATACATAGGAACATTATAGGTGATACTGCTAACTATTGCCATTACCTATAGCCTCAGCCGTCTCAGTGATGATGTATCTATTATATCCGGTACATTGGCTGGCTTCTGTGTCCCATGTTTGACCGAGGGCACAGCGCTTCCAGATCAACCCCGTTTTGGTGTCCAGCGCTTCGCCATCGCTTAGTTGGAAGCGACTTTCAGGAGCGGTTTCTGCCAGATTACTATTACAGACTTGTTGCGCGTGACCGGTAGTAATACTCAGGGCTGCAAGTACCGCGAGACTGCTTGTGTATAAAAACTTCATGTCATTGTGGATATTAGGACATTACTTTAGGTTGACGTCGGCTTCACAACGGGGTGATTATGAATGGTATCGGGTGGGTGATCAGGGGTATGTAGAGCAGTATCGCAGAAATCGGTTATTTTCAGTCATTTCAGCACTATTTCAGAGACTCAACTGCAATCTCTGAAATAGTTATCCACTTATTCACTAAGTTATCCACAATTGATGGATGATTCATCCACAGGGGTCAGAAACTTGCATCCTCTGCTTCAAGAATTGCCAGACTAATGTGCCGGCCAAATTCATTTTCAAAACCCGGCCAGTCTTTATAGTCACCGAATTGTTCTGCGAGTGTCGACTTTACTTCGTGAGCTTCCAGTTCATCCTCAACGGCTGCTTCGGCTGCAGCGTAGATGGCGCTGAGGTATTGTTTGAATGACTCCAGTACTTCTTTTCCGTCGGAAGGCCCATGTCCGGGGATCACGACCTCAATGTCATAGTCCAGTGCTGCTTCTATGATGTCGATATTGCCGCGAAAGCTTCCGTCATTCATGCGAGCGATGCGTTTACTCATGACGTTATCGCCTGTCAGTAATACTTTGTCTTCAACGATGACAAACATGGCGTCGGATTTGGAGTGCGCCCATTCACTAAGATACGCTCTAACGGTGATGTTGTCGATTTTTACTTCTTGTTCGTCACTGAGCGCGACCTCGGGAATAACGGCTTCGGTGCCTTTGCTAGCGCCGTTGGTGAGTTGTTCCATCAGACTTACCCATTGATACGCTGCACCGCCTTTGGCCAGTTCGATCATAATGGGATGCGCGTAGAATTTGGCATCCGGATAGGCGTTTTTGATCGCATGATTTCCCAACCAATGGTCACCATGGACATGTGTGATAAAGACGTGTGTGACGGGGTTATTGGTTTGCTCTTTTATGCGTTGCAATACGCCTTCGCCAGTAGCTTTGGTGGCGCCAGGGTCAAACACAATCACACTGTTATCGGTCACGGTAAACGCGGGGTTGTTCATGAACCCAAGATTTTCCGGGTTGGGTGATTCTGTCGGGCCGTGGATCACCCATGTGTTATCGCTGATTTTTTTAGCTTCGTAACCATCCAGTGGTTTTCTGTCAGCGGCATGACCGATTATTACTGCACCCAATAGCAACATGGCTATCGGCAAAAGTTGGCGATAAGTCATTATATTCCTCCTAAGTGTGGCGATTGCCGCCAATAAGGATGAAGCTGTAGGGGAACCCCACCCTTATTGTGTTGCGGCATCTGCTTATTAGGCTACCACTACAGGATGAATTGACAATGTCTAAAAATGGGTGGATGTATTGTGATATCTGATGATGTCTCAATTATTCCTCCGGTAAAAATCCACCGGACTGACGCTCCCAAAGTTGTGCATATAAGCCGCCCTTGGCTAACAACTCCTGATGAGTGCCCTGCTCCAGAATGGTTCCGGCATCCATCACGACCAATCTATCCATCGCCGCGATGGTGGATAAGCGGTGAGCAATCGCAATCACGGTTTTGCCTTCCATCAGCTGGGTAAGCTGGCTTTGAATGGCTTGCTCTACTTCAGAGTCCAGCGCAGAGGTGGCCTCATCAAGCACCAGTATCGGCGCGTTTTTAAGAATCACTCGTGCAATGGCTATCCGCTGGCGCTGACCACCTGAGAGTTTCACACCACGCTCACCCACCAGTGCGTCGTAACCACGATTACCGTGAGGATCAACCAGCTTCGGTAAGAATTGATCAACCTCTGCCAGCTTGGCCGCGCGCATCACTTCCTCATCCGTTGCGTCGGGTTTACCGTAGCGGATATTGTCACGCACGGTGCGATGCAGCAGCGAGGTGTCCTGTGTCACCATAGCGATATTGGCGCGCAGACTTTGCTGGGTACACTCTGCAATATTTTGCCCATCAATCAATATTCGGCCTGAATGTACGTCATAGAAACGCAGCAGCAGATTGACCAGTGTTGATTTACCTGCACCAGAGCGCCCGACTAAGCCGACTTTTTCACCCGGTTTTATCTTGAGCTGTACCTGCTCGATCACCTGATTGTCATCACTATAGCGGAAGCTCATGTTTTCAAACTCGATTACACCTTGGCTCAGCTGTAGTGTTTTTGCCGCTTTTGCATCGAGAATTTCATTGGGCTTGGAGATCGTAGAAATACCATTTTGCACGGTACCGAACTGTTCAAACAGCGAGGTAATCGAGCGCAAAATCCAACCTGACATTTGGTTCACGCGCATGATCAGGGCATTGGCTATGGCGATCGTGCCAACACTGACTTCGTCCTGCTGCCACAGGATAATTGAGATAATCGCAGTACCGACGACCAGAGCTGTGTTGAGCATCGTCAGCGCGACGGTCATATTAAAGATGGATTCCATCAAGTTGCGAAACGCCTCGGTATGCCTGCGCATGAATTTACCGGCATAGGCATCTTCCTGATCATTGGTAGCAAACAGTTTCACCGACTGGATATTGGTGTAGCCATCCACGATCTGTCCCAATAATTGCGAGTTAGCCTCTGATAGTTTTGATGAACGACCACGCACCGATGGCACCATGAAGATGATCACCAACGCATAGCCACACAGCCACAGCACCACAGGGGCCAGCAAACGCCAGTCCATGTCAACAAACAACCAAACGATGCCAACCAGATAGACCACCAGCAACCAAAGCCCGTCGATGACATTAATCACGGCCTCGCGTGCTGAGTTACCGGTTTGCATGACTTTTTGGGCAACACGACCGGCAAAGTCATTCTGGAAATAGGACAGGCTTTGGCGCAGTACGTAACGGTGGTTGTGCCAGCGAATGCGATTTCCTAAGCCGACGACCAGAGAAAAACTGATCAGCCCCCGCGAGGCGAGTAGTGATAAGGGACGGATAATGACGGCTACCACAAACATCATGATTAAAGCGGTTTGATGCTCCTGAAAGAAGCCTTCGCGATTGCCATCGCCCATCCAGTCCACGATGTCGCCGAGGTACACATACAGCAATAACTCTGAGACAGTGGCGATTCCAGACAATGCTAATGTTGCCAATAATAAGCCACGTATCGGGTCGAGGTAGTAACGGAAAAACCGGTACACCGTGGTGGGCGGCTGGCTCGTATCATCGATGCCCATCGGGTCGATAAACTTTGAAAAATATGATTTAAGCATAGGGTCGTTTTAGCACTTTGTGAGGGAGATAGCTATTTAATTGAAGTTGACTACTGGGTAATCAATTCGATGATACATTAAACATTTTTATATAGATCATGTTCAAAATACATGCTATTTTTCAAAGGAGTGGCGCAAAGCAAGGGGAGGATATGTCATACAAAGTGACCACAAAAAGTGGAAAGATTTATCATGCCGCTTCGATAGAACACAAACCAGGGTTTCTTGAAATGCACTGCTGGGATGGAGAGCACAGGATACCTGCTGGTGAAGTTACATACATCAAATCTACCGAGGTAGATGAGTGGTTTCATGTAATCATGCCAGCTTGCTTATTTGTTTTTTTCTTCGTGTTTGTCTTCCTGGTCTTAATTTAAACGGTGCATCGAAAAACACGACACCGTGGCCTAATCACTCACGTTCGCCCTTGCGCCAATCCCATGGCGTGATGGGCTTCCGCTCTTGCCACAGTCCCCTCTTATTATCCTCAGCCTGTTCCTGTGCTTCGGCATATTTCACCCGATCATACGCGGATTGTTCTTTTTGATAGTACTTATAGTGCCAGGCTAAACCAGCTTCAACTAACTGATAATTCACGTCTTGATCATTAATGCGCACGACGCCGACCAAGCGGCGGTACTTATCTTTTTTGTACCAACCGACACAGACCGTTTTGCCAAATATTTTATCGGATAAGAACTGTTTCGCAGCTTTGCCATAGGGCTGATTACGCTCCGGTGCATCAATACCAGACAAACGAATTTTGTGTTGCACCTTGTCATCATCCAACACGGTAATGCTATCGCCATCCGCGAGTTTGACGACTTTACCTTGTAAATTGCACTGTTCCTGATGGTCGCGATAACCATTGTAGAACTGCAGCACAACCGCCAGAACGGTCAGCGCCAATACGACCCCGACATACTTTACAAACTTCACGCCCCTGCTTCCTTGCGTTTGCCCAGCACAGAGCCTTTTAGGTTGGCCAACACCAGACCAATTGCAACCAGCAACATGCCGATGTAGTGAAAACTTTGTAGTTGCTCGCCTAAGATGACGGTGGCGATGGTCAGTCCAAAGGCCGGGATCAGGTGAATAAATTGACCTGTTCGATTGGCACCCAAGCGGCTGGCCGCGTTATTCCAGAAAAGAAAGGCCAGCAAAGAGGCGAATATCGATACGTAAGTGACGCCGGCAATAGCGGTGGCGCTGCTTGGCATCGGTCGTCCGTTGAGCGTTTCGATGAGATAAAAGGGGAAGATAATCACTAATCCAAACATCATCGAGTACCCCAAAAACGGCAAGCCTTTTAAGGCTACCGGGAGCTTTCTGAGTAGTACGGTGTAAACAGACCAGCTAATGACAGCGCCTAAAATCCACATATCACCAATATTAAAATCCAGCGACAGCAGTACGCTGATATCACCGCGCACTAAAATCACACCGGCACCAAATAATGACACTAATACCCCGAACCATTGCTGGCCATTGGCTTTATCACCGAATATGAGCGTGGACAGGAGAATGATAATGATGGGCGAGACGGATTGCATCAACACTCCGTTAGTGGCGGTAGTGGTTTGCAAACCAAGGTAAACAAAGCTGTTAAACATGGCCACGCCAAGTAATGAGAACACCAAAATGAGTCCGATGTGTTGCTTCATGAGTTGCCAGTGTTGCTTCATCGGTCGGTAGGCAAACGGCAATAAAATCGCAAATGCCACGACCCAACGCCAAAATGATAAACCCAGCGGCGGCACTTCGGCTGATATAGCCCGCCCTACGTTAAAGTTGCCCGCCCAAAACAGTGTCGTGAGCACTAAGAGTAAATACGGGGACGCTTTATCGAGTAGTGATGGTTGCATTCTGGCGAGTCACTTTTAAAGATTTGGGTAAGCGATAGTAGTACTAATTTTTACCGAATGCGATGGCTCGTTGACCAGTGTCATCAAATCTTTACTTGCAAGCTTTTCTGGAATTGTTATAGTCGGGGGCATGAACACATTAAACACACAGCGATTTATGAAGCCAGTCAAGCAATCTGCCCTTAGCGGGACAGGTTACTTTTGGCTGGGCTATTTTTACGTACCACACGGATAGATCGCTCTGAATTTAATGTAGGCGGTCGTGAACTGCCTAAGAAAGCCCCGATAGGTAGTTTACTTATCGGGGCTTTTTTTGACTTATAGGAAATGAAAAATGAATAACAATACACCTTTGGAGGACCTGAATGTGCTGAGCGAAGAGCGTCTGATGACACCGGCAGAGCTAAAGAAAATGGTTCCTCTGTCTGAGACAGGTATGGAAACGGTCGCGAATGGTCGACGCACGATTAAGAATATTTTGGAGCGTACTGATCCACGTTTATTTCTGGTAGTGGGCCCTTGTTCGATCCATGATACTGAGGCAGCGATTGACTACGCTAAGCGTTTGAAAGTGTTAGCCGAGGAAGTGTCTGACACGCTGTACCTGGTCATGCGCGTTTACTTCGAAAAGCCACGCACTACAGTCGGCTGGAAAGGTTTGATCAACGATCCGCATCTGAATAATTCATTCAATATTTCTGAAGGTTTGACCACAGGTCGTAAGCTGCTGACTGAGCTTGCTGATATGGGCATTCCAACCTCAACTGAAGCATTGGATCCGGTATCACCGCAGTACTTACAAGACTTGATTAGCTGGAGCGCGATTGGTGCGCGTACCACGGAATCACAGACTCACCGTGAAATGGCATCGGGCTTATCATCAGCGATTGGCTTCAAGAACGGCACCGACGGTGGTTTAGGTGTTGCTTTAAATGCACTGCACTCTGTGTCCACACCACATCGCTTCCTCGGTATTAACCACGAAGGTGAGGTATCGGTGATTCATACGCGCGGTAATAAGCATGCACACATTGTATTGCGCGGTGGAAATAAGGGCAGCAACTACGACGCTCAGAGCGTTGCAGAGTGTGAAGCGGCCTTAGAAAAAGCCGGTCATGAAGCGAATATTATGATTGATTGTTCCCATGCGAACTCTGATAAAGACCACAACCGTCAGCGCAATGTGATGCAAGATGTTGCCCGGCAGATTGTCGATGGCAACGACTCTATTATTGGCTTCATGGTAGAAAGTAATATTGGCGAGGGTAATCAGAAGTTGACGGATAATCCGGCTGACTTGAAGTATGGCGTGTCCATTACCGATGCTTGTGTTGATTGGGAAACCACTGAAGCGATGGTGCGTGAGTTACGTGATCAGGTGAAGGAGATTTTGCCGCAGCGTAAGACGCAGCAGGAAAAACGCAAGGTTGCCTGAGTAGCGGATTACTTGCTGATTTAAGTGTGCGCACTTCTGCGTTTATAGAGATAACGTCCACTCCGGTTGGTGGACGTTATCGCTTAGTTGTACTAGCTTAGACTTAGTCGACGTTAAACGTAACAACGCTCCAGTTAGTTCTGCCTAGTGCATCTTCAAACACATACCACACTCTGTCCTGACCACTAAAGCCACTCGGAGGGTAGTATGACATTGCACCAGATTTTGACAGTATATAAGTACCACCAAGCTCAGAGTAACCACCCTCACCGACAAACTGAAGCTCACTGCCGCTGTCATTATCAAGTGGATAATAGCTAGTGGTAAATAAATTACCACCTCTTACATATTGAAGGTTATCTGGTGATCCAGTTGGATAATCACCGGATTTATCAGCTTCGGTCACAGTAACCGTGACCTTCGCGGCATTTTTAAACCCATCCGGATCAGAGCCACCAACCACGTACCAAAAGGTATCGGTACCGACAAAGTCTTGCGGTGGAGTATACGTCAGATAAGGTGAAAAACGATTGGCGAAGCCTTCTAACATGGTGACTTTTCCGCCCTTCTCAGACCAGTCATTAAACTCAACAATACGACTAAACTGATCGTTATCATTCTTCATGACATTGATGCGAATCGTCTTATTTTTCTGAACGGTGGTGTCATCGTTACCGGGTAGTAAAGGCACTGCATCCTCAGATCTTACTGTAACCGTCGCCTTGGCTGCATTGGTACGACCTTGCTCATCTTCGAATACGTACCAAAACTCATCTTCACCAGTAAATCCGGCAGGTGCTGTGTAGTAAATGTATCTCTTTCTGAGTTCAAATTGTGATCTGATCTCTGCTCTGCCACCTTTTAAAGTCCAGCTGTTAGTCTTGACTAAACGAAGGTTCTCACCAATATCATTATCCAATACAAAGAAACTATGCGATTGGTTTGCCAACGCTTTGTAGTGATCTTGAACACCTACTGGATAGTCCGCCATCGCTGCGCCTGAAAGGCTGAGTAAGCTTACCGCTACGAATTTTTTCGTTAATATTTTTATCATTTAACGTCCCGCCTAATTATCGATTTTCACTCAAGTCATGGAGTTTGAGACTGATTAGATGAGAGACGGGGCTACAAAGACATGTAGGTGATGACTGTTGGTTAGTAAAAACAGATGAGCCGCACTATTTCACCGTCGTGGCGAGACTGCATAGTGGCTTAGTATTCACTAAATAGCTTGCCGACTCCCTGAGCTGAATCATTGATGCCTGCTAGTCTTAACATGTGCCAGGCCATTGCCTGATTACTGCTAATTACCGGCACATCTAATTTGGCTTCGGCTTGCTCTATCACATTCGCGACTCGTAAATTAGTGCAGGAAACAAAGACCGCATCACAGGGTAATTGCTGCCCGAGCTTGATAATCGCTGCCAGAATCGACGCCTCGGTCATACGCGCAACAACACTATCTGATGACTCGTTAAAGGTGCCGGCACTGACGATATCAAAGCCACCCTCGGTCAAAGTATTGCGAAGACTTGAAGAAACCTCCGCTATATAAGGTGAAACAAAGGCAACTCGCTGAGCGCCTAATTTGCTCAGGGCAGCTTTTGTCGCGGTGATTGGGTTGGTGACTTTTGCCGTTGGACGCACGGATTGTACCAAGGCTTCGACAGCCGACTCACCGATAACTGATGCGGCAGATGTACAGCCATAGCCAATCACATCAAACTCGACTGCCGCTGGTAATAAACTCACTGATCTGGCGATGTCATCTTGCATGCCGCTTAATGTTTCAGGCGTGACTTCGGCACCGGAAGGGATTCTGGAATGATACAGAGCAACACCATCAACAGCAGTTAATTGACGAAATTCCGGCTCGATGGTTTCGTCGGTTTGTAGCACTATGAGCCCCAGATTTGCTCGCGTACCAACGCCTCGGTCAAGGTCAAATTCCAGATCAATCATTGAATCATCCGCCTGCATAAGACCTCCCAGCATTTAAAGTTTAACGGCACTAAACAAGAAGCGGTTTACACAGAAAAAGTATTCACCTGCTGCCGCTTTTGAGTCGATATCAGCCAACCACTGATTAGCCTCATCTTGTGTGACTTTATTCGATTTAACTGCTACATCAGCAGTCCAGGCTAAGCTTCCGGCAGAAAAATTAGCGGGGCTGTTACTGGTGTTGATGATTGGGATGGCATCCACTTTTATCGCGCCAAAACCTGCCGCTTTTAACATGGGAATAAGTCTGGCAGGCAAGTTTGCGTTTGGGACGTACTCATCAAATGCATTAAAAATACGGTCTGTTAGCGACGAATGCGCACTGTTGAGCACAAGGCCACGCCAGTCTGTTTCAATCAACGCGAGTCGCCCGCCGGGCTTTAAGACACGAGCGAGTTCGGCAATAGCGCTTTCCACCTCTGGCACATAGAGTAAGACTTGGGTACAGCTGGCAGCATCGAAACTGACGTCATCAAACGGTAATGACTCCGCACTGCCCTGACGCAAGGTGACCTGAGGCAATGTATCGCAACGTTGCGCGGCGACATCCAACATGTCCTGACTAAAATCTACGCCCGCTAAGTGACCGGATTCACCGACGACAGCGGCCATTTCATTGACTAGAAAGCCAGTGCCACAGCCTATGTCAATGACGTGTTCACCTACGTTGAGTGCTAGTGATTTGAGTGTTTCCAGACGTTGTCGGGCGATGTCTGGTGTGTTGTAGCTACGTTCGATGGCTTGGGTGGCGGATTTGTCGTAGTTGATCATGGCGGATTCCCGAATCAGTGCTCTGGTATGAAATAAACATACAGCATGTATCCACAGATATCCAAGCCAGCGAATATCATCAACGATTACTTGCCCTTTATATCGCTACTATCTTAAGGTTGCTTCACACCTGCAACTCTTAGTGCGCCGGTATCAAAGCTATAAACAGCCTCAAGTGATTCTCCCCACTGTTTGGCAGTTTGCTTGGCTTTATTAATGATTAAGACATCCGGGAAATCGGGTAGCTTTAGTTTACAGCCATCGCTTGTAGATGACTCATACTCAGCACGAAAATCATTCAAAGCAACCCAAATGGCTTGTGGGTTTTCAAATATGATATTCGGCTCACCCAATAAGTCATTGATCAGTTTAACAATATCATCCCTACTGGCTTGATACTTTTTACCACTCAGTGTCCAGATCGTTTCAACAAGCACCACATCCGTTACTAACACACGCTCATTAGCGGTTAGTAATTGAGAGGCCTGAGGTGACTGCAACTCATCATCCTGCAGTACATGCCGCAGTAATACATTCGTATCAATGGCGATCATTAATAGCATCCGCCATTGATTCTTGGTCAGTCATATCGGAGCGTGCTTTCAGATAACTCAGGCTACCCTTGCTGCTGCCTATAACCTTTTTGATAACGGTGATTTTGCCAAGATACTCAAAGATTTCGACGTAATCACCCGGCGTAATCCCTGTCTTATCGCAGAGCTCTTTTGGCAGAGTCACTTGCCGTTTGGCGCTTACTTTATGCATTTTGATTTACCCGCTAATGGTTTTACTATATCCGAATAGTAAAACCATAGACACGCCAACGCAAGTAGGAGAACTTACTCTGCGCCAGCACTAGGCACAAACAACTGCTTGCCATTAATCTTAAAGTCACCAATCATTTTCTGACCATCTTCAGACACCATCCAATCAATCAAAGCCTGCGCACCATCCTTATTAATATCGGCATATCGCTCCTGGCTCACCGCGATAATGCCATAAGGATTAAATAGCGTTTCGTCGCCCTCCAGCACAATTTGCAGCGGTGATTTACTCTCATACGCCAGCCATGTGCCGCGGTCTGTCATGGTATAACCTTCAAGCTCTCCGGCGATTTGCAGCACTTTACCCATACCTTGACCGGCTTCACGATACCACTGACCGTCAGGTTTAATTTCTGTACCGGCCCACAAGCTTTTCTCTTTTTTGTGCGTACCGGAGTCGTCGCCACGCGACACAAAAATCGCTTCTTTACTGGCAATATTTTTTAGCGCATCTACGGCGGTTTTCGTGTCTTTAACAGACGCCGGATCTGCTGTTGGACCAACCAATACAAAGTCGTTATACATCACGCCATAACGTTTTTCGCCGTAACCACCTTCAACAAACTTTTCCTCAGCGGTCCGGGCGTGTACCAGTACCACATCCACATCACCATCGCGCCCCATTTTGAGTGCTTTACCCGTACCAACCGCAACGACCTGAACCTCATAACCCGTTGCTTCCTGAAACGTCGGTAAAATCGCTTTTAACAAACCTGAGTTATCCGTACTCGTGGTGGTTGCCAACTTTAACAGTGGCTTAGCAGGGCTAGGCGTATCGGCCTGTGCCGTCATGATTAGCGACGTTGACAGTAAAATAGCTGATAAAAGTTTTTTCATGTGACTTCCCTCTCAGTTTGAATGGAGCTTAAGGTACAGCAAGTACAATGCCAAGACTCAATAAACTATAAAAAACAGAGTCATAACAACAATGATTAATGTCCGAATATTTAATAGTGGCCTAAATTGTCTCGTTTAGCGGCCAAACATGTGAGACAATTTGACCATGAAATCTATATTAATCATCGATGACGAGCCGGGCATCCTCTCCTTTTTGCAACGAGGCCTTGGCAAATACGCAGGTATGCTGGAAACAGCAGGCGACCTGAATATGGCGAATGAGTTAATCAGTCGCTGCCACTTCGATCTAATCGTTTCTGATATTCGGTTGCCGGATGGTTCGGGTGTGGAATGGTTAAGTAAAATCAGAGAAGACGGCAATCAAACGCCGGTGATCTTTATGACGGCCTATGCTGATTTGGCCACTGCCATTGAGGCACTGCGTGTTGGTGCGGTGGACTTCCTGATGAAGCCATTTCGTTTGGAGCAAATTCAGTCATCGGTGGACCGCTGTTTACACTACGAACAATTGCGTCGTGAGAATTATGTCTTTCGCCGTCAGGTTGAGCAGGATTTTGATGTCAACAATATGATTGGCGAGAGTCAGGAGCTGGTCAATATTTGCCAAATCATTAAACATGTCGCACCGATGCCCTCGACAGTGCTAATTGAAGGCGAGTCCGGAACCGGTAAAGAGCTGGCGGCACGTGCTGTGCATAACCTGAGCCAACGCACCGGTAATTTTGTCTCTATTAACTGTGGGGCGATGAGTGCGGAATTACTGGAAAGTGAATTATTTGGCCATGTGAAAGGCGCGTTTACCGGTGCGCATCAGGCGCGTGAGGGCTTATTCACCTTTGCCAAAGAGGGCACGCTGTTCTTAGATGAAATCGGTGAAATGCCGATGACCATGCAGGTGCATTTACTACGGGTTCTGGAGGAACATAGCATCCGTCCGGTTGGCTCTAATATTGAGACCAAAGTTGATGTGCGGATACTGGCAGCGACTAACCGTAATCTGGCTAATGCCGTCAAAGAGGGAAAGTTTCGTGAGGACCTCTATTACCGCCTCAATGTACTAAGCATCCGCATGCCACCGCTGCGCAAACGTCGTGGCGATCTTGCTTTGTTGGGTCACCACTTTGCCGAAAAGTTGTCGGTGGAGCTGGGAGTGGCTAAACCAGTGCTGAGTAAAACGGAACTGCAGCGGCTGTCTGAATATCACTGGCCGGGCAATGTCCGTGAGTTAAAAAATGTCATCGAAAGGTCGTTATTATTAGGTGTGCTACCTAGTCAATGTATTGCTGGATTTGTGTCGCAAACGGATCAGCAAAGCGACCCCATAGAGGAGGAAGATGCTTTATTACTGGAGCAAGTCGAGAAAAAGCACATCCTAAAAGTATTGGCTATGGAAGACGGTAACAAGTCCGCAGCCTCTCGCGTTCTCGGTGTTTCACGTAAAACAATGGAGCGCAAACTAAAAGCCTGGGGTTTGTTTGAGTAAGCACTCACCAGCCGGTCAATGATATGAAACTACCACGCCAGCTCCATCCCAAATACTACTGGAACAAGCTACAGCGCAATGTGCGTTATAAATTACTGCTGCTGGTATTGATCCCGATTGTGCTGGTGATTCCGCTAGCTGTGGGTGGTGCAATTTACTGGGGGCATAACCTAACGTATGACCAGCTCTACATTAAGGTTAATACTGACCTGAGTGTGTCTAATAATGCCTTTCAGCGACTGCAAGTTGATTACCAACACCGTCTGGAGCGCTTCGCAGAATCCTATGTGTTTCGTGAGGCATGGACTAAACATAATAAGGCGAGCATTCACAGCCAGGTTGATCAGCTAAAAAAGGACGCTGGTTTTTCTTATCTGAATTTTCATGAGGCATTTCGCTATATCGGGAATAATCAAACGCCCCTAATTGACCTCGGACGACCTTCTAAACTTCAGCAGCAAGCGTTAAATGGTCAGGCAGTGACAGGGATTGAGATTTTTAATCAAGACGAGCTTAAAGCCATCAGCGAATCATTAGCCAGACAGGTCTACCTCCCTCTGATTGAAACACAATACGCCACACCCACAGAGCGTAAAGTGGAAGACCGTGGCATGATGATTCGCACCCTCTATCCGGTCAAAGATAAGGACGGCAAAGTCTGGGCCATTCTGGATGCAGGTATCCTGCTCAATGGCGACTTTACGCTGGTGGATACCATTCGCGACTTGGTCTATGGGCCAGGAAGCCTGCCTGAGGACAGTTTAGGTACGGTCACATTATTTCTGGATGATGTACGTATTTCGACAAATGTACCACTGCGTCGTGGCGAGAGAGCACTGGGAACGCGCGTCTCTGAGGTGGTTCGACATCAGGTGTTGGATCAGGGAGAGAACTGGGTTGATCGCGCGTTTGTGGTAAACGATTGGTACATCTCGGGCTATACCCCGATACATGATGTGGATGGAAAGCGGGTCGGCATCCTGTACGCAGGTTATCTTGAAACACCCTTTCGCAATAGCTTGTGGCAGGCTATTTTTGCGCTAATCGCGTTGTTGGTTATCCTGCTCGCGCTGTCCATGCTGTTGTCTTTTCAAAGTGCCAAATCTATCTTTAGCCCGCTGGAACGACTCAATCGCGTCATCCGTCAGGTCAGACGCGGACATCATGCACGGGTTGGAAAAGTCAAATCACGGGATGAAATTGGTGAGCTTGCCCGTGAATTTGACTCATTGCTGGATCTGCTTCAACAACGCAATCAGGAGGTAAACAGCTGGGCGAATGAGCTGGAAAGCAAGGTTGAGCGGCGTACAGCAGAGTTAAGTCGCCGAAACGAAGAGCTTAGCCATACTATTAAAATACTCAGTCAGACCCGACGCAAATTAGTAGTTGCCGAAAAGCTGGCAGCACTTGGGGAACTGACCGCTGGTGTGGCGCATGAAATCAATAACCCTGCAGCAGTAATTCTTGGCAATATGGATATGCTCAGCGCGGTGCTGGGCGAGGATGCCAAGCCTGTTCAGCAGGAGATTAATCTGGTGATTGAGCAGATTTACCGGATACAAGAGATTCTCAATAACCTGTTACAGTATGCACGCCCCGGTACCTATTCGGCGCACTTAGAAACCGTTGATACTAATGAGGTGGTCAAGCAAACCTTCCAGTTGGTTGAACATTTACGTAAGCAGAAGCAATTTACGCTAGAGGCGAATTACACAGCGACCCAGCCCATTGAAATTAATGCGCATGAGCTACAGCAGGTGCTGGTTAATTTGATTCGAAATGCGGTGCAAGCCATTCCGGATCACAACGGTAGCATTACCATCAGTACACGTGATTGGCTGGAAAAAGGCGTGATGATTGACGTGAAGGATAATGGTGCGGGCATTCCTGATGAGAAGATTGATAAGATTTTTAATCCGTTTTTCACAACAAAACAACAAGTTGGCAGTGAAGGCACGGGTCTTGGTTTATCGCTGAGTTACAGCTTGATTCACCGTTATGGTGGAAATATTACGGCGACGTCGAGACCCGGTGAAGGTGCGACTTTTACCATTTGGTTATTGCTAAAGCCGAAGATGATTGAAGATGAGCAGGAGCTGATTGAGCAGTTATTTGAGATTGAGCAGTTGCAGGATGCACCGCCGAAGATTATTTAGGTCATAAGCTGCTAGACTACACCTATGACACTTAACAAAAAAACCACCTTTTATAGCTTCGCTTTCCTATGTATCGCCATCGGTTTATATCCACTGATGTACTTTATGTTCGATCGGGAATTTGGCCTGCTGGACAGTAAGAGTACTGAGCTTCTGTCAGACTTATCATGGAATGTCGGGTTTTATACTCACATCATTCTCGGTGGTTTTTCACTGCTGATTGGTTGGTCGCAGTTTAGTCCTCAACTGCGCCGTCGCAATCTGAACTTACACCGATTGATTGGTAAGTTGTATGTTGTGGCTGCAATCATCAGTGGTACCGCTAGTATCTATATCGCCCTGTATGCAACTGGTGGGCTGGTATCCATTATTGGCTTTATGAGCCTGGGTGTTTTGTGGGTGTTCACGACAGTGCGGGCTTACCTTCATATTAGAAAGCGCGAAGTTCAGAAGCATCAAATCATGATGATTTATAGCTTTTCTCTTTGCTTTGCGGCGGTGATGCTGCGTTTATGGTTGCCGATCTTGATAGGTATTTTTGGTGACTTTGAATCGGCATATAGAGTAGTTGCGTGGTTGTGTTGGGTGCCGAATCTGTTGTTTGCGTTTGTTTTGACGAGTCGCCTGACAGCAGATTAAGAATCAGTTTTAGCGGTTTGCAGCTCGCCTATGAGTACCCCAAATAGCCGGCCTATCTTCACAAATCTGCTTATCTATACCTGCGATATGGGAACAAGCTAAACCCAAGATTATCTTTTATACTGCCTCGCAATATATCCCAATTGATAACAAATCAGGTGCACGATGGAACAGATTGAACAGCGATGGATTTCCGGATTTTGGCGACGTCTGGGCGCTTTATTCATTGATAGTTTAATTCTGGGATTACTTGGTTTTCTATTGGGTCTGGTGTTTGAAAGCACTTTTGTCGAGATGGGACAGTGGGGCCGGATAGTCGGTTTTGTTATTTCTGTTGCCTACTTCGGACTCATGAATAGCGCCTTATTTAACGGGCAAACGCTCGGTAAAAAGCTACTCAAAATCCGTGTCGTGGATGCGTCGAACAACTCAATCAGCCTGATAAAATCACTGATCCGCTATGTGATTTTAGGCACTCCTTTCTTCCTCAATGCGCTGCAATTTACAGGTGACAACTCACCGACGTTCCTGATTTATCCGATCTATATCATCGTGTTTGGTGGGCTACTCGCTATCCCCTATTTGTACTGTTTTAACACCATGACGCGGCAGTCTTTGCATGACCTAATCGTCGGCAGTTATGTGGTCAATGCCGATGCAAAAAAACAGGAAACGGGCGCTGTCTGGAAAGGACATCCTTACATTGTCGGATTGTTGCTTCTGATTTCAGCAAGTATCCCGTTTGTGTATGGCACCTTGCAAAAAGACGTAGCGTTTGAAGAACTGATTACTGCAGAGGATTTACAAACGGCAAGGCTTAGCCTCATGGAAAACCCAGCGGTTCGTGATGCTTTTATTAAGGTGATTGGTTTCACTGGTTTTAACGAAGCGGGTGAATCAGAGAGGTCTAACTTTCTGTCAGCAGGCGTCTTCCTTCGCAGTGATGAGACAGCTGATGAAGCGATGGCTAAGGACTTCGCGAAGATAGTGTTATCAACGTATCCGGAAGCCGAACAAAACAGTCAAATCAGGCTGCTAATGACTTATGGCTATGATATCGGGATATTCTCACGCTGGCACAACAGGCAATATTCCTTCAGTAAACAAGCGCTGGAGTAAACATGGCTGAGCCATTTAAGAACTGGATAAATCGCGGAATCATTGAAGGCATGGCTGGCCACTTTGATAAGCACTACGCGGATTTTGATGCCTCTGGTTTTATTAATGATGCAGCGGATGGCCTGGAACTTCTGGAGCTAAAACAACGCACAGACCGCATCACCGATACCATGATCACGTACTTTCCTGATGACTTTGAACAGGCCGGAGCGATCCTGTTTGCCAGTCTCGGTACACCACTTCAAGACGACCTGTCTGCAGGAAAAATTGATTCCAACGGTATTGCCGGATGGGCGATTATCTCGATGGCGCATTACGTAGCTTTGCAAGGCCATGACCATTTAGATCTTTCGATGACGCTTCTCAAAGAGATGACTAAGCGCTCAACCGCTGAGTTTGCGATTCGCTATTTTCTGCTAAATGATTCCGATAAAACACTGCCTTATTTAAGAGACTGGGCACTGGATGATGATCAGCATGTCAGGCGTTTGGCTTCTGAGGGAAGCAGGCCGCGATTACCTTGGGGGATGCGTTTACCAGTGTTTGTTGACGACCCTGCTGCGGTGATTGAGTTGTTGGAAATGCTGAAAGACGACGACTCGCAATATGTGCGTCGTTCGGTGGCGAATAACCTCAATGATATTGCTAAAGATCATCCGGAATGGGTGGCTGATATCGCCGGGCAATGGTTGACTGATGCCGGCAAAGAGCGAGTAAAACTGGTGCGTCATGCTTGTCGAACGCTGATTAAAAATGGCCACCCAAAAACCTTAGCAGCCTTTGGCTATAAACCGGCAAAGATACAACAAGCGACGATTGAAATTTCTACGCCACAGGTTATTTTTGGTGAGGCATTGGAGTGTACGTTTTCAATAGACTCAGCATCTGGTGAAGCGCAGCCGCTACTGATTGACTATGTCATTCATCATCAAAAAGCCAATGGTGCGACCTCGCCCAAAGTGTTTAAGTGGAAGACTGCAAACTTAGCGGCGAATAAGACGCTGAATATCTCTAAGAAACATCCGATGAAGAAGATAACGACTCGCCAATATTACGCTGGGGAGCACAGCCTTGAGATTATGGTGAATGGGGTTTCTATGGGGAAAGCAGACTTTGAATTGCTGATGTAGGTAGTCGACCCTGAAAAACCAT
>NZ_QGKM01000005.1:179086-280292 GCF_003172875.1 Leucothrix pacifica | reverse complement strand
CCCACCTGACTGGTTGGAACCTACTAAATCAACGAATGGCTATGGTTTTTCAATCGTGGATTTCTAAATTGTCGTGTACAGAGCATTAATAGACATTGCAACTACTCTTACTGCAGGGCCAGGAAGATTAAGCTTGATGAATTTTTCAACGTGTGGCTGCATGCTAATAAGCTGTTGTTGATAGGAAATAAATTTATCTGGATTGGAGTTGAGCGATACTGCTTTACCTACAAGATCTACTATTTTAGACAGCACAGTCCTTTGAACCATACTTATGCTTTCTCCTGCATCTATTTGTCGACTCACTTTACCAATGACGTTAAATTGACCATCATTCAATTTAGCTTTTATTTCTTGAGGAGAGGTGTCTGTCAAATCAATATCTACTATTCCGATAACTTCATTTGTATCTGGGTTTAGCATCAACATTTCTAGTTGTTTTGAATTCAAGTAATCATCTTCTAGAGATTTAATTAAGGCTTCAATCAGCTTGTCATACTTCGGAATTTCTTTCGTAGTGTTTTTATTGAACACGTTCGAGTTTATTCTAGGACCGAAATCTTCCATGAACTGAATAATTAGTGGTTTTAATAGCTTGATGACTTCTAGTATTTGGTAAAAATCTACAGGTTTTAATACAACATCTAAATTGACGAATGTATCTTTAGGAACATTAAGTGGAGTGAGAGTTACTTCATTTAGTTGGTCGTGGGCTTTTAATTCGTCAATTACAGACATATGTAATCCGCCAAGGGTATAGATTCTGGCAGATTTTATGGACTCTTTGTTTGAGTTATTTATTTCACCTTCAACCGACAGTGGTGATATGAGCTCTTGCAAAAACTTAAAGCCTAAAGAGCCTTTGCCTTTTTTGGAGGATGAACCTTCTGTGGTTAGTTCTTCCTCTAGCGTAATGCCTTTGAATAAATATGCCGCAGTGTTTAGCATCATTTTTTCATTTAAAAAGATAGGCTCTAAAAATTTGTCCATAATTTCCTCTTAGTTTACCTTGTATCAAGGTGATCAAACTATCCTGATTGACAATGGGGTTAATGCGCCTCATCCCAATTAATCCCAACCCCAGTATCCACCACCAACGGCACATCCAGCTTAGCTGCCTGAGTCATACGATCCGTAATAATCTCACGCACCATATCAAGTTCATCATCCGCCACCTCAAACACCAATTCATCATGCACCTGCATAATCATTTTCGTGCTGGTTGTGCCTTCACGTAGCCAATCCGCCACAGAAATCATTGCCAGTTTAATGATATCCGCAGCCGTTCCCTGCATCGGTGCATTTATCGCGGTACGCTCGGCATAATTACGCAGCATGGCATTTTTGGCATTGATATTCGGCAGGTATAAGCGACGACCAAATAAAGTCTCAACATAGCCAATTTCTTTAGCCTTTTCGCGGGTGTCTTCCATATACGCCTTCACGCCAGGGTAGCGGGCAAAATACAGGTTCACGTATTCTTGGGCTTCACCACGTGCCACATTCAGTTGTTTAGCCAAACCAAAGGCTGACATGCCGTAGATCAAACCGAAGTTAACCGCTTTTGCTGCACGACGCTGATCAGTCACAACGTCTTCCAATGGCACACCAAAAATCTCTGCAGCCGTGGCTTTGTGAATGTCTTTACCCGCTGAGAAGGCGCTGAGCAGCCCTTCATCACCGGATAAATGCGCCATAATGCGCAGTTCGATTTGCGAGTAATCGGCAGCCAGAATGCTGCGACCTTTTGGCGCGACAAAAGCCTGACGAATACGACGACCTTCACCACTGCGTACCGGAATATTTTGTAAGTTAGGATCAGTCGAAGACAAACGCCCTGTCGCTGCAACAGCCTGCTGATATGAGGTATGAACGCGTCCAGTGGTATCATTAATCATCAACGGCAGTTTGTCGGTGTAAGTCGATTTCAACTTGCTTAAGCCACGATGTTCCAGCAGCAGGCGAGGGACTTCATGCTCCTCAGCCAGTTCCTGTAGCACATCTTCTGCGGTGGATGGTTGGCCTTTGGGTGTTTTACGAATCACTGGCAAGCCAAGTTTTTCCTCATCAAAGAATATCGCCTGAATTTGCTTGGGAGACCCAAGATTGAATTCTTCACCTGCTTGCGTGTAGATCTCGTTTTCCAGTTCAGCCATGCGCGCGGTGATTTCTTTACTTTGCTCGGCCAGCATTTCCGCATCAATCATAACGCCGGTACGCTCGATGTCAGAGAGCACTTTTAGCAATGGCATTTCAATTTCGCGATACAGCTTTTCCTGATTCGGTGCATCGTTGTTTTTCAGCGCTTTGATTTGAGGCGCAAAGAAGCGGTGTAAACGCAACGTCACATCAGCATCTTCAGCCGCATAAGGCGTGGCTTCTTCTATGGTGATTTGGTTAAAAGTCAGCTGTTTTTTGCCTTTGCCCGCGATGTCTTCAAACTTAATGGTTTGATGATTCAGGTGCTTGGAGCACAGCGTATCCATGTCGTGACGATTGGCGACGGAGTCCAGTACATAGGATTCCAGCATGGTGTCGTGAATAATGCCTTTTAGCTCGATATCGTGATTTAGCAGCACAGAGCGGTCATATTTTAGATTTTGACCGACTTTAAGGACGGTTGGATCTTCCAGTAACGGTTTCAGGCGCGCTAGTGTTGCATCAAAATCCAATTGCTGCGGCACATCGATATAGTCATGACCCAAAGGTAAGTAAGCTGCTTCACCGGGTTTTACTGAGAAACACAGACCCACCACGCGTGCATCCATGTAATTCAGGCTGGTAGTTTCACTGTCGAATGACACCAGTTTTGCGGTGCTGATTTTTTCAATCCACTCATCCAGCTGTTCCTCAGTGAGAATACATTGGTAATCGACCTCATCAATCTCTTCCACAACAGGGACGCCACCCTCTGAGGGAGCAGGCTCATCCAATGTAGTGATAATATCGGGATTGCCTTCTTGCAGGCGTGCCAGTCGCGTGCGTAGACCTAATTCGGTATATAGCTCAGCGAGGCGTTCGGTGTTTTCTTTGCTAAAACTTAAAGATTCGCCGGAGCAATTTAAATCAAGATCGCACTTGATGGTGACCAGCTCATAAGACAGGGGCAGGCGAGGGACGGCTTCACGCAAATATTCACCAACTTTGCCTTTGAATTTATCGGCATTAGCGATGATATTGTCGAGGCTGCCGTACTCGTTTAACCACTTTACTGCTGTCTTCGGGCCAACTTTATCCACACCGGGAATATTATCGACTTTATCACCCATCAGCGTCAGGTAATCTTTGATCTGATCGGGGCGCACGCCATATTTGTCGATAACGCCTTGCACGTCGTGAAAGCTGTTCGACATCGTGTTAATCAGGCTAACACGCTCATTCACCAGTTGCGCCATGTCTTTGTCGCCGGTGGAAATGATAACGTCTCCATCATAACCGACAGATAGTGTGCCGATGACGTCATCCGCCTCGACATCCGGAATCACCAACATGGGGTAGCCTTGCGCCAGAATAATCTCGTGCAGTGGCTCTATTTGGTAGCGCAGCTCTTCCGGCATCGGCGGGCGAGTGGCTTTGTAGTCAGGATACAGGTCATTTCTAAAGGTCTTGCCCTTGGCATCGAACACAACGGCCATATGTTCTGGATCATAGGTTTTGCGCAAACTGTCCAACATATTGAGTACGCCGTGAATCGCGTTGGTTTGTCGGCCATCCGGACTGGTGAGTGTATTCGGTAATCCGAAGAATGCACGGAACAGATAGGATGAACCATCAACGAGAACGAGCGGCTTGCGTGAATTTTTATCTGACATGGTTTGTTGGTATGATGTTCGGAAATAATTAAGTGAGTATAAGCGATGTCCACCCAAGTAACAGCCCCTGTTCTACCTGAGATTATTTATCCGGCAACAGCGAAGATTGAATCGCTGCGTCCGGTGTATTCGCCGGAGCAGAAAGCGGATGTGAAAGCGAAGATCAAAAAACTGTTGAAAGAGCAGGATGCCGTGCTGGTTGCTCATTATTATGTGGGTGCAGACTTGCAGGAGTTAGCCGAAGAAACCGGTGGCTATGTATCTGATTCATTGGATATGGCTCGGTTTGGTAATGAACATCCTGCTAAGACATTGGTGGTTGCCGGTGTACGCTTCATGGGTGAAACCGCAAAGATTCTGACGCCAGAAAAGCGCGTGCTGATGCCAACGCTGGAAGCCGAATGCTCATTGGATCTGAGTTGTCCGATTGATGACTTCAATGCTTTTTGCGATGAGCACCCTGATCACACCGTGGTGGTGTATGCCAACACCAGCGCGGCGGTTAAAGCGCGTGCTGATTATGTGGTGACCTCTGGTATAGCTCTGGATCTGGTCTCTTGGTTAGGCGATAAGGGCAAAAAGATTCTGTGGGCACCGGATCGTCACTTAGGCACGTACATTCAACGGGCAACGCAGGTAGAAATGGTGCGTTGGCAGGGGGCGTGTATTGTTCATGATGAATTTAAATCCCGCGCATTGGGTGAGTTAATTGAACAATATCCGGATGCGGCGGTACTAGTACATCCAGAGTCACCGACAGAAGTGATCGAATTGGCCGATGCGGTGGGCTCTACGACACAAATTATTCAGGCTGCAAAAGATTTACCCAATAAGCAATTTATCGTGGCGACGGACAAAGGCATCTTCTACAAGATGAAAAAAGCAGCGCCGGATAAGGAGTTTATTGAAGCGCCGACCCAAGGTGCAGGCGCAACGTGTAAAAGCTGTGCGCACTGTCCGTGGATGGCGATGAACGGGCTGGATAACTTACTGTCTGTACTAGAAAATGGTAATAATGAAATTCATGTCGATGAGGAAGTTCGTGTCAAAGCATTGCGCTCCACACAACGCATGCTGGACTTTGCTCGCGACAGAGCTGCCGGAAAGCTGAGTTAATTCACAAACTCTTTTCGGCGGTCAAAAATAAACAGTGCGATAGCAGTCTGATGGATTCAGGCTGCTTGCAAAATTAATGGAATAATTCGTCATGCGTTTGTTCAAAGAACTTCTTTTGTATTTCTCCTTGTTTGGGATGGTCGGCTTTGCCGCACTTTCTTATTATTTGTTTACGAATAACGGAGCAGCCCTGAACGTTGAGCAAGCACACTCTGGCAATATGACGTCTGTCCAGATCACGCGATCTTCCGCCCAGGATGTTCCCACCGGTCAAGGTAATACTGAGCAGGTGCAGTCCACTCTGATCAGCTCTGCGGCGAGTCAGGAAGGGGCAAATGTGGGCGACACAACAGGCTTTAGACGCGCCAGCAGTATCATGGGTATTAATACTGCCGACATTAAGGAAGACACTTCTGCGGTTCAGTTTATCAATCTGTTCAAATCATCCATTCCCTTTTCTGAGACCTCACCGTGGGGTAGTGGTAAGGATGTGGTTTACGATAAAAATGGCTGGCCGACTGACCTCAAAGGTGGTCAGGCACTAACAAAATTCCTCAATCGTCTTCCGGCTAATACGGTACCTGATGGTTTCTATACCGTGCTGTATGATGGCAAAGGTACAATTCACTACGGTAATGATGCCTCGCTGGTGGCGCACCGTGAAGGTATGGACATCATCGAAATCAAAGCGGGTGACGATGGTATTTTGAATGCGTCATTGGCGATCAAAGAGACAGACCCTGAAGATTACATCAGCAATATCCGTGTGTTGTTGCCGGGTGGGATTTGTGAGGGTAATCCTTATCTCCGGGTTGATGATGAGACGGAGTGTGAACCCGGTCGTTATCAGTCATTTGCAGTTCACCACGAGACGCTTCGCTACAATCCTGACTATCTGAACTTTATCAAAGACTTTCAGGTGATCCGCTTTATGAATATGAGCGGAATGACGCGTAACCCTGTGCAGAAGTGGGAAGATCGTCACAACATGGAAGAGGCAACATGGGGTGGCCGTGAGGGTACTTATTCACGTGGTGCTCCCGCTGAGATCATGGTGGATATCGCTAATCGGGTGAATGCTGATGCGTGGTTCTCCATGCCGTATCAGGCAAATGATGACTATGTGCGTAAGTTTGCAGAGCTGGTTAGTAAGCAATTAAAGCCGGGTCTGAAGGCTTATATTGAATATTCTAATGAAATATGGAATCCAATCTTTGTACATCATGATTATGCGATTAATCAGGGTCTTAAGCTAAAGCTGGATAAAAACAAAAATCGCGCCCGTGAGAAATTCCATTCTTACCGCAGTGTGCAGGTGTTTGATATCTGGGAAGAAGTCTTTGGTGGCACTGACCGTTTAGTGCGGGTGATGGGCGCATGGACCAGTAATCCGAGAATGTCGAATGCGATTCTGAACTACCGTGATGCTTACAAAAAAACCGATGCATTGGCGATTGCACCGTATTTTGGTGCGACGATAAAAGAGATTCAGCGCGCCAAGAACGTTGACGATATTTTTAAAGCAATCAATAACAAGCGTTCCAAGAAAGGTTTTGCAGCGAGTGTGCGTCAAATGAAGCAGCAAGCAAAAGTTGCTGAGGTATTTGGCCTTGATTTGATTGCCTACGAAGGTGGTCAGCATTTGGTTGATTGGAATACCCGCAAAGCGGATGATGGTAACAACGAGCTTCTATACGCGGCTAATCGTGATCGCCGTATGGGTGAGTTATACAAAAAGTACCTCAAAGAGTGGGAAAGAGCGGGCGGTAAGATGTTTGTGCAGTTTAGTGCACCACGTATTTACAGCTGGTACGGCAGCTGGGGAATCAAAGAATATATTTCTCAGTCACGTTCTGAAGCACCAAAATACGATGCAATCTTGAGTTATATGGAAGAAAAGGCCGGGATTAAATCGCCTGATTCTGAAGTTGATGAGATGAATACCGCAACAGCACGTAAAGGGGTGTCACTTAAGAAGCTGACATCACCGGATGAAATTTGGACGCTAAGTGATTTTTGGCCGGTTTATCTGCCAAATAGTGACCCTTCCAAGCCTTCCGAAGTGGGCGCGAAGTGGCAAGCAAACTGGGATGATAAGAACCTGTATCTCAGCATTGCGGTCAACGACCGAAAAGTTGAAAAGGGCGACGGTGTTGAGTTACTGGTGCAGGTTGGGAATTTACGCAATCGTTTGAAGATTATGTACGGCGAGGGTAGCCGAAGTAACACGTTGTTTACTGAGACTGAGCATGGCTACCGCATTACCTCGGTATTGCCTTGGAAAAAACTGGCGGAGTCCCCACCAGAAGCTGGCGAGTCCATCGGTTTTGATATTGCCATTTATGATGTGGATGACGATGACTCTAAGCAGGAGCTTTTCTGGGCTGAGCGTGTGAAAGAAAAAGCCGGTGACCGCAAATTGGTGACTGCCGCGCTAAGTAAGGCGAGTAAGGTTGGACACAAGGAACAGAAAATTGTCAATAAAGTGCCTCAGGTAATGCTCGTTGAGGAGTAAGTAGAGAATCCGGTGAGTGGTTGGGGGCACTCATCGGGTAACTATTGCCAAGTGCAGTGTGCCGCTGTTTTAATCATAGTGTTTCCAATTATAAAAATAAGGTTTCACTATGGAGATGCTCACATTTCCGATTCTGATCGTAACGTTTCTGTTAACGCTTTGGCTGACTAGTCATATTGCCAGACAGTTACATGCGCGCCAGTGGAAAATGCCTTTCATATTAGGTGCTTGGGTGACTGGTCTGATCTTTACATTTGCTTCTTTAGTGTTAGTAGATGTGCTTAATGTAGACCAGCCGATTAAATTAGCACTTCAAATATTGCTACCGGTTTTCTTTACAACACTGGCCTTCGTGCTGTTCACGCAATCCACGCCAGGGAGCGCTTTCACCACGAATGTTGCAGGTGTTTTCATTGGCTTGATTCTGGCTGTCGTCTCGATTGTCATTATTGGTCTGCCAATTGATAAGACGGTGCAGGCTGGTCAGGCAGTATTTAATAATGCGAAATCTTCTGTTACTTCAATGATCACCGGCAAGGAGGCTAAGCCAGCGATGTCTGTTGCAATTAATGAGCCAGAAGTGCAAGAAGAAATCGAACCTGAGCCAGAGCCTGTTTATACAACTAAAGATTTTTTACCCGATTCTGCGCGAATTGCATTGGAAAAAGCGGAGACTAAAGTTTACACTGAACCACACTTTAGGAATATGAGTATATTTAATGCACGCCGTGCCGTTGGTATGCGGATTCGAGCCTCATGGAAAGACGGTAAGGTTTCTCTCGGAAAGCTAGAAGCGGTTCAGGGCGGTGATCTTATTGTCAGCCTAAGAAGAAAAGAAGGTGTAGCGCAAGTTCCCATTGCTATGTCTGGCCTAAAGAAACTGGAAGTTTACAGGTGATAATGACGGTAGCTGATTGATGTTAGTCAGTGATCAGGTCATTACTTAAGCGGTAAGTATGAATAATCGTCAACTCTTACAGGTAGACAATCAGTTTTTCAGTAAACGATTCAGCCATATCGTTTGGGCAACCCAGATTGCTTTTTTGGTAGGTGTGTTCAATGCAATCTTCCTTAGAGGAGGACCAGTATTTGCTGACAATGCATTGGGTGTGCGCTTAGACATCGCCATGTTGTCATCGGCAACAGTACTCACATTTGGTGTGCTGGTTTTGTTGAGGCTCGGCAAAACCGTATTAGCCAGTAGCGCTTATCTCTGGATGCTATTGATCATGATGATAATCGTCAGCTGGGTTGAAGGCGGACTGTATAGCCTGGCTATTCTTTCCTTTCCTTTGATGTTTGTCTTTAGCGCACTCTTTGCCGAATTAAAGCAATTTCTCCTACTGTTTATTACCGCGTCGATTGCACTTGTGTTGTTTGGCTTGAATCACATGTATGACTGGTATCCAGCACCTGCAGACATGATGGTTCACGGAGTTGCGCGAATAGTAGGTGGCCTAGTGATTACAGTGGTCTCGGGCTACGTTGCGTGGTTGCTGGGTCGTGATATCAAACAATCACTCTCCAAATTACAACAAGAAAACCAGCGGGTTGTTGAGTCACAAAAAGTGATTAAACAGTTGGCAGAGACAGATAGCCTTACCGGGTTGTTAAATCGTAATGCCGCCGAAAATACTTATCAGAAACTGTTGTCTGGCTTACAGTACAAAGGCGAAAAAATTGTTTTCTATTTCATTGATTTAGATAACTTTAAAGATATCAATGACTTGTTTGACCACCATGCGGGTGATCGCCTGCTGATTACCATTGCTGATCGTCTTAAAGCACTTATTGGCCCAGAGGATGTCGCGTGTCGTTTAGGTGGCGATGAGTTTGTCGTGATTGTGAAAACGACGGAAGGATGTGATTTTGATGGTTTTGCTAAACAGCTGATTGATGCAATTGCAAAACCGTTTTCATTAGTTGGTACTCAGGTTGGCGTCACTGCTTCAATTGGTATTACAGTCACTAATAACAGGTCGAGCACCTTTGATGACGTCCGTAAGAAAGCGGATATGGCGATGTATAAGGCTAAGCAGTCAGGTAAAAATAAGTATCACTATTACAGTAGTGAGCTTGATGAAGAGTACATGCGAAACCTGAACATCCTGACCGGCCTTAAAGACGCGGTCAGTAATGATTTACTGGATCTGCACTTCCAGCCGAAGGTGAGTTTGAGTTCAGATAAAATCGCGGGTGCGGAAGCACTACTGCGTTGGAGTAGAGGTAACCCTCATTCGATCAGGCCTGATGAGTTTATTCCGATTATCGAGTCTACGGAGTTGATCCACAATATTGGTGCGTGGGTTATTCAAGAGTCATGCAGAGCATGTAAGCAATGGCATGATGCGGGTCATCACATTACGGTTGCAGCGAATGTTTCGGCGCTTCAGCTTACCCGGGCGAACTTTTATGACATTGTGGTTAATGCGCTTGAGGAGTCGGGGCTAGAACCGCATTACCTAGAGATTGAGCTAACAGAGCACTTATTGATTCAGGAGAATAAGTTAGTCAAGCATCAACTCGCCGCGCTGACGTCTCTGGGTGTGAGTCTTTTTATCGATGATTTTGGTACGGGTTATTCCAATATGAATTACTTAACCAGAATCAATGTTGATGCGTTAAAGCTGGATAAGAGTTTTATTTCTCAGATCGCTGATTCAGATGACTATCGGGTGATTGTCACCGCAATTATCAGAATGGCACAAGTACTTGGTATGCAAGTGGTGGCTGAGGGGATTGAGACCGAGGCAGTCAGGAAGCTATTGTGTGGACTTGATTGTGATTATGCTCAGGGGTATTTGTGGTCAAAGCCGGTTGAAAATAAACAGTTTATGGATTTATTGGAAAGTAATCTTGCCCATGATATTTGCCTAACTGCCTAACTGCCTAACTGCCTAACTGCCTAACTGCCTAACTGCCTAACTGCCTAACTGCCTAACTGCCTGCGGCTATTTCAAGGTTTCTCAATGGTCTCTGTGGTTTCTGTGGTTTCTTTTTTAGTTTGCCTGGGATCAGTTGGGACCGGATCATATCCCCAGGTTCCCCAAGGGTGACATTTACCAACGCGTTTCAGTGTCAGCCACAATCCTTTAATCGCACCGAATCGTTCAATTGCTTGAAATGAATAACGAGAGCAAGTGGGTTCATGTCGGCAATTGGCGCCAATCACAGGACTGAGGATTAACTGGTAGCCCCGAATCAACCAAAGCAAGATACGCTTCATTTCCCGTAAAGCGTCTCAGGGTCGATAAGAGGCTCCGAATCCGTCTTGAGTATGTCACCCTCGACAACTCGATAAAAACAAGTACGGCGGCCTGTGTGACATGCTGGGCCGGTTTGATCGACCTCTAGTAACAAGGTATCTGCATCGCAGTCGACACGAAAGTTTTTGAGCAATTGCACTTGTCCAGAGCTTTCACCTTTGCGCCACAACTTGCCACGCGAACGTGACCAGTAACAAACCCGATTATTACGTAACGTCTCGCCAATCGATTCTGCGTTCATCCAAGCCATCATTAGCACTTCACCACTATCATGCTGTTGAGCGATAGCCGGAATTAGTCCGTCTTCATTAAAGGTCAGTGTGTCAATAAATTCACTGATAAATGTGTCGCTGGGGATGGCGTGTTGATTTGATTCGCTGATTGTCATGATGGCCAATTATTCGCTTGGATTAGTGTCGTGTTTGTGGGAAGTCTTTAGAAGAGCAAGATACCACGCTGCTGCCTGTATTTCAGTAGCAACATGGTTTGTCTACAGGCTAGAGCCTGATGGCAGAGTCACTAACCGCGGTATTTAGATAACCTGACCATCCGCCTTACGAGTGTAGTTAGCTTCTTCACAGCGCTTTAGGTAGTCAGCCCAGTACTCTTCGTATTTATCGCCTAAATCACGCAGCAGATTCCAGTCATACAAACCACTGTCATGATTGTCGTCAAATACGATTTTAACCGCGTAATGACCCACTGGCTCCAGGGCTGTGATATTCACATTCTCTTTACCCAGCTGGAGCTTTTCCTGACCCGGGCCATGACCACGTACCTCTGCGGATGGCGAATACACCCGCAGATACTCACAGGGAAGGCTATGCACAACGTCATCCGGCCATGTTAGTTCAAGCAGGCGGGACTTTTGGTGGAGTGCGATATTTGTTGGTGTCATAACAATCTTCCGTAGTAAGTGGGTACGCTATTGTAACTTTAAGCAGGTTGAACTGTGGATATACCTTACAAGATATAGCGGGACAGATCTTCGTCCTTAACAAGTTCGCCGAGTGTCTCATCAACTTTCTGTGCATTGATGACCACAGAAGACTCACAGTCCGGCGCGCGGAACAGTTCATCTTCCAACAGACGCTCTACGATGGTGTGTAAGCGACGTGCACCGATGTTTTCAGTACTCTCGTTCACATCAAACGCGTGCTGGGCTAATCGCTGAATACCATCTTTTGTGAATTCAAGATCCACGCCTTCAGTTTTCAACAAGCCAACATATTGCTCGGTCAACGAAGCATTTGGCTCAACAAGAATTCGCTCAAAGTCTTCAGCCGTTAATGCTTCTAACTCAACACGAATCGGTAGACGACCCTGCAATTCAGGAATCAAGTCAGATGGCTTCGCTAGATGGAATGCACCTGAGGCGACAAACAGAATGTGATCTGTTTTAATAATGCCGTGCTTAGTAGTGACAGCACAGCCTTCAATCAAAGGCAGTAAGTCGCGCTGAACACCTTCACGTGAGACATCGGCACCACCAGATTGACCCTTACGAACCACTTTATCGATTTCATCAAGGAACACGATACCGTTTTGCTCAACATTCTGAATCGCTTTGAGTTTGATTTCCTCATTGTTCAGCATCTTGTGCGCTTCTTCTTCAGCAAGCAACTTCAGCGCATCTTTGATCTTAATCTTGCGCTTCTGTGTTTTACCACTGCCAATGTTAGCGAACATACCTTGCAACTGGCTGGCCATGTCTTCCATGCCCGGAGGAGCCATGATATCTACCTGTGGCGAGGCCTGTGCAACATCAATTTCGATTTCTTTATCATCCAATTTACCTTCGCGCAGTTTCTTGCGGAATTTCTGGCGCGTTGAATTATCTTCGGTGACGGCAGGCTTTTCATCGCCGTCCGTATCAAACCAAGTGTTGTTAGTTTGCTCTGACTTTGGTGCAGGTAGCAAAATATCTAACACACGATCTTCTGCAGCATCTTCAGCACGATATTTGTGCTTCTCGACTTCCTGTTCTCGCGTGAGTTTGACCGCGATGTCTGCGAGGTCACGGATAATCGTATCGACTTCCTTACCCACATAACCCACTTCAGTGAATTTAGTGGCTTCTACCTTGATGAATGGCGCATTGGCTAATTTTGCCAAACGGCGGGCAATTTCTGTTTTACCCACACCGGTAGGGCCGATCATCAGAATATTTTTTGGCGTGACTTCGTGACGTAAATTATCGTCCAGTTGCTGCCTGCGCCAGCGATTTCGTAGCGCAATGGCGACGGCTCGTTTGGCTTGTTGCTGCCCGACAACGTGATTATCGAGTTCTTGCACGATTTCCCGAGGTGTCATTGACATGATGATGTGTCCCTTAAAGTTCTTCGATGGTGCGGTTGTGATTGGTGTAAATGCAGATGTCGGCCGCTATGCCCAGACCTTTTTCTACAATTTCCCGTGCTGATAATTCGGTATTATCTAAAAGAGCGCGTGCTGCTGACTGGGCAAATGGACCGCCGGAACCGATTGCGATTAAGTTATCTTCCGGCTCAATCACATCGCCGTTTCCGGTAATGATGAGTGAGGTTTCACTATCTGCAACGGCCAGTAATGCTTCTAATGTACGCATCGCACGGTCACTTCGCCAATCTTTGGCCAGTTCGATTGCCGCACGAGTCAGATTCCCGTTGTACTCCTGAAGCTTGGCTTCAAAACGCTCAAAGAGAGTAAATGCATCAGCCGTACCACCGGCAAAGCCAGCAATAACCTGATTATTATGCAAACGACGAACCTTACGTGCATTCCCTTTCATGACGGTATTGCCCATTGAGACCTGTCCGTCACCACCGATAACGACCTTGCCATCACGTCTTACTGACAGGATCGTTGTTCCCCGATATTGCTCCACTTGCTTACTCCGCTATAAAAAATGGTTGTAAGCGAATTATGTTGGGGTGATTAGAACGTATTTCAAGCATGTTACAAAATTGGGTATACTGCGCACTTTGCGGAGCGACGGGAGTTTCCATGTTTAAGCGTATTTGCTGGGGAAACTGGATTTTTTTATTCATCGTAGTGGGACTGTTTAGTGTCACGATGCTAAGCGGTTGTGGCCATAAAGGCGACTTATACCTGCCTGACACGACTGAAACTACCAACGACAAGAAGAAAACTAACTAATGGATTATTTTAACTATAAGCAGGGTCAGCTGTACGCTGAGGATGTCTCTGTTAAAGGTATTGCCAATACTTATGACACACCGTGTTATATCTACTCACGTGCCACGTTGGAGCGTCACTGGCATGCGTTTAATAATGCCTTTGGCGATCACGATCATCTGATTTGCTACTCAGTAAAAGCCTGTTCCAATATCGCGATACTGAATTTGTTTGCCAAATTAGGCTCAGGTTTTGACATTGTGTCAGTTGGTGAATTAGAGCGCGTACTGGCTGCGGGCGGTGATCCGGGTAAGGTTGTCTTCTCAGGCGTTGGTAAGCGTGATGATGAAATGCGTCGTGCACTGGAAGTGGGTATTCGCTGTTTTAATATAGAGTCTGAAGCAGAATTAGACCGCCTGAACAGTGTGGCACGTGAAATGGGTAAAGCTGCGGCTATCTCCATTCGTGTGAATCCGGACGTTGATGCTCAAACCCATCCTTACATCTCTACCGGCTTAAAAGAAAATAAATTTGGTATTGATATCAACACAGTGGAAGCGGTTTATCTGCGTGCTGAGAAAATGCCGAACATCAAAGTAGACGGTATTGATTGCCATATTGGTTCGCAGCTGACTGAAGTGGCTCCTTTCATGGACGCGCTGGATCGGGTACTAGACCTTGCGGAGCGATTGAAAGCGCAGGGCGTTGATATTCACCATCTGGATTTAGGTGGTGGTTTAGGTGTGCGCTATCAGGAAGAAACGCCACCATTGCCCGCTGAATACATGCAGGCGATGATGCAAAATGAGCGCCTCAAAGACTATCAAATCATTATCGAACCAGGTCGTGCGATTGCAGCGAATGCAGCGATTTTGGTGTCTCGTGTTGAATACCTAAAACATGGTGAAGACAAGAGTTTTGCGATTGTGGATGCAGCGATGAATGACTTATTGCGTCCGTCTTTGTATCAGGCATGGCAGCGCATTATTCCGGTGACTGAAACGCCGGAAGATGCTGAAACGAAAAACTACGATGTGGTTGGCCCGATTTGTGAGACCGGTGACTTCTTAGGAAAAGACCGCCAATTGAGTCTGGAAGAGGGTGACTTAGTCGCAGTTCGCTCCTCTGGGGCTTACGGCTTTAGCATGGCGTCTAACTACAATACACGTCCACGC
Organism: Leucothrix pacifica; assembly: GCF_003172875.1. GTDB lineage: Bacteria > Pseudomonadota > Gammaproteobacteria > Thiotrichales > Thiotrichaceae > Leucothrix > Leucothrix pacifica. The sequence goes on along the minus strand of NZ_QGKM01000005.1, from coordinate 265,291 downwards.
GCTTGTGAATTACTGGTCGATGGTGATCAGGTGCATCAGATTCGCCGTCGTGAAACCATTGAGGAATTATTCGCTGGCGAGAGTTTGCTGCCTTAATTCCATCCAGACAGCACCACATGCCCCGTGGTGCTGTCGATATTGCTATTCTGCATTCGTTCACCCCAACAATCTGTTTACATATAACCGGAAGAAACTACGATGAAACTCGAACGCGAAACACTCGAATTAGGCGCGGACATTCGTCATGCTGTGATTTGGCTACATGGTCTGGGTGCGGATGGGCATGATTTTGTACCGATTGTGCCGGAGCTGGGTTTATCGAAAGAGGCTGGAGTGCGATTTATTTTTCCTCATGCGCCATCGCGTCCGGTTACGCTGAACAATGGCTATGTCATGCCAGCGTGGTTTGACATTATTTCTCTGGATCGTACTAAGAATTCAAACTTGGATGATATTTTAATCACGGTAGGTTGGATCAATACACTGATCGATGAGCAGATTGAGCTGGGGATCGAGCCTGAAAATATTATTCTCGCGGGCTTCTCGCAGGGTGGGGTAATTGCACTGCATACTGCGCTGCGCTATCCCAAGCGGTTGGGTGGCCTTATGGTTTTATCGACTTATTTCCCGTTTGCTGAGCAGACGTTGGATGAAATGCCGAAGGGCTATGAGCAGATTCCGGTATTTGCTGCACATGGCACGCATGACCCAGTGATCCCTGCGGTTTGGTGGGAAGAGTATGTGCCTAAGCTGCAGAAGCAAGGTTTTGAGGTTGAAAGCAAAAGCTATGCGATGGAGCACTCGGTGCATCCGCAGGAAATTGCTGATATGGGTCTTTGGTTCAAGGCTTTGTTTGACGCTTGATCAAATACACACGAGCGAACTAATCGTTCATACAAATTGGTGAGTGGAGTCGGAGTCTAACAATGAATAATAATTTTTATTACAGTAGCTTATGAGTGTTTGTCATGATCAATTCAACGAAACTCATAGAACCAAACCACTAAATACAGAAATTTGCCAGCCTCAAGCAGAATCAAGACGTCAACTCGTCCAGCATTTTCTCCAAACTCTCCACCCGTGCTTCAAGTGCTTCGATGCGCTTCATAGCCTCATCCCCTAAGTTTGGGGTAGTTTGACGTGGTGCACTTGCTGCACTCTCAAAGCTAAACGACTCAATATCTACCTCACCACACAGCGTATGTGAATAACGATCTTCACGTCGTCCGGCTCCTTTTGGAATCATCACCAGCAGAGGGTATGTTCGCTCAATCATCCCTTGGACAGTTGCTTCCACTTTGTCGATGCTGTCAAAAGCAATCATTCTCTCTGTGCGTGCTTTAATCTCACTGAGTGTTAATGGCTCACGCAACATCAAAATGCTCAACACAGCGATCTCATCGCGGTTCAAGTTGAGTGCCTTCATTGCGATGTGACTGACTTTATTGGCACGACTACCGTATTCAATCTTGGCTAAGTCCAGTGTGACCAGCTCATTGCAGGTTCGTCCTACTTCACCTTCGGTTAATGCCATCACAGGCTGGCGGTTGGTCTTTTGGTTACAGGCCGTGACCAGTGAATGTATGGTCAATGGATAGCTATTGGGGGTGGCCAGGTGCTTTTCGATTAAGCTGGCAAATACACGGGCTTGTGAAGCTGATAGCTCTGGTGGGCGTGCTTCAGGTGCATCGATTTGAAATTCATTCGTTTCATCAGACATGATTTTCTCCCATTTTTATGCATTTAGATCGTCGCTAAATTAGCCATCTGGTTTAGATTCTAACAGCGATGCGATAGCGGTACTGCTTTTAATGACGACATTTTTATACACCACGGATGTCAGCTCGCTTAATGACTCGGTGCGTTAGAGGACGTTGGCTTTCAAATCAGTTATCTTTAACTATATCTTTGATGGAGGTGGAAGCATGGAAGTGCAAGTAAGAAATATGACGAACCAATTTGTGGTATTGAGCCCTGAAAAAGACGCAACCATAGAGACAGCCGATGCAACGCTCTACCAAAGATTAGGTGAACACTATCAGGACTTTAAAGGCCACGAGCTGATCGCGTCTCATGTGTTTGAGTCGGATTGGGGAATGTGGGAAATGCACCCGCATGGTGATGAGATTGTCACTTTAATTTCCGGAGAGATTACCTTTGTACTGAGGTTGCCTGAGGGCGAGGAGTCCGTAACGCTAATTGAGCCGGCTGACTATGTGGTCGTCCCCAAAGGTGTTTGGCATACAGCCAAAACCTCTGTTAAGAGTAATGTACTTTTCATTACGCCGGGACAAGCCACGCAACACAGCGATGCACCAGAATAAGAGTTTATAAGGCGCTTTCCAGTCCTTTTTTAACCGCAGCTCGCGCTTGAATCGCCCCTGCCCAACGCAGTACGTGGGTATACGAAGCGGTATCTAAAAACTCGGCAGCATCATATAGCTCACCCATCGCTAAACGCCCATACCAAGGCCAGATAGCGATATCTGCAATACTGTAATCACCAGCACACATGTATTCGCGGTTGGCTAAGTGTCGATCCAATACGTCTAGCTGGCGTTTAGTTTCCATGGTGTAGCGATTGATCGGGTACTCCATCGGGTGCGGTGCATATTTGTAGAAGTGACCGAAGCCTCCACCCAGAAATGAGGCGCTACTTTCTTGCCAGAATAACCACGACATACATTCTGTGCGATCTTTAGCGTCTTCCGGTAGCAGGGCATCATATTTCTCAGCCAGATAAAATAAAATGACGCAGGATTCAAAGATAGACTGGGCGGGTGTTTTGGATTGATCCAGCAACACAGGAATCTTCGAGTTAGGGTTGAGCTTGACAAAATCCGAACCAAATTGCTCACCTTCACCAATATCGATGGTGTGCAGATCATAGGCGGCACCGGTTTTACCGAGTGCTAATAACTCTTCCAGCATCACGGTAATTTTGACGCCATTAGGCGTCCCTAGTGAGTAGAGTTGTAAGGGTTGATCACCGATAGGCAGGACTTTTTCATGAGTGGCTCCGGCGATGGGGCGGTTGATATTAGCCCATTTCCCGCCGCTTTCACTATCCCATGTCCAGACAGGGGGGTGGGGTGTAAGTCGTATCGCTCATTGTTCGATCCTCGCGTTTAGATTGGCTGCCAACCATAAAAAAGGGCGGAAAAAATCCGCCCTCGCAAAAATCAACTTTTACAGTCGCAGATTAGATATATAAACAAATATCGGATTCGCCTGCAAATTCAAAGAATGACGCTGCGCCAACATAATCAAGGCCATCCATAAAGTCTTCTTGTTTCATATCAAACAGGTCAACCGTCATCTGACAGGCTAAGAATTTTACGTCAGCTTCTACACACAACTCACGAAGATCAGGCAACGCGACCACGTTCTTTTTCTTCATCGTGTTGCGCATCATATTGCTCATCATTGACTGCATGCCCGGAAGTGCTTGCATCATGACTGGTACAGGGAAGGGCATCGGCATGCCTGGATTACCCAGCGGGCTGACCTGAAGGTTTGAGATGTCTTTTTTCAGAATCTGAAGACCATAGAAAGTGCAGAAAACTTCGACTTCGTAACCTAAAGCCGCAGCCGTTGAAGCCAGAATGAGTGGAGGATATGCCCAGTCCAGGGTTCCTTTTGTAGCGATGATTGCAAGTTTCTTTGACATGACTTCCCCTTGATATCAGGCGCAAGGCGCGCGAAGGTGCAAATAGTGAATATTAGTGGCTGATAATAATAGCAGTCGATACTATAATAGTAGATATCCAGAAGGGAATATTATTTACTCACAGGCTCTGGTTGTGGTCGCTCAAACACCCATTTGTCCTTCGTCGACAGGGCTGAAGAATATTGATAGCCTGCTGTATCGAAGTCCTGAATACCTTCGGGTGACTCAATACGATTTCTGATAATAAAGTCAGCCATCATGCCGCGTGCTTTTTTAGCGTAAAAAGCGATGATGCGGGTATTGCCGTCTTTAGTTTCTTTAAAATCGATATTCAGAATACGACCATTCACCTGTTTTGGTTTCACAGATTTGTAGTATTCATTGGACGCCAGATTAACCAGAACCGCTTCTTGCTGCTTCTCTAGTTCGGCATTCAGGCTATCAGTGATTTGATTGCCCCAAAATTCGTACAGATTAGCACCGCGTGGGTTTTTCAGTTTGGTCTTCATTTCCAGGCGATAAGGCTGGATGAGGTCCATCGGGCGCAATGCGCCATATAGACCAGACAGTATCCGCAGGTGGTCCTGTGCGTAAACCAAGTCATCCTTAGAGAACGTTGCACTATCAATACCGCTGTAAACGTCGCCTTTGAATGCAAATAGTGCAGGGCGGGCGTTGTCGGTATTAAAAGGTGTGTGGAACTGCTGAAAACGCTCGAAATTTAAATTCGCGAGGTTTTCACTGATGCTCATCATGGTTTCGATTTGTGGTGGTGCGTAATCACGCAGCTCATCGATCAAAATCTGTGATTGATCAAGTTGAGCAGGCACCGAGTATTCCGCATCTGGCATCGGAATGTCGAAGTCCTGACCTTTTGAAGGCGAGAGAGTAACAAGCATCAGTGTGTCCTTTTATGAATTATTCAGCCATCAGGGCTTCGTATTTCAGCATCAGCTCGTCCTTGCTTTCAACGCGATCCGGATCGTTTGGAATGCAATCTACCGGGCAAACTTCCACACACTGTGGCTCGTCAAAGTGACCAACACACTCGGTACAACGGTCCGGGTCGATTTCATAGATCTCATCGCCCATAGAGATTGCATCGTTCGGGCATTCCGGCTCACAAACATCGCAGTTAATACATTCGTCAGTAATAATTAATGACATGGCTTTTTCCTGTAACAAATCAATTTGGTGGCAATTCTAACAGCGCTGCGCTGCAAAAAACATTATTCCCTACAAGCTACTGACCAAATACATCCATCTGCCGCTGGGTAAGGCGCTCAAAGGAGGTATCGAGAAAGTAGAGAATACTGTCGGCAACCGGTTGCAACTGCTTGTCTTGATAGTGTTGATAATCAGGTTGAGCGGTAATGTTTTCAAGGGGTTCGGGGCCATTCAATGTGATGATATATTGAATACGCCTGCCGGGGTTTTTCATTTTACGCGCGGCTTTGACTTGTGGGGGTTGGCTGCTGGTATAACTTTCCAATGGTCGGCGTAAGCGTTTTGTATAGATCAGCTGATCATCGTAGTCACCGGCGGTGAGCTTTTCGCTGACTTCTCGTACATAATCTGCGTAAGGTTCGTCATGAAAAATCCGACGATACAGCTCTTGCTGGAAGACTTTAGCCAGTTGTGTCCAGTCGCTGCGAACAGTTTCAAGGCCTTTGAAGACCATTGCTAATTGGTCTTTTTTCCGAACAACACCGGCATAACGTTTTTTGCTGCCAGCTTCGCTGCCTCTGATGGTGGGCATTAAAAACCGTAGATAGTGAGTTTCAAACTCTATTTCCAGATTTGATTCTATATCAAAGCGCTTGCTCAGTTCGTTTTGCCAATACGTATTTAGCTTCTTTGCTAATTGGTGGCCGATGTCATTCGCTTGGTTTTCACTTACTTCCTGATCAAGGTGCACAAAGACCGAGTCAGTATCTCCATAGATAACGCTCAGGCCTTGTTGCTCTATAAACGAAGCACTTTGTTGAATGATCTCATGACCACGTCGGGTAATACTGCTGGCAAGTTGTGGATTAAAGAAGCGACACCCGGAGGAACCGAGTACACCATAAAAAGAGTTCATAATGATTTTGATGGCGTAAGAGAGTGGTGCATTATTGGCTTTTTTAGCCGCGTCTCTGTCTTTCCATAGCTGTGTCACAAGATCAGGCAGTATGTGATGTTCTTTGGAAAAGGCTGCATCCAGAAAGCCGGGGATAGTTTTATCGCTACTTTCTTCATCTAACCCAATTGTCAGTCCGAATGGATCAATTTTAAAGGTGCGAATAATGCTGGGGTACAGGCTCTTGAAGTCGAGAACCAATACATTTTTGTACAGTCCTGGCATTGAATTCATGACATAGCCGCCCGGACTACTGGTAGCATTTTGCATACTACCAATATCAGGGGCGACATAACCTTTGCGGTGTAATTGTGGTAAGTAGAGGTGATCAAAAGCCGCAGTCGAGCCTCCCTGACGATCCATCGCTAAACCGGTCATTCTGGCTCTTTCGATTGAGAAGTTGATCAAATCAGCTTTTTCAAATATGCGTGCGACCAGTTCGCAATCCTGTAAATTGTATCGGGCAAGGGCGAGCGGGTCTTCGAGGTATTGGCGGCGAATTTCTTGTAATTTGTTGCCTTCTGCTGAGATTAGCTTTTCATCGCCTAGCATTTGTTGAGCGACAAAGCCTAACTCAAAGTGCTCAAAATTCCAGAAAGCACCCTTCAGACATGCAATACCGTCCAGCACAATGCGGCCGGGAACGCGTGCGACTGCAATCTGGCCAGAGGTTTGTGGTTCTAACACGGTAGCGGTTTCTTTGCCTCGCCCCAAAGCGAATGGCATTTTAATCTGCTGACACTTCCATTTGATGAAGGCTAAATCAAAACCCGTAACATTCCAGCCGAGAATGAGGTCCGGGTCATAGTCTTTCACCCAGTTAAAAAATTGTTGTAAGGCGACTTCTTCGTTATGACACCATTGTACGTTAAGCGCCGGGTCTTGCCGTGGTGCAACCTGTCTGGGGTGTTTCACCATAAATATTTGGTGTGAGTTGGCAGTGCTTACTGCAATCGAGTAGAGTCGGCCACGCAAGTCATGTGTTTCAATATCTAGTGAGATCCAGCGTAGCTTTGGGGAGTAGTCGCCTTGCTTGATTTGAGGCTGGCGAATTTCCAGATAACCATTCTTTTTTGTAATATTACCGCGTGCCGTGAGTGATGCGGTAATAAAACGCTCCATTAGATAACGCTCTGTGGGCTTTATTTCGGACTCAAATAACTGGGATTTATCGTAGTTAAGATGATCGCGTAAACTGTTTAAGTCGCGCTGCTGGCGGAAATACAGTCCGTCCATCTCATCACTGTCTAAGCTCTTCAGGTTGAGAGGCTTACGTTGGATGTGAGCCGGTAATGACATTTGATTACTGCGGCGAATAAAGCAGACTGCTTGTTCGCTTTCTACAACAAGGCGTAACGGCCCTTGGTCTGTACTGAGCCAAAAACTCAGTTCCAGTCCTTTATTTGTGTCCCGCCATTGTCGGGTCAGGAGAAAACCATCAAGTTGCGTTATCATCTGATAAGTTTATCAGGAATGCGCATTCAGGAGCAGGTATGACCCCGGCAATAAAGCAGGTGGAAAAAGCAGGTATTAGTTTCAAGGTTCATCAATATGAGCATGATCCGGCAGTGCAGGCCTACGGGGGTGAGGCCGCGCAAGCAATGGGGGTAGAGGCCCATCGTGTGTTTAAAACATTGTTATGTGCATTAAATGGTGAACCAAAAAATCTGGCGGTCGCTGTCGTTCCCGTCTCAGGGCAGTTGAATTTAAAAGTCGCGGCGTCGGTGTTAGGCTGCAAGAAAGCATCCATGGCCGATACAAAAATTGCTCAAAATACAACAGGTTATATTTTAGGTGGCATCAGTCCGCTTGGGCAAAAAAAGCGATTACCCACTATCATTGATGAATCAGCTTATGCATTCGATACTATTTTTGTTAGTGCCGGACGTCGTGGGTTAGAAATTGAGTTATCCGCGTATGATTTGATGACGTTATGCAATGCGAAGAGAGTTGTTTGTGCAACAAATACTTAAAAGAGTCTACATAATGTCTTTAATATAAGCATATAGCGAGTGTTTTGATCAGTTAACGAACTTTAGTGAGTCCCCGACTCGATATAGTCATAAGCTAAGCTGTCACTGTCGTTTAAGTGTATAAATAAATAGAGATTATGCCTATTTACTAGACATTTGATGAGCGGTTATGTTTAATGCTCCTTACACTTAAGACTTTAATGTCTGACCCCGATAGTGTAACTCCCTGTTTTATTCGGTAGAAGTGAGTGTCAGTCCCTTCTAAAGTATTGAATATTCAGGATTTTAAAAAATAAGGCCTCCGCTTAATAAGCGAATTAGAGAGTCAGATATGTGTTTACTCCCTCGGGGAGCAATCACAATTACATCGATTCAGGAGATGATACGATGAAAAAATACTATACCCCCAAGAAAGGTTCATGGATGGTTTCTTGCGCGTCTGCAGCACTTGCTATGGTTGTTAGCATTCCTGCCTTTGCAGCATTTCAGCCGTCAAATAGTGCTCACAGAAGCATGCCCTCTGCGACAAGTACTCACCACAATGTGGAGCGTCGCTCAATGGTTACTGGTGCGAATGCCATTGCCAACCGCCCACCTGCTAAGCCTAAAACAAAGCCTAATCCCCAAGCATTACATGCTGCTGCGTTACGAGGTGACCTTGCGACAGTCCAGAAGTTGGTCAAGGAGCGCGTCAATATTCATTATATGAATAGTGATAAAGAAACAGCGTTACACATGGCTGCATCACGTGGACATTTATCAGTCGTTATTTATTTGTTGAATAATGGCGCGAATCTGAATGCGCGTACCACCGGTAATTGGATTCCGTTACATCATGCGGTACGCTTTAATCGTCAAAAAGTCGCGAACTACTTGTTGGCGAAGGGTGCACCAGCGTATTACAAGACATCTGATGGTGTGAACAGTCTGGACATTGCGCTTGCCATGGGTAACCAGCGCATGATCAACCTGGTCAGTCATTACATGTAAGAAGTTCTGCTCTGAACGTTAGCTTCAGGTTATCATCAGCTGTTTTGCTGAGGATAATATGGAGCTGACTCAGGAGCTCAGCCATTTCTGGCTATTGCTATTAGTGATCGTAGCGTTTGTTGCAGGTTATGTTGATGCAATTGCCGGAGGTGGCGGTATGATACTCATCCCCGCATTGCTATTTGCGGGTATCCCGGCGGTCAGCGCTATGGCTGTCAACAAAGTCGTGGCTATTGCTGGTACCTCTCTGGCAGTCATCAAATATGCCTTAGCCAAACAAGTCAGCTGGCATCTTGTGTTTTGGGCTTTACTTCCTTGTTTAATAGCTTCTTTTATTGGTGGAAAAGCCGCGTTATCTCTCAGCGATTCACTGCTGTCGTGGATGATTCTATTGTGTATTCCCGTGGCGTTGTATTTTGTCTTAACCACCCGTAAAACCTCTGCTTCAGGTGCAGCTGTTAAAACGGCGAAGGCAGGTATTATTCTGTCACCTATCGGATTTTATGACGGTTTATTAGGCCCGGGAACAGGCACTTATATGACGATTGCTATGAGGCGTTTTTTGTCAATGGAATACCTCAAAGCCACGGCAACCACTAAACCATTGAATCTTGCTACTAATATTGGTGCAGCGGTGGCTTTTTTGTTAGCGGGCAAAGTTCTCTGGAGCTTAGCGATTCCGATGCTGTTGGCTAATGCAATGGGAGCATGGATAGGCAGTCACTTTGCCGTTAAGAACGGCGATGACTTTATACGTAAAATGCTCGTGGTTGTGCTGGTAGTGATGTTACTCGCGAATGTCATGAAGCAAATCGCGAGTTAAAAATTACACCCGGTGACCGGGGCACTAACTGTCCTTATTGATACAGTGGAATGGGGTTAATCGAGCCCTTCCGTTTAATTTGCACACTACCATCAGCAGATGGATTACCGCCTGCAGCTGATCGTAGTAGGTTGTTTAGCAACGGTGGTACACCTGATTTAGTTTTAGCTACCACATCTGTCTCATATTGCCAGTCGCCATTAATGCTTGCGGTACCACTTAGTTCCAGTGGTGCATCAACAGACTCAACTTGAGCCAGAATGGTGTCATCTTGTGAGCTGATATCTGCGCGGTAGTTGCCGGGTGTCAAACGTACCGGAAAAGTGATGCTGCCCTGAACCCAGTTAAGCACACCATTGATTGAAGGGAACAGTTTTGGTCGAATCTCTGCATTATCAATCAAGCCTTGGAAGGTGCCGGCAAGTCTGGCCATGGGTTGAAAGCGTCCGATTAAACTAGACTCTGCCTCAAATTGCATATCAGTCAGACGGATCGCGCGATCGTAAGCATAAGCAGCCTGGCCTGCAGCAGTCACTTCTGGTCCATCAACAGTTACATCAGAGACTAATGAAAAGCTGGTTAAGCTCTTTAGGGGCAGTACTTTCCAAGTAGTTTTGCCTAGGTCAAAACTATTAACTCTGACATTTGTAGCGGAGCCGTTCCAGATCGTGCCGCTCCCGCCCGAGATCACAATATTTGGTGCGACACGCTGCAAGTGAGGCGCTACAAATGCCGTAGGTGTCAGCCAGATCGCAGTGATTATAAAAGTCAGCAGGCCCAGTAATATTAGCTTGAAGGTTTTCATTGTACCTCCAGCGTCAGGTTGGCATTGGCTTTGCCAACGTCCTTGGTGGGTTTCATGGAGAAGTCTTTCACTGTCAGTCCATACTTTGTTTCTAGGTCAAACAGAAAGCGCATGATGTTATCAGCTTCAGCATCCCGTAAATTTAATCGGACGGTTGTGCTGTTAGGTGCACTCATCTCACCTAGCGTTGAGCGAAGTCTCCAGGTGCGTAGCGCACTATCAACTTTCTGTTGCGGATTGCCCGTGCTGACGGTTTTGCGGTTGCCACCACTGCGCTCGAGTATTTTTATTTCAGCGCTTTGCTGGCGCATGTTTTGTAAAATAGCGCTACGGTCTTCAATTTGTTCCGCCAGCGCTGTGTGCTTGTTCAACATAGGCTGCAGCAGTAATAACCAAATTAACAAAATAGGCACTAGTACCGCTGCGATACTGACCAGTGTTTTCTCTCGCGAGCTGAGCATCATGAACCACTGCTTCATTTTGCCTCCTGAATAAATAGTGTAGACGCTACGCTATCTGTTGTTGTTTTCGAGGAGCCAATTTCAACGCGTAACTGCAGCTTTTCTGCAGTTTGTTTAAACTGGTCAATCATTCCAAGGTTGGGTGTTTCTACCTTTATTTCTAATCTGTTGCGCTTAAATATCAATTCTTTCACGATCATTTTAGGGAATCGTTTGAGTATAGGCGCAATACTGGCAATGGTAGGTAATGGCGAAACACTGGTGTCAATTAAACCACCTTGCAGTAAGGAGAGTCTGCTAGTCATTGAGGCGAGTTGCTGATCCGGATTAGTGAGATTTCCACTCGGAATAGTACCGCGGTAAACTTTACTGATTTCAGCTTCAATTGCGTCCAGTTTGAGTTGTGACTGATGGTTCTGCCAAAAACCCATCCCCAGCCACGTTAATAACAAAAGGCTACCAATTACCGCGACAGGCTTCCATGGCGACCAGTCGATATTCTTTAATGCACTCTCGCCACGGTTGTAGTTTGTTAATAAATTGAGTACTAAGGTAGGTTGAATATCAGCGTATTTGATTGAATGAGGTGGTCGTCCGGCTCGAATCTCAATGTCCTGATCTTGCAACAAGCGAGTAACACGAAGACTGTCACCACTGACATAAAGTGCTTCAGGTGGATGCTCTTCCAGCTCATTAGGCAGAATATAATCCATCACATCAAGATCACATACAAAGCCATCAAAAGTGGATTGACGAATCTGTGCTTCTTCCTCTCCAATATTGACTGACCAGCCATCTTCTTCGATGGGTAGCGCAAATACAGATGGCAGAATATAGTGAACGTTGATGTCGTGAGATTTGAGGAAATCAACCCAGAAGCCCAATCGCTCATGTTTGATTATTGCGGCTTTGACCGTTGAGTCATCTGATTCCCGATAGGCACTAAAGTGAAGGTTGTCGACGTCTTCGGCCAGTGACTCTTCCAGAGCAAAAGGCAATGCCTGCATCATTTGCTTTTTGTTTTTACTGGGAATAGTTGTTTGTGCAAGCGAAACATCAGTATCAGGAACCAATAATACAATCTTATTGCCGCGTTGGTGCTTGCGAATCGTCTCCCAGTCGGTCTCGGTAAAGCTGGCTTCCGTTTTCTTGGGGCTGATGACAGCACCTAAGGGTGTGGCATCCGGCGATGTAATTTTGATGATGAGCAGTTGCATTATTCTTCTGTATCTTCTTCTACGATTTGTTGGTTGCTGAAGTCCCTTGAAACGACGGTAACCTTACCATCGTTTCGATGCATAACACTATTAATATACAGTCGAGCGGTGCCTATGTTGACCTCGCCCTGTAACAGGAAATAGTTAGTCGTTGCCGAGAGGTGTTGCGGATACACCTCTGGCGGAGTGTCTTCAGTTTCTTCCGTTGCGACCTGAACCACCGCGAGATCCATGAAATCATCCATCCCTTGAAACGGATCTTCATCACGAACGGAAATAATGTTTTCTGCAGCCTCTGCGGTAAAGCCGAGAGCCTGAAAAACTTCAAGACTAGCCGTATTCACATTGACCGGTGTGTACTCCGGTAACATGGTGACGTGTGGGCGTAGTAGCTCATAAGCGTCTTTGTCGATATCTTTAAGTAGTCTCAGCTCAGTCTCATTCACCAAAAAACTGTCGGCAGTATTGTAAGGCGGGTCTAATGTTTGGTAGTAATCTGACTCAGCACCAGCTTCCGTGGTATTTGAATCACTATCGATCCAGTCCGTCACGACATCTGCAAAATTAATAGCAGGCCCTAATGTCTCATCGGGATCAATCGTTTTTAATAACGTCTCTGTGCGCAGTTTAGCGATGATATAGCGGTTCTGATCATCTATTATGCGTTTTTCTTCTGCAGATACGGGTGATTGTTCATCCATGCCATTTTGAGTAGGAGAGTTACCTGTTTCTGTATTGGTGTCTATTTCTTCTTCGATAGGCCGCTCTGGTGGATACAGGTTGTTTAGATTTAACTTTGCCTGAAGGTCAAACAGGCGGCCTGTCATGGTGCCTCCGGGAATCGGAATTGGTGGAATCTCGGTTGCCCAAGGCTCCGTTAAATCATCCGTATCCGGCGAGTCCTCAGCATCACGATTCAGAATCGTCCGTGCCCAGTCCTCAAGACCCGTTGCGTAAGGGTATATCTGCTCAAGATTGCCAATGTTCACTGCAAGTCGGGTATGTAATTGCTGGCGAAACATAATGTTTACCGCAATTCCCATTGCAATGCTCATAATGACTAAAGCAATCAGAAGCGCAGCCCCGCGCTGTTTTACCGGGGGCTTTTTCATATATCGCGAGTGGTGAACGCGAGCTTGTTTCATTAGGGCTTAATCGGACTAAGACGTTGGCTGAGGCGCTTCACTTTTTGTTCAGAACCGTTGAGCTTGTACTCATATATCGTCATATAGGCCATAACCGCCTGAACGTAGTTACGCGTTTCCCGGTAAGGAATACTCTCAATCCAGCGTGCAGCCTCTAATGGGTAGTCAGGTCTCCAACGAGGCATACGATGTGGCCCTGCGTTATAAGATGCAGTGGCTAGCGCATAGTTTCCATCGAACTTGTCGAGCAGCGTTTTAAGATACCTGGCACCCAGACGTATGTTTGTTTCAGGGTCAAACGTAGCTGCTTTACTAAGCTTTTTGATACCTAGGCTGCGAGATACCTGTTTGGCCGTTGATGGGATCAACTGCATTAAACCTTGTGCTTTGGCACTCGACACAATATTAGGGTCAAAGGCACTTTCCCGGCGTGCGACGCCATAAATCAGGGCGGGGTGGACTGCTTGCGCCTCTGCTTCCTGACGGATCATCTTTTCATACGCCATCGGGAAGCGTAGTTCGACTTGATTCCAGTCTTTTGTACGAGAGATGGTCAGAATGGCAGTGAAATGGTGATTCCTTTGTTGCGCTAATTTAGCCGCTGCCAGCATCTGAAGTTTATTGCGTTTTTCCAGTGCAAAGAACCACTCGGCACGTGCCTGAGTCTTCATGTCTAACTCGAATAGCTCCAGAGCACGTTGAATTGCTGGCTCCTCAAGTAATCCTGGTATCAAATGATCAAGCTCAGGGCTGCGTTGTTCTAAGATGGTATAAGGTTGTCCCAGATGGTCAGCGGCCAGAAAACCGTAGAATGAGGCATTCTCGCTGAGTTCCTTATAGAGCACTATCGCCTCTTGTGATCGTTTCGCTGCTTCCAGAGCACGTGCTTTCCAATACTTCCAGTTGCTATCTTCTTGTTTATCAGCGGGCATGGCGGCAACAGCGTCCAGTACTGTTTTCCAGTCACCTTCCCGTAGTGCAATACGGACTAACCACTCATTAGCTTCATCGTCGCGATATTCTTCCGGAATGGATGAAAGTGTTACCAGTGAATGAGCTTCATGGTCCAATGCGTCGCGCACAGCAATATAGCGGTTGATTTCAGCCTGCTGAGGAATACTGAATTGATAATTCTTAAGTGCCGATTGAAACTGCGTTTTTGCCTTCGACGTGTCTTTTCGGGCAATACGCTTTATAGCATAAGCAATCACATCACGGCTATGGGCAGTATCATCTCCCAAGACTGCTTTTTTTAGCGCGGTTTCCGGGCGGCTGCGAGCCTGAATCCATATTTTAACTAATGCTTGATCGCGCTTATTGAGTCGTCGGGACAGACTTTTTGCCAAGCTAGTCGCGCCACGGCCCATGGCTAGAGAAATACGTTCCCAGTAGTCTTCAGTGCTCAGTTGCTTGTTGTCTGCTAATAGCTTGAAGAGTGCATCACACTGTTTGGGGCGGTCACGACCGGATAACCAGATACTCTTGCCTTCGACCAAGGCATTTTTTGTGTCGCCTAGTTCGATACGCGCCTGAGTATGAAGGCAGCGTGCTTTGATGCTGTCATTGTCTTCATTGTAGAGCGTGAAGGTTTGTCCCCATTGTCGTTCGTTATTGTATCGCTCCATCAGGCTCTCGCTGAGCTTTTCACTCAGTGGAGAGTCCGCATGCTTCATAAGAAACGCTTCAATGCTTTGAGTCGATGTCCCTTTCAGATTATTAACAATCTGCTGGTACTCAAGATAAGGATAAAGGCTGTAATCTTTCAGTCCGGTGATATCAACCGACTTACCAGCCTTTAATTTTGAATAAACGGATTTAAACTGATCCCGATTCTCTTGCTCCCCAGCGAAAGAATATTGCCCCGCAAACAATATTAAACAGATCAAGCTATAGCGTAATACAGGCATTTAACACCCTAGTTATTATAATAAAGTACGTCACTATCATCTCACTTTGCGCCACAGTGACGCAATCTTTCAAGATTACAAATTGTTCAGAGCATCCAGATAGCGTTCATAGCGGCTTGTCGAGATTTCCCCTTCCTCGACGGCCTGTCGCACACTGCACTGAGGTTCGTGATTATGTGTGCAATTACTAAACCGACAGCTGTTCAGATAAGGTTGAAACTCGATATAGCCATTAGCCAGTTTAATTGGGTCTAGATTATCCGGCATGTAATCACGTACGCCCGGAGAGTCGATTAAATAACCATCATCTGCAAGGTCATAGAGATCAGCTGTAGTGGTGGTGTGCCTGCCTTCGCCTGATTCTGAGATTTCAGCCGTCAAGATAGCGGCTTCCGGCATAATTTTGTTAGCGATCGATGATTTTCCAACACCGGAACGCCCTAATAAAATATTGGTTTTACCGCTCATGGTTTCTTTTAATGCGTCAATACCCGTGCTGTCTTTGGTATTGACATGCAGTACTTTATAACCAATTTTTTCGTAGTCAGCGAGCGCCCGCCAACCCTCTTGTTTAGCATATTGTTCGGCGAGATCTTGCTTATTGATGACAATAGTAGCCTCTGCACCTAACTGCTCTGCTGCGATAATATAGCGATCTACCAAGTCCCAAAAAGGCTCAGGTAGCCAAGCGCTGACGATCAGCAGTTGATCGACATTGGCGGCAATGGTTCTGGGTTTACCACGATAGGTGAGACGGGTGATGGCATTTTTGCGTTTATGGATTTTATCAACCCGCGCGATGCCGGTCGGGTTGCTCTGCCAGTCGACCCAGTCGCCGCAAGCAATATTCTCGAGTTTACGTTTTGGCGCACAGCGAATGGTAGATTTATCATCGCAACGCACCAATAATTCGGCACCAAATCGAGTGATAACCCGACCGGTGCCTTTTGTAACGTCATGAGTTTCGGTACTCATGTGACTTTAATTTTAAGCATGAACTGTTAACAACATCATTGAGCCTCGGCTGGTTCCGGAAACTTATAGTACTGCTCATTTAAATAAGCAACGACGTCATGAATTTCCTCATCGAACCAGTTATTGTTTAAATTTGAATCGCACAGTCTAACTTGAACCTCTAGTGCCTTCAAATTTTTGATTTTTCGGTCTTCGCTCGTAAATGCCTCAGTGCCGTGACATGATAAACAGTCGCGCTTTTCGAAAAGAACTTTACCATTTGTCGCATCTCCGGCAGCAAATACACTGCCCGCAAAGCTTAGTGTGATAGCCGCTAATAATATACGGAACATTTTTTCTCCCAATAAGTTTAATCCAACCGCACTAAGACGCTATCGTTTAGCCAAAGTTTCTGACCTACTGCCTTCTTAAATGGGCGATACGAATAGATGCAGGTGGATGTGAGTCGTAAAACGCGGAATACAAAGGGTCTGGAGTCAATGTTCCCGCATTCTTTTTATATAGACCGACAAGTGCACTGATGAGTTCCTCAGCACTGGACTCTTTTGCTGCGAAAGCATCGGCCTCAAATTCGTGTTTGCGAGACCACCATGACATGATGGGGCCTATAAAAAAAGTAAATACAGGACTAACGAGAAGAAACAGGACGAGCGCCATATAAGTTGACTGGTTTTGAACACCTAGTTGCTGGAAAAACCAATCCTGTTTCATGAGATAGGCAAGGATTGCAAAACCGACCAGCGTCATCGTCATGGAAACCATCATGCCTTTTAATACATGTTTATGTTTGAAGTGGCCGAGTTCATGTGCTAGCACCGCCTCGATTTGAGTCGGTGACAATTGTTTGAGCAGCGTATCAAAAAACACGATGCGCTTAGTCTTGCCAAAGCCTGTGAAGTAAGCATTACCATGACTTGAGCGACGCGAACCATCCATCATGAATACGCCGTTTGAATTGAAGCCGTTTCTTTCAAGTAGCGTTGTAATACGGTCTAGCACTTCGCCTTCTTCAAGTGGTGTAAATTTATTAAAAATAGGCGCGATAAATTTTGGGTAAGCCCACATCATTACAATGGAAAAGGCTGTGATTACGATCCATGCGTAAAGCCACCACAGGGAGCCAGCCGTGTTCATTAGCCAAAGTACTAACATGATTAACGGTATGCCAATCACCATCGAAACCAGAGTATTCTTCACCATATCAACAGCGAAGGTCTTGAAGGTTGATTTGTTGAATCCAAATTTTTCTTCAATTACAAAGGTGCGATACAGTGACGCAGGCAAGTCGATCAGGCTTGAAATGATCAAAAAGCTAATGATTACTGCAGTACCACGACCTAATTCACCTAAGCTGCTGTTAGCCCAGAGATTATCCAGCCATTGCAGGCCGCCACCGAGCGTCCAAATCAGCAAGAGCAGAGTACTTATGATTAACTCTTTGCGTCCAAAACTGCTTTTGGTGGTGGTGTAATCCGCTGCCTTTTGGTGTTCTTCCAGTGTGATGGATTCTGAGAATTCGGCAGGTACAGCAGGACGGTTGTCCATCACATGTTTAGTCTGACGAATAGATAACCAAAGCTGAGTGCCGATGGTCGCGATAATTGCTAATATAAATATCAACGTAAAGATGGGCATTTGTTAAGATACATCCTAAATTCAAATCGAGAAGAAAGTATAAACCATGCATGTAGACAACAATAATTTAATCTGGATCGATCTGGAAATGACTGGTTTAGATACCGTCAATGATCAAATCATCGAAATCGCGACGGTCGTTACTGATAAAGACCTGAACATTCTGGCAGAGGGGCCTGTGATGGCGATTCATCAATCCGATGAAATCATGGCAGGGATGGATGACTGGAACCAAAAGCAACACGGAGGCTCGGGGTTGATTGAGCGCGTTCGTAATAGTGAAATCAGTGAAGCAATAGCTGAAGCAGAGACGGTCGCGTTTCTGAGTCAATATGTTGAAGCTGGCAAGTCGCCAATGTGTGGAAACAGTATCTGTCAGGACCGTCGTTTTATGGCGCGATGCATGCCAAAGCTTGAAGCGTTTTTCCATTACCGCAATTTAGATGTGAGTACTTTAAAAGAGCTGGCAGCTCGTTGGAAGCCTGAAGTGGCTAAGGGCTTTAAAAAGAAAGGGTCTCATTTAGCGATGGATGACATCATCGACTCGATTGAAGAGCTTCGTTACTACCGCAAAGAGATTATGTCGATCTAATGCTGGTATTTTCTGATATTTCACTGCGACGCGGTGGTCGTGAGCTGATTGGTGACAGTAGTTTTAGCATTCATCCCGGACAAAAAGCTGGTCTGACTGGGGCTAACGGCACGGGTAAATCCACGCTGTTTGCCTTAATTATGCAAGAGTTGTCGCTAGAGTCTGGTCAATTTAGCATGCCGCCGAATTGGGTATTGGCACATGTTGCCCAGCACACGCCTGCCAGTGAGCAGACGGCACTGGAGTATGCGTTGGAAGGGGATGCTGAGTTTGCTTCCTTACAAGTGCAGATGAAAACGGCTGAAGGTGAGCACCTTGCTCAGTTACTAGGGCAGCTGGAAGCCATTGACGGTTACACAACCGAAAGTCGCGCAGCTGCTTTATTGCAAGGCTTAGGTTTTAAAAATGAGCAGTTAAGTCATCCGGTCAGTAGTTTTTCTGGTGGTTGGCGAATGCGGCTTAATTTGGCACAGGCATTAATGTGCCGCTCTGATTTGTTGCTGCTGGATGAGCCGACGAACCATTTAGATCTGGATGCAGTGATTTGGTTGCAACAATGGCTGATTCAATATCCCGGTACATTGATCCTAATCTCGCATGACCGTGAGTTTCTGGATGCAGTCACTACCCACATTATTCATGTGGAACACCAAAGGGCGACGCTATATACCGGTAATTATTCCTCATTTGAAAAGCTTAGGGCAGAACGATTGGCTCAGCAGCAAAGCACTTATGAGAAGCAGCAGCGTGAAGTGGCGCACATCCGTAAATATGTGGATCGGTTCCGTGCGCAGGCAACAAAAGCCAGACAAGCGCAAAGTCGTTTAAAAGCACTGGAGCGTATGGAGCTCGTAGCACAAGCCCACATCCATTCTCCCTTTAAATTTAGCTTTTTAGAACCGCGTAAATTACCGGATCGACTGCTAAATATTACCGAGGCATCGATTGGTTATGACGAGACACCAATCATCAGTAATGTCGACTTTCAGCTGATGCCCGGACAGCGTATCGGTTTGATTGGCCCAAATGGTGCTGGTAAATCGACACTGATCAAATGTCTGGCGGGCGAGTTACCCGTGATGGCAGGTGAGTTATGGGAGGCGCAAGACCTGCATATCGGCTATTTTGCACAGCATCAGGTTGAGCAGTTACATGTCGACCAAACGCCCCTACAACACATGCGTCACTTAGATAAAGAAGCCAGAGAGCAGGATCTGCGTAATTATTTGGGAGGCTTTGGTTTTCAGGGTGAGCGAGTGGACGAAGCCGTTGCACCGTTCTCAGGTGGGGAAAAAGCGCGTTTGGTCCTAGCTTTAACGGTTTACCAACGACCTAATCTATTGCTGCTTGATGAGCCGACCAATCATCTTGATTTGGATATGCGGCATGCGTTGAGCATGGCATTGCAGGCATTTGAAGGTGCCATGGTGATTGTTTCGCATGACCGTCATTTGTTGAAGTCGGTCACGGATGAATACGTGATTGTTGATAGTGGAGTGGCTAAGCCTTTTGAGGGTGATCTGGATGATTATTCACAATGGCTAAAAACTCGCGAACAAGCCCGGGCTAATGCAGCGCCAGCTAGTGATGATAAGCCCGTAAATCGTAAGGATATACGCAAGCAGGAAGCCGAGCAGCGCAAGCAGTTACAGCCCTTAAAAAAGGTGATGGATAAGCATGAAAAAGCACTGGATAAATTGGTGGCAAAAGCCGCTGAGCTTGAAAAACAGCTGGCTGACCCCGATATTTACTCGGAAGAGAATAAAGATAAGCTAAAAGCATTGTTGTTAAGCAAACGAGATGTCGATGCAGAGGTTGAACAAACCGAGCTCGCATGGATGGATGCATCAGAGGCATATGAGCAAGCAATGTGTTAAGGTTTTGTCATAGAGTTGCGCGATTATGAGGTTATAATAGCGTGACTATAATAATAGTTTGATATTTATTTAGGAGTTTGAATATGAGTTTTTTGGATGCTGGTACTGGCCAAATCGTTGCCAACGCAGCTGAGAGCGAGCGCGCGGCGTTTATTAAGCGCACGTATCTTCACTTAGGTGGTGCGATCGCGGTTTATGCTGTTGTTGTGACACTATTTTTGCAAACAGGAATTGCACAAGCCTTTATGGGCTTCCTGTCTGGTTCACCATGGATGTGGTTGCTGGTCATGGGCGCTTACATGGGTATTTCTATGCTGGCTGATAACTGGGCGCACTCTGGTGTTTCCCGTGAGCGTCAATACATGGGCTTAGGTCTGTATATTGTCGCGTTTGCCTTCCTATCTACACTACCGATCACCCGCGCTTTGTATATGGATCCTAGTATCCTGTTGCATGCGGCACTGATTACTGCTGCTTTAGTGGGTGGTCTCACGTTCACAGCGTTCTCTACCAAGATTAACTTCTCATTTATGGGTCGTTTCTTAATGATCGGTGGTTTTGTTGCAATGGGTGTGATTGTTGCTGCGATTCTATTCGGCTTCTCATTAGGTCTTTGGTTCTCTGGTGCGATGATCTTATTTGCTGCAGGTTCTGTACTTTACAGCACGTCTAACATCATCCACGAGTACCACACAGAGCAGCACGTAGCGGCTTCATTGTCTCTATTCTCAAGTGTTGGTTTGTTATTCTGGTATGTGATTCAGTTCCTGATGGCATTTACTAGCGGTGACTAATCACTGAAAAATGCTGTGATAGAGGTAGGCTTACTGATGTAGGCCACCACTAAAACTGAATTGAGAGAGCCCTGCCTTCGTGCAGGGCTTTTTTGTAGGTAAGAGACTATCAATATCAATACAGTCAGGTATTGCATTTAGATATTGTTCTTAAGAGCAGGTCGATATAGTGATTGAGGGATGAGTCTTTAGTTGATTATAACACAACATTCTGGCCAGTTTTTGATAATGAGGCTAAGATTGGTAGCGTAACTGCAGCGATTCATTCGCCACGATTCATTCGCCACGATTGGATCAGAATATTGCGCTGGTGATGGTCAATGTTGAATTCGCTGAAATTGCTACTCAGTTACGGTTTAAAATGCCAAACGGCACAGAGCTGGCTACGGTTGTGGATAACCTTTTTATGATCCTAAGAAGAAGGCTGCAATGGCTGCTGCTTGAATCGAATCTTTAAGGAGAGAAGGGAGATGTCTGAGATTGACAACGCAGATTTAGTTCTGCAAGAGTTAAGTGAGTCGGGTGTGCTTCGACTTACGTTGAATGACAATAGTCGTCGCAATGCCCTGTCAGAGGCAATGTTAAAGCGCTTGGGTGATTTAATGGTTTCAACCGCCAATGATCCGGCAGTTCGCGTGATTGTATTGGCAGCTGTTGGCCCGGCATTTTGCGCAGGGCATGATCTAAAAGAAATGACGGCGGGGCGTCAGGCGGATGATGGTGGCCGTGAGTATTTCACCCATGTTATGAAAACTTGTTCCGGTGTGATGCAGAGTATCGTGAATAATCCCAAGCCAGTGATAGCTGAAGTGGCAGGTGTGGCGACTGCTGCAGGCTGTCAGCTAGTAGCAAGTTGTGATCTTGCTTATGCCGCTGAAACAGCCAAATTTGGTACGCCAGGGGTGCATATTGGATTGTTCTGTTCCACACCGATGGTGGCGCTTTCCCGTAACGTTTCAAATAAGCATGCGATGGAAATGTTGTTGACTGGTGATGTGTTATCGCCACAACGTGCTGCTGAAATGGGCCTGATTAATCGCGTTGTTTCTGCTGAAGAACTCAGTAATTTCACGATGCAAACGGCTGAGAAAATGGCGGCTAAGTCGAGTATGACATTGGCGGTTGGTAAGCAGGCATTTTACAAGCAGCGCACCATGAGCCTGGAAGATGCTTATGATTATGCCTCTCAGGTGATGGTCGAGAATATGCTGAAACATGATGCAGAAGAGGGTATTCAGGCATTTATCGAAAAACGCAGCGCGAATTGGCAGGATAAATAGAACGCAGCGGGCTATTTATGTTCGGGCTGTTTAATTTTAGGAGGAAGTGCTCATGGAAAATCCGTATAACACGCATTTAGATAGGAATCCTGCGAATCATCAGCCTTTGACTCCGCTTAGTTTTCTTAGGCGAATGGCGACGGTTTTTCCGGAACACACCGCGATTATTCATGGATCGCTGCGGCGTACTTACAAAGACTTCTATGAGCGTTCGGTTCGTTTAGCTTCCAGTTTGGCGGGGTTAGGAATTGGACGAGGCGATACGGTGTCAGTGATGCTAATGAATACGCCGGCGATGTTGGAGTGCCATTATGGTGTGCCGATGTCTGGCGCTGTATTACACTCTATCAATACGCGCCTGGATGCCAAGGTGATTGCGTTTCAGTTGGATCATGCTGAAGCTAAAGTGGTGGTGGTTGATGCGGAATTGATACCTCTGATGCAGGAAGCCTTAGCGTTAACCGAAGCCACTCCTTATCTGATTGAATACCGCGATCTTGAATGTGGTGGTTTTTCTCCTCAAGTGGCAGCAGACTCTCAGTCTGGAGTGGCATCGGAAACAACACTAACTCCTCAATGCTCTGATTATGAAGAATTTCTGGCAGAGGGTAACCCGCAATTTGATTGGTTAATGCCTCTTGATGAATGGGATGCAATTTCGATTAACTATACCTCGGGTACAACCGGTGATCCCAAGGGTGTGGTTTACCACCATCGTGGTGCATATTTATTGGCGCAAGGTAACGCGCTGATTGCCTCGATGCCAAAGCATTCAATTTACTTGTGGACGCTACCGATGTTTCATTGCAACGGCTGGTGTTTTCCGTGGACGATGTCGGCGGTTGTCGGTACGCATGTATGCCTGAGACAAGTTCGCGATGAGCCGATTTGGCAAGCGCTCGATGAGCACAACGTGACCCATTTATGTGGTGCTCCGATTGTGATGTCCCTGATTAATGATGCTCCGGAGAGCGTGAAACGTGAATTAGGTCGGACAGTCGAGTTCTTCACTGCGGCTGCGCCACCACCAGAATCTCTGTTGGCTGATATGAAAACAGCAGGTTTTGAGGTGACTCATTTGTATGGTCTGACTGAAGTTTATGGTCCTGCCGTGGTCAACGAGTGGCATGATCAGTGGAATGACTTAGATGCAGCGACACAAGCCAAGCTCAAAGCACGCCAAGGTGTGTGCTATACACCGCTTGAAGGCTTGGATGTGATGGATCCGGAAACCATGGTATCTGTTCCTCATGATGGTGAGACGATTGGTGAGGTAATGTTTCGCGGAAATGTCGTCATGAAAGGTTACTTCAAAAATCCTAAAGCTACTAACGAAGCATTTGCTGGAGATTGGTTTCACTCTGGTGACTTGGGCGTAATTCATCCCGATGGTTATATCCAATTAAAAGACCGCTCGAAGGATATTATTATTTCTGGTGGAGAGAATATTTCTTCGATTGAGATTGAGGACGTGTTGTTTAGTCATTCTGCGGTTGCAGTAGCTGCCGTCGTTGCACTGCCTGATGACAAATGGGGTGAAGTGCCTTGTGCGTTTGTCGAGCTCAATAGTGATTGTGAGGCCACTGCGGATGAATTGCAGAGTTGGTGCCGGGAGCGTTTAGCAGGCTTTAAAGTGCCGAAGCAGTTTGTGTTTGAGGCAATCCCGAGAACATCTACCGGAAAAATTCAAAAGTTTGAATTACGGAAAAAGGTGCGAACAGAGTTGTCATAAAAAAGTCGGGACAGGTTTGCCCATATCCCGACTTTGGAAGAGCTGACTAGCAACGATTAGATATCGTAACCACGCTCTTCATGATCCACAATGTCCAGACCTTGTGCTTCTTCATCATCAGAAACACGGACTCCATTGGTGATCATTCCAACCACTTTGAAGATTAAGAAAGTCACGATAGCGGTATAGATGAATGTTGAAACGATACCCACTAGCTGCACACCAACTTGTCCCGCCATGCTCTCGATGCCATCCGCAAAGCCTTGTCCGCTGAATACACCCAGATTTGTTGAAGCGAAAATACCCGCGAGGAATGTACCCAGAATACCGCCCACGCCGTGAACAGGAAAAACATCCAGAGAGTCATCGATTTTGTACTTTTGCTTGATCAACAGCGTCGCGTTAAAACAAACGATACCCGCTAGTAAACCAATGATTAAAGCACCTGCAGGACCGACAAAGCCGGATGCTGGTGTAATCGTTCCAAGTCCGGCAACCATACCTGTGACGGTACCAAGAGCTGTTGGCTTACCGTACTTCTTCCATTCATAGAACATCCAGGTGAGTGCACCAGTTGCTGCTGAAATGTGCGTAACCAGCATTGCCATCGCTGCATCACCGTTAGCTGCAAGCGCAGAGCCACCGTTAAACCCGAACCAGCCTACCCACAGCATACCTGCACCGGTGATGGTCATGGTCATATTATGTGGGGCTGCATTTCCACGAACAAAGCTTTTACGTGGGCCGATCATAATGGCAGTCACCAATGCTGCGACACCAGCAGTGATGTGTACGACCGTACCACCTGCGAAGTCGAGCAGACCCATGTTCTGCAGCCAGCCGCCACCCCATACCCAGTGAGTAATCGGCACATAAACAAACGCCAACCAGATGATGCTGAATAGCAATACTGCGGAGAACTTAATCCGCTCAGCGAATGCACCAATAATCAGTGCAGGTGTAATGATTGCAAATGTCATTTGGAATAGTGCGAACAGTGATTCAGGGATATCACCAGATACAGAGCCTTCCGTTACGCCACTAAATAAAAACTTAGAGAAGTTACCGATAAATGCGCCATCACCACTGAATGCCAGGCTGTAGCCCGCAACTAGCCAGAATACCGAAGCGATTCCGGCAATAGCAAAACACTGCATTAAGATGGAAAGCACGTTACGGCTTTTAACCAAGCCACCATAAAACAATGCTAAGCCTGGTAGTGTCATAAACAGTACTAAGGCTGTTGAGGTGAGGATCCATGCGGTATTTGCGCCATTGACCAATGGCTCATCAGCAAAAGCAAGCGCCGGAAAGAGTAGACCGAGCAGAATGGGCAAGATAATCTTTTTCATTATAGTAAGTATCTCCGGTATTACTTAAAGCGCGTCAGGACCGGTCTCTCCGGTACGAATACGAATAGTTTGTTCGATATTAGTAATGAAGATCTTTCCATCACCGATTTTGCTGGTATTAGCCGCTTTAATAATTGCCTCAACTGCTTCATCGACACGGTCATTGTCCACAGCTGTCTCAATTTTTACTTTAGGTAAGAAGTCCACAACGTATTCAGCGCCACGGTAAAGTTCGGTGTGGCCTTTTTGACGACCAAAGCCTTTAACTTCGGTTACGGTTAGACCGTATATACCAATCTCAGATAGTGATTCTCGAACGTCATCAAGCTTGAACGGCTTGATAATCGCAGTGATTAACTTCATGTGGAAGTCCTCATGTGATTTTGAAAGTAGAATTGTGAATAGTGGTGTCGACCACTATTTTTGGCGGGGGTATGATATCAGATTTTTAATGACTCTTTTGAAGTTACTGATTTATATACATTACGGGCGCCCGGTCAGTGGTAGACAGAGTCGGAATATCCAGCCCTTCGATATTGAATGCTTCCGGAATAGTGTTTGTTGTCAGTAATAAATACAGTTTTTCTGATGCACGCGTCATTGCCATGTGTAATAGGTGCGTATTGGTAATTCTAAGGCTGTGACGCTCACGTTCACTCACCTTATTATCCGCCTCCATGTCGAACAGTTTCTCTAGCCCGGTTATGAAGACGATTTTGCTTTCTATACCGGTGGCAGCTTCTAAGTCACACAATCTCAGGTTCTCAGTGTCCATTGACATACTGCCGGTCAATGTTGTGGCTTTTATATTGAGCGCTTCGCGAATGTCTTGCGCCATAAAGCGCGTGCTCTGCTTGTCTGCATTTAGCACCAAAATATCTCCGGGTTTATAATCTTGCTTGAGGAGCTGATTAATCTCGCTAAACAGACGCGTTTTTTGATCCTCCTGAGTAGGGAAGTGCAAAAGTTGCGGATGATCTTCCGGTTGAATCGGGTCAATATGATTAATGGAGTAGAGTGGATGTTGGGCTTGTTCCATTAGTCGGTGTAGCCATAGGGTATCCACGACCCTTGATATCGCGGGGCTACAACGATAATGATGCTTCAAACGGATAGTTCTGCCTCGAAAATCGAGACCGGTCTCTTTCCACTCCAAACTACGGTTGTAGAAGCCTTGATCAGGGTCTGAAGTTAGGAATAACTGGGATTCATTCGCCAGCGCATGTTTGATGACTTTTATCCAAGATGGTGCGAAATATTGTGCTTCATCAATCAGGATATGTTGAAACGGCTCGAAGGTTTTGCCTTCCTCAAATTCTTTAAGCAGGATTGCCGGAGCGTCTGCCCATAAGTGGCTGTTGCGGTCTTTAAGATGGGTATCGACTTCCACCATTGCTTGCCATATGCGCTTTCTGACCGGGTTTGAAAGGGCTAAGCTTTGCCCTGAGCGTAGAGTAGCCAGATACTCCGCTTCGGTTTCAATCATGCGGTCTTTGATGAAGTTTATTTCTTTGATTAAGCCGAATCTGCTAAGGCCCGTCTCCTCAAAATGCCGTTTGATCATCAGGTCAAAAAGCTCGGTTTCTTGATCTTCGTAGACGAACTGGCGTGTCCCGCCTAGTAGCTTTCGGCACCACTCTAAGAAGGGTAGGCATTGGATGCCATGAGTTTTTTTGCCGATGTTAGTCAGCTGTTGTTTGAGCTCATTGCTGATCGCTTTATTGTGAGTCAGCACCAGAATTTTTGCACGGGGATACTTGTCCACCAGCATCGCGGCACGATTGATCAGTACTGTGCTCTTACCGCTACCTGATGATCCCAGAATTAACCGAAGCGAATAGGGGAGACTACTAGTCGTAATATCCCAGTCACTTGTCATGCTGAGTTCTTGCTCAACATCAGGGAGTAATGTAGCTAATTTGTTTTCTTCAGTCTGCTTTTGTTGTTTGTCTAAGCGTAGTTGCGGGTTAAAGCGGCTGCGAATGATTTTGTTGACCTGTTCTGATGCAGCCATGCCGATATATTTGCTTAGCACTGCCGGTAAAGCACCTTCGAGGGCAATACCACCGATTGCCAGAAGGCCTTGTTCCTTGAGCTGAATCGTCTGCTTTATTTTCAAATTATCCGGTAAAATCAGGAGTATTGGTAGCAAACGACTTGCGTGTTCCTGAAGGAGTTCGGGGAGTAGGGCATTGCGCTCTTGAATAAGCTCGAATACCAAAGGGTGTTGGTGTAGTAGCTGATGATCTACAAAGCTTGTCCCGAATGTTTCTTCGGGTAGAGTTGCTATCAACACTGATCGCTTGTCATGACTGACCCAATACCGGAGACCTGTCACATTGATGTCGGATGATAATTGCTGTCTGGCCACAAATTCTTCAGATAGCTGTTGCACGCTTTCGTGAAGCTCGGGGCCCGGGTAGCTGGCAGTTAGTGAATCTTCTGGTATTATCAGTGCCATATTTTGGTTTGGTCCTCTCGGCATTAGCCGGGATGTTTTATGTTAGTAGCATTTGCTCGCAACCTTTAAGAGTCGCTGCCAAATTTTAACACAAAGGCGATCAAAGGTAGAATTTCAAATTTCCGACCGTGTCATTTGGCACCACAGGGCTAAAGGGTGTAATTTTCATTATGGCTGTTTATGCTATTGGTGATGTTCAGGGGTGTTACGGTGCTTTACAGCGCTTGTTAAAAAAGGTGGATTTTTCACCTGAAAAAGATGTGATCTGGTTTGCGGGTGATTTGGTTTGTCGTGGTAATAAATCACTGGAAACACTACGTTTCATCAAGCGTTTGGGTGACTCGGCTGTTGTTGTGCTAGGTAATCACGATATCAGTTTGATTGCAGCACATTACAAGGTTATTAGGCCACATCCTACCTTGGAAAATATTATGAAGGCCGATGACCGGTATGAGTTAATCGACTGGTTACGGCAAAAGCCATTGCTACATGTGGATGAAGACTTGGGGTATTGCATGGCTCATGCAGGTATTTACCCCCACTGGAATTTGAATCAGGCACAGAAGTTTGCAAGAGAAGTCCAAGTGCCACTTCGGGGTGCTACCGCGCAACGTTGGTTAAAAGAGGTTTACGGGGATGAGCCAAGCCAGTGGAGTGATGGGTTGCAATCTTATGACAGGCATCGTTTTATTCTTAATGCGTTTACGCGAATGAGGGGTTGTAATCCTAATGGTTCACTCAGCTTTTCAACGGCTGGAACGGTGAAAGATCATCAGGCAAAGGGCTTGTATCCGTGGTTTAATTTACCTTCAAGGACGCTACTGCCGAAGAAAGTAGTCTTTGGGCATTGGGCGGCTCTGGGATTTCATAATGATAGTCAGGTGTTAGGCTTGGATACGGGCTGTGTTTGGGGTCGAAAACTTACCGCTGTTCGTTTGGATAGTGATATAATCAAGCCGATTCAGGTTGCTTGTAAGTAGGCTTTGTTATGAAACCGACAAGTGTCTTAGGGATTTTTGCTTGGTTGAGCAAAGGGAAGCCACCTTTAAATGATGAACCAGTCGAGTCTGCGGGTGATTCAATGGCGGAAGATGACGCAGAGTCGGGAATAACTAGTTTGGAAAAGACCAATGTTACCGTCATTTCAGCGAATGGCTCGGTAAAGGTTTATGTTCGTGATGTCGAGTATAACTTGAGGCTGATGAAGCCTGCCCATGGTGTTGGGGTGCCCGAGTTGAAGCGTTCTCTAGAGCGTAATCGCGAAATGATGGGGCAAAGTTTTGAGAAGATGCAGTCCATCTATCGTAACTTCCGAACGACTACTGACCCTTTGGTGATTGAAACAGAAGGGGCTTATCGAACGGCTACGAAGAATGCTTTGGTCGCTCGTGCCAATATTGATGTGTTGATTCCTCTGATTAACATCAGGGGGGGCGATGCTGAGTATGAAGGGGCGGGTGAAGGATTGCCCATCGAGCAGCATGTTGAGAAGTTACGCCGAACTGCGGAGTTAATGGTGGACTTTGAGTTGGGCAGCGATGAAGACGATGAAGATGATGGTGAGGTCAATCTTCAGTCTGTGTTTATTGCAGGGGTGATTGTTGTGTTGGTGGTTATGTTATTGAAGGTTTTTTTGTAGCTACTAATAATAATTTAAAGGCACACTTTATGAATACATTCGAAGTACCTGATCAAACAAGGGTTGCGGTATTGGGGTTAGGGTACGTAGGGCTTCCATTAGCTGTTGAGCTGGGTAAAAAATACCAGACCATTGGCTTCGATCTTAACTCGGAACGAATCACACAACTAAATGAAGGGCATGATGCAACTCTGGAAGTAAGTGCTCGGGAGTTAGCTGAAACGAAAAGTCTGAGTTACACCGATCAGGTTGAAGACTTAGCTAGTAGTAACGTTATTATCATTACTGTACCTACTCCGGTCGACGCTAGTAACCAACCTGATCTTCAGCCATTGATAAAAGCTAGTCAAGCGATTGGCACTGTTTTAAAGGCTGGAGATGTGATCATCTATGAGTCTACAGTCTACCCCGGAGCCACTGAAGAGGTTTGCGTTCCTGAGCTTGAACGAGTCTCTGGACTGAAGATGAATTCGGATTTCTATGTGGGCTACTCACCAGAAAGAATAAATCCGGGTGATAAAAAGAATAGAATTTCGACGATCAAAAAAGTGACTTCTGGCTCCACACCTGAGGTCGCTCAATATGTGAATGATCTTTACTTAAGTATAATTAAAGCGGGTACCCATCTAGCACAAAGCATTCGAGTCGCCGAGGCGTCTAAGGTCATTGAAAATACTCAGCGGGATTTAAATATTGCGCTTATTAATGAGCTAGCAATCATTTTTAGTCACATGGATATAGATACTGAAGATGTTCTTCAGGCAGCTGGTACTAAATGGAATTTCATGCCATTTAGGCCTGGTTTAGTCGGTGGGCATTGTATTGGTGTAGATCCATATTACTTAACCTACAAGGCTCAAGCACTTGGTTATTATCCTGATGTGATTTTGGCTGGGCGACGCATTAATAATGGAATGGGTAAATTCATTGTTGAGCGACTCATTAAAGCAATGGTGAAGAAAAAAATTGAGGTAGTTGGCAGTCGAGTGTTGGTTTTGGGTCTCAGTTTTAAAGAGAACTGCCCCGATATTCGAAATACCAGAGTTATTGATGTGATCCGAGAGCTAAATGACTACGACATGAATGTTGATATTCATGACCCTTGGGTAGATGGAGATGAGGCTAAAGATAAATACGGTGTGGATGTTTGTGTAAATCCTGAGAAGAGTGCCTATGATGCGGTTGTTGTGGCTGTTTCACATGATGAGTTTAAAAGCCTTACCAGTGATGTAAGAAACTTTGGTAAACCTGATCACATCGTATTTGACCTAAAGTATATATTGGATAAACAAGACTCTGACCTAAGACTCTAAGTCAATGTCGCAGAAGTGTTTAAACATTATTGAAATAGTTGATGGCAAGCCTGGTCATGTGAACCAAGTGAAAGGGCTAGTTGAAGCTATTCAAAGAAAAGTTAATACATCGGTTAGAACGATCGATATTTCTATCGGCTTGGTTGGATTTATTCGTAAAGTTAGCCAGTTTGATACGCCCGCAAAATTAGTGGTTGCCGCGGGGCACCGAACACACAAATATGCATTGATTATGCGCTTTATTTTTGGTGCATACAGTGTTGTTCTTATGAAGCCTAGCTTACCTCGGTCAGCCTTTAATCTATGCTTCATTCCAAGGCACGATAGAGTTTCTGAAATGCCTAATACGGTTGTAACGGATGGTGCTATTAACCGTATTCGTCCTTCTAGCAGTCTCGAACAATCACAGGGGCTTATTTTACTGGGTGGGCTCTCCTCTCATTTTAATTGGTCGTCAGGTACTGTAGTAGCTCAAATTAAAACCTTATTGGAGAGTTATCCAGATGTTGAATGGCGTATAGCTAATTCAAGACGCACATCCGCCGATATTGAGTCGGTATTGCATAGCAGTCAGATAATACTACCTTTTTTTAATTACGCTGATGTGGGCGCTGAATGGATGTTGGATCAACTAAGTCGAATTGGTCATATTTGGGTGACAGAGGATAGCATTTCAATGGTTTTTGAAGCGATGACTGCCGGGGCTAGGGTAGGTGTGCTGAAGCTAGATAAGACTAAGCCTAATCGGGTGAGTCGGGAAGTGGCGCGTTTATTGAGTGAGGGTCGAGTTTCAGACTTAACGACTCTTGAGACTAAAAATGATGGCTCAAATACGCAGGCACTTATTGCTTTGGATGAAGCGACAAGGTGCGCTGATATTGTTATGGCACGGATGGTTGAGAAGGGGTATACCATATGAATCAAAAAAAGCCCTTAACAGTTCTGCAAATAATTCCCGCATTAGATAGTGGGGGGGTTGAAAAGGGCACTATTGAAGTTGCCAAAGCGTTGGTCGATAGTGGGCATAAAGCGCTGGTTATTTCTGCTGGAGGGCGACTAGTCGGTGAGCTGGAAAAAACGGGTGCGACTCACGTTAATTGGGATTTGGGAAAAAAATCTTTAACCACTTTTTTGCGATACCGAAAACTAAGGCAATGGTTGGTTGAAAGTGATGTTGATGTCCTTCATGCGCGTTCGCGTATGCCTGCCTGGGTTGCGTGGTTAGCATGGCGTGGAATGCCAAAGCAGAATCGCCCTCGTTTTATCACTACTGTTCATGGTCTGAACTCGGTGAGCGCGTACAGTAAAATTATGACCTATGGTGAGGCTGTAGTAGCGGTATCAAGTACTGTCAAAGAGTACATCACCGCAAATTATAAAGGAGTGAAACAGGATAAAATTGTTGTTATTCCGAGAGGAATTGATCCACTTGAGTTTCCATTTGCTTATCAACCAGCAGAGTCTTGGAAGTTAGCTTGGTTTGAAAGGTTCCCAAACACAAAAGGCAAATTTATTGTTACTTTGCCCGGTCGCCTGACTCGATTAAAAGGTCATCATGACTTGATTCGTGTCATTGATGGGCTAAAGGAGCAAATACCCGAAATACACGCGGTCATTGTAGGTAGTGAGGATCCCAAACGGATGAGCTACGCAGAAGGGCTTTATAAAGAAGTGAAGGATAGAGGGCTTGAAGAATTTATTACCTTTACCGGTTATAGAAGTGACATGAAAGATATTTACGCAATATCTGATATGGTGCTCTCGTTATCGAGCAAGCCCGAGTCG
This sequence comes from Leucothrix pacifica, assembly GCF_003172875.1. Classification (GTDB taxonomy): domain Bacteria; phylum Pseudomonadota; class Gammaproteobacteria; order Thiotrichales; family Thiotrichaceae; genus Leucothrix; species Leucothrix pacifica. The sequence continues at coordinate 232,743 of NZ_QGKM01000005.1, read as the reverse complement.
TTTGGAAGAACAGTAGTTGAGGCGATTAGCTTGGGGCGAGCAGTGGTAGGTTATGATCATGGTGGTGTAGGGGAAACCTTGTCGCAATTATATCCGGTAGGTTTGGTTCCGTTAGATGATTTGGCAGCTGTAAGCGAAAGAATCGTTGCATTACATGATGGAAGCTTACTGCCTCCTCAGTCTGCAATTACTCAGTACTCTAAAAAAGATATGCTAAACGGTGAATTGAGTGTCTATGTTGACTGAGGTCTATTGGGTGATTTTTGTTTTGGCAGCAATAGGGAGTGTTTACTTTTCAGTCCGTTATGGATGGTGGCGACCTACAGTATCTTATGAGTCGCCACGAGTTTTGATGTATCACATGATTCGGGACGGAATACCCGACGCTAAATTTAATGGCTTGCGCGTGTCTCCTGAAATGTTTGACCGACAATTGAAATATTTGAATGAAAAGGGGTGGACGTTTCACACAATAACTGAGCTTCACGAATTGGCTGAAAAAGGTTTACTCGCTGAAAAATCAGTAGCGATAACGTTTGATGATGGGTATGAAGATAATTTCATCAATGCATTTCCAATAATCAAAAAATATAATGCTAAGGCGACTATCTATCTGGTTGTTGATAGGCATGACCGTGACTGGTCTGGTAAACGTAAAGAGAAAAATCAGGGGGCAGGGCTTCTGTTAGAACCAAAACTGAGTGATGACCAAGTCAAAGAAATGTTGGCTTCGGGTGTTATTGAAATTGGTTCACATACTTTAACGCATGATAATTTGATGAGCTTAGATGGTCAGAATAAGCGTAAAGAAATTCATGACTCCAGAAGTAAAATTAGATCTGATTTCGATATTGACTGTAAGGCTTTTTGTTATCCATTTGGTTTATATGGGATGGAAGAGGTAGAGTTGGTTAAAAAGGCTGGGTATACAACAGCCACCACGGTTAATACTGGAATCGACCACAGATTAACTGAGCATCCGTGTGAAATTAGTCGGATCACTATCAGTGGAAAAGATGGTTTTTACGCGTTTTATCAAAAAATGAGAACTGGAAAGCGAGGCTTATTCAAATGATCCTTTGTTTAGTGCTCGCTAGTGATGAAAGTGGTGGATTGGAAAACCATGTGCTGACATTGGCCAATAACCCTTTAATTAATGAAAAATATCAGGTTCATCTTATCGCTCCTGATCGTTTTCGTAATGATGTAACTACAGCATCATTTCACGCTCTAGATGCTACCAAAAGTAGAAAGAATCCTATTCTACTTTATAAGTTAGTAAATTTATTAAGGTCCATACAACCAGATGTTATTCATGCACATGCTAATAAGGCAGCATCGCTTATTTCTACAATTTATCCTTGGTTAGGCTTTTCTTGCTCCAAGATAGCAACTATACATAGTGAAAAGCGTAATACAAAGGGGTTTAGCAGCTTTGATACTGTGATCGGTGTTTCTCACCGTGTGTTGAATAGTGTTACAAACAACAATAAAGTCGTTATCTATAACGGTGTTGATGTTGATATGAGGAGGATTCGTTCTCGGGACTTTCTTCAGCAAACGGAACAGCTCTCGAATAAAAAGATATTGGTTATGGGGCGTTTAGTGGAAGTTAAGCGTTTTGATTTATTGATTAGCATTGCCGGTCGTCTGCATGATTGTGATGTGCTTATTGTCGGTGAGGGTAAATTGCGGGGGCAGCTAGAGAGCGAAGTGAAAAAGAAGAAACTCAATAATGTTTTTTTCTTGGGCCATCGCGACGACAATATTGAATTGATGTCGGCTTCAGATTTATTTGTTATTTGCTCTGACAGGGAAGGGTTTCCATATACTTTGGTAGAGTCTTTAAGGCTGCATATTCCTGTAGTTTCGACTGATGTCTCGGATGCATCATTAATTCTTCCGGCTGAAAACGTAGTGCCTGTAGGAGATATGGAGGCTCTTTATGCTTCAATACGTAAGCAAATTGATGACCCTGAGGCTAATAAAGAAAAACTTGAAAATGCTTTTCGATGGGCGCAAGAGAATACGTCTTTGAATAATATGATTGACCAGATACTAAAGCAGTATGACTTTAGTTTAATGAGCGGGTGATGAATATCCATGTGTTGATAATTAATGACGGTAGACCAGGACATGTTAACCAATCTTTTGGAATAGTTGAGTCTTTAAAGAAAGAGCGCAGTATAACTGAGGAAGTTGTTGATATTAGTTATAGATTAAAAGTATTAAGGCCTTTGATAAATTTCTTTGTTAAAAGAAATAGCTACCTTGGTAATATCTTAAATCTGTGCTTAGTTAAATATTCCAAAAAAATTGACGTAAGACCGGATTTGATTGTTTCGTCTGGCGGGTACACATGTGCTAGCAGTGTATTATTAGCCAGAACATTCCAAACCAAAAATATATTTCTTGGAACCCCTAAAGGGTATAGTCTTGCAGATTTTTCGCTTGTGGTTTCTACCGCTTCCCTTGGTGCAGAGAAAAATAATTTGGTTGTAGATGTAATGCCACAAAGGTTTGACAAGGTTGGAATGAGGGCAGCTGCGAGAGAATTTCTGACTGAGAGGCGCCTGAACCCAAATTATGTTTACTGGAGTTTATTGATTGGCGGGCCTACACATTATTATAAGTACACCAAAAAAGATTGGGAGGAACTAGTTGTAGCGATGAATGAACTAGCTGATAAGTATTCAGTGAAGTGGCTTGTTAGTACATCTCGTCGTACACCTGCTAAAGTTGAAGAAGCTCTTTCGCAGTTATTAAGATCTAACCCGAGTATTACCTATTCTGTTTTTTATAATCAAAAGCCAGAAAAGTGTCTGTCTGCTTTTCTAGGTTTATCGAGCTATGCTTTTGTCACAGAGGATAGTACTTCCATGTTGAGTGAAGTTGTAGCAGCAGGCTTGCCTCTAGTGTCCTTACATTCTGAAATGATTGGGGAGCCAGATGGCGGTCACCTTCAACTAGTGCAAAGACTAAGTAATGTAGGTAGTATGAAAAGGATGTGCATTGGCGATATTTTGCAAAATTTTCAACCTGTAAAGTTAAAAGCTAACAAAGATCAATCATTGATCCCCAATATGATATTAAATGAGCTAGGGCTATGAGCAATAAATCAGATATATACTACAGCGGTACTAGGTCGAATATGGCGGCCTTCCTACCAGATTCTTATTCAAGAGTGTTGGAAGTTGGTTGTGGTGACGGTGCTTTTCGTTCTAATTTGGAGGAAGATTGTGAGTATTGGGGGGTAGAACCATTTACACCATCGTACGAAACAGCTTCTAAGGTACTTGATAAAGTAGTGCACGGTACTTATGAGGAAGTTGCTGATAGTTTACCAAATGACTACTTCGACTTGGTTATTTGTAATGATGTGATCGAGCATATGGTGGATCATGATAAGTTCTTTTCTGACATAAAGAGTAAGATGAAAAAGGATTCTTATATTGTTGGTTCGATTCCTAATGTCAGATTTTTCCCCAACCTATTGTCATTAATCTTTGATAAAGATTGGGAGTATCAAGATGAGGGGGTTTTAGATCGTACGCATCTGCGTTTTTTTACTGAGAAAAGTATTATCCAAACATTTGCTCGTCATGACTTTATTATCAATAAATTCGAAGGAATTAATAGTATATCTTTCAAGCCTTCATCACTAAAAAAAATAGCTAAAATTATTACGATTAAGGCTCTGGGGAAAGATACATTACATTTGCAATTTGGTTTTTGTGTTAAATATTCTACAAATAAGTAGCTGAGGTTTACCATTGAAGGGGTCTAACTTGTTAAATATAAGAAGTATTGATGAGAGTAGAAATAACTACAAAGTAAAATTCAGCTTCTGCTCGTTGGTAACGCGTATTGATGAATATCATGAAATGATTGCTAGTGCTAAACAAGCAGGATTTGATGGTGATGATGTTGAGTTTTTGTATATTGATAACTCTAACGAGAACTTATGTGATGGATTTTCTGGTTACAACCGATTCCTACTTGAAGCTGAGGGTCAATATATTGTTTACTGTCATCAGGATATCTTGTTTGAATTTGATCGAAGAGAAGTTTTAGAGGAAAGAATTAGGGAAATTAATAAAATTGACCCCATGTGGGCCATTCTGGGAAATGCGGGAAAAGCACATAATAGTTTGCCAATAGCAAGAATTACAGACCCTAATGCGGATAATATAACCTTAGGTGTTCTGCCCGGGCGAGTAATGACGGTGGATGAGAATTTCTTAGTGATCAACAGAAAGAACCCTATATCTTGCTCTGGTCAGATGAAAGGGTTTCATTTGTATGCAACTGATCTTTGTCAAAATGCAGAGTATCTTGGTTATAGTTGTTATGTGATAGATTTTCACCTTAGACATAAGAGCGGGGGGAATGCTGACGAAAGTTATAACGCAGTCCAAATGGATTTCATGAATCTTTCCAGACGTAGAAAGCAACCACAAGTTATTCAAGCAATGTGCTCACGTTTTTATGTGTCCTCCTCAAGAATATTAATGGCACTTTTTAATAATAATAAAATTTTAAATCTTCATAAGAGTCTTAAGAAAAAATATACCATTTAGGATTTTTATCTTTAAACAATGATTATAATGATCTTCGCTTTTGAAGTAACAAGTACGACAAGTAACTATGCCTATTAATATTACCTATATAGAACCCGAGTTTCAAAATCGAGTGTTTTTTATCTTACAGGTGAGCGTTATTTCTGTTGAATCTTTTTTTGATTGACCTTCGCCATTTGTTATAGGTACGTTGGTGTCTCTTCAGTGGACGCCCTGCAGCGATTTCATTTTGTATAGCTTCTAATACTTTTAGTCGGTCAAAGTGAGCGGTAGTTTCTTTTCGGCTCAGTACGCAAAAAAACTCACTGCCACCAGGAGTAAAGCTGTCAACTTCTTGTAGTTCTGTTAATCCTAAGTTTTCTAGATCATGCATAATTAATCGAAATGAGTTCGGAGTAAAACACCAAGCATGTGCATCAATATAAAACTCCCCTCTCTTGGCTGAAGTAAATTGCTCTAACGCTGTATTTTTGTCCCAGAGTAGTTCGCTATGGCCAATATGGTTTTCTCCCCAAGCGACTTGTCCGTTTCTCTTAGATGCATTCAAGTAAAATTCAGCTATAGTGCCTGCTGAGTGTAGAACATTTTTATTCAGATGAGCATCGATCACCTTTGATAGACCTGTGATTGCACGGTATTGATCGAAGCAATAGCGATAATCAGGGATTGCTAAAATTAACTTACCGTTATCCGCCAGTAGTCCGTTACAGTCATTTATGAATCGAATTATATCTGGAGTATGTTCGATAACATGAGAAGCAATAATCCAGTCATAGTGCTTACTTTTTTTGGTAAGCTCTTTGTAGGGTTGTCCTTCCCATACATAATCAACATCTTCTATTTTACTTGTATCAACACTCGCATCATTCTGATATTTTTCTATTAGGCCTTCTTTCGTTGTATGGTCAATAATTTCAACATTATACCCTGCAGATTTAGAGGCAGTTGGGTTATGGCTTGGGCCAATCTCTAGTCCTGAAGACTCTTTCGATGTATATTTTAATAAAAAATCTTTTCGATTCATGTAACTACCTCGTATATGTTAATTATTGTAGGACTTTTTTCTGAAAGGCTTTCGTGTTTGTTTGTAAGACTAGAAATATTTATTATGCTTTGAATTCTCACCTTGTAAGTATGCATTTCCTGAGCTTTTTTATGTCCATTTTCGATAGTTGCAGTTTGTGATTTTTTATTTTGAGAAGCTAATAAGGTAGGAATTTGGCACGCTGTATCATATACGAGTACATCAAGATTCTCAGTATAACAATAAGGTAGGTCTTTTACGTCATCAGTCACTAATAAAGCCTTACAGCCTGGCGCTTCAAAGCATCTCATGTTAAGACCATTTTTAATGTTCTCAGTGTTTATGATGTTTAGTACATAGTTAAATTCTTGGTAGAGTTTCGCTAGCTCCTCTTGATTAATATTTTTACTAACTACTTTGTGGTTCTCTCTATTTAACTTTTTCCTCCAGCCTTTTCCTATAACGAGCATAGGGTAATCAATATCATTTATGATTCGTTCACGGTTTTTAGACCAAGCTCCTACAAACAAAAGTAAGTTAGAACGTTTTTTATTGGTTTCAGGAGGGGTGAAAACTCTAGGGTTATAGGCAAGTGGGAGGTAGCTAGAGTTGTCTAATCCTAAGGACTTAGCGTGGTTAACAAGAGCTGTATCCGTAAAAAAGAAGTGGTGAATTAGAGGTTTCGAGTGGAGGATCTCTGAGGTGTAGAAGTCTCCAATCCAGTGAGTGAAGAAACAATCTTGGCGATATGTGATTAAGGCAGAAATGAGATCATCAGAAAAGTAGAACAGGTCAGCAATAATTATTAACTGTGGTTTGTAGTTATCTAAAACTCGAATTAGCCTTTTTTTTGTTATATTCGCTTTAGCACATGGGCTTATCCACCCAGCTATTTTCTTGATTGCGCGCTCATAAAAATTATTGTGGTTTAAGGCAAAACCTTTAACCTCGACACCATTTAAACTTTCCCCTGCATCTATTAGGTGCTCATACCATTGTAAAATACCTCCTCGCTTCCCAATTACCAATAAACGAGTAAATTTATTCGTATTCATACGCATTTCTGTGCTCTATAGCCCTGTAAGAGTGTTCAGTTTATCTTTTGGTCAAATACTCTGTAAAAAAGCTGGAGTGTGATGTCGAGTGAATCTGGCAATTGCCTTAGTATGTTCCAGTTGTAAGCATTAATTAGTTAAGTGTTTTTACGAGAAAGCGACAGCAAGCTGATCGCTAGAACTAATGCTGGAGGCGAAAAAGCACTTACTATCGCAGAAACACCATAAACCACTCCCAACTGATTTAAAACCTTATTAATTAGAAAGAACGCTATCCCAGCGATAATTCCAATAAAAACCCGCTGTCCTGCACCACCCCCACGTTGCGACCCAAACAAAAACGGCATCGCCAACACCAGCATAACCAAGGCCGAGAGCGGGGCAGAAAACCTTTTCCAATAAGCCAGTTCAAACTTATCCGCGTTAAGATTATTTGAACGCTGATATTGTATCAGATCTGACAGTTCTGCGATGGATAATTGTTCGGGTTTGACAGACGCTATGCCTATGAATGTTGGATTTATAAGATCAGGATCAATGTCCTTCTCGATAAATGCTTTCGTTACCCCTTCATCACTAAAAGTACTTTTGCTCAGTGAATTAACTTCCCATCCTTCCGCGACTTTATGAATCGTCTCAATATGAGTTTGCGACTCCAAGCTGCTGTAATTCTCCTTAATGGTGTAGATATTGACATCAGTCAGCTTTTCTTCGGACCAAACTTGTCCAATATGAATAATGCGATTCTTATCCTTAACCCAGAGGCTTGCACCGCTGACCATCACCACATTCTTATTGCTTAATGATGATTTAAAGTTGCGCCCAGCTAAGTCAGATTTAGGAACGACATATTCACCAAAGAAAAAGATACCTAATACAATAAATAAGCCTAATTTCAGCACTGAGAAGATAATATTACCGATTGAAATACCCGCGGCTCGCATCGCGATAAACTCAGAGTTCGCAGCAAGGTTACCGAGTCCTAGTAATGTGCCGAGCAGCATGGCAGTTGGAAATAACTCATAAAGCCTGCTTGGGATGGAGTAGCTCAGATAGAGTAGTGCTTGCAGACTACTATAATTTTCATTAACGTCTCCGGACTCACTGATAAAGTCAAAAAAGATTACAAGAATGGTGAGCGCGAACCAAGCCATGAGTAGTCCGCTTAGTGTTGACTTCCAGAGATAGCGATCCAGAATATTCATCGCAAGCCTCCATATCGTCGCCAAACCATCACTAAAGCGACCAAAACGAACGGAATATGCACCCACCAGAGACCTAACATGCCGGGGATTTTCTCATCTTCCAGCATTGATTTACCGGTAATCAACAGGTTAGCGTAAATCGCATACAGTAATATTCCGATAGCCAACTTGCCAAAGCGCCCTTGTCTGGGAGTGGTATAGCTTAATGGAAATGCTAACAGTGCCATGATTGGCGCTGATAGGATGATGCCGAACCGCCAATGAAGCTCAGCTTGCTCCTCAATATCGGTAGACTTGAATAATGATAATGTCGGTTCGGCACTCAGCTTTTGACTAGTGTTTGTTGCCAGAGATGGCACACGGATGCCATGCTCCGAGAATGTAAAAACGGTAAAAGAATCATCGGACTTTTTTTGATCGTAACGACTGCCGTTATTAATCTGAAGCACCCGTTCGCCACTGCCCTTATCGATAAACAAAAGGGCTTGCTCAGCCATCATTACCTGAGTTTCATTATCATTTTCTGTCTGCATGAAGAATTTCTTCATTACGACATTTTTTTCGTCTAATGTTTCAACAAAAATAGTGAAGCTTCGGTTGCCAGAACGGCTGTGCATAAACTCACCAACCGGAATGCCAGATGCTTCTGGTCTTTGCTTTATTTCATTGGTGATATTTTGTCGCGATGATTCAAGTAAGGGGAGGGTGTGTAATACAAGCACGGACAGTAAGACAGTCAGTGGAAAGAGTAGTAGGAATATGGCTTTAAAAAACTGTCCCGGGCCTACTCCCGAGGCGTGTAATGCGGAGACTTCGTTGTCGCGATACATCCGTCCGAAAGCCAGCATCATCCCAATCAACAGTGCGATTGGGGCAAGTTGAATTGCGCCCTTTACGGATCCAATAAATACCAAAACCGCTAAAGCATCACTTGGCAATTGACCGGAACTGACATCACCGAGCAGGCGTGCGACGGTGTTGCCAACAATGATCAATAATAAGATCAACAAGGTAGCAATAAATGCCTGAAGGATTTCTTTGATCAGGTAACGGTTAAGTATCATTAAATGAGGTCAGCGTTGCATGGCGCTATTGATAAATATCGACACCATCGATTTTGCAGCCTTTATAGCGCTTATGTGTCCACAAGTATTGATCAGGATAGGCTAGTATTTGCTGCTCGACAATCTTGTTTGTGCGAATTGTATCATCATTAATATCATCCCCCGGAAAATTTTCTAAAGCCTGCATGATATGTAATGTATAGCCTGGACGTGGATCAGCCTCACTGCGTGTGCAAAAAATAGGAATGACTAAGGCATTCGAGAGTTTTGCAAGTCGAGGGGTGGCAGGGTTGGTCGGTGCGTCTACCCCAAAGAAGGGAGTCATAATGTGGTTCTTGCCACGAAAGTTTTGATCTGGTGCATACCAGACAGCAATCCCTTGCTTGAGCACTCTGATCATATCTTTAATACTGTCTTTGGCAATGGTTCTTCCAAAGCGTGCTTCACGTCGTTTAATGCTTATATGGTTGAGTAATGCATTTTGATGTGGGCGAAATACAAAGCAGGAATCAAGACGATCAGCGATGATACTCCCACTGACCTCAAGGCTGGTGAAGTGACTACTCAGAAAAATAATTGGACGGTTTTTAGATAACGCATTCTCAAGGTTTTCGAGCCCCTCGATGTGCGATAATGGTCGTAATGCTTCACTGCGACCCCACCAGCTAAAAGAAGCGTCGAAGAGTCCTTTGCCTAGCGACACAAAATGAGCTTTACATAGAGACTCGTGTTCGGACTCAGATTTCTCAGGAAACGCAATTCTCAGATTGGTAAGGCAAACCTTGCGGCGTTTAACTAGGAGTGCGTGAAGTAATGAGCCAATGCTTCCACCGACTCGCATTTGCCAACGCCAGGGAAGTTGGCTACTTAGCCATAAAAAGCCAATGCCAATCCAGCTAAGCCAGTATTTCGGGTGTAGGTACTGAGTCATAAATAAGAAGCAGTTAAAACGACTCCAAAGCATACACCTTCAGATCGGCTAACTCTATCTTAATACGGGGCCAATATTAAAGCCCCATACTCTTCATGCGCGTGTAATCGGCCATAATTTTCTTCACGTAATGTTGCGTTTCTCTGTAAGGAGGGATGCCGCCATAACGTTCAACCTTTCCGGGGCCTGCATTGTAGGCTGCTAACGCATACTTTTTGTTGCCCTTAAAGCGCTTTAGCATGCGGGATAAGTACATCACGCCGCCATGGATATTTTGTTCCGGATTCCATGGGTTCTTAATCTTCAGGTAGGAAGCGGTAGCAGGCATCAATTGCATGAGGCCGATAGCGCCAGCACGCGATAAAGCCTTTTCATTAAAGCATGACTCCTGCTTCACTACGGAATAAATCAACGCTTCTTCGACACCGTACTTGGCAGCATAAGACCGGATGATATTCTTGTAAGCCTTTTGTTGCTTTGAAATGAAAGCGGTGTTGCCACATTGGAAAACATTTGCTTTTGAGGTAGCGCTCTTTTTTGTGGTCTTAGCAAGCTTTGGTTTAGTCACAGCCTTCTTTTTGGCTGGCTTTGACTTGCTACGCGTTTTGTAGGTTTTGACCAAACGATAATGTTTATTATGTATTCGCTTGTCCGTCAGGATTCGCTCACCATTAGCGCCATGATATGCATAGACATCTGCATTGACAGTGCTTGTTAAGTAAATATTACAGAAAACCAGTCCAAACAGACCCGATAAAAAAGGGAGAGATAATTTCATGAGTCACTGACACGTTCGCACTCTGGTTAGCCACAGAATAGCAGGGGGCTGTTGAGTTCGTAGAAGTGCAAACTTCCTATATAAGTTTTTATTATTGTCTGGATTAAACCAGAGTCGTATGTACTCTGAGCTTATGCTGTCGGTCGACTTTTGACCAGTACCAATAGACGAATGGCTCTGTCTCTGAATTAGTGCCGTTGCTCCGTTTACCCCTAGAAGAACGGCCCTTGGTCAACTATTCTGCGGACGTGGCTAGTGTTGCGACACCGCTAGCCTGTCAAGCTTGTGGATACTCATATGGATTTGATGTCTGCAATCCCCCTGGGGGGCATCTTCGGATGTCCCCTCTTTTCTTTGGGATAGTAAGTTCTCAGTGAAGGATACCCGGAATTGCTAATGTGAATGGTTTGATTTCGGCATTAAATGTGTGGCCATCATCCGCAATCATTTGGTAAGTTCCCTGCATTGAACCCACCTTAGTTTCAATCATCGTGCCACTGGTATAACTAAAAGACTCACCTTCTTTCAGGTGCGGCTGCTCACCGATAACGCCTTTGCCTTTGACCTCCTGAACCCGATTCTCCGCATCGGTAATTATCCAATGCCTAGACAAAAGCTTTGCTGGTTCAGAACCATGATTTTCGACCGTAATCGTATAGGCAAAGACAAACCTGTCATTGTCTTCATCAGACTCTGAGGGTAGATATTCCGTCTTTACGTGAACACGGATGTCGTATTGTTTTATTTCAGTCATAGCTGTGAAGTATAATACGTTTCAATGAATAATTTTAACTTTTCAACTGTTGGTAAAATCAACTCCTGCTTTAAGGAAAAATTTACTATTCCTCGTCAACCGGGGTTAGTGCCTGCAGCAACCGCAGAACTCATTTTACTTGATAATTACTCAATTCCGGAAATTGTCCGTGGTCTTGAGGGCTTTTCTCACATATGGATCATTTTTGCTTTCCATGCGGTACCAATAGGGCAATGGAAACCGACAGTCAGACCGCCACGTCTGGGAGGTAATCAACGGACAGGTGTCTTTGCCACGCGATCTACGCATAGACCAAATCCAATTGGCCTGTCAGTGGTGCGCTTATCAGACATAAAGATTAGCGAGGGGCAGGTGTCATTAGTACTCGATGGCTGCGATTTATTGGATGGTACTCCGGTGTTAGATATCAAACCTTACATTCCCTATGTGGACAGTATTTCGGATGCATCAGGCGGGTTTGCTGACACGCCACCTAATGCAAAATACAAAGTTTGTTTCACTTTGCAGGCTGCCAGAGAGTGCGAATTATCATCAATCAGGCTTGCCCGAGATGTTGAGGAGCTGATTCGTCAAATATTAGCACTAGACCCTCGTCCTTCCTACCATTCCGCTCAACAAGGCGATAGGATATATGCCACTCATCTGTGTGATTTTAACTTACGTTGGCGGTACTTAGCAGATGATATTGTCGAAGTTATCGAGTTATCAATCAAGGAAGAATGAATAATGAGATTTGCCCGTGCTAGTCTTGTGTTTGGGTATTTGTCCACTGCGATCATCGTCATGTCTATTGCGATTTCGGTGAATGCTGATGAGGACAACTTACCAGCACCTGCGCTAGCGATTGAGCATAGGGTCGTCGAAGATGTGCCGATGGACTCATTGCCTGAGTCTCTGATTGCCTTGTTAAGCAAGAATAAAGTCCCCGCTGATAACCTGAGTATCTATGTGCGTGATCTGAATTCGAAGCAGCCGCTGCTGGAGCATAATGTTGATATCATGCGTTCACCGGCATCAACTGTGAAGCTTATTACGACCTTTGCAGCATTAAAGCAGTTAGGGCCAAACTATGCCTGGCGAACAGAGGCATGGCATCGTGGAGATATTGAAAACGGCATATTAAAGGGTGATCTGATCCTCAAGGGGCATGGTGATCCGTTTATGGTCTACGAACGGTATTGGAAGTTTGTTCATGAGCTGCATGACAAAGGGCTGAGAGAAATTACAGGGAATGTAATCATAGATAACAGCTACTATGACTTACCGGATCACGATAATGATGCATTCGATGGTCAAGGTTTCCGGGTGTACAATGCGGGTGCGTCTCCGTTAATGTTTAACTTTCAGGCGACCCGGTTGATGATTAAACCGCCTGAGGATGAGGCTGCAACATTGGCGGATATCATTCCTTTTCCTCCATCATCTGCTCTGACTATCGATAATCAAGTCGCGTTAGTGAAAGGACGGTGTAAACGCCAGCACGGACGCCCGAAACTTAGCTGGAGTCCGGAAAAGCAATTGATCGTCAAAGGACAGTTCTCGGTGAGCTGTAAACCCCGATATCTTATGCGTAATTTGTCTGATCCTACTCAGCACGCTTTTGATGCATTCAAACATTTTTGGACAGAACTAGGTGGCAAATTACACGGTGGATTAAAAGCTGGTCAAGTAAATGGAGATGACGAACTTTTTCATTCGTACAGCTCACCAACACTAGGTGAACAAATCCGCTTAATCAATAAATGGAGTAATAACGTGATGACTCGTCAGCTATTACTCACAATCGGGGCTAATCGCTTCGGTGCACCGGCAACGCTAGACAAAGGTCGGGACGCAGTTCTCGAAACTTTAAAAAAACAAGGTGTTGATACGACCAATATGGTGGTGGATAACGGTTCCGGCTTGTCGAGAAAAGCGAGAGTTTCTGCACGACAAATGTCACAATTGCTGGAAGTCGCCTATCGGGATGCTTATATGCCTGAGTTTATGTCATCAATGTCCTTGCCGGGGCTGGATGGGACATTGGCTTCTCGTTTTAAAAGTGATGATCAAAAAGGCCGGAGTCACTTAAAAACAGGTACGTTGAATAGCGTCACTGCAATTGCGGGTTATATGTTGAATCGTAAAGGAAGGCGTTTAGTCATTGTGGTACAGCACAATGGTTCCCGTGCTACGTCGGCACGGGGCGGAAAAATTCAAGACGAAATATTACGCTGGGCTTTCGAGCAGTAGGCTAGAAGTACCGGTAGATTAAGGGGTTGAACCTAATGGCAGTATCTAAACAGACACTCAGTTGTCTTATAACAGGTGTGCTACTTTATTGTGCCAGCACAATCAGTGTGTCCGCGGCAGATGACGCACCACTAGCAAAACTGACCATTTCAGGCGTAAGTGGTGAGCTAAAAGCAGCGCTTGAAAAGCATTTACCGGTGAGTCAGCCTGAGTGTAATGCCGCTAAGTCTGAGGTGACAGATTACTTTCAATCTCTCAAAACGAGTTTGCGTAAAGGTGCGCGAGCACTGGGCTATTATGATGCTGAATTTACGTCCGGTGGTAAGGAGGTCAACAATTGCTGGGAAATGACACTGGGGATTGATCCGGGACAGCCAGTTAGGGTAGTGAGTCAATTTATTGAAGTTAAAGGCCAGGGTTCTAATGAGACTCGCTTCCGCCAAGTGATGCAATCACCTCCTTATCAGCAAGGCGATATTCTGAATCATCAGTTATACGATGATTTTAAAACCCAATTAACTGAAACAGCCGAAACACTCGGCTATCTTGATGCTGTTTATGAGCAAAAAACAGTCACAGTAGACCCAGTGGCTTATCAGGCTCGTGTAAATTTGGTTCTGAACACGGGGCCTCGATACACCTTTGGCGATATCACTGTTGAGCAAGATGTGCTGGGTGATGATCTGATTACACGTTTTATCAAAATAAAACCGGGTACACCGTTCAGTACTGAGCGCGTGATTGATCAGCAGCAGTCATTTCAGCGCAGTGGGTATTACTCACTGGTTGAAGTCAATGTTGATATTAAAAATGCCAAGAACCAACAAATACCAGTAACTATCAAACTTACACGGGCGAAACGAGACAGATATCGCTATAAGGTTGGTTATGGTACCGACACGGGGCCACGTGTTAGGGCCGAATTACAACGACGATGGACCGGAGATAAAGGACGAAAAATCGAAGCCTCTGCCCAATGGGCGCAGACGTTGTCAGAGGTTAAATTTGAGCTGATTGAGCCAAGAGAGAATCCGGACTACGACAATCTGGCTTATATCATAGACTGGACATATGACACTTCAAATGATGTCGATAGTATGTCTTTTGAGTTTGGTGCGGATTACACCCGAAAGGTGGATTCGGGCTGGGAGCAAGGCTTATTTATTAATACCTTGATTGATCGCACGACAGCTGACGGTGGTGAGCCAGATAATTCAATCTTGACGTTAGTCGGTGGGCGTCTTTCCAAAACTCAAACGAACAATGAAAACTTTGCAACTTCTGGTTGGAATATCAAGCTTAAGGGGCAGGGTGCAGTTGATAATCTACTCAGTGATCAGAGTGTTGCTCAGCTTGAAGTAAATACAAAGTATATTTTCCCTGTTGGAAAAGGTCGTTTGGTTAATCGCTTGGATGTGGGAGTGACAAACGCAGGTAGTCTTGAAGATTTACCTAAGAAGCTACGTTTCTTCGCTGGTGGTGGCGCGAGTGTTCGTGGGTATGATTATGAGTCGATCGGTGAAGAGAATAGTGCTGGTTCTATTATCGGTGGTAAAAATCTGCTGGTAGGCTCGGTTGAGTATGAGCACCCGATAAAAGATGAGTGGAGTGCCGCTGTATTCCTTGATGCAGGTGATGCTTTCGATGATTGGGGAAATATGGACCTGCAATACGGTGTCGGTGGTGGCATCCGTTATCGATCACCAATCGGCCCGGTGCGGGTCGATATTGGCTTTCCTGACGGTAAGTTTGGGGACGCTACTTTTCATTTAAGTGTTGGTCCTGATTTGTGAAGACGCCTGTTAGCGATTATCTGTTTTCGCCTCTGGTCTGGATTCAGATAATAATTCTTTTCTTACTCCTCACCTTGCTCGCGCTGGTGCTAACTCCTTTGGGGCCATTGTTAGGAGCGTGGGCGGCTAATACTTTTGTTAAAGAGTTAACCATTGAGGGAGTCAGCGGGAGTTTGCTGAGCCGCATTGATGTGGATAAAGTAGAGTGGCGCTCTGGTGACGTAACAACACTTAACAAAATCAGCCTTGAGCCTGGACGGCCTGATTTCAGTACTAATTTATTGCCAATCGAAGCGCTCTCTGTTGAGTCACTCATCATCGACCTTGCTGCAACTGACAATCCACGTAAGCGTGGTGAGTTGGTTGATATTGGCGACTTTGGCACATCTCCGGTTAACTTATTGATTGAGTCCGGCAAACTAGCGCAGTTTATCGTTAAGGAGCAGGATGAAAACCTTTTTCAGTTAGATGATGTCGTGCTGGATGGCACTGCGGTAACCGACGATAAGTTGTTACTTAAAGACGTGTCAGCCGACATGCAGATGGAGCCGAATGCCATTTCGCTCACGATCTCTGAAGCAACTATGGACATGCTAGCGCCGCATGAGATAAATCTTAAGGCATCATTTGATTGGCAGCACCCTGATATTGGTGACATTAAAGGTGCACTAGTCGCCGATGGCTTACTGCAATCATACGTGCTGAATGCAGACGGCGACATTCTTCACTCCGAACTGGGCACACAAAGCTTTGGTTTAGAGGCAAAGGGCGATTTTGATTTTCTGGATATCGAGGTCTTGACTCTGGGAGGAGATAGTGGAAGTCTGAAAGCGGATGGTGAAATTGCGTGGGTTCCGAATTTATCAGTTGATCTTGACTTGATTGCCAGTAATTTAAAAACGGCTCAGTTTGTGCCGGAGTGGCCAGCGGATCTCACCGGAGAGTTGAGTCTGAAAGCCAGCGAGCAAAATGGTAAATTGCGCGGTGGACTAGATATTGAATCGCTCAATGGCACCTTACGAGGATACCCACTGACCGGAAGCGGGCAAGTATCCATGTTGAATGATGAGTTGATCTTTGATCAACTGGAGTTCAAGTCTTCTAATAACGTCCTCAAAGTTGACGGAAGAGGCAGTGAGCCATTTGATCTGAACTGGGATATCAGAGGAAACGATTTATCCAGCATTGCACCGGGACTAGCAGGTCGGGTTAGTGCCAGAGGCGCATTGACCGGAACAATGGATCTACCGATTATCAACGGAAAGCTAGATACCACTCGCCTCTCATTTCAGGGCAATAAACTCAACGCCGGAAATCTGGAAATTAAAACAGTTGACGGTCAATTCCAAGTGGACGGTCGTTTACAAGGTTTGACGGTCAATGGTGAGCGTGTGCGCAATGCAACCCTTAGTGGAAAAGGGGATGTTGATAAGCATAGCTTATCAATAACAGCAGACCATACTCAGGCCAAAGTCAGTGCGGCGGTTGATGGTGAGTGGGATGGTCAACGTTGGAGCGGAACACTACAGGACGTCAATATTAATGATCGCACGTTTGGTCAGTGGGCGTTAAAACAGCCTGCGAATGTGACGGTATCAACCGCAGGGGTTGTGGCGGATGAATTGTGCTTAGTAGGTGCCGATGGCTCTGCGTGTTCCGCGTTGAACTATACACAGCAAGATGGTTTTAGTACTCAAGGTCAATTAGTGAATGCACCACTTCAGGTGTTGAATCCATTAATTCCTGCCGGAATTACTGTTAATGGGCGCGTCGGTGGCGACTACGCCGTCACGCTTAACCCTGACCTCAAAGGTCGAGCTGAGCTCAATTTTAGTGCGGGTGAAGTGAATGTCTCTCAGGACGGTAAAACTCAGCGTATTGCTTACACTGGTGGAGTCCTTAAGGCAGATGTGAATGGCAATGATATTAAGGCCGAGACTCGTTTCAATCTGGTAGGTGACGGACTCATCAATGCCAAAGCTGACCTACAGCTATCGCCTGATGATGGGAAGCATCAGATTGACGCTGAGGGCGAGTTTAAGTCGATCCCACTTGCCTTGGGGCAAAAGTTTTTGCCTCCCGAAATTGGCTTAAGCGGGTTGGCTAGTGGTTCATTTAGCGCCAAGCAAATTGGTGATGACCGCAGCGGGAAACTATTACTAAACAGTCGCAATATGGACTTTGTCTATTCCGACCAAACAGCAGGTCCACAGCGCTACCAATTTAATCAAGTGAATGTTGATGCAACCTTGCAAGGCGATCAACTTCAGGCAGATACACAACTGAGCTTAGTCACAGGTGGAAGCTTGGATGCACGGGCGACCGTTGATTTATCGCAGCCTGACATAATGAAGTCAGTCGTGGCTGAAGGTGAGGTTAAATCAATGCCACTCGCACTCGCTCGCCCCTATCTTCCTAGTGAGTTCGATATGGGAGGTTTGGTCAGTGGGGAGTTTAATATCCGCCAGGATGCAGGCGTACCGGTTGGGCAAGTTGATTTAGTCGCGAGTAATGGCTTCTTTGACTACAAGCCTGAAGGCGAGCGTGCCCAGCAATACGCTTATAATGCCGCAAAAATTCAGGCCAATATTCGCGGCGATGATATCGATGGAAATGTCGATCTTGATTTGAAAAATGGTGGTCGCTTGAATGCAAGTGCCACAGTGGACCTCAGCAATCCTGATCTAACAAAATCCATCGCTGCGGAAGGGAAACTTGAAGCAGTCCCGCTTGCTATGGTGCGGCCGTATTTGCCAAAAGAATTTGATCTTGATGGTACGGTGAGTGGTAATTTTAAGGTTCAGCAAGAGGGTGGTCAGCCGGTGGGTGAGGTGGACCTACTGGCTAGCAATGGCTTCTTTAAGTATCAACCCAGTGGTGAGCAAGCCCAGCAATATGCTTATAACTCCGCAAAAATTCAGGGGAGTATCCGGGGCGATAATATCGATGGAAATGTCGATTTTGATTTAAAAGACGGTGGTCGTTTTAATGGCCGCGCCACGGTTGATCTCAGCAATCCGGATATGATGAAAGCGGTGAATGCTGAGGGTAAGATTGAGTCTATGCCATTGGCATTACTTCGACCTTATCTGCCTAAAGAGATTGATGTTGATGGCTTGATTAGCGGTGAATACAGCGTTAGTCAACAAGCTGGTGAGCCTGTAGGGCGAGTCAATCTAATCAGTAATGGTGGACGCTTCTCATACAAAGAGGAGGGCGCTGCAGAGCAACGTTATCAGTATCGAACGGCTCAGGTTCAGGCAACGGTTCAGGGTGATAAATTACTGGCTGATGTGGGCTTAGAACTTAGCGATGGTGGTATCCTGAACACCAAGTCGAGTGCTGATATATCTTCATTTGATAAAGACCCCATATTTACTGCGCAAGGTACTGTTAGGGATATGCCGATGGCGCTTGCCAAAGCCTATCTGCCAGAAGGGTTAGTGTTAAACGGTCGAATTAATGGTGAATATGATGTTGAACAAAATGGCAAACTAAAAGGCAAGGTCAAACTCACACTGCCAGCCAGCTCATTAAGCTATGACGACGGTACTAATCCAGCGCAGTCTTACCGGTACCGTAGCGCTGAAGTTATCGCTGATATTGACGGCGATAAAGTTGCAACGGATATTAAGTTCGCATTGATGGATGGTGGGTCATTCAGTACCAAGGGCCGTCTGGATTTATCGCAAGCGAATAACTTGTTTGCCTTTGAAGGTGAGGGCAGTTTCGATGCGTTTCCACTGTCACTCGCTCAGCCATATCTTCCCGTGCCGATGACGTTTAAAGGAGTAGCTCAAGGTAGCTATCAGCTCAGTCAGACAGGAGGACAGCAAGGTAAACTGCAACTGACGCTACCCGCCAGTAGTTTTACGATCGATACGGGTGACGGAGAAACGCAGACTTTCGAGTATGAAACCAGCCAGCTCAACGCAACGGTTAATGGTAAATCCATAGTGGCTGATACGCGTATTGCGCTCAAAGATGGTGGTGTTATCGATGGTAATGCCAACATTGTTCTTGGCGCTAGTGCAGCATCCCATCGTATTAACGTCGAAGGGAAGTTGGTATCGGTTCCTCTGGCTTTGTTGGAGCCCTATGTTTCTGAAGACTTTGCTTTTCCGGGACAAGTGAATGGCACTTATAAGCTGAGTCAGAATGGCGGAAAGCTGGCGGGGAATGTGAATCTCAGTCTGCCCAATAGCTACTTTGTGATTGAAACAGCTTCCGGCGATAAAAAGGCATTTGCGTACGAGCAAGGTATCTTGAATACCACGATCGATGGCGACCGAATTAATGTAGATAGTAACCTCACCTTTAAAGGCAAGGGTGATATGAGTGCACGGGCGCAAATTGTCCTGAGAGAGAACGGTGAGCCGAGTATAAACGGGGTAGCAGAAGTAGATATCCCTAATATCTATTGGGCACAGCCTTATGTTCCGTATAGTCGGGGCTTGAGGGGTAAGGTTGTCGGGAAGGTTAGCTTTGCTGGTATCGTCTCCAAGCCTCGCGTAACAGGACAAATTTCTATGTCTGATGGTTATTTGCGATTACCGCAAGTGGGTACAGAGCTGTCAGACATCAACCTCAGCATTCAGGCGAATCAAGCGAATCAGGCAACGATTGTTGGTAGTATCAACTCTGGTGGCGGGGTTATCAAAGCTAACGGAAGTTTGTCGATCAATGATGTGAAAAACTGGACGGCTAAGCTTAGTCTGACAGGTGACAATATCAAGTTTGTCGACACTCATGAGGCAACAGCCTATATGAGTCCGAACCTACAAATCGATGCTAATCCGCAAGCAGTGGTTATTCGCGGAACTATTGACATCCCCACAGCTGATATCAACCTCAAAGATTTGCCTGAGTTCAGTATTGATGAGTCTGAGGATGTGATAGTTATTGGTGAAAGAGCGCCGGGTGAATCGATCACTGCCGTTCGTCTGCAGCCTAACATTCAGGTGAGGCTGGGTAATAATGTTCGGTTTAAAGGATTTGGTTTCCGTACACGACTAGTGGGTGGTGTTCGTGTTACGAATAGTCGAAATACTATTGTGACTAACGGGTCCATGTACATTCTTGAGGGGCGTTATGAAGCGTATGGACAAGACCTTAAAATTGATAATGGCCGATTAGTCTTCAACGGGCCACCTAAAAATGTGGGTGTTGATGTACGTGCGATCCGCGAGGTTGATAGTGGTGAGGTGGGAATTCACCTTACTGGCACAATGCAAAAGCTCAAGTCCTCTATTTTCTCTGATCCTGTGATGCAGGAAACAGAGGCACTAAGTTACCTAATCACAGGTCAAAGCCTGACCTCAGCAACAGGACGTGAAACTGCCTTACTGATGCAGGCAGTTCGCGGCTTAGGCATTGACGGAAGTGAAGGGTTGATTTCGCGACTTGGTAAGTCACTGGGTTTGGATGATCTAAGTATTGTGACGCAGGAAGACTTCAGAGAGAGTGAGTTGCAGCTCGGAAAGAAGCTAGGCTCAAAACTTTATGTGCGTTATCTGGTCGGACTATTTGACTCTGCTCATCGCATTGCGGTGGACTACAAGATTAACAAGTATCTTAATATTGAAGCTCAGGTCGGTGAGGAGCAGAGTCTGGATCTGATATACGAATACGAAAAAGACTGAGGTTAAGCGGGACGAACAATGGGGAGGCCTGATTGTCCCCATGAGATAATGCCGCCACGTAAATTGATTGCTTTAATGCCCGCTTGTTGCTCTAAAAACATGCAAGCCTGAGCAGAACGCTGACCACTGCGGCAGTAAATAATATTGGTCACATCATTTGAAATGTCGTCAATATTGAGTGGTACGGTATGAAGAGGCATAAACTCGCCACCTTCGATAATGCCTTGCTTGTATTCCATATCTGAACGAACATCAATCAGCCGGATTTTCTCATCGCTTGCCAGTCGGTTGTATAACTCTGGGGCATCGATTTCTTCGATCATGGACATGCTGTTTACCTGTTAAATGATTGGCTGAGATGTTATCGCTGGGTATTGGGCTAGTCAACAGCCCTTATGGCTAAGGTTTACTAAAGATTAATGCGCTAGTGCTAAGGAATGTATTAACTTAACATTGTATGACACAAACGAGGTTTCATGCTTTGAACATTAAAACGCTTATTGCGACAGCTTGCCTTGGACTTTTTATAGGCGTGCAAGCCGAACTTAATCTGGAGATACCGGATACTCTAACCACCGTCAATGGTGGTAGTGCGGTCCAGAGTATGCCGGTTAATTTCAGTAGTGTTGGTTTGAAGCGCTTACGTAGCGTCAGGCGGCGCTCAACCACTGTGGAAGATCCTGAATTAAACGCATGGATTCGTGGATTGGGGCGCAAGCTGCAAGCACAAACCAGCTATGCCAATCGACCGTTCTATTTTGTGATTGTCAAAGATAATGATGTTAACGCGTATGCTACTCAGGGTGGTCTTATTGTGATTAACTCAGGGCTGATTTTGCGATCAAGCTCGGAAAGTGAGTTGGCTGCGGTCATGGCACATGAGGTTGCTCACATAACACAACAACATATAGAGCGCATGATTGCCAACAGTGAGCGGAATGTTTTTGGAAATACCGCTGCGGTGGTTGCCGGATTGTTAGTCGGGTCAAAAGATCCAGCTGCTGGGCAGGCAATTGTTGCATCAGCGTTAGCAGTGGACGCTCATCGTGGCTTATCATTTAGTCGCTCCGCTGAAACAGAGGCTGACCGCGAGGGCTTGAGAATCTTAGCCAAC
The DNA here is from genome assembly GCF_003172875.1 of Leucothrix pacifica. Lineage (GTDB taxonomy): Bacteria > Pseudomonadota > Gammaproteobacteria > Thiotrichales > Thiotrichaceae > Leucothrix > Leucothrix pacifica. The sequence continues at coordinate 210,550 of NZ_QGKM01000005.1, read as the reverse complement.
GCGCGCTTTGATCCGAACGGAATGACTCGCTTTTTGCGTAAACTAAATGATGGTGTGGATCCTCGTTACGCTGACATCAGCCAGTATTTAACAAGTCATCCTTTATCATCTCAGCGTGTAAATGATGTGGGCCAGCTAGCGTTACGTTATGGTAAATATCAGGGAAAAGAAAATATCAGTTATGCCTATATGCAGGAAAAACTGAGGGTATTGACCCGATCTGCTACATCAGGTGGCAAGCCAACGACAATGGTCAGGCGTTATGGGCAGGCTATGCAGGCTTTCCAGCAAGGAAATGCTACTCAAGCTACTCGTCTGTTAGCTGCGAATACTCAGCAAGTTCCTGAAGCATCATTACTTGCGAAGAGTTATGTGCAGCTAAGGCAGTATCAGAAAGCTTTACAGATTCTACAGCCTTTAGTGCAGCGCTATCCTGCGGAGGAGAGCCTTATTCTGCCATATGCGGATGCTCTGATTGGTTTAAAACGCACGGCAGAAGCCTGGCAAGTCATGGGTAGAATTCCGTTAACTGAGCAAACCAGTCTTGAGTTCCTGGAGTCCAGGCAAGAAATTGCACAGCTTGCCGGTAAGTTAGGGCAGGCTTATTTATCTATTGCTGAACGGAATATACGCATCGGAGAGTACCGTCATGCTTTGATCCAATTGGATCAGGCGTTAAAAGTTCAGAACAATACTCCTTACGAAAGGCAGCAAATGCAGCAAGCCATTTATCGGGCAAAACGCTTTAAAAAATAGTAGTTATACTTAAATTAATGGCGTCTTAGCTCTATCATACCTCGCACGGGATATATTGATGGTGGTATCAAATCCGCTATTCTAAAGTGGGTATTTTTGAAGACTGGCGTACATATTCTGTATACTACGACAGTCCATAAAAATAACGAACTGGAGGAAACAACATAATGCTTAACATACGACGTATGTTGTCTGTAGCTGCTGTATTTGGTGTCTTGTTAGTGCCAATGGCTGCTGTTGCGGATGATGCTAAGATGATAGAAGAAGGAAAGAAAATTTCCTTCGATACGAAGAAAGGTAATTGCCTGGCTTGCCACATGATTATGGGCGGTGAAATGCCCGGTAATATTGGCCCCCCTCTTATCGCAATGAAAGCTCGCTTCCCGGATGTGGCGAAACTAAGAGCACAAATTGCAGACTCTCGTGAAATGAACCCTAATACGATAATGCCTCCGTTCGGTGCGCACGGTATTTTGACGGACGACGAAATTGATAAAGTCGTGGCGTATATTCACACTCTATAAGTTAAATTGATTAAAGGATGACAAGAATGAAGCGTAGAACGTTTTTGAAAAACACCTTAGTCGCTAGCGCAACCGGTACTGCCTTAGGCACCGCTCTGGTAGCACCAGGGGTAGCGGTTGCGGATTCACATGCTGAAAAAGCTGACCCATTCCAGGCCTCAAGTTTTGATGATGCACTTAAGGCGGCAGGTATCTCAGGCGTTGAAGAAAGCGACAAGATTGCTATAACGGCACCTGAGATAGCTGAAAACGGTGCGGTTGTTCCCATCGGTGTTGCTTCGGATATTGAAGGCACTGAAGAAATCACCATTCTGATTGCTGAGAACCCAACACCTTATGCGGCAAAGTTCACAATGGGTGAAGGCTCCAATGCACTCGTTAAGTGTCGTTTCAAGATGGGTAAAACCTCAGATGTAATTGGTATCGCTAAAGTGGGTGATAAGTATTACAGTGGTAAGCGGTCAGTTAAAGTAACACTGGGCGGTTGTGGCGGTTAAAGGAGATTGAAATGGCTAGTAAGTATAAAACACGTCTGAAGGTTAAAGAGAAAAAGGGTATCGTCAATGTGAAGGCGCTGATCTCACATCCGATGTTGACAGGCCTGACTAAAGACAAAAATGGCGACAAAATACCTGCTCATTACATTAATGAAGTGGTCGTGACTGCGAATGATAAAGTAGTTATGACAGCAAATTGGGGTGGGGCAGTTTCAAAAGATCCTTACATCTCATTTGATTATGCAGGTGCGTCCGGTGATGCTGTTAAGCTATCATGGACAGATAATCAGGGTAATAAAGGTGATGCTGAGAAGAAGGTAAAGTAATCGCCTGTAATAGACACTGAGGAGGTTGTTTATGAAAAAACATGTAATTACAGCAATTGCATTGCTTACGTTTGGAGCAGGAACACTATTGAGTTCAGCTGCAAATGCTTCACCGATGGAAGACCAGAAGTCGTTTCAGGAATTTTTTAAGAAGCGTTTTAAAGATACTGAGTTTTCAGATTATAAGAATGGCATTTACTCCATTCACCCGGAATCGCGTAAGCAATGGGAAGAAATCGAAGATTTCCCTCCTTATGAGATTGCCGTTGAGCGTGGTGAAGAGCTTTGGAATACAGCATTCACAAATGGTAAGACATATGCTGACTGTTTCGGCGAAGATGTCACGGCTGTTCGTGCCAAATATCCACATTATGACGCTGAGAATGACACTATTGCTACCTTAGAAGACGATATTAATAAATGTCGTACCGCAAATGGTGAAAAGCCGTTTGGCTGGAAGAAAGGAGCGATTGCAGACTTGTCTTCTTATATCGCTTATGAAGGACGTGATGCTCCTGTCAATGTGAAATTACCTGAGTCTGAGAAAGAGATTGCATGGTATGAGAAAGGAAAGACGTTCTTTTATGCTAAACGCGGTCAGTTGAATATGGCGTGTGCAGATTGCCACGTTTATTATTCTGGTCGTATGGCACGCTCTGAGACATTAAGTCCGGCATTAGGTCATCCAACCCATTTCCCCGTGTATCGTTCTAAGTGGGGCAACATGGGTACATTACACCGTCGATATGCTGGTTGTAATGAGAATATTCGTGCTAAGGGCTTTAAAGCTCAAAGTGATGAGTACAAAGCTTTGGAGTATTTCCAAACGTTCATGTCAAACGGATTGGCATTTAATGGCCCCGGTGCACGTAAGTAAACAGTGCATATGACAGGCACAAAAAAACCCGGCTAGTACCGGGTTTTTTTGTGGGTGGTCAATTTACTCGTCTACATCTCTTCCCATATCTGTGTAGTAATCAAAATTGATGAAGACTCCATCTTCTTCAGACGGGTTAATGAATTTATACAAACGATTTATAAGACGCTCAAGCGTCGTTTTCATCGTTTCATTATCCTCTGCGAGCGCAAAGTCGATGTCTAACCCTTGGCTATAGTAAAAGTCGCTCTTAGCATATGTAGACGTGCTGACAGTTACGAGAGCCGCGAAAAGTAATGGCCTTAGTTGTTTCATGGTGTATCCCCCCGGGTGCCCAAATCCTCACTAGCAATAACGGGCGCATACCAGATATTTATTGCCACTGAGATAACTGCTTTATACCATGCTTTAACATGGTGCAAAATCGTTAGCAATGAAACTGGCCAATAATCGTACTAAATTAGACTTGCGGTAAGTTTTATGACAACGAAATATTTCTATATTCCGCAACCACTGGTGCGTGATCAGAAGGCCGTTCCCAGGTACGCGGAACTTTATCAACATAGCAAGCCGTACATTGTTCAGCGAGCAAGTAGCTTGACAGAATCAGATCAATGCGTAAGCCTTTATTGTTTTCCAGACCACCGCTTCGATAGTCCCACCAGCTCCAGATCTCATCGTCTTGCTCAAACATTCTAAAAGAGTCAACAAAGCCAAGATCAAGTAGTTTTTTCAACGCATTTCGTTCAGGGGTAGAGCAAAGAATTTTCTCATGCCATGACTTTGGGTTGTGCACATCACGATCGGTTGGCGCGATATTGAAATCACCAAGAATAATGAACTTTTTATGTTTATCCAGCTGAGACTCAACCCATGCGGTAACTTTTTCTAACCAATCCAGTTTGTAGGCAAACTTTTCAGAACCTACCTCAGACCCGTTAACAACATACAGGTCGAGTACCTGAATATCTCCAATCTGTGCAGCAACGATGCGTCGTTGCGGATCTTCAAGGCCCGGTAGATCAAACAATACATTTTCAGCAGCAACTTTACTGAGTATAGCTACGCCGTTATATGTCTTCTGCCCGCTATAAACGACGTCATATCCAGCAGCTCTAATCTCTTCTGCCGGGAACTGATCATCCGTCATCTTGGTTTCCTGAAGGACTAGAATATCGGGTTGGGCTGACTCCAGCCATTGCAAAACATGACCGAGCCGTACTCTTAATGAGTTAACATTCCAACTGGCAATCTTCATGCCGCATCCTCAGTTAAGCCGTTATGACGTAATAAAGCATCTACGCTTGGCTCACGGCCCCTGAACGCCACGAACGATTCCATAGCAGGGCGTGAGCCACCTTGTTGCAGAACGTGGCTAAGGAAGTCATTACCGACTTCGGGTGAGAATAAACCTTCTTCTTCAAAACGTGCAAAGGCGTCAGCGGATAATACTTCTGCCCATTTGTAGCTGTAGTATCCGGCAGCATAGCCACCTGCAAAAATATGGGTAAAACCATTCTGAAAGCGGTTTGACTCTGGTGCCGGTACCACGGAAACTTGCTGGCGCGTATCATTAAGAACTTGTTGGATTTGCTCAGGTGTTTCAATGGAGGTATCCATATGAATACGTAAATCAAATAGAGAAAACTCAAGTTGTCTGACCATTGCCATTGCACTTTGAAAGTGTTGTGCGGCTTTGATTTTTTCGAATAACTCGTCAGGCATTTTTTCACCTGTTTCGTAGTGTGCAGTGATTAAATCAAGACCTTCACGTTGCCAGCACCAGTTTTCCATGAATTGACTGGGTAGCTCTACCGCATCCCATTCCACGCCGCTAATGCCGGAAATACCTAAGTAATCCACTTCAGTGAGCATGTGATGTAAGCCGTGTCCAAATTCATGGAACAGTGTAATCACTTCATCATGTGTAAATAAGGCTGGTTTGTCGCCAGTCGGAGATGAAGAGTTACATGTCATAAAGGCTACCGGAATTTGTAAACCCTCATCGCTACGGAAACGGCCACAGCAGTCCGCCATCCATGCCCCGCCACGTTTGTGTTGACGCGCATAGAGATCAAGATAGAACTGTGCTTGTACATCGCCGTCTTTATTCAGAATTTCATAAAACCGCACATCAGGATGCCAGGTGTCGAAGTCGGTTTTTTGCTTAATCTTAATGTTGTAAAGCGATTCGACAAGTTCAAAGAGACCTTTCAGTACATGATCTGCCGGAAAATAGGGTTTAAGGTCCTCGCTACTGAAGTTGAATAGTTTTTGTTTTAATTTGTCACTGGCATAGCCGACATCCCATGCTTTTAACTCGCTAATACCTAGCTCTGCTTTTGCAAACTCAGTTAGCTCCGCGAACTCACGGACTGCGTGTGGATGCGATTTTTCTGCTAGCTCCTCAAGGAATGTAATAATTTGCTGCGGAGACTCCGCCATCTTTACATCAACTGAGTAGTCGGCGTAATGTTTGAAACCTAATAACTGAGCTTCTTCCTGACGTAGTTTGAGAATCTCAGCCATCGTTTGACTGTTATCAAAACTGGTATTGTCAGCTTGGTCAGAGGCGCGTGTGGTAAAGGCAGTGTAGACCTTTTCACGGAGCGCTCTATCATCCGCATACGTCATAACAGCATGAAAAGACGGGAATTCCAGTGTTAGCAGCCAACCATCCATATCACGTTGTTTAGCACTCTGCGCGGCAGCGTTTAGCGCACTTTCAGGCATGCCTTTTAGTGCGTCGATATCGCTAATTTGCAATGTCCAGTCTGTTGTCGCATCTAAAACATTATCAGAGAACTTCGAAGACAATTGCGATAGTGTTTGATTGATTTCCTTAAAGCGTGCCTGATTCTCTTCGTCCAGATCGATGCCAGAACGTTTAAAGTCTAGCAGCGCATCATTCAGGTTCTTACGTTGAGCGTTATTTAAGCTAAGCTCATCCTGTCGGTCCTGAATCGACTGCATGGCTTTAAAGAAGTCTTTATTCTGGCCCATTTCAGAACTGTACTCACTCAGCTTTGGGAGGCAGTTGTTGTAAGCATCCCGCAACTCTGGAGTATTCACGACCGCATTCATATGACTTACCGGAGACCAGATGCGACTGAGGCGGTTTTCAGCCTTTTCCAAGGGTTGAATGAAGTTCTCCCATGTTGGGCTTGTTGTGTCGGCTATAAGGTTCTTCAGCAGTTCACGATTTTCCTTTAAGCAAAGGTCCAGCGCTGGTTCTACATCACTGGCAGAGATTTTACTGAAAGCAGGAAGCGTTGATGTGTCTAGTAGATAATTTTTCATATGCAGGCGTTATTCGCTGTCGTTATTTAGTGGTTCTAATGATAATGCTTTTTAAACAGACATGGGATAAAACCTACAGAACAGCATGAAAAAAGCCTCCAGAGTGTGGAGGCTTGATTGATCTGTAATATAAAGCTGAGCTTATGGCGCTGCGCTACAGGCACCGATACCATATGGGCTGTAATAGTTTGGTGGCTGACCTTCACTGGTCATATCAGAATTCAGCGCGTGTAACGTCATTTCGATTTTTTCTATGTACTCTGTACCATTGACAGATACTTGCGCTGTGATTTCAACGGTCTCCCACCATGCATGGTTCTGAGGGTAGGTAATGTTGGCTATCAACTGCCCGGCCTCATCAGTTGTACCACTGCCTGTGATGGTTGTTGAGTGAGTCGGCTCAAGTGTGCCGCTGTTGTTAAAGTCCTCTCCTACATCCAGTTGACCATCATCATCTAAATCTTCTGAAGGGCAGACAGGGTCGTCACTGTTTTTATTCCAGGCAACTCCGTCAAAATAAAGCACACCCTTTGAGTACTGTGTTGGTTTAACCGTAAAGTCTACTTGCTTACCCGAGACAGGATTTCCGGCATTATCAGTGACGATAACCCCCAGAGCCTTGGTATAGAATGGTGGGTTCTCTGCAAGAACTTCATCATGACCAAAGACAATGCGTGTCGCTTTACCGCCAACTGTCAGGCTAGTTGTGTCGGTAATAGTTGAAGAACCTTCAATATGTGACGTGATAACAACACCATCTTTAGCACTGGTTGTTTTACCGGCTGTATAAACCACACTTGCCTGACCTGATGAGTCGGTCTCTGCTTTAGAGCTACTCAGCGTTCCGTCTACCGTATCATTCAAATTAAAGACAACAACTTGGTTCTTTACAGGGTTATCATTGATATCCCGGACCTGAGCTTGAATCGTGCTTGTTCCTAGCGATGCGATCAGCGATGGATCTGCCTGAATATTCATATAATGCGGTTCGGTCGCAACATATTCCAAAGGCAGGCTTGTCGTTAAGTAAGTGGTGTTGTCGGTCGCTGTGACAACGGTTCCGCCCGCTGTTGGTGATTCTATTTCAAAGCTGGCATTACCATTTGAATCTGTGACTACTTGTCCACTGCTGACGCCACCGACTGTAATACTGCCGCGAGTAGCACTCAGGTGAATTGTTTTGCCAACCTGAGGCACACCGTCTGCAGTCCAGGATAATACGATGGTTTGTCTGGTATTCACGGGTATCTCATCAATGGATGCGTTGAGATTAAACGCATTTGGAGAAACATTAATTGTCTTGTGAGTCGTTGAGCCTAGTGCATCCGCTTGAATCGAGTATGAACCACCTGTACTTGGTTGAAGCTCAAATTGGGCTTCACCTTCACTGTCTGTTGTTAGTGTTTGGTTGATCAGGTCTGAGCTGATAGTAACAACTTCGAGTGGCAGGCCATTACCTGCTGCATCCTTAAGTTTAACGGTGTATGTGGTTGGCTTGTCCATCGAAATACTTTCAGCACCGTCAATTTGAATGCTAGTGCCCGTAACATCGATACTTAGTGTTTCGGTAATATCGCCGGTGGTTACACTCACATTAACTGTCTGATTACGTGGCTCACCCGGCACTAAGCGCCAGGTTGTGAGTATGCCATCTTCACTAACAGTACCGGGGAATAGGGTGGCGTCATTATCGACAGATGGACTAAAGGTCACACCGCTTAATGCAATGTTATTCGAATCCTTCGCCATCATATAAATAGTGACAGGTTCAGAACCTTCTGTACTGTCATCGGCATCAGCATCACTCAACAATGTGCGTGAGCTGGCATAAACGATGAGTGAAGCAACTTCAGGCTGAGCGCTGGCATCGTCAGTGGTCGTGTCATCAGTCGTTGAATCATCGGTCGTTGTATCATCAGCTGATGTGTCGGTCGTCGTTTCTTCTGTGGTCGTGTCTGTGCTTGAGCCAAACCCAATGCCATGACTATTGTTGCTTGTGTCTGAACCGCCGCAGGCCGCTAGCGCCAAAGATATCGCGAGCGGGAGTGCTAATTTGAGTGTTGTTTGTGTCAGGGACATAAGTCTAACCCTTATCTTTATTATTGTTATCGGGGATATGTTTATAATGTTTCAAAAACTATATCACCGAAGCAGACATCTGGCACAGATTGGCTGGATAAGTGGTTTAGCAACAGATTAGAGGTAGAAATTATCAGGCAAAAAAGAGCCGCGATAACCGCGGCCAAGTCACATCGAAGCTTTAACTTTCAGGGTATAAATTCTAGCTCATTGATACTTCATCAGCATTCAGGTCAGCATAGCGTGGGTCGCGTTGCTCTAGTGCTACTTTGTAGCGACGAATGCCACGGTAAACCGCTTCTGCCAATTGGTTTTGGTACTTTGCGGTTCTCAGTTTTTTCTCTTCCTGTGGATTGGAGATAAAAGCAGTCTCGACTAGCATGGAAGGAATATCAGGTGAGCGAAGCACACCAAAATTGGCACTTTCAACACCTTTACGGGCAAGACGATTTACCGAACCCAGCTCTGAAAGTACTTCCTGAGCCAAACCGAGACTGTCGTCAATGGCTGCTGATTGTGTGAGATCTAAAAGTACCTGCGATAAGACGCGGTTGTCCGTGTCCAGCGTAGCACCCGCCATGCGAACGTCTGTTTCATTTTCGTTTTTCGCCAGCCAGTAAGCCATCTCACTCGATGCGCCTTTTTCAGACAAGATGTATACCGATGAGCCTCTGACAGAATTGTTTTTATTGGCATCCGCATGAACTGAGATAAATAAATCTGCGTTGTTTGCACGTGCTTTTTCAATGCGTTTACGAAGTGTCAGGTACTTATCACTGTCTCGTGTCAAAAACGCTTCCATACCTTTAGTAGAGTCCACACGCTTTTTCAGACGACGGGCAATCTGGAGGACAACGTCTTTCTCATAGGTACCGTTCTTACCAACAGCACCAGAGTCATGTCCGCCATGTCCCGGGTCGATAGCAACCACAAACTTGCGACGAGATCGTCCAACCGCTTTGCTGCTGGTTACTCTCTTTTGAGCAGGCTTTGCTGCCACTACAGCTGCTTTAGCACCGTTATCCACCAAAATAACTTCAAGGCGATATTTACCGTTAGCCTTAGTCAGCTTAGTGGTTGCCTTCGTCTTGTGAGCCATATCCAACACAATACGCAGATCGTTCTCATTACGTGTTGCGTAACGCAGCTTGCTGATAAGAGTTTTAGGGCGGTTTGGATTTAATTTGATTGTTCCGGCCGTGCGTGCTTTTTTAAGGTCAAGGACAATACGCTCGGGTGCACTGAGTGTGAAGAGCTTGTGCTCAATAGAGCTATCGAGTTCAATCACGACTCGTTGTTGATTTCTGCCACTATTAATGGCGATTGATTTAATAAGCGCACTGCCGTTCTTTGCAATGACTTGAGGCGCATAAACAACAGCACTTAATGCTCCTGCTAACTTCGCCAGTTTCAGAACGAAGTCCCTTCTTTTCTGATTGTTTACTTCCATTTGGAACGCTCTTAATTTGTATTGCCTGATCTACGCTATATAAGATAAACGGATTAGCTTACTAATATCAAGTAGATTTTATAAAAAAACTATAAGTCTTTGTTTGTTAATGATTATGCGGTGTTTTTAATTGGGCAATTCTGGCACTTCCATCATGCAATAGGGTAACTTCCAGATCTGCTTTGGGTAAAAAACCATCGGCTTGTTGTGGCCACTCGATGAGGCAGAGTGTATCATCTCGAAAATAGTCACGAACACCTAGGTATTCCAGCTCTTCAGGGTCAGCCAACCGATACAAATCGAAATGGTATATATCCCGTCCGGCCACATGGTAAGGCTCAACCAGAGTATAGGTCGGACTCTTAACCGTTCCTTCAAAACCCAACGATCGAAGCAGCCCTCTCACCAGCGTAGTCTTGCCCGCACCAAGATTTCCGTGCAATAACACCACACCACCTCGCGCTAACAGACAAGCAATCTGGCCGCCAAGTTCCATCATTGCCTGCTCATCAGTGATATGAAGCGTACAAGGAGGTTCAATTTTGTGTGTATTGGAATTGTTCATGGCTTGGTATCTGGACATTGATGCTTCATACTAGCGCGAAATTTTAATGGGTTCGAGATTTGCATGGCTAAATTCACGTCACACCAAGCGCAAGCGGCCTTTGTCAGGCAACTTGAAGAGTGGGGGCATGAACTTGGTTTTCAACAACTTGGTGTGAGTAATGTTGATTTGAGCGATGCCGAATCACAGCTGTGGAACTGGATTGATCAACAGCACCATGGCGAAATGACGTGGATGTCCTCACACGGTCTGAAACGAAGTCGTCCTGACTTATTAGAACCCAACACACGCAGTATTATTAGTGTACGAATGGACTATCTGCCACCGCAAAGCGCTGATGCAGAAATGGTTCTGAATCATCCCGAGCTCGGCTACATCTCCCGTTATGCACTTGGTCGTGACTATCACAAAGTATTAAAAAAGCGTCTTCAGCGTTTAGCCAATAAAATCCAACACGAGATTGGAGAGTTTGGTTATCGGGTGTTTGTTGACAGTGCCCCCGTTCTTGAGAAGCCAATAGCTGTAAAAGCAGGTCTGGGTTGGGTTGGTAAACACAGTAATATCCTCAATCGCGATGCGGGTTCCTGGTTCTTTTTGGGGGAGATTTATACGGATCTTGAATTGCCTGAAACCGGTTCAGTACAAGAGCATTGCGGCAGTTGTACGGCTTGCCTCGATGTCTGTCCGACTCAAGCGATTGTCGCGCCCTATGATGTAGATGCGAGACGTTGTATCTCATACCTCACCATCGAACTAAAAGGTGCTATTCCCATAGAATTCCGTAAGGCAATGGGTAACCGAATTTATGGCTGTGATGACTGCCAATTGATCTGTCCATGGAATCGCTTTGCTCAGGAAACGGTGGAGAACGATTATCAAGTGAGAAATGGTTTGGATAGTGAACAATTACTGGTGCTGTTTTCATGGTCAGAGGCTGAATTTTTGGAAAAAATGCAAGGCTCACCGATCCGACGAATCCAATTTGACCGTTGGCAACGTAACATAGCAATCGCACTCGGCAATGCGCCTTATCACCCAAATATCGTTAAAGCACTTGAGTCTCAGCAGCCAAATGCTAGTGAAATGGTTGTAGAGCACATAAACTGGGCAATCCGGCAACATGTTGAAAAACTTGATTAAAATTACCTAATGACCGTAATATTCGTGAATTACTTCGGATTACTGGTGAATCTGTGTACGTTTGGCTAGGATAGCGACGGACAAACGGTCTTTCAGGCTCATGAGAATAAAGGAGATATTCACGGAATGATAAGGTATATATTGCTACTGGTATTATTCAGTAGTGTGACTCAGGTTGCTGTGGCGCTCACAGATACCTCGAGTATTTATGAGGAAGTGGAATCATCTGTCTATCAAATCAGAGTGATAAACAATGAAACCGGTAAGAAAGTCGCTATTGGCTCCGGTTTTGTGGTTCAACAAGACAATATTCTCGCGACCAATTATCACGTAGTCAGTGAATATGTGAATGGCTCAGATGTATTCAAACTGGAATATCTGTCGACCGATGGAGAAACAGGTCCATTAGAGTTATTAGATCTTGACGTGATACATGATCTGGCCGTCGTCAAAAGCACGAAACCAATGGGCAAGCCGTTGGAGATTTCTGCTGTTCCGGAAAAAGGGGCCCGCTTGTATTCATTGGGTAATCCGCTGGACTTGGGGTTCTCCATCGTTACCGGTACCAATAATGGCATTATGACGCAGGATCAGGACGGAAATATCCTGTTCTCCGGTAACTTGAATGGTGGCATGAGTGGTGGCCCTGCACTGGATGAGTCTGGCAAGGTCATTGGTGTGAATGTTGCCACCCAAGGTAATGCACTCGGTTTCTTAGTGCCTGCTAAATATCTTTCTGTGATTTTGGATCGTTTGGCTGACAATGACTTTTTGCCCGTAAAAGATCGTTTTGCACGTATCTCAGAGCAGTTAATCGCAAACTCAGAGCGAACCATTGAACGACTGTCTGGCAATGACTGGGGAACCACACAAATTGGCAAGTTTTTGGTACCTGCAGAGTTGGATAAATCCATGCGTTGCTGGGACTTAAGCCGTGTGCCTAAAAAAGATGATTTATTCCGGTCCTTTCTCACGCAATGCTCTAATCAAAAGAATACCTATCTGTCTAAGAACTTATCTCTGGGGATGATCAATTACGAATATGTCTGGATGGATACGGAAAAATTGATTCCGGCAAGGTTCTACACGCGCTACGAGAAGATGAATAGTAGCTTCATCGAGAGCGATGTTGATAAGTCTGATGTGACGAATTTTGCGTGCCATACCGGCTTTACCAAGACAGCCGGGCAAGACTTTAAAACCACGGTGTGTCGTCGCGATTACCTGAAATACAAAGGACTCAGCGACATGCTGTTTAGTACCGTGCTCGTTGGGCATCCTGCAGAAGGGGGAGTGTTTAATCTTGATGTGACGGGAACGAACCACAAGGCGGCCTATGGCTTGTTCAAGAAAATGGTGGAGTCATTTCAGTGGAAAAACTAATTCTCGAAACAACGCAACGTGGTGTTAAGTCTTATCATAAATTAGAAAAATTTCCGGTCATTATTGGAAGAGGGTTTGACAGTGATGTCATTATTTCAGATGTCACCGTGTCACCCACACATCTGAAGATTGACCGACTTGAAGATGGCTTTGAAATTCAAAACTTATCCTCAGAAAATGGTACCAAGCTGAATGACGTGCCGTTGTCAGAGAGTCCTCAGAGTTTAAGTATCCCGGCAGAAGTCAGGTTGGGGGACTTCAAAGGACGAATATTGTCGCCAACTGCAGAAGTGGCGCCTACCCGTATAAAGTCTGCCAGTAACGGTTGGTTCTCCTTTCTGAGTAATCCTTATTGGGCGGGTTTCTTTGTTATCATCACCGCGATAGCCATTGCTGCCGGAAAATACATCAGCACACCAGTGTCGCAAGATTCTTTGATGTATCTCAGTAAAGTGCTTCCCGCAATGTTGTTGATGCTTGCTCTTGCGTTACTGATTGCGAGTGTGAGTAGACTCTCAGCGCACCGCTGGGCATTTGTTCCTGCATTGAGTATTGCCTCGTTATTTTTGTTATTACCGTTAGTATTTGAATATATCGGTCAGTTCTTAGATTATTTGTTAACGACCGATTGGCCATCCACAATACTCAAGCATTCTACTGAGTTTTTATTACTCCCTATATTGCTCATCTTATATCTGACACGTGTCCACTACATACGCGTTATTTCTGCTATTGGTATCGCTGTGTTAGTTACTATGCCTGTCACTGCCTTTTTTATCTCTGATATGGTTGATCAGATGTCCAACCGCAGTGGTTTCACGCCGATGCCAAATTACAATAAAAGCTTAAGTTCGCTGGATATTCGTTTGAAAAAAACAATGGAAGTGAGTGACTTCCTTGAGCAGTCAGAAAGTGTGCTTAATGAGAAAGTTGAGAAGCTGTTGGAACAGGCACGTGATCAGTATTGATGCCATTCAGAATATGCCTCGTTGGCAGGTATATTGTCTGCGCCAATGATTTATCGTATAGCAATTTCAATGGTTAATTCGCATAAAAAAACGGAGCTTTGAGCCCCGTTTTTAGTCGGTTGAAGATCACTCAAATATTGTGCGTCTGTAGCCAATGCTCAAGTAACGTAAGATGCCAAATTTTGCTACCTTGAATGCGCGTTAGGTATTTATCCGGTTGAGCAAGCAACTTCTCGACATAACTACTCTGGTATAAACCACGTTCACGACACGCCTGCGAGTGCAGAGTATCTTGCATAAACTCAAGAAACTCACCGCGAACAAACTTTAGTGCCGGTACTGGGAAGTAACCTTTCGGACGGTCAATCACACTGTCGGGAACTACCCCGCGAGAGATCTTTTTCAGTGCATATTTTCCACCATCTCTTAACTTAAGCTCTGGAGGCATTCTGGCGGCTAACTCAACTAATTCATGATCAAGAAAGGGAACTCGGGCTTCTAATCCCCATGCCATCGTCATGTTATCTACCCGTTTTACAGGATCATCTACGATCAAGGTGGTGGTATCTGCGCGTAACACCGAATCAATAAATTCATCGGCCTTAGGGGCTTCTAATAGATCTTTCATGAGTTCTGACGTGAAGTCACGGCTGATATACTGAGGTGTCAGCATGTCAGCCATTTCATTATGGTCACGGTCAAAATAGTATGGGCTGAAGCGTTCCAGTGCAGAGCCTTTAGCGTCGTGCATTTGTGGATACCAGAAATAGCCGCCGAATACTTCATCAGCCCCTTGTCCTGACTGAACAACCTTTACATGCTTCGAGACTTGTTCAGACAGCAAGTAAAAGCCAATAGCATCCTGTCCGAACATCGGCTCAGACATATTCGCGATTGCTTCAGGTAGGCGTGTTAGCGTTTGCTCATTGGGTATATGGAACTTGTGGTGATTGGTATTGAATCGCTCAACGACTGCGTCTGAGTATTCATATTCGCTCCCTTTTTCTTCCGGTTGGTCATCAAAACCAATGGTGAATGTGCGGATATCTTCTATGCCTATTTCGTCCAGTAATCCGACTAGCAAGCTTGAATCAAGGCCGCCGGAAAGGAGTACACCAACCGGGACATCAGAAATATTATTACGGCGTCTAACCGCTACACGTAATGCTTCATGGATTTCTTCAATCCATTCATCCTCGCTCTTATCCGTTTCAGGCCGTGTAGCGTCAAGCTCCCAATAGCGTTCCAGTGTGTGCTCGCCATTTTCATGAATCGTCAGGCTATGGGCTGGCTGCAGTTTTCTTACCCCGTTTAGAATAGTACGTGGCGCCGGAACAACTGCGTGTAAGGTAAAGAGATTATGCAGTGCTGCAGGATCAAGGCTCGTGTCGATATCAGGTGTATCCAGTAGTGCAGGCATGGTTGAAGCGAAGCGAATTCCTTGCTTGCCAAAACTGTAGTAGAGCGGTTTTATGCCCATGCGATCACGTGCCATGAACAAGGTTTTTTTCTTAAGATCCCAAATGGCGATTGCGAACATACCCAGGAATCGCTTTACACAGTCTTTTCCCCACTCTGCGTAAGCTTTAAGGATAACTTCAGTGTCACCGGTTGAGAAGAAGCGGTGACCTCGTGCTGTTAATTGCTCGCGCAGTTCAGGATGGTTGTAGATAGTGCCGTTGAAAACCAGCGCCAGACCCAGGTGTGAGTCGACCATGGGTTGGTTGCCTTTCTCTGTGAGATCCAGAATCGACAGGCGGCGATGTCCAAAAGCGAGAGGGCCGTCTGAGTAGCTTCCTGAGCTATCCGGACCCCGCTTTTCCAGCTTATCCATCATTGAATGTATATTGCTTAGCTGAGGATGGCTTCCGTCTAGCCGATATTCACCACAAATTCCACACATATTGAATACACTTAAGTTTTTTAAAAATAAAGAACCATTATGTCAGAATAAAGCGCATATGCTAGAACAGAGTTATGCGTTGATAATTTGCCCATAAGCTAGCTGAATCAGCCTGATAGGTGTAATAAATGGTTAAGATTCAGTTACTTATAGAAATATTGTATTGTCATTGTGCGGAGTGCTGGTCTATACTGCAATCCTAGATAAAGTATTTATGTATATATTTTGTCCGTTAACGCCATTAGATGGAACTTTATGGCGAATGCGCGAGCCATGCATAACCAATGGAACGTGCTTGTTGATCATCGACATGCACCGCTTTCGGAAGTTTTAGAAGGCGATTTAATAAGGAAGAGTTCAATGAAAATATTTAAGACTGTTAAAGTTGTAGCGACTGCTACGGTTGTAGCTGCTGCTCTTAATATGACAGGTTTCACTTATGCAGTGTCATCAACGGCAGCACACGGTATCAAGGATTTTAAGATCGCTGCTCATAATGGAAAGGTCAGTAAAGCTCAGGTTGCTGTTGCAGTTCGCAGAGGCTATAAGGGTGTTGTCCCCCGTATTACACCGAAGCCTTCGCCGATGTATCCTAATTGCTATAACGCACGCTTTATGTACAAAGGCGAGCTAAAACGCGTTACCTTTAACTGCAGTAAAGGTAACACTGAACTAACTATGTTGACACGATAGTTCACTATTCACTAACTCAAGCCCGTCATGTTTAGCCGCATGACGGGCTTTTTTATTTTGAGCAAAAAGCACTTTCCCTGAATAATAATTCAGCATATACTCAGTCAAGGTTAAGTATTCGGCAGATTACAATTTCGGCGAACTCCGTGTCGGAAAATACTTCTTGAATCTGTGTTTTATAAAAAAATAATATTACCAAGACGACATACAAAGTTATTCGTGTTGATCGTTACTTAACTAAATGTAGGGGCTTCTACTCAGGTCGGTCAGGGGGAAAGACAGATCCGGCAACGTAGAACATTGAGTTAAAAAATCGTTAAAGACTGAGCTAGTCATGGATTGGTGGGACTCAGGGGCTGCGATTATAAAAAAAATATAGACATGACAAATTCTCTAATCTCCACAATGGGCTCATCCTCCCTTTTTAATAAATTCGGCATGAATTCACTGCGCATGCGGCAAATGATCAGTATGTTGGTATTGGTTGCGCTTGGTGTTTCACTATTGGGCGGTGGTTATCTCAGTCTTTACGATACACGTTTGAAAAACCAAATGATGTCGGAACAAGGAGATGTCGCTAATGCGATGCTTCTGAGTGTGCCGATTTTCTCTGACGACACCATTGATACCAAGGCAGACACTTTCGAGCTGAACAAGTTGATGTCGCAATACAAGTTCAGCCGTGGATTCGATGACGATGGCACAAAACATGAATACTATGCTTATGTTGAAAATGCTAAAACCGGTGAGCTTCGCTGGCAAAGTAAGTTTCCTAACGAAGTGCCTAACCCAACGGGCTCTTTCTCGTACGCGGAAGCGGTGAAACAGTTTGATATTAAGGATGATCTTGAGGTTGGTAAAGCACAGCTGAAGGAGCGCTATCTTCGTCCATATCAAGAAGATCAGACGACTAACCTGAAGTTTGCCGTGTATTCACAGCTGGTAACTGCGGGTGATGAAATAGTTCGCGTGGTGGTTGCTAAGTCTGCAAGAGGCATGGCGAGCGACTCAGATCATGTTCAGAAGAATATCATTGCACTTTTCTTTTGCACCTTAGCGTTAGTGTTAGTGTCCCAGCTTATTAGTAATTATTTTATCATCACACCGATTCGCGACTTCGAGGGTGAAGTTCGCCAAATTGAAGCCGGTGCCCAAAAGGCCATAGAAAAAGCTTATCCGGTAGAGTTGATGGAAGTGAAAAGTGCGATTAATACGCTGATCAATGTTGAGAAAGGTCAGAAGCAACGTTATCGCGAATCATTAGAGAACTTGGCGCACAGCCTGAAAACCCCTCTTAGCGCATTGTTGGCTACTGCGCAGTCAAAATATAAAATGAAAGATGATGATCAGACGGACTTGATGAATGAGATCCGGCATATGTCGGATATCGTGGCGTATCAGTTAAAGCGTGCTGTGGTGCGGGCACCCAATGCCATGGTAGAGCAGGTGGCGTTACGACCTGTATTGTTCAGACTCAGAGAGTCACTTTATAAGGTCTATCACGAGAAGAGCTTTGAAATCATTATTAATGTAGATGAATATGACAAGGTTCGTCTGGAGTCGGATGACTTGATTGAGCTGTTTGGAAACCTGATCAATAATGCCTGTCGCTTCTGTAGTGAAGTGGTTGAAATTAGCGCGAAGAATGAAACTAACTTCTTAGTGGTGGATATCGACGACGATGGCATGGGCTTTGGTGTTGATAGTCCAAGTGAGCTACTGAAGCGCGGAATGCGTGATGATAGTAAAACTGAGGGTCAGGGAATCGGCTTGGCTATTAGTGCTGAATTGGTTGAAGCCGTTGGTGGACGTATCGAGTTAAAAGCATCTCCGCAAGTTGGTGCCCGGGTTCGACTCTATCTGCCTCACTAATCTCATCACTCAGGCTGCTGTAGTGACAAAGTAACTGTCACTTCAGTGAGACGGTTAGGGTGATCACTAAATAATTCTCGCATAAAAGGTTGGTGCTATTGCGTTGTCTGGGCGTCTTGATTACTCTAGCTCCACTAAAATTTTCTAAACACGTTAGGAGCACACTAACATGGCACATACTTTACCCGCTTTGCCTTTCGCTAAAGACGCACTAGAGCCACACATCTCTGCAGAAACATTTGAGTATCACCACGACAAGCACCATGCTGCTTACGTGACTAACTTAAACAACCTGATTCCGGGTACTGAGTTTGAAGATAAGTCTCTTGAAGAGATCGTTACTTCAGCTCCTGCTGGCGGCATCTTCAACAATGCGGCTCAGGTTTGGAACCATACTTTTTACTTCAACTGCATGGGTCCTGACGCTGGTGGTGAGCCAACAGGTGCACTCGCGGATGCTATCACTGAAACGTTCGGTTCTTTCGCAGATTTTAAAGAGAAGTTCTCAACATCTGCTGTGACAAACTTCGGTTCTGGTTGGACGTGGTTGGTTAAGAATGCTGACGGCGCTCTGGAAATCGTTAACACTGCAAATGCAGGTTGTCCTCTAACAGCTGGTTTAACGCCATTGTTAACAATTGACGTATGGGAGCACGCTTACTATGTCGATAAGCGTAACGCTCGTCCTGCTTACGTTGAATCATTCTGGGAAGTCATCAATTGGGATTTCGTTGCGGGTAACTTCGCAGCTTAATTTTATTGGATTGACCGGGCAAAGTTAATCTGACAAAATCAATAACTTGCCTAAAAAAGGGTGACTTTATAGTCACCCTTTTTTATTTTATTGCAATTAGCCCATTTGTTGCCAATAGTTAGTCGTGTTGTTAAGTGGGCGGGGGTTGAAAGATTTGGAGCCAATTCTATGAACTCACTGATGTCGACATATGCAAGTCTACCTATCACCTTTGAAAGGGGTGAGGGCGCATATCTTTATGATACTGAAGGTAAAAAGTATTTGGATTCGCTCTGCGGTATCGCAGTCACGAGTCTCGGGCATTCTCATGAAGGTGTAGCAGACGCCCTTTGTGATCAAGCGCGAACACTGATTCATACATCGAATATTTATCACATTGCTAATCAGGAAAAGTTGGCTGAAAAACTGTGCAAGCTATCCGGGATGAGTAATGTGTTTTTTGGTAATTCCGGCGCGGAAGCCAATGAGGCTGCAATCAAGTTAGCCCGGCTGTATGGTAAAAGCCGCGGCATAGAGACTCCGAATATCATAGTGATGGAAGGCAGCTTCCACGGCCGTACGCTGGCAACACTATCCGCTACGGGTAGTCGCAAAGTTCAGGCTGGCTTTTCGCCATTATTGTCCGGCTTTGTCAGAGTGCCCTACAACGATATTGCAGCAGTAGAGAGTACTGCCAAGCACAATGCTGATGTGGTTGCGATTCTGGTTGAGCCTGTTCAGGGTGAGGGCGGTGTTGTCGTTCCTGACGCGGATTACATTGCTAATCTGCGTAAGATTTGTGATGCGAATAACTGGTTACTGATGCTGGATGAAATTCAAACCGGTATGTGCCGTACGGGTGAATGGTTCGGTTTTCAACACTCCAATATCAAGCCTGATGTCATGACATTAGCCAAGGCGTTAGGGAATGGTGTGCCAATTGGAGCATGTCTGGCAGCAGATAAGGTAAGAGATGTGCTCAAAGCCGGCACACACGGTTCTACCTTTGGTGGTAATCCGCTTTCCACGCGCGCGGCATTGGCAGTTGTGGATGCGATGGAGTCAGGTGGCCTTAAAAAGAACGCTTCAGAGATGGGGCAGTATTTACATGCCCAACTTGCAGAAACATTGTCTGGCGTGGCGGCTGTAAAAACAATTCGCTCAAAAGGACTGATGTTGGGGATCGTGCTGGATCGCGATTGTGGAGCTTTGGTGGGTCAGGCATTAGAGCATGGACTGTTAATCAATGTAACAGCCGGTAATGTGATTCGTTTGTTACCACCATTGACACTGACAAAAGATCAGGCTGATGAAATCACCAGGATTGTGGGTGCGCTGGTAAGTGCGTTTGTTCAAGATTAAGAAAGACTAAAGCTATGTCAAATGTAAGACACTTCATGACGTTAATGGATTTTTCTCAGAGCGAGTTATCTGAGCTAATTCAGCGCGCCATTCAGATGAAGCAACAATGGAAAAGCGGTGATGTCACTCAGCCGTTAAAGCAACGTACCTTGGCGATGATTTTTGAGAAATCATCTACCCGTACCCGTGTTTCTTTTGAAACCGGTATTACTCAGTTAGGTGGGCATGGACTCTTCTTGTCACCACGAGATACTCAGTTGGGCCGTGGTGAGCCAGTGGAAGACAGTGCACGTGTCATTTCTCGGATGGTAGATATGATCATGGTCAGAACCTTTGATCATGAGCAATTGTTACGGTTTGCCGAATACTCCTCAGTGCCGGTTATCAATGCATTGACTGATGATTACCACCCATGCCAGTTGCTTGCAGACATTATGACTTACGTTGAGTACCGCGGCAGTATCGCCGGTAAGACAGTGACGTGGGTCGGTGATGGTAATAATATGTGCCAATCATGGATGAACGCTGCACGTCAGTTTGATTTTAAACTGAATATTGCTTGTCCCAAGGGCTATGAGCCAGATGCTGCGTTACTGGAAGCAGTTGGTTCTCATGCAGAAATTATTACGGATATTAAAGAAGCATCAGCGGGTTCTGATTTAATCTCAACAGACGTATGGGCTAGCATGGGGCAGGAGGAAGAGCAGGCCGTCCGTATGGCTGCATTTAAAGATTATTGTGTGGATGCTGAGGTAATGGCATGTGCACATGATGACGCCTTGTTTATGCATTGTCTGCCTGCTCATCGTGATGAAGAAGTCACCGCTGAAGTGCTTGAAGGTAAGCAGAGTGTAGTGTGGGATGAGGCAGAAAACCGCCTACATGCACAAAAAGCCTTGATGGAAACACTTGCCATCCACTCTGGCTTAATACAGAAATAAGCACCGCCAAAATAACCGGAAGTTGTCGTTCATGTCAGAATTGTTAGTACAGGAAGAAGCAAAAAAACGCAGAACGTTTGCGATTATCTCTCACCCCGATGCGGGTAAAACCACAATGACAGAGAAGTTGCTGTTATTTGGTGGAGCGATACAGCTCGCTGGCTCGGTTAAAGGGCGAAAAGCGGCAAGACACGCGACTTCTGACTGGATGGCCATGGAAAAAGAGCGTGGTATCTCAGTCACGTCCTCGGTGATGCAGTTCCCGTACAAAGACCACATTGTCAATCTGTTGGATACGCCAGGGCACGAGGATTTTTCCGAAGATACGTATCGTACATTAACCGCGGTCGACTCTGCATTGATGGTTATCGATGTTGCGAAGGGTGTTGAGGCACGAACTATCAAGTTAATGGAAGTGTGTCGTCTGCGTGACACACCGATCATGACATTCATCAACAAGCTTGATCGGGAAGGTCGCGACCCGATTGATTTGATGGATGAAGTGGAAGATGTTCTGAAGATTCGTTGCGCACCTATTACTTGGCCTATCGGTATGGGGAAAAGTCTGAAAGGTGTTTATCACTTATACAACGACAGTGTTCATCTGTTTGATGCCCGCCACGCTGGTAAAGTGCTGGAAGGTGAGGTTATTGAAGGTCTCGATAACCCAAGGCTTGATGAGTTGCTAGGTGATCAGATCGCTGATCTGCGTGAGGAGATTGAGTTAGTACAGGGCGCTAGTAATAGCTTTGATAAAGAGGCGTATTTGCGTGGTGAGCTAACACCGGTGTTCTTCGGTTCTGCTGTGAACAACTTTGGTATTGCAGAGTTACTGAATGATTTTGTTGAGTATGCGCCGGGTCCACAGGCACGAGCGACGACAACCCGTGAAGTTGCTGCAGATGAGCCTAAATTTACTGGCTTTGTTTTCAAGATTCAGGCCAATATGGATCCTCAGCACCGTGACCGTATCGCTTTTATGCGGATATGCTCAGGCGTGTTCAAGAAGGGCATGAAGCTTCGCCAGGTGCGTACCGCTAAAGACGTAAAAATTCCGGACGCTTTGACATTTATGGCATCGGATCGTGGCCATGTGGATGATGCGTTTCCAGGGGATATCATCGGTATTCATAATCATGGAACGATCCGTATTGGTGATACCTTCACGCAAGGTGAGGAGCTTTACTTTACCGGAATTCCTAATTTCGCGCCGGAGCTGTTCCGTCGGGCTCAGCTGCGTGATCCGTTGAAAATGAAGCAACTACAGAAAGGACTGAGTCAGTTGTGCGAAGAGGGTGCAACGCAGCTATTCAAGCCAGTGAGTAATAATGATTTGGTGTTGGGCGCAGTGGGTATTCTGCAATTTGAGGTAGTTGCTCAGCGACTTAAGGATGAATACAACGTGGACTGTTCATTTGAAGCGGTAAATGTACAAACAGCCCGCTGGATTAGCTGTGACGATGAGAAAATGCTAAATCAGTTTAAAACGAAAGCAGCTTCGAACCTATCATACGACCACGCAAATGAGTTGGTTTACATCGCGCCTTCCCGTGTGAATCTGCAGATGGCTATTGAGAGATGGCCTGATATTCAATTCTTAAGTACTCGCGAGCATGGCATATACGAATAGTGTGGGCGCGATGTATTAAATGATTTGCGTAACGTTATAAGTAGTGGCTTAACACAGAAGATAAAATGGCTCCTGATATTACATCAGGGGCCATTTTTTAGAGGCAAACGCTCAGCATTTGTGTATTAAATGCCTTCGCAAAATTTCGCATGGCGATACGATACTTCAAGTGATTCTCACCGTAAATAACGTCACCGAGTCCATCCACGGTATTAATTTTACAGCGCTGACTCGTTTGCTGATCAGCGCTCAGGCCGGGCGTTTTTAGTCCCGCTCTACCGCTGTAATAGCCAAGTAATACCCGCTCACCGTTCGCTAAAGCCTGCTGTGCTTCTTGTTGAGGGTCGCGCATAGATAAAGCCTGAAGTGCCTTCGCATACTTCTGATCTTCAGCTGAAATGTGGTTATCTGCTGCTGATAAATTGGCAGATGACGTTGGTGCAGATGGGCGCGTTGCCTCTGGTCCGGCATTACAGGCTTGCAAAAGGAATGCAGCTAGTAAAGTGCTTAGCACGATATGATATCTCATGATCTAATCCTTAATCCGTGGCGACGAATCATTAGTAACAGCAGTGCAGGTAGCGAGAATAATCCCATTGAACCTCCGCCGCCGCTACTGGTCGTTTCACTGGTGTCTGAGCGAACCGTGCTTGTTGCATCAGGATTAGCGGCAATCACTGTGTCATCGTCAATGATAATTCCCTGAGCAATCAATATATTGGAGCCATTAACAAATTGAGCATTTGCTGGTTTGTTGATGGCCAGCTCAATGATTTGATTGTCTTCGAATAATGTATCACCAGCAACGGGTACCTGAATACTGACATTACGGGATCCACTGGCAATGAATGTTTGTCCTCTTTGTATTACTGCATCACTCGATTTATCAGTGACTTCATAATTAATCAGCACGTTCTCGTCGGTTATTGCTGACAGTGACAAGATAAAACTCAGGTTTCGTGTACCACTATCTTCCTCCGTGATTGATGGCGTGTTCGCGCTGAGTATGGGAGCGCCGCCAAGTATCTGGATGTTACCTTGGGAAAGTGCATAAAATATATTGTTGTCACAGGCTACCATTAAATGAGTATCGATAAGGCTGTTAGCCTCTGCAGGAATGTTAATTGTTTCTGATCCATCATTTGCTGTTGAGGCCACTAACTCAATCATATTTCCATTATCTTCCAGGAGTTTGATGGTCACCGATGAGCAGTTAATAGGCGAAACATTCGTGTCAGCAATGTCCCAATTGACGGTCAATGATTGTCCGGAGGACAATGTCATATCCGTATTAGGGCTAGTGATAGCGAAAGGCATGCCTGTATTGATAACATTCACTTTCATCTGGTCTTGAGCAACACCACCATTGTTATCCCTTGTTAATAAGGTGAAATTCATGGTGCGTGTTGTGGTAGGCAGTATTTCACCGATACTGCTGCTCCCCTTTAGAACATCTTTGAGCGCAGGGAAAAAGCGTGATGTTTCAGGCACAGGGGGCCAAATTCTAAATAATGGGTTATTACCAAGGTCGGTATATAAACCTCCGGCAGAGCCTGTATCGCTTTGCTCCCAAGAGTGCAATAGTGCATCTTCATCAGCATCAGACGCTTGTCCTGTCAGCATGAAGGGGGTGGAAGCTGGAATTGTATAATCCATTCCCGCATCGACTGTCGGTTTGTTGTTATCTGCCTCATAAACTGCTCCACAACTAGAGCCACCACTGCTACGCGTGTAATTGAAAATTTGATTAATGCTTGTCGAGTGAAAAAATGCATCAGAGTGTGTCTGAAGGTTGTCTGTGCCACAGATTCCCGCATACGCCATGATACTGCTACCGCTACCGGGTTCTACGGCAGTAGATGATGCTCTGTTACCCGCGCTACAGTTAAGTTGGTGACCATTAAAGGTATGCGACGCACCAAGTTGATGACCGATTTCATGAGCCACATAGTCGATATTAAAGGCATCGCCAGATGGAGAGTTAGAGCCAGTAACACCGCCAGCTTTGTAAGTACCACAAGCTGAATTCAGAAAAGCCAATCCCCCTGTATTACCCGTACCGAATACATGCCCAATGTCGTAGTTCCCGTTTCCAATGACTGAGTTAATATTGATGATATTCTCATCGACCATTGCCGATGCATCTTCATTTGTGTAGGGGTCAGAACTTGGGTTGGTGTAAATAAGGTCATCATTATTCGCAACGAGTTGGAGGTGGATACTTAAATCACGCTCGTAGACCTGATTCAAACGATTCACGGTAGTAACGATTGCTGCCATCGCCTCTGATTTCGAGCCACCAAATAGTTGCGTATATTCACCGGTAACAGCGATCGCAAGTCGATAGGTCAACAGAGAGTCAGCTGGGTTTGAAAGTGTTTTGTTGGTGGTTTCAGGGGAACCAATTTCAGGTTTAGCAAGGAGTGAAGCGGCACTCTCGTGAGCTTCACATTGGAAATCATTGTTTATGCTGTCTGCGTTAGCGCGGCGACTTAAACTGGTGTAGATTTCCTCTGAATCATCTCCGTCAGGATCAATAAATATTCTGTCACCGTCAGCGGTGTTGATTAAGCCGTGAAACCCCTGAGGCCCGATATCGATTCTGCCAGTTATCGCAGGGTTCTCAGGGTTATAGATACGCCATGTTTTAATGTCTGGGTAGCGCTCAGCTAATTCAGGAGCCATTACATTGCTTGGCTCAAACTTGAATATCATTTGTGTGCCGTCAGCCAATGGTAACTCTATGAGATCCCCTTCAAGTAGAGACTTACTCGTACTGGTCAGCCGCTCTATGAGAGCTTCTGAGTTTAGCTTTAGTTTACGGGCTTTGTGGTAAGTACCAACTTTGGCACTGGCGCTGCGGAATTGGTAAGCAGGCTCTACGTCAGTCCAGAGTAGTTCATTAGCGACTAAAGCTTGTGACACAAATAAGCAGGGGAGCAAGAGTAATTTGCGCATATTCGACTTCTACTTGTAATTATTTTAATTATTAACGGGGGTGTTATTTATTGTTGTTGAGTCAACCGTAGCATAAGAAAACTGAATAAACGCAAAACGCATTATGAATGCTTGTTCAGCTAAATGGTCTTTTATTAATCAAAAATAACGAAAGTATTAGGATAAGTAGCAGTGGGTTTACACTTCCCCCGCCACTTTGTGATGAATTTTGATCATTCAGTGTGATTTCGTCGCTCCTAGGTGTTTCAGCCGGTAGTACCAATTCCCGACTAATGGAGAACTTTTGTGATGAAACGCTAAAGAAAATATTGCTAGCACAGCTGAGTTTGAATCTGGCAGTGGTACTGTCTGGTAGGTTTGATGGTAAATACACCATCGCAGAGCCACTGTTATTGAGGCCCTCTGCAATCACATAATCAAAGTTATTGCCGTTATCCGTCGATAAGTGCAGGTCAACAGTAGGGCAGCTAACCGGTGCATATTGTGTGTTGCCGGTATTCCACCGAATATTGGTGTAACTATCTTGCTGATATCCAATCGGCGGAGACTCAAGAGAGAACGATTCACCACTATTTGCAACGGTAATGAATGTTTGATCGATGGTTGCCGGGTTGTGGTTATCATAAACGGCTACCTGAAACTTCATCACCCGATCACTTTGTGGTAGTAGTTCTCCACTGATATATTCCTGGCCGGTCAGCGTTTTCATTGATGGAAAGCTTCTCGACTGGTTTTGACTTGGCGTAAAGATACGAAATAAAGGATTGTCACCGGTATCTGTCTTTAGTGTAGCAGCGGTACCTGTATCGGCTTGCTCCCAGCTGTAAAGTAATGAGTCACCATCAGGATCAGTTGCAGTAGCTGTAAGCTCAAATGGCGTGTTTGCAGGGATGGTATAGTCTGCACCTGCAGAAATAACAGGTGGAACGTTGGTACTACTGTGATAGGTGCCGCATGTGCTGCCTACCCCTGACATCAGGTTTAGCTGGATTTGTTGGATGTTGCCACTGTGAAACATCGCATCAGCATTATGTTGCAGATCATCAGTACCACAACCTCCCGCATAAGACATAATACTGGAGCCACTGCCCGGTTCAAAAGCAGAGCGTGCTGTTCTCGCACCACTTGTACAAATGCCTAAAGTACCATTGAATGTGTGTGTAGCGCCAAACTGATGCCCCAGTTCATGGGCCACAAAGTCGATATCAAAACTATCACCATAAGGGCTATTAATACCAGAAGCAGCCATGGCTTTTCTGCTGTTGTTACACAGGCTTCCAATAAACGCCAGCCCACCACCTGAAGTACCAAATACGTGCCCAATATCGTAATTATCGTTACCGATGATACGATCGATATTAGTCTGATTTGCGGTCAGCATTGATTCGATGTCGAAATTAGAATAAGGGTCGGTAGAGGATTCTGTGTAGATTAGCTGATCATTGTTCTCAACCAGGCGCAGGCGAACTCCTAAGCTTTGCTCGTAAACTTGGTTAACACGGCTAAGTGTTGTAACGATCGCGCTGAGGGTTGATTCAACCGTGCCGCCTTGTCTTGCAGTGTACTCTGCCGTGGCTGCCACTGCGATACGATATTCCATGAGACCATTAGATCCTCGTGCTGCCAGTGATGAGCGACTGTGGAGGTTCGCGCTGATGCTGTGGTCGTGTGCTTCTGGTGTACTGCACTGATGAGGATGGTCGCCAGTGTGCTGATCCGATTTTAAATAACTAAGATAGTCAGAACCGCCATGCTTACTTTTCGGGTCGATGAGTATTGTTTCACCTTGACGACTCAGCAACATCGCATGAAATCCCTGAGAAGTGTAATCAAGACGACCAGATAAGATTTCTGAGTTCTCTGATGAGACTTTGTAAGTGCGAATGGCCGGGTATTTATCGGCGAGTAGTGGTGGTAACAGCTTAGTTGGCGTGATCGTGACAGTCGTGCTTTGACCGTCAGGTAGCGGTAATTCGATGTTAATGCTGACATTTGAACGTGCAGCAAATTCAGTGGAGTGGGCTGGTGTTAGTAGCAGGGCCTCCATTGCAGAGGTGTTTAGGGATAGTTGGCGCGCCTCCTCAATTCCATGAGTGATTAGTAATGACTGCGCCCCACGTGCTGCAAATTGCTCATTATCAGTCCATAATTTGTGTGTTTCATCATGCGCAAAAACACCTGAAAAGCATGTAATCACCGCAAACAAACTTAAACACTTCCCCAGCATTCCCATGGCATCCTACCTGTTCATAATCCGTTAAGTCTGGATTAATCGTAGGGCGCCACGAGTGGATCGTAGAGTTCGGTCTGGTTAAATGGTGTGCTTTAGCAGTCTAAAATTTGAACGACAAACTTGGTCTGGCATTTATCGCCTTTTGTCTCAGCTTATAAAAACAAGGAAAGTGTATTGTCTAGAAAACGCCACCCTTGTTCACTACAGCTCAGTTTATCACTTTGCCTGCACAGTAAGCCTTTTCGCTCCGCTTCTAAAATCCTTGGCTCGATACTAGCCCAGGGTTGACCTGTGCGCTCTGTATACAGTGATGTTTGAACTCCACCTTTTAGTCTCAAAGCATTCAGCATGAACTCAAAAGGCAGGTCTTTAGCGGCAAGCTCAGAGATTGCTGTACGAAACTCGCCAGCTTGTGCCATCTCCATATATTGCTTGGGTTGACGATATTTTTGATAGCGCACGATGGAACCGTCGTGATTAGTTAATTTACCGTGTGCGCCTGCGCCAATTCCAATGTAGTCACCAAACTCCCAGTAATTTCGGTTATGTAAACATTGTTTCTCTGGTTTTGAATAGGCCGATACTTCGTATTGTTGGTAGTCGTTGCTACTTAGACGTGCTTGTCCGGCATTTTGCATTTCCCAAAGTACTTCATGATCCGGAAGTGTAGGGCGTTGATGGTGGAATAATGTATTTGGCTCAAGAGTGAGCTGATACCAGGATAAATGGCTTGGCGAGCAATCGATCGCAGTTTGTAAGTCAGCTAAGGCTTCGTCAATAGATTGGTCGGGTAAGCCGAACATTAAGTCCAGATTAAAGTTGTTGAACCCCGCTTGCTTAGCAATTGCGGCGGCATTCAGTGCCTCACTGCTGTCATGAACACGGCCAAGTACTTTGAGGTGAGCGGTGTTGTAGCTTTGAATGCCGATAGATAGTCTATTTATCCCGGTGTTTCGGTAGTCAGTAAATCGTTGTTGCTCAAAAGTGCCAGGATTTGCCTCAAGCGTTATTTCAGTATCATTACCAATCGGCGTGAGTTGATTAACCCCGTCTATCAGCTGAGCAATCGAATCAGCACTGAACAAGCTCGGAGTGCCACCGCCAATAAAAATACTGGCGATATTTCTGCCATCGGTTTTATCGGTCTCTTGTTTAAGGTCAGTTAGTAAAGCCTCTATGTATCGTGACTCAGGCAACTGATCCGGAGCTTGGTGAGAGTTAAAATCACAATATGGACACTTGCGAATACACCAAGGGACATGAATGTACAGGCTAAGTGGAATCATTCGCTGAGTTCGCTAATTCGGTTACTAATAGCGACAAATTGCTCAACGGATAAGGTTTCAGCGCGTCGCGTCGGGTCAATATTCAGTGCATTCAGGTCGTCTGCAGAAATTAATTTTTTGAGTGTGTTTCTGAGTGTTTTTCTGCGTTGAGAGAATGCTTGGGTAACTACCTGAGCGAAAAGCTTTTCATCACTGGCCTGAAATGGTTTCTCTTGCCAGGGCGTGAGTTTCACTACAGCGGAGTCGACTTTAGGCGGCGGACTAAATGATTCTGGCCCAACAAAGAACAGGTATTCTGTTTGACAGCGATACTGCACCATTACAGAGAGTCGCCCGAAATCTTTATTGCCGGGCTCTGCAGTAATCCGGTCAATCACTTCTTTTTGCAACATGAAGTGCATGTCTGTAATACGAGGTGCAGTTTCCAGCAGATGAAAAATAAGAGGGGTTGAGATGTTGTACGGTAAATTTCCGATGACACGCAAGGAGCGGTTTACATCAATGATTTCATCTAAATTAACGCGCAGAGCATCGACATTGTGGATCGTTAGTTTATCTCCCCCAATGTGGCTCAGATGATTGATGACATCTCGATCTATTTCGATCACTTGCAGATGATCCAGAAGTGGCAAGATCGGCTTGGTTAATGCCCCGAGGCCCGGGCCAATCTCTAGCATTTGATCGTCTTGTTTAGGGTTTATATGAGTAATCAACAGGTTGATTATGTGAGCGTCATTCAGAAAGTGTTGTCCGAAGCGCTTTTTTGCTTGGTGTTTTGGCATATTTTTAGTACTGCACAAATAAAGAAGCCTCCCCCGTTAGGGAGAGGCTCTTGTGGTTTAGCGGGTAAATTACCGCACGATCTTCAGTTCAACCCGGCGATTCTGCGCACGACCAGCTGCATTGGCATTGCTAGCGACAGGAGTCGTTTCGCCGTAACCTTTTGCAGTTAGGTTTGCTGCAGTAACGTTTTTGCTGATCAGGTAATTACGAACCGATTCAGCGCGACGTTGTGATAACCGCTGGTTTGCAGCTGCTCCACCAACACTATCAGTGTGACCACCAACTTCAATCTTCAGGTTAGGGAAGCGGTTAAGCTTCTCTGCTGCGTCATTAAGGATCGGTAGTGACTGATTAGTTAGTTGAGCTGAACCAGTTCTGAAGTTTACACCTTCTAGTGTAATGTTCTGGATATCAGAACAGCCTACTTCATTCACTGAGTCACCGGATGCAGTGTCTGGGCAAAGATCACTAGCATCTTTTACGCCATCATTATCTGCGTCTGGCTCGCCACAACCTGTTGTGTCAACTTTCTCACCAGGTGCTGATGTTGGGCAACGATCCAGTCTGTCCGCTACGCCATCATTGTCAGTATCGAACTCACAACCTGTTGAGTAAACTGCAGCACCTGCAGCCGTTGAAGGGCACTGATCAACGCTGTCTTTTACGCCGTCATTATCAGAGTCAAGCTCACAACCCTTGTCGTCAACTTTTGCACCTGCTGGTGTTGTCAAACAAGCGTCTTGTGCGTTAACCACACCGTCCGCATCGTCATCTAACTGACAACCCTGAGCATTCACTGTGACACCTTCAGGAGAAGTTGGGCACTGGTCAGCGCTGTCTTTCACGCCATCCTTATCTGTGTCGATCTCACATCCCTTAGAGTCAACCGTTGCGCCAGCAACTGTCTCCAGACAAGCGTCTAAGCTATTGGCAACACCGTCGTTGTCGTTATCCAACTCACAGCCTTTAGCATCAACTTCAGCACCAGCTGGAGTCGTTGGGCATGAGTCTTGTGCGTTAACCACACCGTCTGCATCGTCATCTAGCTGGCAGCCTTCAGCATTGACTGTCACACCTTCAGGAGATGTAGGACATTGATCAGCGCTATCTTTCACACCGTCTTTATCCGTGTCGACTTCACAGCCCTTGGCATCAACGGTTGCACCAGCAACAGTTTCAAGGCAAGCGTCTAAGCTGTTAGCGAC
>NZ_QGKM01000005.1:121880-178978 GCF_003172875.1 Leucothrix pacifica | reverse complement strand
GTCTAAGCTGTTAGCGACCCCGTCTTTGTCGTCATCCAATTCACAGCCTTTCTCGTCAACCTTTGCGCCAGCAGGTGTTGTCAAACAAGCGTCTTGTGCGTTAACTACACCATCTGCGTCGTCATCTAACTGGCAGCCTTCAGCATTGACCGTCACACCTTCAGGAGATGTAGGACACTGATCAGCGCTATCTTTCACACCGTCTTTATCCGTGTCGACCTCACAGCCCTTGGCATCAACGGTTGCACCAGCAACTGTTTCAAGGCAAGCGTCTAAGCTGTTAGCGACACCGTCTTTGTCGTCATCCAACTCACAGCCTTTCTCGTCAACTTTTGCACCGGCAGGTGTTGTCAAACAAGCGTCTTGTGCGTTAACTACACCATCTGCATCGTCATCTAACTGGCAGCCTTCAGCATTGACCGTGACACCTTCAGGAGAAGCAGGACACTGATCAGCGCTATCTTTCACGCCGTCTTTATCCGTATCGACTTCACAGCCCTTAGCATCAACGGTTGCATCAGCAACAGTTTCAAGGCAAGCGTCTAAGCTGTTAGCGACACCGTCTTTGTCGTCATCCAACTCACAGCCTTTCTCGTCAACTTTTGCACCAGCAGGTGTTGTCAAACAAGCATCTTGTGCATTAACTACACCGTCTGCATCGTCATCTAACTGGCAGCCTTCAGCATTGACCGTCACGCCTTCAGGAGAAGTAGGACACTGATCAGCGCTATCCTTCACGCCGTCTTTATCCGTGTCAACTTCACAGCCCTTGGCATCAACGGTTGCACCAGCAACTGTTTCAAGGCAAGCGTCTAAGCTGTTAGCAACACCGTCTTTGTCGTCATCCAACTCACAGCCTTTCTCGTCAACCTTTGCACCGGCAGGTGTTGTCAAACAAGCGTCTTGTGCGTTAACCACACCGTCTGCATCGTCATCTAGCTGACAACCCTTATCGTTAACAGTGACACCTTCAGGAGAAGCAGGACACTGGTCAGCGCTATCTTTCACGCCATCCTTATCTGTGTCGATTTCACATCCTTTAGAGTCAACTGTTGCTCCGGCAACTGTCTCAGGACAAGCGTCCATGCTGTTCAGGATGAAGTCTTTATCGTCATCACCTTCACAACCTTTCGCATCAACTGTCGCGCCTTCAGCGGTTTCAGGACATGCATCCTTACTATTAACGACACCGTCGTTATCGCCATCCAGCTCACAGCCTTTAGCATCAACGTCAGCACCTTCAGTTGTTGTCGGACAGGCGTCTTGTGCGTTAACCACACCGTCTGCATCGTCATCTAACTGACAACCCTTATCGTTAACGGTGACACCCTCAGGAGACGCAGGACACTGATCAGCGCTGTCTTTCACGCCATCCTTATCTGTGTCGATTTCACATCCTTTAGAGTCAACTGTTGCTCCGGCAACTGTCTCAGGACACGCGTCCATGCTGTTCAGGATGAAGTCTTTATCGTCATCACCTTCACAACCTTTCGCATCAACTGTCGCGCCTTCAGCGGTTTCAGGACATGCATCCTTACTATTAACGACACCGTCGTTATCGCCATCCAGCTCACAGCCTTTAGCATCAACGTCAGCACCTTCAGTTGTTGTCGGACAGGCGTCTTGTGCGTTAACCACACCGTCTGCATCGTCATCTAACTGACAACCCTTATCGTTAACGGTGACACCCTCAGGAGACGCAGGACACTGATCAGCGCTATCTTTCACGCCATCTTTGTCGCTATCCAGCTCGCAGCCTTTAGAGTCAACTGATGCACCTTCTACGGTCTCAGGGCAAGCGTCCATGCTGTTCAGGATGAAGTCTTTATCGTCATCACCTTCACAACCTTTCGCATCAACTGTGGCACCTTCCGCAGTTTCAGGACATGCATCCTTACTATTAACGACGCCGTCGTTGTCGCCGTCCAGCTCACAGCCTTTGGCGTCTACTTCAGCACCTTCAGCTGTTGTAGGGCATGCGTCTTGTGCGTTAACCACACCGTCTGCATCGTCATCTAACTGACAACCCTTATCGTTAACGGTGACACCCTCAGGAGACGCAGGACACTGATCAGCACTGTCTTTCACGCCATCTTTGTCGCTATCCAGCTCACAGCCTTTAGAGTCAACTGAAGCGCCTTCAACGGTCTCAGGGCAAGCGTCCATGCTGTTCAGGATGAAGTCTTTATCGTCATCACCTTCACAACCTTTCGCATCAACTGTGGCACCTTCCGCAGTTTCAGGACATGCATCCTTACTATTAACGACGCCGTCGTTGTCGCCGTCCAGCTCACAGCCTTTGGCATCTACTTCAGCACCTTCAGTTGTTGTAGGGCATGCGTCCTGTGCGTTAACCACACCGTCTGCATCGTCATCTAACTGACAACCCTTGTCGTTAACGGTGACACCCTCAGGAGACGCAGGACACTGATCAGCACTGTCTTTCACGCCATCTTTGTCGCTATCCAGCTCACAGCCTTTAGAGTCAACCGAAGCGCCTTCAACGGTCTCAGGACAAGCGTCCATGCTGTTCAGGATGAAGTCTTTGTCGTCATCACCTTCACAACCTTTCGCATCAACCGTTGCACCTTCAGCAGTTTCAGGACATGCGTCCTGTGCGTTAACCACACCGTCTGCATCGTCATCTAACTGACAACCCTTATCGTTTACGGTGACACCTTCAGGAGAAGCAGGGCACTGATCAGCGCTGTCTTTCACGCCATCATTGTCGCTATCCAGCTCACAGCCTTTAGAGTCAACCGAAGCGCCTTCAACGGTCTCAGGACAAGCGTCCATGCTGTTCAGGATGAAGTCTTTGTCGTCATCACCTTCACAACCTTTCGCATCAACCGTTGCACCTTCAGCAGTTTCAGGACATGCGTCCTGTGCGTTAACCACACCGTCTGCATCGTCATCTAACTGACAACCCTTATCGTTTACGGTGACACCTTCAGGAGAAGCAGGGCACTGATCAGCGCTGTCTTTCACGCCATCTTTGTCGCTATCCAGCTCACAGCCTTTAGAGTCAACCGAAGCACCTTCAACGGTCTCAGGACAAGCATCCATGCTGTTCAGGATGAAGTCTTTATCGTCATCACCTTCACAACCTTTGACATCAACCGTTGCACCTTCCGCAGTTTCAGGACATGCGTCCTTACTATTGGCAACGCCATCCTGGTCATCATCCAGTTCACAGCCTAGTGGTGAAACAGAAGCGCCTTCCGGAGTAGTCGGGCATTGGTCTTTACTATTAACCACACCGTCCGCATCATCATCCAACTCACAGCCTTTGGCATTAACAGAGCGTCCGTTTGCAGTATCAGGGCATTCATCCTGTGCATTAACCACGCCATCTGCATCATCGTCCAGCTGACAACCAGTCTCGCCTACGGTTGCACCTTCAGGCGTTTCAGGGCACTGATCAGCGCTATCTTTCACACCATCAAGGTCAGAATCAACTTCACAACCCAGTGGGGACACTTTCACGCCTTCAGGAGAAGCAGGGCATTGGTCTTTACTGTTTACGACGCCATCTTTGTCGTTATCCAACTCACAACCTTTGGCATCAACAGAAGCACCTTCAGGTGTCGTTGGGCAGGCATCAGCACTGTTTACGATAAAGTCTTTATCGTCATCCAGTTCACAGCCAAGCTCATTAACTTTTGCGCCTTCCGGAGTAGTCGGGCAAGAGTCTTTGCTATCGACAACAGAGTCTTTGTCAGTATCGACTTCACAACCCGTCGCATTAACAGTAATACCTTCTGCTGTTGCGGGGCATTTATCTTTGCTGTCAGCAACACCGTCGTTGTCAGAGTCTATTTCACAACCAACTGAATCAATAGTGACACCAAATGGCGTCTCGGGGCATTGGTCTTTACTGTCAACAACTGTGTCAGCATCAAGGTCAGTTTCACAACCTTTGCTATCGACTAGCATGCCAAGCGTTGACGCCGGACATTTGTCTGAGCCATCCAGAACGCCATCTTTGTCAGAATCGATCTGGCAACCCACAGCATCAACTGGTAAACCGGCCGGAGTAGCTGGGCAGCGATCCATGCGGTCAACAACAGTGTCTGCATCTGTATCGATTTCACAACCTGTTGCATCTACTGCAGCACCAGCAAAAGTTGCCGGACATTTATCTTTACTGTCTACGACTGAGTCGATATCAGTATCAACTTCACAACCGTAAGCAGTTACTGTTAAACCAGCCGCTGTGCCAGGGCATCGATCCAGAATTTCGACAACACCATCTTTATCGGTATCAAGATCACAACCTTTGCTATCAACAATCATGCCAGGGGCTGTGTCAGCACATTGGTCAGAAAGGTTAACAACGCCGTCGGCATCTTGGTCACCCGTTGCATTACTTAGTGCGAGTTGTAATTTTTCATTTTCGCTCAGTAAACGGTTCTTATCATTTGTCGCATTGGCTTCAAAACTTGCGAATTGTTGCGTCATGCCGTTAAAGCCAGCCAGCTTTTCTTCCAAACCACGGTTTTGAGAAGCTAACTGACCTGCTAAATTATTTGTGATGCCATCGAAGTCTGCGAATTGCTTCTCCAGTTCAGCAATGCGAGATAACAAGCGAGCGCGTTCATTCATTAACTCAGCGACTTTCTTTTTATCATTTGCTGATGTTTGCGCAGCGACTGTTTCAATATCAGCAAGTTGTGCACGTAGAGAGTTAATTTGCTCAATGTCTTCATCGGGTAGAGGAATGTCTACTATATAGAAGGGAGCAGGGGGCATATTCATCAACGTTGACGGTGCATACGTTGGTAGGCTTTCAGGGGGGATATTGAACAGAGCGTCCGGGACAATCGGCATCAAGCCTGGCATCGGCATTAAACCGAAGCTGTTTTCAAAGTTCATGTCCATTCCCATGTTCATGTCAAAGTTCTGATTAAACTGGCCTTGAACAATAGAGGGAGTGGCAATGACCGTCGTCGGGTCTGCCATCATCGAGTGTGTTTCGTTAACTGCTGTTCCAGCTTCCCCGTCAATCTTTACCGTATCGGCTAAAGCTGGGGAGCTCAAATAGATCAGCATGCTAGCGAAGATCAGAGGTCTTATGGTGCTGCGCATCGTTCTAATATCTCCGAGAGTTTGTATATCGTTATCATTTACCGCCGAGTGACAAGTCACGTCTTGCAGAAGAAATCGTAATCGTAAAGCCGGCGATTACATCCAGAAATGACATGACTGTCAGTATGAGAAAGACCGAATTTCCGGACCACTCAAAAATTAGCCATGATACCATAAATCCAACAAGCACAAATGTTGACAATATGTGATCAACGATAGATACACTGGATGTGCGAGTTGATTTAAAAAGCTCAATAAAAAGGGCTACCAATCCAAGTAAAATGATTACTACAGCTATGGTTGGTTCCCATAACTGCCCTGAAGGTAAGTTCATTGATATGAGGCGCTGGTTCAAAAGGCCGGGAAATAATCCTATAAAATAAAGGATGTGGTAACCCACCAGGAAGAACCCGAATAGCGGAAAGAAGCTTAGAACTGACATTGGCAGTGATTCTTATTCATTAACAGATGATCCCTAACACTTATTATAGCCCTGCGTCATTTACTCGCCCGAGTATAGCTTAATCTCCCCTTCAGATGCAGGTTTTAACTGAATAAAATTCTCGCAAGTTTAAGATCTCAAAAATCAACGGCAGCTTAAAATCGAAGAGTGGCATTAGTTGTATCTATCTGCTGATAGGAGGGAATTCTCATCGTCGTTGATTTCTTCATACTTAACCCATGATTAATTACTAATGCAAGTGGGCGATTTATTGACGCTCTTCGGTTAGCACTGAAAGCCAGATAAATATCAAGAAATGGTCTGTACAAGAGAAAAGATTATGAAGAAAACTAATAGCTACAAATGGGCTTATTTACCAGTACTGTTTACCTCTGTGGCAGTTTTAAGTACTCAATTGGTTGCCGGTGAGTATCAGGCGCAGGAAGCAAGACAAGTAAACAGCATCGGCCACCAGTATGTTGGCGGTAATACACGAGTTGGTGTCAGTGTAACGGACGATGGTGATGCAAGTGCAGATTTAAGCCATATCTTTTCTGAGACTCAAAACAGCTCGACCAGTGGTGGTCTGTGGGCAGGCTTTGATCTTGATGGTGATGACAAAGGTGTTGATTCCGGCGGAGTTCAGATCAATCATAACTGGGTATCACGTGACGGGCGCGGTAATGCGACTCACGTTAATAAAGCATTCGCTGCTTATGATCGTAACGATACGGATGATGCCAAGGTAACCGTCGGATACGGTCAGGAACGCGCAGCAGGATTCTGGGAAGGTCACGTTAGTAAAGGTCTGAGTGATAAGCGACTAGCTATTCCAGCAACAGGTTCAACTAAAGCGGTCTACGAGAAAGCGTATGACTGGGGTGTTGGTGCCAGTGTTGGTACATTTATTCCGAATACTAATACACGCGTGCGTGCAGGTATCGATCACCAGTGGGGTGACGATGTTGCTGCTGATGAAGAGAATGCGGCGATGACAACACTGTCTGCGGGTATTGAGCAGTTCTTCAAAGGTACCCCTCATAGTATCGGTCTGGATATCGCGGCATCTCGCAAAAAGGGTGGTTACGAATTTGACGGTTCTGATGACACGGAAACAACGGCTAATCTGAGCTACCACTATGATTTCGGTGGCGCAAATATTTATCAGCCTGACCAGCGTTACCGTCGGGTTCGTGTAGAGGTGCCCGGAAAAGGCCGTGCTGCAACTTATGCGAAGAAACCGGTTTATAAACAGCAGCCAATCTATAAGAAGCAGCCTGTATATA
This sequence comes from Leucothrix pacifica, assembly GCF_003172875.1. GTDB lineage: Bacteria > Pseudomonadota > Gammaproteobacteria > Thiotrichales > Thiotrichaceae > Leucothrix > Leucothrix pacifica. The sequence goes on along the minus strand of NZ_QGKM01000005.1, from coordinate 172,162 downwards.
AGAATCAGCCAATTTACAAGAAGCAGCCGATCTACACGAATAAGACAGTGCAGGTGCCTACCGGTAACATGGCCAAGAGTACAGTCGAGTTGGAAGGTCAGACCTTCTTCAAGTATGGCAGTGCTGTATTGATTCCATCAGCACAGCAGCGCCTGCGTCAGATTGCTAATGAAATTCGCAAGCATGGCTATAAAGGAAATATCCGCATCACCGGTAACAGCTGTGGATTGGGTGATCCGCGTCGTGATCAGGAATTATCAGAAGAGCGTGCAAATGCAGTACGTGACTTTATGATTTCACAAGGCTTTAATCCTGCTCACTTGATGGCTCGTGGCTTAGGTAAGTCACATCCGAAGTATCCTACAACCGCTGATCAGGACTTCAAGAACCGTCGCGTCGATATTGAGTACGTGACGGAGCGTCAGGTTGCTGGTGGTACTGGATATCGCACAGAGACTCGCCGTGTACAGAATGGCTTCCGTAATGTGATTGCGGGTTATAAGCGCATTCAAACAGGTACTAAGAATGTTCAAGTGGGTGTCCGCAACGTACAAACCGGTACTACCGATATCCTCGTATCGCAGGGTGCGCCTGGTACACCACGCGTTATCTGGAGAACGGAAGCTATCCCGACTGCTCCAGCCTGGATTGCACGTGCACTGCGCAGTAACTTCAGTCACAACCGTAATGTTGATACCTATCTGACAACATCAAGCGGAAGCGATGCTGACAGATCAGGTGGGAACACAGGTCCGGTTGCGACAAACGATACGACGAAAATATCGGTTAACCAAACTGCTCAAATCGATGTATTGAACAATGACTTCGACTCAGATGGTGATTAATTGACTATCATTGAAGTCACTCAAGGTTCAGAAGGTGGTTCCGTAAGCATTGCAGACAACCAGATTGTTTACACACCAACAACAGATTTCACTGGTAAAGATACATTTACTTATACCATCAGTGATGGCAATGGTGGAACGTCTACTGCAAGTGTTTCAGTCACGGTAAACACATCAGGAACCGGTAGCACGAATAATGCACCAAGCGCATTTGATGATGTTGAGACGACGGACATGGGTACTGCGGTAACAGTTAACGTTACTGGAAATGATATTGATCCTGATGGCGACATGATCATGATCAAGAGCTTCAACCAGGCAGTTAACGGTACTGTCACAGAGGGAGCAGGTGGTCAGCTGATTTATACACCAAATGCTGGTTTCTCCGGAAGCGATAGCTTTACCTACGTGATTGAGGACTTGGCAGGTTTAACCTCTGAAGCGACTGTTTTCATTACGGTGAACGAGGCTGCAACAGTGAATATCGACCCTACAGCAACAGATGATAGTGGCGAGACCTTGTCAGGTAAGTCGGTTCACATCAATGTGCTGGAGAACGATTCTGACTCTGATGGTGGCACGATCAGTATCGACAGCTTCACACAAGGTGCATACGGTTCGGTTACTCAGAGTGCTACAGGTGAGTTAACATACACTGCAAACACTGGTTATGTAGGTAAGGATCAGTTCACTTACACCATTATTGATGGTCAGGGTGGAAGCAGCACGGCGACGGTTTATATCGACGTGAAGTCGGCGACTGATGATGGAACAGGCACTGGTTGTTCAGTTGTTTGTACCAAAGTTAAGGCTGATGATCATCTGATGGATGCCAATACAACAGCGACTATTGATGTTCTGGCGAACGATGATGGTAGTAACCTGAACATCATCACAGTCTCTCAAGGCGCTAACGGAACTGTCAGCATTAGTGGTAACAAAGTAACCTACACACCTAATAAGGATTACGTTGGTGACGATGTGTTCTGGTATGAGGTTCAGGATGCTACCGGATACAAAGACAGCAACATGGTGATGGTTTACGTAGAAGCTACAAAGTAAGTCGTCTCGTTGTAAGATAGTTTGAGTAAAGGGCCAGGGAAGGCCTATTTAAGCCGCGATTTATTCGCGGCTTTTTTTGCCTGTGACCTTAGTTTGTGGATTTTATGTATTTTTGTAGTTAAACTACATTTTTTTAGTTTAATGTTGTGATTTGACATTAGCGTAGCAGTTATAGTGATGAACTCGCCAAGCTAAAGTGTCACACTACACTTAAGATAATTAAAAGTCCGGATGAACCACGAGGAAGCTTTATGCGTGCAGTCAGAGATAGTATTGCCAAAGATATGACACTAATTCAGAGCCCTGCCTGGAAAGCACTGAGTAGTCATTTTGATGAATCTAAACAACAACATATGCTGGATCTGTTTGCCGCTGATCCCAAGCGTTTTGACAAATTCTCCATTCAGCATGGCAACCTCTTATTAGATTATTCTAAAAATCGAATTACTGAAAAGACGATGCCTTTGCTCATGTCTTTGGCACGTCAGTGCAATGTTGAGAGTTGGCGTGATCAGTTATTTAGCGGTGAAAAGATTAACGCTACAGAAGGGCGGTCGGTTCTCCATGTTGCGCTTCGCAATCGCTCAAATTCACCAATTATGTCTGATGGCGAAGACGTGATGCCGGCTGTGAATGCTGAGTTAGACAAAATGCGAGGCTTTAGTGAGCGAGTTCGATCTGGTGAGTGGAAAGGGCTGAGCGGTAAAGCAATTACGGATATTGTCAATATTGGCATTGGCGGGTCTGACTTAGGCCCTGATATGGTTTGTTCAGCATTGAAGCCTTATGCGTCAGATGCCTTAAACGTTCATTTCGTCTCAAGTGTCGATGCGATGCAGATCAGCCAGACACTGAGTCAGCTGGATGTTGAGACCACATTATTTATCATCGCCTCCAAAACATTTACGACTCAGGAAACATTAACCAATGCGAATACAGCAAGAGCATGGTTTTTGGAGCAAGCAAGTACGACAGAAGCAGATATAGCCAAACACTTTGTTGCCGTTTCAACCAACACCGATGCGGTGTCTGCATTTGGAATTGATACTGACAATATGTTCCGCTTTTGGGACTGGGTTGGTGGTCGTTACTCGCTGTGGTCAGCCGTTGGTTTATCAATCATTCTATATATTGGTATGGATAACTATGAGCAGCTGCTTGCGGGCGCCCATGATATGGATCAACACTTTAAAACCGCAGAGCTGGAGCAAAATATCCCTGTCATTATGGCGATGTTAGGCGTGTGGTATACCAATTTCTTCGAAGCAGAATCGCAGGCTATTCTGCCGTATGATCACAATTTAAATCTGCTGCCAATGTATCTGGAACAAGCAGATATGGAGAGTAATGGGAAGTCGGTAAAAAGAGATGGTAGTGCTGTTAGCTATTCCACAGGCCCTATCGTTTGGGGTGCTGAGGGAATCAATGGTCAGCACGCTTTCTATCAGTTATTGCATCAGGGCACACGTGTGATACCTGCTGACTTTATTGCATCCGTTCAGTCGCAAACCGATAACCAGCACCATGCTGATATTCTGGCGTCTAACTTTTTAGCGCAGACTGAGGCATTGATGCGCGGCCGTTCTTTAGAAGAAACGCAGGCTGTATTGGACGGTTTAGATATCTCCAAAGAAGAGGCAGAGATGCGTTTGCCACACATGTATTTTGAGGGTAATCAACCAACGAACTCCATCGTGATGGATAAGTTAACCCCCTACAACTTAGGCAGTATTGTGGCGGCTTATGAGCATAAAATCTTTGTGCAGGGTGTTATCTGGGATGTGAACTCTTACGACCAATGGGGAGTGGAATTGGGCAAGCAGTTGGCGAAAAATGTTCTTCAGGAAATCGAGAGCGGCGAAGATAAGTTTGAACATGACAGTTCAACCAATGGATTGCTGAGCTGGTTTAGACAGCACCGCTAAGCTATCGATACACATAATGCTGGGTATGACTCACAAGAGTTAATCACAAATTCTTGTGGGTCGCATTTGTGGTGGTGTTCACAATCACCGCCTGAGCAGTAAGGGATGATCGTTAGTAATCTTTAAGTATATGTCAGTCTTATCAAGTCAGCGCGAGCACTATTATTGTCTGGAAAAAATAGTGCCCAAATTATCTGGCAACAAGCGATGTGCAATTAATTGATAAGTACTGCCAGAGGTTAGAGTGTCAGCAAAACGATTTGCACTGGGCGCCACGAACCATAGCCCGATGCATAAGCTGATAATTAAACTACTCGTGTAAGCGTAGCGCGTATCCACAATTTTGAGAGCTGTACCAAACGAGCGCTTAATACGGCGATTCATGAAATCCACACTATAAAGTTCATCAAGCAATAGATGAATCATAAAGCCAATAAACACCATAAAGCCGATTAGCCAAGAGGTGAAATCATCTTTATGGTAGAAATGAAAGCTAATGACAGTGGCCACCTGCATGGATAAAAAGCCCGCAATAACAGAATGAATAGCTCCCCGATGTGTTGTGTAGACGCTAAACACTTTCCATAGCCCGTATCGTATCAATAAGTAGATTGCAGTCCCGATTGCCCACAGCTCCACGACGGATAAGCTGTTCTCGGCAGAGAGTATCCAAAGAAACGAACAAATGATCCCAAGCAGTGAAAATATGATTCGGCTGGGGTGTGAATACTGCAGGTCGATGTCAGGCAGAATGCCACCAATGGTGCCCATCAATACCAGTAGCATGGCATCTTTTGAATCGACCAGACCGACTTGTAAGCACAGTGTACTGATTAAGCCCGACGCAACAGCAGCGACGGTTATGTGAGTATTGAAATTTGCCATTGTTATTATTCGTCGGATGAGTTTTGGGCGGCTAGTTTAGCGGCTTTTAGTTTCGTTTTGCGAACTTTTCTACTCATGCCAGCCATATACAGAGTAGGGATGGTAAATAAGGTCAGGAAGGCAGAAAAGCCAACTCCCCACACAATCGCTGTCGCCACTGGCCCCCACACCAATGACTTACCGCCAATCCCCGTTGCCAGAGAAAATAATCCGGCAATAGTTGTGAGCGTGGTAATCAGAATTGGAATAACACGACGACGTGCCGCATAGACTGCCGCATGTATGACGCTCATACCGGCATAAAAGCGGTCATTAGCCGCTGATATCAATACAATGGCCGCATTTACCGCAATACCTGCCAAGGCGACCACACCATAAAGTGTGTACAAGCTGAGTGGGTTTTGTGTCACTAGCAAACCAAGTACTACACCCGTAAAGGCCAATGGCACGGTTGCCAAAATCATAAATGGTTGGAAATAGCTTTTAAACTGAGTTCCCAATATCAAGTACATCAAACCGATACCGATTAAGAATAGTTGGCCGATGGAATCGAGACTTTCCTCGATGTCATCCAGTTGTCCTGAGAAGTCCAGATCCACACCCGGATATTGGGTTTGGAAGGGTTCCCAGCCTTTTTTTAACAGATCATTCGCGGTAACGGTATCGAGTTGGCACTTACTGTAGTCTCGCTCAGTGCCTTTAATTGCTGGCTCTAAGCGACAAGCCCAGAAGTCCTCGGGTTCGGTAAGCTTAACCAGATCAGCTTCTAGGGTAATTGCTTTTCGGAAGTTATAGTGGCGAATATTTCCCAGTGAAATTTTACGCGTGTCATTGACTAAACGATTCAGTGGAATAGAGCCACCGTCAGGCAAAGGAATACGGAAGCTTAGCAATTTACTCAGATCATCGATTTCAGTCAGTTTAGATTTAACACGGATTTGCAGTTTTTCACCATTGTCCTGCATTTCTGACACGACTTCTCCGTCAACTAAGAGTCGAATGGTGCGTGTGATGTTTTGTGGGTTTAGACCGGCTCGTCTAATGGCATCATGATTCATTCGCAGCGTTAGCTCCATGCGCCCACGACTTGCATCATTACTGATGTCTTTGATGCCTTTGATATTCGCCAGAATCTTCGACAACTCATTACTTGCAGCTTCAATTTCGGCGTAGCTATCCCCGCGCACTTTCAGGCTAATGGGTTTACTGGAAGGCGGGCCGGATGACATAGCCAGAAATGAAATATTCTCCGCCCCTATGACAGAAGTGACGTCTTGTCTCATAGAATCCATGATGGCATTCACATCTCGCATTCCCTCTAACTCAGGGAGTAAGCTAATGACAATCTGGCCATATTGGTCGCCATTTTTGGGTTCGGTCTCGGTAAACATTAACCCTGCATAAGAGGCAACCGAGCGAGCATCACCGGGAAGCAAGTGCTTCTTAACTTGTTGTTCTACTTCTAGCGTTTTCTTTAAAGTATCCGCCAGCGGTGTGGTTGCACTCATTTCAACATTCACGTAGAAAATACGAAGCGAGTCACCTGCAAAGAAGTCAACTTTAATTAGTCCTGCAGACAGAACACCGATAGCACTGAAAAAAGCCAGAAACACAGCTGCGAAAGTCATCTTTGGCCATCGTAGTGCTCTTATCAACAGCTTAGAATATTTAAGCTGTATCCAATGAATAGCCGACTCACGCCAGCGTTGGACGCGCGACTTTTTGGTCAGATCTATATTAGCCGCGCTGATATGTGACGGCAGCATCCAGAATGCTTCGATCAGACTGATTGCCAAGGCTATTGTCACTACCATTGGGATAACTTTCATAAACTTACCGAGAATGCCAGGCAATAACATCAACGGTAAAAAAGCCGCGATTGTGGTTAATACTGCCGTTGTCACTGGCATTGCCACTTCACGCATGGAGTCAACAGCTGCATCCAGTGATTGCATACCGCGTTGCAGTCGGTAATAGATCGATTCCACCACGACTACCGCGTCATCCACCAGCATTCCCAGCACTATGACCACTCCTAACAGCACCGTGACATTCAGGGTTTCACCGGTGGCAGACAGTACCCAAAACGTCAGCGCCAATATAAATGGAATACCGATAGCGGTTAGTACAGCGATTTGTGTGCCTAAAAATAGCCATGCCACCACCAGCACCAGTAGCAAACCAATCAAAGCATTGCTTTGCATGATGTTGATGGCCTTTTTGGTGGGTAACGTTTGGTCGTCTATCAGGCGGTACTCCACCCCTGTGGTGGCATTGACTTTATTCTGTAAGTCGACCCAGACTCTTAAGCGGTCGATGAGTTTGATGATATTGGTGTTGTCCTGCTTCATGACAGACAGCAACACTGCAGGCTTGCCATCAACCCGCGCATCCTGAGAGGCTTTTTTGCGAGCTCTTTGCACAGTGGCAACCCGTGCCAAATCGATCTCGCCCTGAAGGGCAGGTAAGGGGAGTTCACTGACTTCAGCAGGGTCTGATGTTTTACCAACCAGACGAACCAGCCAGCTTTCCCGGCCAACATTGATGTTGCCCGCCGCAGTGTCCTGAAACCACAGCTGCAAGGCGTCAGAGAGTTGACCGGGCAGTAATCCATAAGACTCTAAGGCAGCCGGGTCGAAGTTAATTTGTAATTCCGGATCATCCAATGCCACGGTATCAACACGATCAACCCCTGACATCTGATCAATGCTTTGCGCTGCGCTTCTGGCAGATTTTCGTAACAACTCATCGTCAGCGAGTGTGGTCACTGCAATCATTGCCGCCGGGAATGCGGTGCCTGATGTGATCTCTATGATGCGAGATTCAATGGTTTCATCGGGCAGCTGTTCCTGAACACTCTGCAATTCACGGCGTAGATCTGCCAGACGTTTGTCATAAACTTCAGGTTTTAAATCTTCAAATCGCACCAACACACTGGAGGTGTTTTCACGGCTATTGCTGGAGACGAAGTTAATATCTGCGATGCCATTGATGGAGTCTTCAATCGGATCGGTAACACGAGACTCCACATCCTCTGCCGATGCTCCCGGCAGTATCGTGATAATACTAATCCAGTTGAAATTAATCGTCGGGTCTTGCTGGCGTGGCATGCTTTGATATGACAAATACCCAATGGCCAGAATCAGTACAAAAGTCAGATTAGCCAATACATGATTTTTTAGAAGCGCGCGATACATATCAGTCCACTTTTACCGGTTCGCCAGTCTTTGCAGAAAAACGGTTAACGATAATGATTTGAGTATTGCCGGATAAATCAAGTTTAGCGGGTTGTCCTTCGCGCGCTGAGGGAATCGGATGGAATTTTGCTTTGCCATCGGACACTAACATCACTCCTAGCATGTCATCCCTGCTAACCAAGTATTCCGGTGGGATTTTACGACTGCCATCCTGCCATCTTAAGCGACCATTCAGACCTGCGATTAACGTGTCGTTTGAACTGGCACCTAAACGAACCCTTAGTGTGTTGCTACTCGCATTCAGTTGTTGGATGACTTTGCGGATATCAACTTTGACTGACGTATCACCAGTCGTGAATAGCAATTCCGGACTGCTTTTGGTTGAGGCTAATTCATCGGGTGATAGCTCTGCCTCAACTTCTAACTTATCTGTTTGTAACAGCTGAATAAGAGGTGAGCCGGGAGAAATGAGTTGTCCTTGTTGTACGTGTTTTGCCGTCACCTGGCCGGAGAAGGGCGCGTAAATTTTGCATTTAGAAATAGACAGTTCAGCAGCATCAATTGAGGTTTGCTTCAGCTCAATATCCGCCAGACTAGTTGTTAGGTCAGACTCACTCTTATCAAAAGTCTCACGTGGAATTACGCCACGCTGTAGTAGTCGTTTATTTCTGTTGTACTGTTTTTGGGCGAAGTCACGTTGAGTCTTACTCAGTCTTAGAGCTGCAAGTGCTTGTTTTCTGTTGTTAACATAATTGCGGCAGTCCAGCTCTACCAGCAGTGAACCCTGCTTAATTTGATCGCCTACTTCCGCATCAATGCTAAGCGCGCGGCCCTGTACTTCGGCACTGATACTGCTGTCGTTTAAACTGACAACTGTTGCCGGAGCACTGAATTCGGTGACAAATTCGAGTTCTGACAGTGACTCTGTTGTAACTCGTAAAGTGGTGTCTTCGCCCACTGGCTCTTCTTTGACTTCCGGTGGCGCTTTAAGCGCGGTGAATAGCGTGACGCCAATAACCACGATAAATCCTATTCGCAATCCCCAGAGTAATATTTTTAATAACCGTTGCATTCCTTCAAGCCACTAATTTTATTATATGTGGTGGAGCATTCGCTATGCGTTAAGGTATGTCAAATATTTATGTCAAATGACGTTTTTTATGAGGTTAATGAGCAGTGTGCATACGCATAAGTGTAGGCTCAAGGGTTACTTCGAGTGCTAATAACTCCAGTCGGGAAGCTCAAAGGTTGGTTCGGGGGCGGTGATTTAAGTGTGCTCGCTGGTGCATCCGATACCAATACTGAACTAGGTAGCGTGTTTGATTTTTCAAAATCGCGCTTAAACGCCCGATAAATTAGCATCATAATAATCGAGTAGAATATGCAGCCATTCATGATTATCCAACTATAGAAGCCAGTGCCTCGGGATAGAATAGGTATGGTGTTTCCGCTGGTGTCCATCGGAATTTCATTGAACAAGAATGCCTGAGACATTGCAAGTAATGCTAAACCACTACACAAAAGCGCCCACCACGGCCGCTTTCGCATCAATAGCAATGCCATAAAGTTTAATGGGGTGGCATACCAGGCGAACTGAAAAATAATAAACCCAAGCCAGCCAGTCAGAAAAATCCAATATCCATGGATACTTTGCTCAGACGTGACAAAGGTTGTTTCCACCATTGAGACACAAAACAGCACAGCTGCGCCTAACAGTAATAAAATTGCAATACCGCGAAAAACAGATGATTTAAGATCTCTCATGATTGTATTTTAATGCCAACGGGCATTTTTAAATCCTTCCCTGGATAGTTTGTTATTGCTCAAGTGAGCTAACAGGTTTTAGTAGTTTTGCGACTGCTTGTTGCATACGTTTAAGGGCATGTTGTCTGCCTGATAAATTGAGGGATTTACAGCAGTACGCCCAGTCATGATGTTGTAACACACGTAGTACTAATAGCTGTGACTCATTACCGCATAACCGGCCGGAATCGTCGGCTAAGGCGTCAGGTAACCAGCGAACCAGTGCAGACATCACCAGATCATACCCACAGACACCGTCGGCAAAACGTGTGATATCCCGAAACGCTTGTGCAGAACACGGTTTTTCAATAGTCGGCAATCCGCTGTTAAGTATCGCCAGTACTAAATCCGGTTCGTAAAACTTCAAACTGTCTGCTAGCTGTGCACTAAAGTGGCGCTTAAATGCCACCTGCGATTCCTGCAATAATAATTCACCTTCGGGGGTAAGAGGGTGAAGCATGACGGCAGAATGATAGCCACTACTGGCTTCACGTCTTAAGCCTAAATAGGCTATGTGATAATTAGATTCACGCCAGAAGTATAGCAAATCAGCATGTAATCCGAAACTACTTGATAAATAGTCAGCTGATGAGTGCTGTCTGACCTGCTCCAGCAGCCTGCTTCCTACATGGTTGCGCTGGTAGTCAGGGTGTACTGCAATTCGCATAACACGATCTGTTGTCAAGCTGGCAGCCTGCGGCATGCCGAGTTGAAAGGTGAGTATTTGTGGCACCAGATTGCCCTTGGGGCGGCGTTCACCGTTATAAATTTGTTGGCTTAGCTCAGAGGTGAAACCGCCTTCCTTGCTAACAATTGCTGCTGCAACAATGTCGTTCATATAAGTCAGCAAATGAATGCTCAAATCCGGGCTATCCAATAACTGTGCAAGATCAGAGGGGCGGGTTTGGTAATGAGCGATGATTAGTAAACCAAATAACTGCCTTAACAGGGCTTCATTATCGGCGATAGATTGAGGTGCCAGCAGTTGATAATGAATTTGATCTTGTTCGAATGACCCCGGGATTTCTCTGGTGACAGGTTCAGCGTTTAACAGCAGCAAGTCGTTAATCAATGCTTCAAGAGGGTCATTCGCTCCCCAGCGAATAGGCGCGTCAAGCTGCAGTGCGCGCCAGTTTGGTGTGATAGCGTGTAGCTGTTTTTGAAAACGAATCGCAAATCCTTTGCCATTACCTTCGTAACCTTTCAGCGTGGTTGAGAAAACAATCCGTGGATAGTGCTTTAGTAGTCGAACCAGCAGAGGCACCGGAATCGCTCCCGCTTCATCGATAAGCACCAAATCCGCTTTGGGGTGCTCGCGGTCCAACAGGTCTGGCGCACAATAGGTCACACCAGATGCTTCCGCGTGCTGCAGCAATGGCTGAACCATTGCCTTGGCTGGTGCACAGACAATGATACGCTCCAGACCTGATTCGGTGAGGCGTTTTGCCGCAATACCCAACGCGGTTGATTTGCCTCTGCCACGATCAGCCGTCAATACCAGTGGTCGTTTGCGATGCCCCTTAGCGACTTTAATGATTGCATCAACAGCATCTGATTGCTCATTACTCAGTACAATTTCCAGAGTTTTCTTTTGCTGTAGTGGACTATCTACGTTCGGTAATCTGGATGCAATTTTCGGATCGGTTGCGTCAAGGATAGGAATGTTATGGTGTTTTAAAATGCGATACAGACGCTTTATAAATACCGGATTTGGGTGATCGTAGCCTGAGGGTGGCAATAGTAGTATGAGTAATCCACCACCGATGATAGTACCGCTGATAACCCCTAACGCATTTGCATCGAGCTGTTCCGTGGCGTCAAAAATAACAATGGTGTTTTCTTGACCAAGCTCAGTGCTTGCTTTGCTGTAAGGTATATTTTGTGTATTATTATATTTTATATGGCTTATTAATTTAGGACTATGGCCTTCTAAAATCGTATGGCAGCGATCTAAACTGGTATTTCGATGGCCTCTGAGTGCAACTATTGAGCGGTGTTTTGTATTCATTTCTATCAATCTGCACTTTAATAGCTAGTATAGACCGTTTGTCCTTATGGCGTAATGATGGAACTTGTCAGCGAACATACAATCCAACGGTTTTCAACTAGGGCAATTACCATACCAGTTTTGAGACATCAAACATTACCATATTGGGGGAGAGAATGTTGAAGCTATTAGGCCTCCTGTGGCTCTCCATTTTAGTGATTGGTTGCAAAGATCCAATGAGTGACCAATCAGCGGGTGCCTCTCAATCAGGCCAACAAGCTAACGGCTTCACCCTCGCATCATCCACCCAGTTGACAATTATCAGTGGTGATGAGTTGCGGGAGTTCTCCCTAATTCGCAGTGAATCCTTCGATGGCCTCAAGCTGGATATGACCATTCAGGAATTTGAACCACTGGTGTTATGTCGTGTAGAGAAAGGCGAACCAGTCTTGTGGTCGGGTATAGGTGAAATTATTCAGGAGTGGAACTACGAGGACTGTGGCATCAAGCTACAGCTGAGTACTGTTGATCCTGAAACACCGCAGATTATCTCTTCAATTATGGTGCGTCAGCCTAGTGAGCTCGAAACCTCGCGCGGTATTCAAATCGGTAGCACCGAGCAAGAGGTTATGGAAGCTTATGCTGACTATCTCGATGAAGACTATAGTGTGGCTGGCGATACCTTAGTTGCTGGTTCCATCTATGGTGGTTTGGTGTTTACCTTTAAGGATAATTTGGTGGACAGCATGTTTCTTGGTGCAGGTGCTGAATAGTTACCAGATTGCCGTGGCTTCAAGTATGCTTAGTTTTATTATGTGGCATGCCAGTGCGACCACTCCCTGCTAAACTCAGGTGCTCTTTCGTCGTTTTCTAAGGAATTCCCTCAATGTTTCGTCTGTTTTTGTTGTTTGTTCTGCTTGCAGTCAGCTTGTATGCCGTAAGGTTATGGCGTAATGGTCAAATTACGCACACCACGCGTGCGCTCAAGCGTAACAAAAATAGTAAAAAAATGGTGCCCTGCGAAAAATGTGGCCTGCATATACCTGAAAACGAAGCCATAAAAATAGGGGATAGTACCTTTTGCAGTCTAGAGCACGCCAAGCCACCCGGATAACATCCGGCGACCGGACATCGGTTCCGGCATTTGCACTCAATCAGAATCCCTGGAGCCCGATACAACTTTATAGTATCTACCGACTTATTCTCATCGGAGTGCTGCAGTTACTCACGCTGACAGAAAACATGCCGATGCAGCTCGGGAGTTATGATCCAAAGCTGTTCGAAATCGTTCTGAATAGCTTCACCTTTATCTCTGTCTTAGCCATTTTTAGCGCCCATTTTCGCTGGCCAAGTTATATGGCTCAGGTGTATCTGCACCCGGCGATTGATATTATCTTCCTGTTATTGCTGATCTTCTCTAGTGGTGGCTTGCATTCGGGAATGGGAATCCTGTTGGGTTTACCTATTATCCTGCAAAATATCCTAAGACCCGGCCAAATCTCTTTAATGTTAGCGGCAATCGCCATCACCAGTTTGTTGGGGATTGAAGTGTTTATGCAGCAGGAGGCAACGCGTACAGCGTCTGACCTCTCTTATGCCGGTATCCTGACATTATTCATCTTCTCTGCGTCTTGGATGTTAGGGAAGTGGTTTGAAAAAGCCTCAGTGACTGCCGAGTTAGCAAAACGTCGTGGCGTGGATCTGGCGAATCTGTCACAACTGAATCAGTCTATTCTGGATCAGTTACAAACCGGCATTTTAGTGGTGGAGCGCTCTGGTGTTATTCGTCATATGAACCCGACAGCGTGGGATATGTTAGGACGTCCGCCAGATTGGCGTAGTAAACCACTGCGCGACTTTGCACCAGAGCTTAATGCCCATTTCAAACACTGGGTTGCCAATGTGTGTCCAAAAGTAGTGAGTTACGATATTAAACACTGGCGTACTACTGAACTCAGTTTTCGTTTGTCCCAGCTTGGTACAAGAACCAATGGTGCTGCGTTGATATACCTCGAAGATACCAGCGCGCAACGCGAAAAGCAGCAAGGTGTGAAAATGGCCTCACTGGGGCAGCTGACCGCGAATATTGCACATGAAATCCGCAACCCTCTGGGAGCGATTAGCCACGCAGCGCAGTTATTGTCGGAGTCTCCTGAGTTAAGTAAGCCTGATCAGCGAATGGTGCAAATCATTCAGGAAAACTCCAAGCGCATGAATACCACTATCGAGAGTGTGCTGAACCTGTCTCGTAAGCGTGAAGCAAGTCGCGAAAACATTGCGCTGGAAGCGTGGTTACAAAAATTCAGGGAGGACTTCGTGCGTCAGTCGGAATTAACTATGCGGCAGATCAATTTGTTTGTGGAGCCGTCGGATGCCGAAATCCAGTTTGACCCGAATCATTTTGATCAGATTATGTGGAACCTGTGCCGTAATGCTGAAAAATACGCGCACGAAAACCCTGAGGGCCTGCAGCTGGAAATTCAGTGTATGCAACCTGCTCATACCAGAGACCTTATTCTCAGTGTAATGGATAATGGTGTCGGGATCAGTGAGGTCGGTCAGGAGCGCTTGTTTGAGCCATTTTATACTACGAGCACCAAAGGAACAGGTTTAGGTCTGTTTATGGCGCGTGAGTTATGTTTAAGTAATGGAGCAAATTTAGAATACGTTCAGCTTACGGGTAAGGGTAGTTGTTTTAGAATTGTCTTCGCTCATCGCAAGAGTCGTTAAATAATATAAAAAATATCTAGAGAAGCGTCTTATGGCACAACAAAAAGTACTAGTGATTGATGACGAGCCAGACATTCGTGAGCTGCTTGAAATCACCTTATTACGAATGGGACTGGATACGGCAACAGCTGGCTCTGTGAAAGAAGCCTTGCTGACCATCCAGTCGTTCCAGCCGGATCTGTGCCTGACTGATATGAAACTACCTGATGGCACTGGTTTGGATATTGTGCGCTATATACAACGAGAGTATGCACACATTCCGGTGGCGGTGATTACTGCTTTCGGCAGTATGGAGTCTGCGGTTGAGGCACTGAAAGCCGGCGCTTATGATTTTGTTTCAAAGCCTGTTGATCTGAGTAAATTGCGCGATTTAGTGCAAACCGCTTTGACATTGTCTGGCCACACGGAAAATTCATCCGGTACCACGACAAAATCTAAAAGTGATAATACGCAAGAAAGCTCGATTATCGGTGAGTCTGAGGCGATGCAGCGTTTGAACGCTACTATTGCTAAGCTGGCTCGCAGTCAGGCACCGGTATTCATACATGGTGAATCCGGTAGTGGTAAAGAGCTGGTTGCCAACGAAATTCATAAACGAAGCCCGCGGGCGGGTGGCAGTTTTATTCCTGTTAACTGTGGTGCAATTCCTGAAAACTTGATGGAGAGTGAGTTCTTCGGGCATAAGAAGGGCAGCTTCACTGGTGCAGTCGAGGATAAAAAAGGCCTGTTTCAGGCTGCTCACAAAGGCACCTTGTTTTTAGATGAGGTAGCTGATCTGCCACTCGGTATGCAGGTCAAACTGCTACGTGCGATTCAGGAGAAAGCCATCAAACCTGTGGGTGGAACAGAGGAGGTGGGCGTTGATATACGCATTCTCAGTGCAACTCATAAGGATTTGGAGAAAGAAGTCGAAGAGGGTAGTTTCCGCCAAGATTTATATTATCGGCTTAACGTGATCAAGTTGGATGTACCTCCTCTTCATGAGCGGGGTGGCGATATTGAATTGCTGGCTAACTTCTTCCTCAAGTTGATCGCAGAACGTTGGGCGCTGGATGAAATCCATTTGTCACCTGCTGCAATGAATGCACTGAACCAATATCCATTCCCCGGAAATGTGCGTGAGTTAGAGAATATTCTGGAGCGTGCTTCAACGTTGTGTGAAGACAATGTGATTCAACCGGAAGATCTGCAGTTGCCGGATGTGAGTCCTGTTGTGAAAACTGCAGAAGCAATGCAGGCTAAAATCTCAGCCCATCCCGCATGGCAACCAGAGGCGGATGATGAGAAAAGCCAAATTCTGGAAGCGCTGGAACAAACGCGTTGGAATCGTACCGCTGCTGCCAAACAGTTAGGCATGACATTCAGACAGCTACGTTACCGTATTAAAAAGTACGAATTGGATGATGCAGGTTAACGTTTATAAGATCTGAGCCCTGTTTATTTGCGCTTGTTTTTTTTAATGGCTTCCGGTAGCGTTGGCCATATCAAAAATCAATACATTCCTTTGTGAATCGCAGAACAGGGCCCCTGCATGACATCACCCGTATTATCCGTTACCAATATCAAAAAACGATTTGGTGATCTCGAAGTATTGCATGGGCTATCGCTGGAGGCGCACTCTGGTGACGTTATCTCGCTGATCGGCTCTTCGGGGTCCGGAAAATCCACTTTTCTACGTTGTATAAACCTTCTTGAAATGCCAGAGCATGGTGAGATCAGTCTTGCCGGCGATGCGATTAAATTCAAGTCTGATCGCAACGGTGGGCGTATCGCCTCAGACCCTCAGCAAGTTCAACACTTGCGCACCCGTATTGGCATGGTCTTTCAGCAGTTCAATTTATGGTCGCACATGACAATTTTGCAAAATGTCATGGAGGCGCCTGTGCGTGTTCAGGGCTTGCCTAAAGCGGAGGCCAAAGAGATTGCATTGGAATTTCTAGACAAGGTTGGGGTCGCAGATAAACGTGATGCTTATCCTGCCTTTTTATCGGGTGGTCAACAACAACGTGTTGCGATTGCCAGAGCCTTGGCGATGCGACCTGATGCAATTTTGTTTGATGAGCCGACCTCAGCACTTGATCCTGAGTTAGTCGGTGAGGTACTGGGCGTTATGCGTCAGCTGGCGCAAGAGGGTACAACGATGATTGTTGTGACCCACGAAATGGCATTTGCCCGTGATGTTTGTAATAAGGCGATTTTCTTACATCAGGGGCTGATTGAAGAGCAAGGGCATCCATCTGAGATGTTTAGCAACCCTAGCTCGGAAAGGCTCAAGCAATTTCTATCTAATACAGCGAACTGAGCCCCATCGACTGTATTTAAAATTATCCCAAACGTGGGCAAAACTGGAGAGATACAATGAAGAAGATCCTATTACCTCTGGCAATCGCAATGGTTGCATTTACAGGCTCAGCAGTCGCTGCTGACAAGGTCCGTATTGGTACAGAGGGCGCGTATGCACCTTGGAACTTTATGGATGACAAGGGTAAATTAGCTGGTTATGAAATTGATCTGGGTATGGATCTTTGTAAGCGTGCTGAGCTTGAGTGTGAGTTCGTGGTAAACGAGTGGGATTCGATCATTCCAAACATGATCGCAGGTAACTACGACATGATCATGGCAGGTATGTCGGTGACTGATGAGCGTAAAGAAACGATTGCGTTCAGTGATGAGTATTTTCCGGCAGATCCTTCACGTTACGCCGCGGCCAAAGGCGATGAGTTTGATTTTGATAACCTGAAAGGCAAGAACATTGGTGTTCAGGGTGGAACAATTCAGGCGGCTTACGCGGAAGAGACATTCAAAGAAAATAACACCATCAAGTCATATGAGAAACCGGATCAGTCGGTTGCTGACTTAGCTGCAGGTAACATCGATATTCTGTTAGCGGATGGCAGCTTCCTTGACCCTGTGGTTGAAGGCTCAGGTGGTATGATCGTTTACGTTGGTCCGAATGTTCAGATTGGTGGTGGTGTCGCAATTGGTATGCGTCAGAAAGATACTGACCTTGCTGAGAAAATGAATGCAGCACTGACTGAAGCGAAAGCAGACGGCACGGTTGATAAGCTGGTTATGGAATACTTCAAAAAAGGTCCGTTCTACACGCCTGCTGAAGAAGAGAAGAAAGCTGCTGAGTAATTGCTAGTAGTTTCAGAGGGTGTTACCGCTATTGGTAACACCCTTATTCATTTTAAAAAGTGTTGCGGAATTAGGGGACTATGATCGATACGATCGTCAATGCATTGGTTGGGTTACTAGGTGAGGACTGGCGCGCAGGTCTGGAGTACATCACCAATGGCAAACACATGGCATGGTATGCCAGCTTTAAATTTACCCTAATCGCAGCAGTGGCTGGTGCCTTTTTTGCCGTCATATTCGGCTTGCTCGGTGCCGCTGCAAAACAATCAAAATTTGCGCCTTTGCGCTGGATCGGTAGCTTCTACGTCAATATTGTCCGTGGTGTTCCCGATGTCTTATTTTTTATATTCTTCCCACTCGCTTTTGAGCAAACGGTGGAATACTTTTTTTCCCGCGCCCGTTGTACTGCTGAAGAAATCGCTAACAACGCTGGCAGCTGGCCCCCTTGTGATGCCGCACAGTGGTATCTGAGCGGAAATGATTATCTCATCTTAGCCTGTGTTTCTCTGGGACTTGTCTATGGCGCGTTCGCGGCGAATGTGATTCATGGTGCAATGATCTCTGTTCCAAAAGGGCAGCTAGAGGCAGCCCAAGCTTATGGTTTTACTGAGAAACAAGTTTTCTGGCGATTTAAAGTGCGCCAAATGTGGGTGTATGCGCTACCGGGTTTGTCTAATGTATGGATGCTGCTGCTCAAAGCAACCTCTCTGTTATCGCTCCTGCAGATCGCCGATATCGTGTTGTGGGCTGATCGTTTGGGCGCTCCCAACTATTTGGCCAGAGCAGGGTTAGTACATCCTGATTGGCGATGGAAATATTACTTAGCCTTGTTTATTTTCTATATCATTATGGCGATGATTTCAGAGCGCGTTTTCCGTGCATTACAAAACCGTGCAAGTCGCGGAATGGTTACGGTGAACTGATATGGATTGGTTACTAGACAACGCTTTTGTGCAGGACATTATTACGCTGGCGCGTCCTGCGACGTTTAATCTCTATTTCGCACTGATTTCTATACCGCTTGGTTTTCCGTTTGCCATGTTACTAGCACTTGGCAAAAACTCGGGTAACCGTCTGATTTCATGGTTATCACGCGCGTATATCTACGCTTTTCGTGGTTCGCCATTGTTTATCCAGTTCTTTATGTTCTACAGCTTCGCACTGTCGCTGAACCGAACGCTCTGGAAGCCGATGGGGATTGATGACATCGTACTACATCCCTTGTTCTTAGGGCCTTTGGTATTGGTGTTAAATACCAGTGCTTACGCGGCTGAAATCTTCTATGGCGCACTCAAGACAGTGCCAAAAGGCGAAATAGAGGCGGCACGGGCAATGGGTATGAGTAAGTGGCAGGAGTTCTGGTCAGTGACTTGGCCAAATACGATCCGTCTTGCTTGGCCTGCTTATACCAACGAAGTCGTTTTCTTGTTTCATGCCACGGTGCTGGTCTACTTCACTTTGCCTGTTATTAATGAGCAAAAAGACTTGATGAATAAGGCTGGTGAGTTGTTTGAGAAAGACTACAACGTCTTTCTGCATTTCTCTGTTGCTGCGTTATATTTCATTGTGATTTCGATGATGATCTTCTTTGTGTTTGGTCTGGTTCATAAGTATCTGACTCGACACCTCAAGAAAGAAGAAACGCCAAAATTCCGTTTTAACCCGAAGTACATGCGATGAGCTTTAAGCAGATTACCCGTAAGATCACTGGCGATGCACCTGGTCGCACCACGGAATTACATTATTTTCGTATAGGCCCAAAGCGCAAAGCCGGAGTACCTAAAGTCTATCTACAGGCCGCCTTACATGCTGATGAGCAGCCCGGCATTATGGTGTTGCATCATTTACTTGGCATGTTGCGCGCAGCTGATGAGCGTGATGAATTAGCGGCAGAATTCGTCGTTATGCCGATGGTCAATCCTCTGGGAATGGCCAATCTGGGGTTTAACCAACATCAGGGTCGTTACGATTCGGTATCGGGTAAAAACTTTAATCGCAACTGGCTACGCTTATTCCCACTCATTAAAAATCAATTGGGTGACAAGCTAGGTAGTAATCCAGACAAAAATAAACGCCTCGTTTTAAAACTACTCGGTGAAAGTTTAAAGGCAATCAAGCCGGTATCAGCACTGGAACAACAACGTCATTGGGTCACTTTGGAAGCCTATGATGCTGATTATGTGTTTGATTTGCACTGTGATAATGACGCGTTAATTCATATCTTTGCCGTGCCTCAGTTATCTGATGAAATGCAAGCGCTGGCAGATTGGATTGGCTCAGCTGGTACTTTGCTGGCAGAAGATAGCGGTGGAGGTTCGTTTGATGAGGTTTGGCCAAGTCTGTGGTTAGATTTGAAGAAGGAATATCGAGCAGCTGCCATACCTATGCCTCCCATTGCTGCTACGCTGGAATATCGCGGCCAATCCGACGTATTTGATGAGCTAAACGAGCAAGATGACATACAGTTGTATGCTTATTTTCAAGCGCAAGGTCTGATCACTGGCGAGCCTGTAGACGCTGAAAAAATGTTTGCACCGGAACCTACTGACTTAGACGCCACGGAAATGGTGCGGGTTGATCAAGCCGGTTTGTTGGCTTACAAAGTAGAATTAGGTGACATTGTAGAGAAAGGCCAGTTGATTGCCGAGTTAGTCAAGCTGGAAGGTGAGGGTGCATTTCTAGAGCGTATCGAAGTCATTGCCGGTACCAGTGGCCGGATTATTTCCCGTAACACCACGAAGTACGTATGGCCGGGATGTTCTGTCGCTAAAATTGTCGGTACGGAGAAGTTAGAGAGTCGCGGTGATTATTTACTTGAGGACTGAGCACTAAGATCGGCGTTTTCTTTTTGAATCCAATGTTCCAGCGTCTTGTGAAGTGCAGCCATTTTAATTGGTTTCGGCAAAAAGTCATCCATACCAACTTCGAAACAATGTGCACGGTCCGCACTGAGTACATTAGCCGTTAGAGCAATAATGGGTGTTTGTTCACACTGCTGCTGCTTCTCCCATTCGCGTATGCTTAAAGTAGCATCATAGCCGTCCATCTCAGGCATCTGAATATCCATTAATACCGCAGCAAATACGTCTTGTTTAAAACTCTCAACCGCTTTGGCTCCGTTCGAGGCATGAATAACAGTCAGGCCAAACGAACTCAGCATTTTCTTCGCAACCATAGTATTGACCGGGTTGTCCTCGGCTAACAAGACTGTGCCATGTAGGGGAGGGAGTTCGGTGGCTGATAGCTTTTGTTGTTTTGCGGACTGCTTAATGCGTTTAAACGGCAAAGTGACACTGAAGGTGCTACCTTTACCGACTTGGCTATCCACCGTGATATACCCGCCCATCGCATTAACCAGCTCACGGTTGATGGTAAGACCGAGTCCGGTACCGCCGTGTTTGCGGGTAGAGCTGTTATCAAGCTGTGAGAATGAGGTAAACAGTGCTGCTTGCGCTTCTTCACTAATCCCTATACCGGTATCCGTCACGCTAAGGCGAATCTGTACGTCGTCATCAGATTGACTGACTTGTTCAGTGGATACGGTAATACTGCCAGTCTCAGTAAATTTGATTGCATTCAGCAATAGATTATTCAAAATCTGGCGAATACGCATCGGATCTGCCATCAACGTATCTGGCACATCAGGCGTTAATTCACAGCTGATGCGCAAGCCTTTTTTCTCTGCGCTTGATGACGCTGAGCTAACTACCTCATTAATAAGTTGCTTTAGGTTTAGCTCCAGCGTTTTAATCTGTAATTTACCGGACTCAATGGTAGAGAAATCCAGAATATTACTGACGATAGCCAGCAATGAGTCAGTAGAGGAATAGGCGACTGAAACGTTATCAGCTTGCTCCTGGCTAAGCGTTTTGTCGTTCATCAGGACCTCCAGCAGCCCTAATGTGCCGTTGATGGGGGTACGTAACTCGTGACTAATCACCCCTAAAAATTCATTTTTGGTATTGTTGGCAGCCTTCGCTTTGTCTCTTTCAATGGCCAGAGATTTCTGCGTTTCCAGTTGTTCCTGATATTGTGTGTCGAGTTGGTTAGCAATGTAGCTGAGGTAGCTAAACTCTTTGGAGATCAGTGGGTGCTGCTTTATTTTGGGTGTTGATTCACCTTTAGAAATTGCCTGCAGTTTCTTGTTGATACTATCCACGGGGTCAGCGACCAAGCGTTTCAGGCTGCTAAAAAGCACCATTGAAAGCAAGGCAACAGTGGATAAGACGATCCAGCGAATCAAGTTGACATGGCGGTTCACGCTCTCGCGGATAGACCTTGTATCCCATGTCATTTCTATTGTCGCTAAAGGGTCACCTTGGTAGGCCACGGTATTGGACAGCTTTTGAATACCGTCTGGTGTAGCAATGTCTATGTTGTCATTACTGCCGGCTTTGCTGAGTAAAGTGCCTGAGATATCTTTAGCCTCTACATAAATCAACGTTTCATCAACTTGACGTATGGCTTTGAGTAATTCATCAAGCTCCGCTAAGTCACTCTGTAAAATAGGAATAACGGCTGATCTGGCCAGTAGCGTAGCCGTCTGTGAATTTTTGTTGTTGTACGTTGAAATCAGATAGTCCGTTTCCAGATTACGCACCCACGCATCAGCACTAAGCGCAGCAACCAGGCAGGCGACCAGAAATACTACAATGAGTTGAGTGCTAAAATGCCAGCGACTATCTTTATTAAGTTTCATAGTGACGAAATTCAGCGACGCTTGTTACCTTGGTTTATTGTTGTTTTGCTGTGTGTGTGAGTTTAATCGAGAATACTATCATAGATAGTAGATTTGTATAATATTGAGTCAGACTAAGGGTCGGTTACAGCATGTTGTTTCTGACTGAAATAAAACCAAGCCATCGCGATGAATTGGATGGCAATGAGTACACTAAATGCGACCTGAAACCCTTCAGGCTCATATTGCCCGACTCGGTCGCTGACAAATTGGTTGATAATAATGCCGATTCCCCACTGCATGATAAACGCAACAACAAATACCAGTAGATTTAGACCGGTGTTAACCCTGCCTGCTAATTCGGCGGGAAAGCTCTGCGAGAGAATGGCATAGGTCAATACTGCGGCACTTGAAAAGAAGGTATAGCTCATCCACAGAACCGTTGAGTGTGCAGTCAATTCCAAAACAATTGCCACTTGTATCAACATAAAGATAATCATACCGGTGGTGGATACTTTGATTGGTCGAATACCAAAGCGACGTAACCAATCCGCAAACATACCGATAAAGGTGAAACCCACGATCAGTGCAACGGCAATCAAAGACAGTGTCGTTGCAATATCTTCCCGGTTCAAGTTTGCGACATCTCTTAACCAAGGACCAGTCCACAGGCTAATCACTGAGATAGAAGAGGCCTGACTTGCGACCGACCAAGGTGCAATACTCCAGAAAGTGCGGCTTTTGAAAATCTTACCGATCCCACTGATGTGTTGCTTTGTCGTTACGCCATTGTTAACAATAGGCTTATCGGGTACCACGAAGAAAACAGCGATTGCTACAAGGAATGTCACTCCTGCTAACACCCAGAATACACCTCGCCAGTCAGTAAATTGCAATGCAAACTCAACCGGTGTGGATGCCATGAGTACACCAAAACCGCCAGCGGCTAACAAGAAGCCATTAATCATCGGCAGGCGTTCCATCGGGAACCACAGCACAAAGGCCTTGAATGAGGCCATTAAGCACGCTGACACACCGAAGCCGATGAGCGCGCGTCCAACTAATAAGCCAGTCGAGGTTTCAGCTACGGCGAAGACTGCGGCTCCTGTAGCGGCGAATAACAATAATATCGCTTCAGTTTGGCGAGGACCGTATCGGTCAAGCAATACGCCCAAAGGCAATTGCGCCGCAGCAAAGGCGATGAGGTACACACTGGTCAGCAGACCAAGCTGGTTGGCGTCGAGTGACAAATCACTGGATAAATCACCAGCAATGATGGTGTTGACCACTCTGAATAAATAAGAAAGAAAATAACCGGCAGCAAAAGGCAGGAAAATTCTTAACAAAAGACCGATCGAGTAACTTGCTGTGCTGTTTGGAGTCGTCAAGGGGATGCCCTCTGTTGAAATGCGGTTGGCGGGCTGGCTTACAAACTCAGCAATAATCTAATTATCGATAGCAGTGGAAATATATCACGGAATTAACAAACGTCAATCTAGGTTGACGGAATAGATTTCGTCAATTAAAGTTGACGCATGTCTGATATTAATTCCATACCCTCACCGGATAATCCTGAAGAGGCACTCGCCGCAGTGGTGGCATTGCGCCTGATGGCTGAGAGACTAGAAAGAAACGCGGTCAAACAAGCCATCGCACAAGGTTGGAGTTGGTCACAGGTTGCTGAAGCGCTCGGTGTGACCAAACAGGCCGCACACAAACGTCATGCCGCCTATATTTCCAAAAACAACGCCAACCGGCAGGGAGATCGCTAATGTTCAAACGCTTAAAACTTCGTATCGAAGATATGAAAACCATCAGTCGCTTGATTGCCGGTGCTGATGAACAGGCACGTATTAGTGGTGAGGAAGAGCCAGGTGCGGAGCATTTTTTACTGTCAGCACTTGAGCTACCGGATGGCAGTGCTAAGCGTGTGTTTGATCGGGTAGGGATTAATGCGGATATGTTCAGGCAGGCTGTCACCACGCAATATGAAGAAGCATTGCAATCCATTGGTGTTGATATGTCGTCGGTAAACGCTGAGCCAGAGCCGCTAGAGACTGAGCGAGTGTTTCATTCCTCAAAACCATCCGGAGAAGCCGTCATGAAAAAGTTACACAAGCTAAAGAAAACTGATAAAGACAGGCCTTTGCTTGGCGCGCACGTGGTTGCAGTGGTAGCGACTATGAAGCATGGCGTTACCGCCAGAGCATTGCGGTCACTGGGCGTAGAGATTGCATCACTTCAACAAGCAGTAGACGACGAATTAGTAAGCGTTTAGCGGTATCCGTATAGTTAAGATCCTGCGCATACCTTGGCACACGTTGTTGCAGGATTACTCTTTACGGATAAATCGGGTAGTCTTGCCTGAGGCATTGATTACCTCAGTTTCGACATCATTATCTTTATTGAGTAGCAACACTCCCAGACTGCTGTCATTCACCAAACGTCGCCTGCCCAAGCCCTCAGGTTTGCGTGAGCGAACTGACATTCTGCGGCGTTTAGTAAAAAAGTTCAGCGGGGAGCGTCGTCCGTAAAGCGCCCGGTCTAATATATCAAACACATTCAGCAGCTTCTCAGGGAAGGTATTTTTGAAACCACTGGCGGTGACCTGAGTGATATCCGGGCCATTTTCACGAAAACGCAACGACACATCGTAGACAAATGAGTAGTGCACATCACCCGATAAGATAATGAAATGTTGTGGTGTTTTAGTATGCATAAATATGTTCAGAATGACATTGGCGGAACCGTTGTGTGCCATCCAGTTCTCAGCATCGACCAATAGTGGCTTACCGAAAAAGGTAAAAATTCGCTGTATGACTTCAACCAGTTTTACACCAAAAATTGGTGCAGCAGAGACCAATATAACGGAATCATTGTGAATTAATTGTTGCTGTAAATCGCTTAATGCTTCCCAGTCCATTAAGCCTGAGGGGTTATTAGAACTGCTTTCCGAGCGCCAACGATTCGTACGTGTGTCTGCCACAATAATTCTGGGATTGGTATCAACGGTGTAATCCCATTCCCTGAAATAGAGTAATTTATCGATTAGCTCCTCGGGGGAGTAGGTATCCTCTTCAAATACCTCACGGCTTTCTTCCAGTAGTTCGTCGAAGACCGTTTTATTATTGCCCCAACCCTGACACAACCAATAGGCAACCAGCGCATTACCGATAATACGTTTGGAAAAAGGGTGTTGATAGGCGGCTTCTTCCCAGCCGCGAGTGAGATTCCAGTCGTCGGTGACATCATGATCGTCAAAGATCATATACACCGGAATGTTTGCAAATGCTCGTTGTACTGCCTGTAAACCACCTACAAAGTCGTCGATGAGGGTGAGTTCGTCACGAAAGGTTTCAATGTACTCCTCAGGAATGCATTTTTCATCGATATCTACCAATTCCCACAGCGTAGGTGACCACATCAGCAGATACATCGCCATCATTTCGGCCATGGTAATCAGATGGTTATGTGAGAACCGTGCGGTAAAGATTGGCTTTTGGCTGCCACCAAAAAACAAATCCAGCATTTTTTGGTTCGCTTTGTTCTTTGGAAGTAATTCATCGCGTTTGTAGTAACAACACTGATCATCGAGTAGAGAATTGTTATCGCTAGGGTTCGATCCATCCCATGATTCATGTGATAGCTCAAGTAAATCCGCGACTTTGTGAATCGCTCTAAGCGTTGGCCCAGCCACGTCATCAGCATAGATTTGATCGCCGGACATAATAATCAGGTCAGGGCGCTCTTGTTCATCCAGCAGGTGCTTGGCAATTTGCTGATCGAGTTCAGCCAGTGCGTCTTTAGATTCACTATGAGGTTTGCGACATGAGCCGTGAATGACTTTTTTCAGGTGAGAGCGTAAGTAAAATCCCGGGCGCTCCTGTTTGTCATAGCATAATTCAGGGAGGAGTTCTGTCAGTGTTTTGGACTGGCCATCCACCTCAAAACCAATTTGATAATCGAAGAAAGTATCCTGAGGGAAGGGAGTATCTGGATTAATACTGAGTAGAACTATAAAGGCTTTTTTGCCAATTCTGACGGATTGATATTGTGCTTCCGTCAGTATTTGGTCGAAAAGCACGCCATCAGACTCTGCCGATAATATCAGCTTGATAGACTCCGGGCGCTGACTCAGGGCTAGCCACACAGTAAAACAATCCTTCGTGCACTTACGAAGGACCGGGCCAGCCAATATTAGGGGCAGAGCTTTTGGCATAAAGGGTTTATCCGCGTCTGCGACGACGCTCCTTGCGAGGGGCGCCATTACCGCCGGAAACAGCACCATCTAATACGCTCATGTCACCACGGTTTTGCGCTTTAGCACCTGTAGAGACTTCTCCCAAACGTGTTTCGACCTCTTCAATCGTTGGTTTGTCACCTTTGATGTGATTATCCAGCGCTTCACGCATCGCACGAATATGCTCCGGTGTGGTACCACAGCAGCCGCCGATAATTTTTGCCCCTGAATCAATGGCCATACGCACGTATTCCGCCATAATTTCGGGCGTACCGTTGTAATGGATTTTACCCTCAACGTATTCAGGGATGCCGCAGTTTGCTTTGGCGACGTATATATTCTCTTCTTTGTCTGACGCGTTGCCCATATTTAAAATGGCGACGACTAACTCGGAAGCACCAACACCGCAGTTAGAACCACAGGCAACAGGCGGATGTTCTGAGTTTTCATACAGATTTACTAGATCAGCTGGGGTGACGCCCATCATGGAGCGCCCATTAATATCAAAACTAATAGTCGTGACAGCAGGTAAACCGGTTGTTGCGGCGCCTTCCAGAGCGGCTTCAACTTCCTCGATGGAAGACATGGTCTCGATCCAAAGCAGATCTGCACCGCCATCAGCCAAGGCTTGTGCCTGCTCGGCAAAGGCCGCAACCGCTGATTCTTTGGTGAGTGCACCCATTGGTTCCATTAATTCACCGGTGGGCCCCATTGAGCCTGCGACCAATACTGTATGATCAGCGGCATCGGCACATTCACGGGCCACTTTAGCACCGGCGTGATTAAGCTCGGTAACACGGTCCTGAGCGTCATGCAGCTTTAAGCGAAAGCTAGTGCCACCGAATGTGTTGGTGAGCACGATGTCTGAGCCTGCTTCAATGAAGCTATTATAATTAGCGGCGATCCGGTCTGGGTGATCCACATTCCACAGCTCCGGAGAATCACCGGTTTGTAGCCCCATAGCGAATAAGTTTGTACCGGTAGCACCATCGGCTAACAGATAGGGGCGTGTTTTTAATAATTCTCGAAGACAGTCAGACATGGTTATTCCTAAACAGAGTATTTTTCTGAACTCTAGCGTGATGTCACACCGATAACAAGGTGGTTTTACATGGCTTTACAGTTGTTTTGTCGATGGCTTGTTATAAACAGGAATTTCGTGACCTGCTCAGTGCATCACGCTAATATTGCGACCTGTTTTATATTGTGCGGGTGAGGGGAAAGATGTCGGGCAAACGCTTTGATGGAGGCCTGTTTATACGCGGGGCGAGGGATATTTTACCACTAATTCTGGCAGCTATTCCGTTCGGTATTGTATACGGTGCGATGGCACAGTCTCTGGGCCTGACTCACTGGGAAGCGATGGGTATGTCGCTATTTGTCTTTGCCGGGTCTTCGCAGTTTATTGCAGTAACATTATTGGCCAGTGCTGCTGCATTGCCAGTGATTGCGATGACTGTGTTTATCGTCAACCTTCGTCATATGTTATATGCCGCCAGCCTAATGCCTGTGGCTGAAAAAATACCTGCCTTATTACGGGTACCAATGGCTTTTTGGTTGACGGATGAGGCCTATGCAGTGGTAGCCAATCGGTTGCGTGCAAAGCTCGATGATGGCAAAGGGTTTTATTCCTATTACATTGGCGCAGCGCTGATTATGTATCTGAACTGGCAGCTGTGTACTTGGATTGGTATTACTGTCGGGGAAAAAGTACCGGATATGACAAACTGGGGGCTGGATGTAGCGATGGTGGTGGCCTTTATCGGTATTGTGGTGCCGTCCTTGCAGCATACCGCGCATTGGGCTTGCGCTGTCACTTCGGCGGTTTGCATCTTGCTGACTTACGACTGGCCGCATCAAACCGGTTTATTGTTCTCATCGGTGATGGCTATTGTGGTGGGAATTATTGTACTAAAACAGCAGCAAAACACTGCAGAGCGGAGGGCAATTCATGAATGATTATTGGTGGTTGATTGTCGCGATGACAGCACTAACATTTATTCCACGTTATTTGCCTTTGGCATTGGCAGGTAAAATCCATATTCCACCTTTGTTGGTGCAGGCCTTAGAATTTGTGCCAATTGCCGTGCTGACGGCGATTATTGTACAAGCGAGTTTGGTGCGCGACGGTGCAATATTGGTGAGTACGGAGAATCATTATTTGATCGCCTCCGTACTTGCCTTTGTCACTGCCTTGCTGAGTCGTCACCTGATGCTAACTATTGTGGTTGGCTTAGTGACGTTTTCTGTGTGTCGCTTACAGCTCTTTTAGCAGGCTGCGCATTTCTTCGTGAGCAGATTTAATCTCTTGTTCGATCTGCTCCATGCGATCGATAATGTGTTGCTTCTTATCGACCACAGAGTCCTGAGCTTTTAACAGTCGATCTAACTCAGAGACGGCTTTGAGCAGGAACGGCGAGATTTCATAAACTTCGCGAGACTCTTGGTTTCTGTCACCGGTAGCAATCATTTTTGCAGAGCGACCAAATCTAAAGGTTTTTCGTTCAGGCAGAAAAGAACCTTTTTTGCGTTTGTAGAAGATTTTCAGGACGTCACCTTTGCCTTCTTGGTGAAGCGTATAATGTCTGATTTCTCCAGCGCGGCTAATGTCCATCTCCGCTAGGGTTGGGTAGCTACTCATGAGGGTAGGTTCCTTTTGTTGTTAGAAATGTTATGCGCACATTGTAAAGCAAAATTGTGCGATGTGCAGATGCTAGCAAATCAAATTGCTATTTTATTGACCCAAGACAATTCGCAGTGATTTTTGCTGAAATAAGCCCTGCATCCCCCTCCATTC
This sequence comes from Leucothrix pacifica, assembly GCF_003172875.1. Classification (GTDB taxonomy): domain Bacteria; phylum Pseudomonadota; class Gammaproteobacteria; order Thiotrichales; family Thiotrichaceae; genus Leucothrix; species Leucothrix pacifica. Next base: position 142,875 of record NZ_QGKM01000005.1, on the reverse strand, counting down.
CCGGTATGTCTAAACGCTCAAGCTCAGAACTGATACTCAGATTCTGCGCACTCATCGCCTCAGCTTTTTCAGTCGCTATTGCTTTAGCCATTGCTGTCGCTTTTTCTAAAGCTTCGGAGGGTGAGCTGATAAATATTGGCTTTCCATCATGATGAATTCGGTAACCACCTTGCTCTGCGGAACTAATTTCAACGGTGGCGTTTGCCTTTATCATGCCAATTGCTGCACCAATTGCATTAGCAACTTCACTGCCTTGGGGAGTAATCGGAGTAATTCCCAGGCGACTGCCTACATCACCATAAAAGACCTGTGCCGGCCCACCAACAGCAACCAGCGGAATGCGGGGTGTAAGTGCTAAGTTCAGGTCTCCTAACTGTGTGCTGCCGTGCGTGATGCTGCTGATAATCGGGTCATCTTGCGGATAGCTATGACCACTTAATCGCTCAAGTAACAGGTGAGTGCTTTTGGCGACCATGGCGTCGAACACTTCCTGTGCGAAGGTGCGGCACTCGATATCGATATTGGCATCGTTATAGCTGACTTTACCGTGCGACCGACCAATCATCAGGCAAACTAATTCTGCCGCTTCGCGAGACCATTGTGATTGCCTATCCAGAACATGCGCAGCATCGCTGGGGGTAAATCCTCCGATTTGGAGTAAGCCACGATCCACTAAACGAGTCACTCGATTTCGATCAGAGACGCGATTCACTAGTTGTGACCATCGCACCGGTTCGTTAGTGATTATGTTTAAAAACTGTCGGTCTGCATCACTAATATCAGCGGGTAGAGGGTGGCGATCAAAGCCATCCGGCCGTAGCAAGAACATGGTAGCAGCGCCAAGCCCCATGCCTTGACTGAGACTATGTTTTAAGTCCTTAATCACTGATGGCCAGCGGTGGCCCAGCAGTGCCAGTGGAACCACACGATTTGCCTGTAGGTGAATACGACCACGATGATCAATTTCAATCGCACTGTCGCCACCTAAACCGATGGTTTGCATATCAATGGCGTTGACCATGGTACGAAAACCACCAATCACCGAACCTGCTTCATTCAGCTCCGGCCAGCCATTTTTAACGATAGCTACATCAGTCGTTGTACCGCCAATATCGGAAATGATGAAATCACTTTCACCGGATAAAAAGTTAGCGCCAATCACGCTGGCCGCCGGACCGGAAAGAATAGTTTCAATCGGCTTTTCAACCACGGTATCAGCACTGGCAATAGAGCCATCACCTTTGACAATCATTAGTGGTGCGTCGATATTGTGACCTCCCAACGCATCCCGTACCGCATCCACCAACGTCACAATTAATGAAATGATGCGAGCATTGAATGCCGCAGTGAGTGCCCGCCGTGGGCCGTTCAAGGCTTCGGATAAATCGCAGGAGGCAGTTACCGGACAGCCAATAATCTCACGCACTAATGTTTGCGCCCTCCGCTCATGGGAAGGGTTACGAACGGAGTAATGAGCAGCCACCGCATAAGCACCGACCTTGTCTTTATTGGCCTCCAAAGTGTCACGAATACTGCCTTCATCAAGTGCAACTGTTTCAGAGCCGTCATGAGTATGACCGCCATTAACACGCTGAATTATTGCACTAGGTATGGCTGTTTCCAGGTTGCTACGTTCCAGCATGACATCGTCAAAGCCAATCAGCAGCACACCAATTTTCGAGCCTTGGCCCTCAACTAATGCATTGGTAGCCAGTGTTGTGGAGAGTGAAACCAGTGAAATATCTGCAGCGCTGAGTTGCCCTCTAGTCGTAGCCATCACGTTATTCAACGCTTCGATCACACCAATGGATAAATCACCGCGCGTTGTCAGCGCTTTTGCAGAAGCCACCAGCTCGCGAGTCGCAGTGTTGATAATCACTGCATCGGTGTATGTGCCGCCGGTATCAATACCGATATTGTAACTACTCATGCTTAGCCCCTGCGACGGCGGCGTCGGCGACTACCTTCAACAGGTTCTTCAGCACGTTTTTCTTTTTCTGGTGGCTTGGTCACGACAGCAAATAAATTCGGGAATGGGTCGGTATCGTGTGGGAAAGCCATCGCGCCCACGAAATAATCCTGAAACTTTGGCTCTACTGCAGTTTCGATTTTCTCGATATTACGTACGACGGTTTCGATGGTATTGCGCGATGCTTTATTGAGCAAAGCGATGCGAGCACCTGTTCCTGCTGCATTTCCGGCTGAAGCAACATTGTCCAGCGGACAATCAGGAATTAAACCCAAAACCATGGCGTGCTTTACATCGATATGGCTACCAAACGCACCAGCCAAACGAATGCGGTCGATCTGTGTCACACCCATTTTATCCATTAACAAGCGAACACCTGCATACAGCGCAGCCTTACCAAGTTGGATTTGTCTGACATCATTTTGGGTAACAGAAATCACCCGATCCGGTCTGCCGGAGCCGTCGTCATACAGTACATACGAGAAGGTGCGGTCATTCGGAATAATCCGTGGGTTTATAGTGGCTAAATCGCCATCGATCACACCTTCTTTACTGATGATACCCGCGAGATACATTTCTGCGATTACTTCAATAATGCCGGAGCCACAAATACCATTCACACCGATTTTTTTGATGGACTCTTCAAAGCCTGCTTCGTTTGACCAAAGCTCAGAGCCGATGACCTGAAAACGAGGTTCTTTAGTGAGCGGATCAATCCGTACCCGCTCTATTGCACCCGGAGCGGCACGTTGGCCACTGCTGATTTGTGCACCTTCAAATGCAGGGCCGGTAGGACTGGAGCAGGCCATGAGCCAGTCTTTATTGCCCAGAACGATTTCAGCATTGGTGCCGACATCGACCAGCAGGGTAATTTCATTTTGTAGTTGTGGTTCTTCAGAGAGCACTACACCGGCCGCATCCGCTCCGACATGACCGGCGATACAAGGCAGTACATAAATCATCCCGCCACTATTGATGGTTATACCCATATCACTGGCGCGGGTGCGAACTGCTGAGTCGGTGGCTAAGGCAAACGGTGCACCACCGAGTTCGACCGGATTAATGCCTAGCAAAATGTGATGCATAATGGGGTTGCCGACCATGACCAATTCCATGACATCATCCAGTGGAATATCAATCTCGGCTACAATTTGTTCGATGAGTTTATTGAGTCCCGAACGAATTGCTTCGGTCATTTCGCCCGCGCCTTCCGGATGCATCATTACATATGACACGCGGCTCATCAGGTCTTCACCAAAACGGATCTGTGGATTCATTAAACTACCGGAGTTAAGGACTTCACCGGTATGCAAATCGCAGAGGTGGGCAGCGACGGTGGTAGAGCCGATATCAATGGCCAGACCGTAGACTTTCTCTTTGAAGCCCGGCCATACATCCACAATGCGCTTACCGTCATAGACCGCTGCGGTCACTTTCCAGTCGCCTTCACGCAGAATCGGTTGCAGTTTTTGCAGCAGGTTTAAATCAAACTCCAGATCGCTGAGTTCCCACTCCAGCTTAAGCGCTTCACACAGCCGTTGCATGTCGCCCTTGGGGTTATGCATATCGGCTTCTTCGACGTCGATATAGTGCAGGCTAATGGTGCTATCGAGTGTGATATCGCGCAGGTCTGCTTCTTTACGCACGATTTGTTTGTGTACCTGACTTTCCGGCGGTACATCAATCACCACATCGCCTTGCAGTAGTGTGTGACAACTCAGGCGACGGTTTTCAGCAAGTACTTTGCGTTTTTCGGAATATTTTTTTTCAGCCGCAGTCAGCTCATTCAGATGAGATTTACTGGAAACAATCTGATGTTTCTGAAAATTACCCTCCGCACACTCAACCTGGCAGCGGCCACATATGCCGCGACCACCACACACGGAGTCAATATCAACTCCAAGGCTCTGGGCGATTTGTAGCAGTGGCGTTCCTAGCGAAAACTGACCACGACGCCCTGAGGGCATAAAAACGACTTTGGCGGTTTCGTGAGACAAAGGGGAAATCTCCTGTTGCTAAAATTTAAGAACGGCGGCGGCGTCCACCTGAAGTACGGGTGCCGCGCGCACCTTCTGCCGGGGCTTCACGGTACTTACGAATCCAGTTGGCGCAATCCGGGTCATGTCCCAGCATGACATCAGAGCCCATCACCGCCTGAATCACTTCAGGGTGCAACGGACTAGTGATGGCTGAGGTCATGCCTGCACCCATTGCCATACTGAGGAATGATCCGTTGATGCCGTTGCGGTTGGGCAGGCCAAAGCTTACATTGGAAGCGCCACAGGTGGTATTCACTTTTAATTCATTGCGTAAGCGAGATACCAAAGCCAGTACTTGTTTACCGGCACTATTGATGGCACCGATTGGCATCACCAGAGGATCAACCACAACACGGTCATGCGAGATACCGTAATCGGCGGCGCGCTCAACGATTTTCTTAGCCACTTCAAAACGTACATCCGGGTCTTCACTAATGCCGGTTTCGTCATTTGAAATAGCCACTACTGAAGCGTCGTATTTAGCCACTAACGGCAATACGCGATCCAGTGACTCGTCCTCACCAGTTACTGAGTTAACCAACGCTCGTCCTTGATAAACCGATAAGCCTGCTTCCAGTGCATCGATGATTGAGGAGTCAATACATAGTGGTATATCGGTAAATGACTGAACCAGCTGGATTACTTCAGCTAGGATTTTAGGTTCGTCAGCTAATGGTATACCCGCATTAATATCCAACATGTGTGCGCCTGCTGCGACCTGCGCCAGTGCATCCGCTTCAACACGGCTGTAGTCACCGTTTTTCATTTCTTCGGCCAGAATTTTACGGCCCGTCGGGTTAATGCGCTCACCAATAATTACGAATGGCTCGTCGAAGCCAATTTTCACTTCCTTGGTGGGTGAGGTTACGATAGTTGTAGTCATGATGTTCTCCGGTCGAACTTGTGCTGTTTGGTTAATGCTCTTGGTCAGAGCTTGCTAGATTAAGGTGTTAAGCGATGTCGCGTGTGGGATACCACGGTTTTCGGTTACCGAGTACTCCTGATTTTTCTACGATTTCAGCAACCGCATATTCCATGCGATACGCCATGATGTGAACACCATGTACCCCTTGCATGTCTTTGATGGCATTGATCATGTCGGTACAGATATTGATACCTTCCTGTTTCTGGTTTTCTGCGCCTGCTAAACGTTTAATGATCGCATCCGGAATATGCACACCGGCGACATTACTACGAATCCATTCGGCAGCTCGGGCAGAGGCTAGTGGACCAACGCCGGGCAGGATAAAAACTTTTTCATGCAAGCCCATATCCACGACTTTTTTCATATAATTTTCCAGCATCTCAATGTCAAAGCAGTACTGGGTTTGTACGAACTGCGCCCCCGCTGCTACCTTTTTGGCTAAGCGGTGAGGGCGGTAGTCAAATGGTGGTGCGAACGGATTGGCAGCAGCGCCTAAGAATACTTCCGGTGGCTTTGTCAGTTTGCGGCCACTCAGAAACTGTTTTTGATCCCGCATGCCTTTGAGCATGGATAGCGACGACATGCAGTCCAGATCAAACACTGGTTTGGCTTCAGGGTGATCGCCTGATTGAACGCCGTCACCACTCAGGCACAAAATATTTGATACCCCCATCGCGGATGCACCCAATACATCGCCTTGAATAGCAATGCGGTTTCTATCACGGCAAGACACCTGCATAATCATGGAGTAGCCTTTATGAGCAAGCAGGGCGCACATGGCAACACTGGACATGTGGCAGTTAGCACCGGAGCCATCGGTTGCATTGATGGCATCCACATAGCCATCAAATACCTCGGCACGGTCGTACACTTCTTGCGGATCAGCAGAGTCTGGTGGTGCAATTTCTGCAGTGACAGCAAATTGACCAGCGCGCAGCACCCGCTCAAATCGTCCTGCTGACACATGACCCGGTAGAATGGGGAGATTTTCTCCCGGATTTGGTTCGTCTTCAAAATACATTACACAATCATCCGATCAGGTGGTTATTGGCTGGCGTTTGCTTTGGCTTTTTCCTGACGTTTCAGGCGGACTTCACGTAACCAGGCAGAGGTTCCCTTTTTACGGGAATCCAGTGCTGGCTGAACGATGTGAATGGCTTGCTCTTTGGGAGGCATATTCTGAGTGCCTTCCCATGCCACAACCCATACACAATCCATGTCTGGCTTCACCTCACATTTGCCATTGGGGCGCACACCACCACAGGGACCATTGCGAATGGTTTTGGGGCAATTCATAGGGCAGGACATGCCTGTTGAACCGAGTGTGCATTGGCCACAGGATTGCGAATCAAACAATAAGCCCTTAGTGACTTTCTCAACCGCCATAAACGGCTTTTCAAGTTTGTCATAACCGATCTTTTCTAACAGGGGGGCCGCTTTGTAAAGAGTGCTTTCTACACCGCTGTACAGATGGTGCAGCTTGTTAGCATGCTTGGCTGACCAACGTCTCATGGAATACATCAGGCATCCTCCTGTGCTGTGTTATCAATCCCACCGGCATCAACTATGATCTTTAGGCGAGCGTCCGGATAATCAGTCTCGTATTGATTGGCCTCTGCCTGAGCTTGTGCCTGAATGTCATCACTGCTTTCGCATTCCGTAGTAACACGACGCCATTCTGCGACATAGTCATCCGTTCCGGCTTTGCCTGACTTCATGGCTGCACTGTCGATGGCTTCCTGAAAGCGATCACTCAGCATCCATTTGCCCTTATTGCGGCCACGTTTTATGAGCACCTGCGAGGGAATATCCCTCCAGTAAACGACTATTTTCTGAGGCATTAGTCTAGACCCTCTGGGGTTGGAAGTTGATAACCTGGTTGATAACTTGGGCCTGAAGGCCACTTTCCAGCAAACCATATCCGGTATGCCGTTGTTCAAATGCCAGACCTAAATATTGCGCGGCCTGTTGCGCTGTGATGACTAGTTTTTCGTTATGTGTTTGCGACAAATAAACCAGTCGGGTGTAATTGCCAAACATCATTGTTTTGATCTCGGGATGCTTATCAAGCTTCATTCCGCGAACAATTAATCGGTCAAAATGTTGGGCCAGAAAATCGGTTAGATAAAATGTCCCAAGTGCTTCCTCTGCAAGCTGATCAAATGCTTCAAGACCTGCAAAGAAGGCATAACAATGTGCGCCGGGTAACCGCTCGATGGGGCGTTCTGTTGTTGAGAACTCGGCCATCACCCGGTCAATCTCACCTCCGGTGCCACAATCTGCATAGGCGATGAAAATGTGTTGGTAGTCGTCCCGGACTTCAGCAAGTTTGCTGCGTAATTGTCCTGATATCCTCTCCGGTCGATTGTGTAACTCAGCATCCAGGCACTGAATGCGGAGTTGTTGCCAGCCATTCAACAATTTTATTTGTTGAATCTCTCTGGCCAGAGCGCCACAGGCAATAACCAGTAGCGGCTCTGTCAGTAATTCCGCCTGACTATGCGGCGTATTTTTGTGCAACGAGTTCAACGGCTGTACTTGCTGCGGTTGCAGCATCCCGGCAATAAGCGGTTGCGCCAACGGCTTCACCAAACTCTTCATTGAGTGGTGCGCCACCGACTAATACGATGTAGTCATCACGAATGCCTTTTTCTGTCATCGCATCGATGACTACTTTCATATACGGCATAGTGGTAGTGAGCAGGGCAGACATACCTAATACGTCAGGCTTGTGCTCTTCCAGTGCAGCAAAATATTCTTCGACAGAATTGTTGATGCCAATATCAATTACTTCGAAGCCTGCACCTTCCAGCATCATGGCAACCAGATTTTTTCCGATGTCGTGGATGTCACCTTTGACGGTACCAATGACCATTTTACCAATCGGTTTAGCACCAGTTTCAGCTAGCAGCGGGCGAAGGATTCCCATCCCACCCTTCATTGCATTGGCTGCTAACAGCACTTCGGGCACAAACAAAATGCCATCGCGGAAATCAATACCGACAATAGTCATGCCACCTACCAGTGCTTCTGATAATACTTTCTCTGCAGACCAGCCACGTGAGAGCAGAATTTCAGTGCCTTCGATAATCTCATCTTTCAGACCGTCATAGAGGTCATCGTGCATCTGCTCTACCAGTTCATCATCAGGCAATTCGGATAAGATGATTTCTTCGTCATCGTACTCTTCACTCATATTGTTATCCTCAGTCACAGGGTTGCTTGTGTATTGTTAGGGTTAAAGGCTGGTTAGTGAGCCTTACTTAATCATCTTTCTTAGTAATCTTTGTCAGGGAATGATGCTTTACGGGTTGCCATGTATTCAACCAAGGCTTCATCAATTGCAGGGTCTAATGCAGGCGCTTCGTAATCTGCCAGCATCTGCTTGTATATCTTGTTAGCGCGTTGAGTTGCATCTAGTTCACCATCTTCCTGCCACTGTTCGAAACTATTGTTATCGGCAATTGTGGAGCGGTAGAAGGCGGTTTCAAAATTGGCCTGTGTATGGGTGGCACCAAGGAAGTGATTACCCGGACCGGTTTCACGCATAGCGTCCATCGCCTGACCGTTTTCACTCATATCCACACCCTTGAGCAGAATCGGCATCATATTCGCCTGATCTGCATCCAGAATGAATTTCTCATAGCTCATGACTAGTCCACCTTCTAACCAACCGGCGGTGTGTAACATAAAGTTAACACCTGCCAGTGCCGCAGTTTGCAAGGTGTTGGCTGACTCATAGGCTGCCTGAGCGTCTGGAATCTTAGAGGCATTTAAACCACCACCGCTGCGGAACGGAACGCCTAAGCGTCGTGCCAGTGCCGCTGCGGTATAGAGAATCAAACTAGGTTCTGGAGTACCAAAAGTTGGTGCGCCAGTTTGCATGGAAACGGCCGCTGCGAAGGTACCAAATACCACAGGCGCGCCCGGATTCACTAGTTGCACGAATGCCATGCCGGCAAGGGCTTCGGCCAGAATTTGAGTGGCGGTTCCGGCGACAGTGACCGGCGACATCGCACCGGCTAAGATAAATGGTGAAACGACAGTGGCTTGGTTATGACGAGCATAGACTTTTGCAGCACCTAGCATGGTGTCGTCAAATGTCATGGGTGAATTAGCGTTGATCAGACTCGCTGTCACAGCATTGTTATCAACGAATTCATCACCGAATACGATCTTACACATATCGACCGTATCTTGGGCACGCTCAGGAGCTGTCACCGAGCCCATAAATGGCTTGTCGCTGTATTTGATATGGCTATAGATCATATCAAAATGACGCTTGTTGACAGGTAGGTCAACCGGCTCACAGATGGTTCCGCCAGAGTGATGTAATCCCGGTGACATGTAGGCGAGTTTTACAAAATTCCGGAAGTCTTCGATGGTGGCATAACGACGGCCTCCGTCCAGATCTCGCACGAAAGGCGAGCCATAGGCTGGTACCAGTACGGTTCGCTTTCCGCCGATGATGGTGCTGTTTTCGGGGTTGCGTGCATGCTGGGTAAATTCTTTTGGCGCACTGGCCTGAATAATGGAGCGACACATTCCGCGTGGGAAACGAACCAATTCACCTTGTACATCTGCGCCTGCATCTTTTAATATTTGCAAGGCTTCAGGGTCATCACGAAACTCAATGCCGATCTCTTCCAATACTGTATCTGCATTGTACTCGATCTGGGCTAGTCCGGATTCTTCAAGGACTTCAAAGTAAGGGATATTGCGCTCGATGTAAGCGGCTTGTTTTGTTTGTGAAATCTGGCGAGCTGCGCGTTTTCCGCTTCTGCCACCACCGCCACGTCTACCCTTACGTTCGCTCATTTAATCTACTCCACACTCTGGTGTTTATACTTATGTTGATGGAGATTTTGAGGTTTTATGAGCAATCTAGGCAAACAAAAAAAATCATATCAATTGATTAATTAAGTTGAGTTGGATGCTTGATATACTAATAAATACCGCCATTCGTTTGGATGGTGGGCGTTTTCATGGCAATATTCGGCTATTCGATTATTAATAAAAAGCAAATTTCTAGGACGCGGAGAAAATAATGCAAACAAAAAGGATATCAACTTGGCGGGGGCTACTTGCCACGTTGCTGTTAGGCATGTCAGTCCAGGCCACTGCCCAATACAGTCCAAACCCACGTTTGGGGTCGAATGTGGGAAGTCCGGACAAGATGACTGCATCAATTCCATTCACCGATATTTTTAAAAGTTCGACAGGATGGTACACCTCATGTGAATTCGATTGGCAGACAAAGCGAGGCATCGATCCGGGGTGTACTCAGCAAAATGCCTTTAATACGCGCGAGCAAAGTCTGTTGGACATGGATGCGAATGGTTGGGTGCGTTCACTTCCTGCACCGAATCAAAATCCAATTTTCACCAGTGTGACGAGTAGCTGGAGCTTGCCTGAATCATTCCCAACCGGACGTTATGTTGTTCTGTATGAAGGACAGGGGTTAATTAAATTAACGGGTGACTTGAAGATCATATCTGAACATCAGGGCAGAACGGTTTTTGATCTTAATTCTCCGAAGCGTAATCTGCGTTTGAATATTTCACGGATTAATCCTGCGAATTATCTACGCAACCTGAAAATCGTCCCTATTCAGAACGAAGCGAATCATCGCAGGCAGATCTTTAATAAAGACTATATTGCCCGGATGCAGCCACTGCATGCCTTACGCTTTATGCCTTGGTCAAACCCGCGTGGTAATGATGCTGAGGAGTGGAATCAGCGTACGCCGATTGAATACTCTCACTACACCGGCTCAAAAGGTGTCCCTGCTGAGCGTATGATCGACCTGGCAAATGCGACTAATACCGCACCTTGGATCAGCGTGCCTTACAAGGCTTCTGATGACTACATGCGCCAGTATGCGCGTATGGTAAAGAATCGTTTGCGGAAGAACCAAAAGGTGTATCTGGAATATTCCAATGAGATGTGGAATGTTATTTTTCCGGGTACAACTTATGCGGCGCGTAAAGCCGACAAGCTTTGGAACTTCCCGTACAAAGAGAAAAATGCTTACCAGCGTCGTGTGTCAATGGCGGCTAACTGGTATGCCAAGCGTACGGTAGAGATGTGTCAGATTTGGAAGCGTGAGTTTGCCAATGAAGCAGGCCGTGTTGTCTGTATTCTTGCGTCACAGTCATCAGCACCTTGGGCGGGTAAAGAAACCTTAGACTGCCCGTTGTGGAAAGAAGCGAATGGTTGTGGACGTTATGTGGATGCGTTTGCGATTGGTCCATATTTCGGTGACTACATCGCTCGTAAAGAGCACCGTGAGACGGTTAAAAGCTGGTTGCGTGATCCTGATGGCGGTATGAATCGTCTGTTTACGGAAATCGAGCAGGGAGGTCAGGTTGATAAAGATACTGGTGGTGGTTCGATTAATCTGACCATGAATGCCTACGTAAAACAAAACGTAGCGCTGGCGAATAAATACGGATTGCCATTGATGGCATACGAAGCGGGTCAGCATTTGATTCGTTTTGATCCACCACACACGGTGAAAGAGCCAGATGTGCTGAATCTGTTTATGAGTGCACAGAAACATCCTCGTATGAGAAATGCTTATACCCGTTATCTGCAAGCGTGGAATCGTGAAACACGTGGCGGTTTGATGATGCACTATTATGCAATCGGTAAGCCAACACCAAAGAACTTCTTCTCGATGTTGGATCATTCGCGTCAGCCTAGTACACCGAAGTATCAGGCATTGATGGATTATCTGGGTGCGCCGTCTAACTACACGCCACCACCAGTACGTCGTGCCGCTACGCCTCCTCCGGCACCTGCTGTCAGAGCAGCAGCTCCTGCTCCTGCAGTTGCTCGTGCGCCAGCGCAGCCTCAGGTGGTTCGTCGTCCTGTTGCACCAGCGCAACCACAAGCGGTGGTTCGTCCTGCGGCTCCACAAGCGCCTCGTTCAGGGCTTAGTGGCGCAGGACTTGCTGGTTGGGCCGTTGCCGGCACCAGCGCAATTTCTCCGGGAATTAAACTGCATGCTGGCAGAAAGAACGAGTTATCAATTCTTTGGCAATTTGCTAACTTACGTCTGACTGGCCGTGAATATTTCCATATCTTCGCGATCGACAGTCGTGGTGGGCGCAAACTGCTGATGAAGCAGACTGCCAAAGATATGCGTGAAGTAGGTGAGATGGCGCAGATTTATGTTGAAGACATTAATCGCTATGTCGGCCCTCCAATTCGTCTTCAGATTGAAGTAAGTCCTGGCTTACAGGCAGTGATTGAAGATGTAAGCTTCGAGTAATGCATCGAGATATCTTGGTCAGTTCGGCTTGCTTAGTGGGCTGACTATGCTTGCCACGTAGTGATTGAAGCCATGTTTGTGTAACGCAGATGGCAAAAAGCCAGCTCTTTTAATGAGCTGGCTTTTTTGTGGGGTTGGCCCCTCCTGAAGTAAGTTTCATATTGAAGACTTATTTTATGGAAGCACCAACCTCTTCTTGTAAGAAGTTGAGTTTGTTTGACAAAATTTAGTGAATCTTCGTCGATGCCGTGCTGTAAAACGGTTTTACTTGTTCCAGAAGGAAGTCACTGATCTCAGGGTCATCATCGTTAATTGTAAAGAAGTCGAACATTTCATAGTCAGAGTCATTGTCAGCTTCCGGTATGCGACCGGCAACCGCTTCGATAGCGGCATCAATATCACCATGTCCCTTAATGCCGACTAACAGGTGTGGCTCAGGGTCTGCAGATGGCTCATGAATGCTGGCTAAGTAAGCCGCTTCAATTTCAGGGTAGTCCCCTAGAATCTCAGTCATGGTTTTAATGAGTGTCTCTGGTTCAGCACGTAATACATCCAGATAAACACCATCCTCATCGTACTCAGTGCCATCCAGCAGTTCTTCAAGGTTGTTCACGCTGTCACTGCCAAGCAATGAGACGACATCTTCAGGTGAAAACTCCATGCCATATTCAGTGTTAGGGTTGAGCACCATGGGAACGCCCAGTGTCATTCTGAATAAGGCTTCAGTAGGTACTTCCAGATAAGGCTCATCTTCAGGAATAGTGCGTTGAAGTGTCTGTAATGAGGTGAAGAATGGAATGACCGGACTTTTGTCTTCATCACTTTCCCAATGATTGATTAATAGTTCGTCATCATCACCGAGTACAAAATTCGTGTCGGGTAATTCCTTGGCAGGTTTTCCCAAAATAAAAACGCGTGACTCCATCATGAGTTTGTAGAATAACTCTACTTTATTCTCGTCGATAGCGGCGTTGTGGAGTGCTTGTTCGAGTGCGTTAGCAGGTAGCAACATGGTGATTATCCTGAAAGCTTTGTTTTGTTATGTTGTTTAATGTAACTAATCATAACCTTAGTGTTAGGAAAAGTCCTGTCGAGTGTTATTTTATCGCGCATGATTATTTTGGCTCCAGACAGCTTCGTAATTGTGTCGCGGTGTAGCGCAGTAGTTCAGGGTATGTTTGATCAGATAGGGGAATAGCCCGACCAAGCGGATCGATTTCTGTGGTACTAACCTTGAGATCTTCTGTGAGTACACGAAGCGTTCGGATTTTTACGCCCGGTTCAGTAACGATACAACTCACACCACTACTTTGAATCAGTCTGCGGGCATCTGAGATTGCCTTGCCACTTGCCTGAAGACCTTCCTGTTGCGTAATGCTACCGAGTTGCTTCAACTCATAGTGCTTGGTGAAGTATTGCCATGCGTCGTGCATTACTAAATAAGGCTGAGTGGTAACAGCTGCAAGCTGCTCACGGATTTGTGAGTCAGTAAGCTCAATGGCAGCTATCAGTTTTTGAGCATTGGTTTCAAACTGGGTCTTATGGTCTGGTAGGGCATTGCTCAGTCTGTCGCGAATTGTTTTTACCATTGCGATAGCATTATGTGGGTCTAACCAGAGGTGATAATCCTTGGCTTCATCACTATGCTCTGAGCCAGAATGTTCTTCATGTTCTTCATGTTCTTCATGTTCTTTGTGGCTATCTTTTGCTTTATCGCCGGCTTCATCTGAGTGTTCCGTTTCTTCTGAGCCTGAGTGTGACGCTTCATGATGCGAATGGCCTGCTTCAAGCAGCTGAATGCCTGCAGACCGCGATAATACAATGACTTTATCTTGATTAATCGTGTTCAGGCTTTTATTTAGTTGAGCTTCCATCATAGGGTCGATGCGAAAGACCAGAGATGCTTTAGCTAAGCGTCGTAAGTCAGATGGCTTAAGGCTGTAATGATGGGGTGAGGCGTAGTCAGGCACCATCTGAATAGTTTCAGCAGTATCGCCCGCAATCGTAGAGACCAGAGCATGCACAGGCTTTATTGTAGAAAGAATGAGTGGTTTATCCGCAGCACCCGCTAATGGTGCTGTCAGGGCTGCAATCATGGCAAAAAAGAGTACAATGCGCTTCATTATGACGGACTCAGATAAAATATTGGCGGTATTAAAACACGTCAGCCTCAGTTTCGAGAAGCGACAAATTTTGCAAGATGTCAGCTTGAGTATTGAGGCAGGTAAGGTATTGACCATTATCGGCCCAAATGGTGCCGGAAAATCAACATTGCTAAAAGTGTTACTAGGCTTGCAAACGGTCGATAGTGGTGAAGTCTCATTACGAGCAAATCTCAGGATTGGATATGTTCCCCAATCAATCAATATTGACAACACCATGCCTCTCACGGTTAAACGCTTTGTTGCGCTAGGCGGTAAGGGCGATGCTGTGAAAGTGCTGGATGAACTTAAAGTGGGGCATTTGGTAGATTCGTCAATCCAGTCAATTTCAGGTGGTGAGTTCCAGCGTGTGTTATTGGCAAGAGCGGTAATGCGTAAGCCTGATCTGTTAGTGTTAGATGAGCCGGCTCAAGGCGTTGATGTAATGGGGCAGGGCGAGCTCTATGAGCATATCTCACAGCTACGCCAGCGTTATGGTTTTGGTGTGATTATGGTGTCACACGACCTGCATTTGGTGATGGCAAAAACGGATCAAGTGATCTGCCTGAATCAGCATATTTGTTGTCATGGAGTACCGGATGATGTGAGTCGCCACCCGGAGTATCAGCGATTATTTGGCGACATGCCTGATGCTGGTTTGGCGGTCTATACACACCATCATGATCACACTCACGATATTCACGGCAATGTTGTGCCTGAAAATGGCCACGGAGAGGATTGTCAGCATGGATGAGTTTATAATTCGTGCGTTACTAGCAGGATCCTTAGTGGCAGCGGTGGCCGGTTTATTAGGCGTATTTGTCGTGTGGCGTCGTATGGCATTTTTCGGTGATACCTTGTCGCACTCCGCGTTATTGGGTGTAGCGATCGGCATGTTGCTCAATATTGGTTTTATGGTCGGCGTCATCGTTTCGACTTTATTGGTCGGTATTATCCTGTATTTATTCCAACGCCAAAGAAGAGTGAGTAATGACGCCTTACTTGGCATATTAGCGCACAGTGGTTTGGCCTTAGGTTTAATTGCACTTAGCTTTGTGCAAACGCAAAACGTCAACCTGGAAGATTGGTTGTTCGGTGATGTGCTTACCGTCACCTGGACTGATGTTGCAACGATCGCCGGGATTTTGTTACTCGTTGTAATCGTGATGATTTGGTTATGGCATCCGCTCCTGACGCTAACGATTCATGAAGAGCTGGCAAAAGTCGAGGGGGTTAATGTCAATCTGGTCAATATGGCGTTTGTAATTTTAGTGGCATTATTAGTCGCCACAGCAATGCAGGTCGTTGGAGCCTTGCTTATTACTGCTTTATTGATTATTCCGGCCTCTGCTGCCAGGAGCTTCGCTAAAACGCCGGAGCAAATGGCGATCTATGCCGCGTTGATTGGTATTATATCAGTACTGATTGGCGTGCTTACATCAGGCTATACTGATGCACCGGCTGGGCCGTGTATTGTGTTTGCTTCGGCGGCCATATTTTTTGCCAGTCAGGCTACGCGCTTGATTCAGCGGTAATTCTGGCGAGGATTAAGCGATATAGTGTAAAAAGCTATGGGTTATAATTGAAGGCAATTAAACCCATAGCATATATTATTACACAAATAAGACAGGTTTATGTTGCTGTCCCCAAGGACTTGGGCGTTTCC
Source organism: Leucothrix pacifica (assembly GCF_003172875.1). Classification (GTDB taxonomy): domain Bacteria; phylum Pseudomonadota; class Gammaproteobacteria; order Thiotrichales; family Thiotrichaceae; genus Leucothrix; species Leucothrix pacifica. Next base: position 126,859 of record NZ_QGKM01000005.1, on the reverse strand, counting down.
ACCAACGTTGGGCGACGGTGGTATAGATTTCTCTGAAGTCTACTGAGTGCGCCAGATCACCATTAACTAAGTCTTCTTCTTTCAGACTTGGTGTCTTTCCATACAGTCCACCTCTGATGGCACCGCCTAGTACCATGTTGACAGATCCTGAGCCGTGGTCAGTACCAAAGCTACCGTTCTCACGTACACGACGTCCAAATTCAGAATATGTCACTACCATGATGTTATTCCACAGCTTGTGATGTTTCATGGACTTCACAAATGCAGTCAGGCCTGATCCCAAATGGTTCATTAGATTATTGTGCACATCACGCTGGTTGGCGTGCGTATCAAAGCCGTCTAATGTGACCTTGTATACTGGCAGGTGCATACCATTAGTAATCATCTTGTCGACCTGCGCAAGGCGGCGGCCGAATGTCGTATTAGGGAACCTGATCGGAGATGGTTTGGCGTTTTGCAGTTTATCCTGAAGTAGCTCTGCCGCCAGATTGATTTGGTTCTGCACATTTAGCATGTGGCCGAGTGCATCGTTGTCAGTGTCGAAGCTTTCTTTGTTGAGGTATTTGGTTTGGCGTAAGAATTCCTTTGAATTTCTCATCGCAACCGAACGACCTTTTTCGCCTGCCATCGGGCCTAAGTTGTTGTCGCCAAGTACGATACCGTTAAGGTCACTCTTGTTGGTACCGAGAACTTTGGATATCCAGCCTTCTGTGCCTTTACCGTCAAGGTTTCCGCTTTCCCAAATGTCAGCAGAGTGGAAGTGTGAGCGACTCGCTTCCGGGTAACCCACGCCCTGAACCCACGCCATATCGCCTTCTTTCCAAAGATTGAGCAGCGATTTCAGATAAGGGTTAATGCCCATATCGCCTTTCAGAGGAATGGCATTTTTGATCGCAATATTGGGTCTGGCGTTGTGGTAAAGCTCATCTTCAAATGGAACGAGGGTGTTAAGACCATCGTTACCACCTTTCAGCTCGACCATTAGGACGATGCGGTCAGGTCTCTGAAGTGATTTACTGAGTTTGCTTGCTTGGCTGCTGTCATTTGCAAAGACAGTCGGTATCGAGCCAGCTAGTGGTGCCAAGCTGGCGTATTGCATGAATTCACGGCGATTCATAATAGGGGAGTATCCTTGTGTAACGTATGCATTTTCACTATTTCAACTGATAGGTAGGGTCTAGAACGAGTGCCTTAACCAATCGTAGCTTCCCCGGAGTGGTCGGAAGCGATAGTGATGGTTTGCGAGGAAGTAGCCAGTTCACGACTTCTTCTCCATCCTTGGTGTTTGGAAGTTTCTTTTCTACATGCGCAGATGCTTTAGTGTGACGGGTCAGACGGTTCAATAATGAGGTTCTGACCAGCAGTGTTTGGGTATCTATCCACTGTTTACCACCTGTCCATCCTTTTACACTGGGTGGGTCAAGTAAGTCTTGTCCTAATAGTTGGCTTGTGCGAACCAGTTCATCAACAGCCGGTCTTGGGTATGGAAGAGCTCTTAGTGTTCCGATCACTAAATCAACCGGTGATTTAATCAGGTTGCCGCGGTAACGAGCATCCCAGAATTCATTACTATTGAGTACTTCTTTAAATAGAGTGGTAATCTGATAGTTCGAAGCACGAAATACATTGCCCCATCTACGGATAACGCCAGCGGGTGGGCGGTGATAGCTCACGAATTCGTGCCAGAATTTTTCAGCGATATGCTCTGCAGTTCTGTGCTGCTTTAACAGGACATCGATGACCTGATCACCGGTTTGCACCCATTGATTCAGGAACTTAACGCGCTTGCCTTCATTCTCTGCCGGGTTGTAAACGAATTTGCCTTGGTGTCTGTCAGCCCCCCAACCAGTGAATGCAATTGCTGCTGCTTTGACGTCTGCTTCTGAATAGTGTCCGCGTCCCAGTGTGAATAACTCTAAAAGTTCACGGGCAAAGTTTTCATTTGGCTTGCCTTTCTTATTCAGGGAACCATCCAGATAGACCAACATCGCAGGATCACGTGAAATCTTCCGTAACATCACTGCAAAATTGCCAAGCGCATTTTCACGCAGCAATTGATTCTGCATGTACATGATTTTGGGTTGTTGGACTTTTTCGAAGGAGGAGGTGAAGTGATTGTGCCAGAAGATGGTCATGCGTTCTTGTACAGGCGCTTTTGTCGTTAGCAAATGGTGCATCCACCATTGTTTGAGCCTGACTGATTCTCTGCCCATTTGCATGCGGGCATCACGCTTACCTTTGTGACTGTGGGTACTCATCTTCATGATGTTGTTCCACGGCGTCATGGCGGGTAGAGCGGGTGTTTTATTTTCTTTGCGACTAAGAAGTATATTGACAGCGTCGGCACGTGACCGGCCTTTGAGATGGTCTACGATATCCCATTCTTGTCCAAGCGCCGATCTGGCAACCAAGTGCCGTGCGTCAGAAAAATCAAGCCTTTGCATTCAAGTCCCTACTGAGTTCTGCTTACGTTTAAAGTATAAGGTGTCTTGTGCTTGTAATTATTATCTCTCTTTTTACAGAGATTTTCCTTATCTGTTTTAGCCGCAAAAGCTGTGATCACTTTTGGAGCAGAATCATGTGAAAACTGGTTTCTGAATGTTGTGAAACTGTTTTCATCTTTGGCTAAACAGAAGGTATCGCCACCCCGACCTACTGAAATATAACCATAGATTTATTATGAATTCAAGTTACATAGACGAGTTAGAAGAGCGCCTGGCGGAGTTCACGGCAGACTGGGAAGAGGCTTTGAGGAAGAGGATTTTCCTGTGGAGAGTTCGTTTAGTAGTCGGTTTTGTCTTGTCTTTGGTTGTACCTTTGGTTTTTCCTGATCTTTCTTGGCTGTGGTTAGTAGTTATGGGTATGTCTGCAGGTTCATTATTTTCATTATTTAAATGTAATCTTAATATGCAGAAACATGTGAGTGCATGCCGCGAACATATCCGTAATGCGCGAATTTATGAAAATTGCTCTCGTTAAAACGTCAATCTTCTGTTTTTCCTGAAATATTAATGGTGTAGTCCGCACGCAGTGTGCGTATAATCCGCGCCTATTATTCTTGTTTGAGAAAAAAGTTGTGATTGAGAATTTACGTAATATTGCCATCATCGCGCACGTTGATCATGGTAAAACCACGCTGGTAGACAAGCTGCTGCAGCAGTCAGGTACTTTGGGCGATCGCGCAGAAGTTGTTGAGCGTATGATGGACTCGAATGATCTTGAGAAAGAGCGTGGTATCACGATTCTCTCTAAGAACACCGCCCTTCGCTGGAATGACTACCGAATTAATATCGTTGATACACCGGGACACGCCGACTTCGGTGGAGAAGTAGAGCGTGTATTGTCGATGGTTGATTCTGTATTGCTTCTGGTAGACGCCGTTGACGGACCAATGCCTCAGACTCGCTTCGTTACATCTAAAGCATTTGCAATGGGGTTCAAGCCGATTGTTGTTATCAACAAGATTGACCGTCCCGGCGCACGCCCTGACTGGGTACTAGATCAGACGTTTGAATTGTTTGACAACCTGGGTGCTACTGATGAGCAGCTAGACTTCCCGGTTGTTTACGCTTCAGCATTGAATGGTTTTGCAGGTCTGGAAGCCGATGTCAGTGATGGTGACATGACGCCATTGTTTCAGGCTATTGTTGATAATGTATCGCACCCGGATGTTGATCCTGATGCGCCATTCCAGCTGCAGGTTAGTTCACTAGACTATAACTCTTATGTTGGTTTGATCGGTATCGGTCGTATCAAGAAGGGTAAAGTTGCTAAAAATACTGTTGTTAAAGTTATCGATATGGAAGGCAAGGTCAGAAATGGTCGTGTCCTTCAACCACTTGGTTTTAATGGTCTGGATCGCGTTGAGGTGGATGTCGCGCAGGCGGGTGACATCATTGCCTTTACGGGAATGGATAAACTGAACATCTCAGACACGCTTTGTGACCCTGAGCATGTTGAAGCGTTACCACCTTTGTCAGTCGATGAGCCAACGGTCAGTATGACCTTTGGTGTGAATGATTCTCCATTTGCAGGTAAAGAAGGTAAGTATGTTACGTCACGTAACATCAACGACCGCTTGCAGGAAGAGTTACTCCATAATGTCGCATTGCGTGTTGAGCAGACAGATGATCCGGATAAGTTCCGTGTATCAGGTCGTGGTGAATTGCACTTGGGTATCCTTATCGAGACAATGCGTCGTGAAGGCTTTGAGTTGGCAGTGTCTCGCCCGGAAGTAGTAGTACGTGGTGAAGGTGATGACCGTGAAGAGCCATATGAAGCGCTGACTGTTGATGTTGAAGAGCAGCACCAAGGTTCTGTTATGGAGAAGTTGGGTGAGCGTCGCGGTGATCTTAAGAACATGGTTCCGGACGGAAAAGGGCGTTTGCGTCTTGAGTACATCATCCCGTCTCGTGGTTTGATTGGTTTCCAGACTGAGTTTATGACGATCACGTCTGGTACTGGTTTGCTGTATCACACATTTGATCATTACGGTCCTTACCGCAATGAGAAGATTGGTCAGCGTAACAACGGTGTGTTGATTTCGATGGCTGCTGGTAAGGCATTGTCTTACGCGCTGTTCAATCTTCAGGAGCGCGGAAAGTTGTTCTTAGGTCACGCTGAAGAGGTGTATGAAGGCATGGTGCTAGGTATTCATAGCCGCAACAGTGACTTGGTAGTTAACCCGACTAAAGCGAAGCAGCTGACAAATATTCGTGCGGCAGGTACTGATGAAAACCTGATTTTGGTTCGTCCGATTCGTATGACACTTGAACAGGCGCTCGAGTTTATCGATGATGATGAGTTGGTTGAGGTAACGCCAGAGAGTATCCGTATCCGTAAGCGTTTGCTGACAGAGAATGAGCGAAAGCGTGCATCGCGTGCTTAATTCGTCGTATTGCTAGGTACATAAAAAAGGGGAGCTATCAGCTTCCCTTTTTTTTGCGCGTTATTAAACTATTAGCCAGTTAGCCAGTTAG